>DBQU01000095.1 GCA_002305765.1 Deltaproteobacteria bacterium UBA1386
AAGTATGTCCATGCCCAACTACTGTAACGGTTTGTACCCCCTTGACTTGTTTTGAGCATATGCTTATTATACATCCATGTCTCGGCCGAGGAAATGCAGGTGCGTGTGCTGCAAGTTGGAGTGTGACTATTTCAAACCCCGCGGCACACCCCGCACGGAGCTTGTCGAGGTCTGCCTGAGAATTGACGAACTGGAGGCCCTCCGCCTCGCGGATGTCGAAGGGCTCTATCAGGAAGAAGCGGCGAGGCAGATGAACATCTCCCGGGCAACCTTCGGCAGGATAGTGGAGGCGGCACACCGGAAAGTCGCCGACGCCATCCTTCACGGCAAGGCCCTGAGGATAGAATCGGAAGAAGCAGCAACAGGAGGAAGGATATGAAGATATGCTTTGCGGTCTTGAAAGACGAAGGCGTTGAAAGCACCGTTTATAATCATTTCGGATCTGCACCGGCCTTTGTCGTTGTGAACACGGAAAAAAACGACGTTTTCACCGTGGTCAATCGCGATGCCGACCACATTCATGGTGCCTGTAATCCCATGAAGGCGATCGGCGGGACAGAAGTGGACGCCGTGGTCGTGGGAGGCATCGGCGCCGGTGCTCTTACGGGGCTTAACTCAAGGGGCATCAAGGTCTTCAAGGCCACGGGGACCACGATAAAAGACAATCTTGCCCTTTTCAGCGAGAACAAACTGCCTGAACTGACGATCGATCGCACCTGCGCCGGTCATGCCGGTGGATGCGCCCATCATTAAGGAGAGCTTATGCCGATCTACGAATACAAATGTGAAGATTGCGGGGCCGTAAGCGAATTCATCGTCTTTTCAGCCGATGAGGAAGTGACCTGCCGGTCATGCAGTGGCACGAAGCTGACGAAGCTCATGTCGGCCCACAATACGACAAGCTCTTCCGGCTCATCTTCGATGCCCGGTTTCGGGGGATGTTGCGGTTCACCCGGCTCCTGCGGCAGCCCCGGCGGCTGCTGTTCGGGGTAATGCCCGCGCCGAAGGCCGAGACCGGGGTCAGAAGGTTATGACCTCGTATCCGTTGTTGATATAACGGGCCATGCCAGGATGACCCGACATATCGTCGAGGAGACGCAATCCCTGCTCCTCCGCTGCCTTCAGGGACCCCATCTTGTTGGCGCAGGCCCTGCAAACTCCCTCGATGAGCCCCTTCTCCCTGGCGTTACGGTACAGGACGGCAAGCGGATTGCCTTCTTCGACCAGTTCGGGGACAAGCTTCGTGGCCGCCCCTTCTATGACCACCTTCACATCATATCCCGCGGTCTTCATGTTTACGGCATTGAGCAACACATGGACAAAACACATGGGTTCACCGTTGAAGGCGAACAGGACCACTTTCTTCATCACGAGCCTCCCTCACCCTTGTCAGGCCCCATCTCTGCCATGAACTGCAGGACCTTTCTCTTTATGGCATCGCGAACGCGACGCGTCTTCTCAAGCCTCTCCTCGGCAGAGCCGGTAAACGACCCGGGGTCCTCGAAGGACCAGTGAAGCGTGTGCGTCCTGAGCCCCGGGAAGATCGGGCAGGCCTCGGCGCTCGCCTCGTCGCAGACGGTGACCACGTACGAATACAACTCTCCCCCCCTGTACTTCTCAAACACACTTTTCGTCTTGTTGCCGGATATATCGATCCCCTCTTCCTTCATCACCTTTACGGCGATCGGGTTCAACACGCCGGGATCCATCCCCGCGCTTTCCGCGTGAAACCGGTCTCCCGCCAGCCTGTTGAGAAACGCCTCGGCCATCTGGCTTCTCGCACTGTTATGGACACATACAAAAAGGATCCTCGTCTTCTCCATTGCTCCACCTCCATTTTGACCGATCTCCCCTGGAACGCGTAACGAAGGGCTGTCATGCGTTCACACTAAGCCTTCCTGCCCCTCTTTTCAACCCCGGAAATGCCCGGAGCGTTTCCGGCGTCTGTCTTACGCGGTGTAGACCAGGTAGATCCCGCCACATATGACGAGGACCCCGCAGACTATCTTCACGATCCTCGCCCCCATGGACCGCTCATTCCAGTTGAGGTAGTTCTGGACAGCCTCGGTGAAGGTGCCGGCAAGGACGATGATCGAGCAATGACCCACCGCGTAGGCAAGGAGGAGAAGGACTCCGTACCATATCTTTGTTGCCGAGAGTTGAAAGGTTATACTCAGCATGGGCGCCATGTAAGCGAAAGTGCAGGGGCCCAGCGCCACACCGAACACGACCCCCAGGATGAAGGCGGCAAGAAGGCCTCTCCTCTTCATATTTATATTGCCCGGCCCGGACCAGGGCATGGGGATGACGCCGACAAGATGGAGCCCGACGAGGAAGAAGATGAAAGCAACGAAATAATTGCCGTAGCGGCCCACGTCGCCCATCATCCTTCCCGCCATCGCCGTGACAAGGCCGATGAGACCGATGCTTATCATGATCCCCGACGAGAACACAGAGGCGGTGCAGAAAGCCCTCTTCGGCGATGTTCGGCCCTGCTCGTCGATGAAGCCCACGATCAGGGGAATGCTCGAAAGATGGCAGGGGCTGAGCACAAGACTTAGGACTCCCCAGAGGAAGGATGCCCCGAGCGCTATGGCCGGGGTCCCCTCTACCGCGCCCGTCAGAACTATGAAGATCTTCTCCATCACTTGCCTTTCTTGCCGCCGTCCTTCCTCACCAACTCGATCCCGAGCTTCTTGAAGGCCGCGAGTATGCCCTCCTTTGACATGTACCCCATGTGCCGGTAACGTTCCTTCCCGGACGCATCGTAGAAGATCTGCGTAGGTATTCCCCTCACTCCCAGTTTCGTGGCGGTCTGAGGGTCCACCTGGACATCGATGAACTCGACGCGGAGAACGCCCGCGTATTCAGCCTTCAATTCCTCCAGGACCGGCTCCATCATCTTGCAGGGGATGCACTGTTTCGCGCCGACATCGACGAGCGCGGGGTACCGCACAGCGGCGGGAGGAACCGCGGGACCCTTCGACGACGCGGAGGCCTTTCGACCTGCCATGGCCTCACCCGCGGCAACAGCGGTCGATGCCATGATGGCCGACGACAGCATGGTGAGGATGATCATACAGAATATCATGGATCTATTCTTCATTCCGAACTCCTTCCTGTTGGTCAAGGTAATGGTTACTCCAGAATTTCCAGCATATCGTCGAGTGCCCGTGAAAGACCCACTTCAACGGACCTCGATATGATGGCACGGCCGATATGCACCTCCGTCAGCCCGGCAGCATCGAGAAGGGGCTCGATGTTCGTATAATCGAGCTTCCGGCCGGCCGTGACGCGCAACCTCATCCCTGCGGCATGATTGACGGCGGCGCAGACCTTCCTTATCTCTTTGTCAATCTCGTCCTTCCGCCGGGCATCACAGTATCCCGCCATACATATCTCCACGCGGTCCGCGGCACATTCCTTCGAGTACTCCAGCGCTTCGATGTCCGGGTCGATGAGGAAGGACACCTGAATCCCGTCGTCGTGGAGAAGCCTGACGGCATCCCGTATGCCGGACAGATGTGTCTTCACGTCGAACCCGCCTCCCGGGGTCGTTTCTTCCTTCATCTCCGGCACGATCGTGACAATATGAGGTCTCACTTCCCTTGCAAGGCCGATCATCTCATCCGACAGGCCGATCTCAAGGTTAAACTCTCCCCGGATGGCGTCCTTTATCCCATGGACGTCTTCCACACTCATGTAGCGCCTGTCCCTGCCAAGGTGGGCGGAGACACCCTTGCAACCCTTCCTGTCGCAGGTTGCCGCATAAACGGCAGGGTCAAATCCATCTGACGAGCGCGCCTGACGCAATTCGGCAACATGGTCCAGTTTCACGCACAGCAGGGTGCGCGCTCCATAGATTCCTCCCATTGGCATCAAACTCCTCCTTCCCCGTTCTCTCAACCAACGGTACGGGGGGTAGTCCTGAACCGGTATGTCCGGCCGGTCCAACGACCGGCAAAACGATATGTGTGGTTTCCGTTCATTCCTTGCATGACATATAACAAACACCCGTGGGCGTTTCCACCGCATAGGGGAAGTATCTCTTCTTGATCCACAGCGACAGGTGAACGAGATTGATCAGCACCGGCACCTCGACAAGAGGTCCGATGACGGCGGCGAAGGCCTGTCCCGAGTTGATGCCGAAAACGGCAACGGCAACCGCGATCGCAAGCTCGAAGTTGTTCGACGCGGCAGTGAAAGACAGCGTGGCTGCCTGGCCGTAATGCGCTCTCGCCTTCGCGCTCATGTAGAAAGAAACAACGAACATGAACACAAAGTAGATAAGAAGGGGTATGGCGATGCGCACCACGTCCATGGGGATCTTCACGATGTATTCACCCTTCAGGGAGAACATGACAAGTATGGTGAAAAGCAAGGCGATGAGCGTTATGGGGCTTATCTTCGGTATGAACCTCTCGTGGTACCATGTCTTGTCCTTGACCTTGATAAGGATAAAGCGCGTGACAACCCCCGCGATGAAGGGTATGCCCAGGTAGATGAAAACGCTTTCCGCTATCTGGCCGATGGTGATATCGACAACCACGCCTTTGAGTCCCATAAGGGGGGGCAGGACGGTTATGAAGATATACGCATACACAGAGAAGAAAAGGACCTGAAAGATCGAATTGAAGGCGACAAGACCGGCGCAGTACTCGGTGTCGCCCTTTGCCAGGTCGTTCCAGACTATTACCATGGCTATGCACCGGGCAAGGCCGATCATGATAAGGCCGACCATGTATTCGGGGTAACCTCTCAGAAATGCGATGGCAAGAATGAACATCAGTATGGGCCCCACCACCCAGTTCTGGATAAGGGAGAGAACGAGAACCCTCCAGTTCTTGAAGACCTCCCCCAGTTCTTCGTATTTCACCTTCGCCAGCGGCGGGTACATCATGAGGATAAGGCCCATGGCTATGGGGATGTTGGTGGTCCCGCTCTGGAACCGGTTCCAGAAATCGACAACCCCGGGGAAAAAGTATCCCCAACCGACCCCGATGAACATGGCAAGAAAGATCCACAACGTCAGGAACCTGTCGAGAAACGAAAGCCTTTTGCTCAAGCGTTCGGCGGTCATCGCTCCATGCCTCCTTCAGGAATTCGCTTTCCTCTTCCCCTTGTTCCCTGCCATACCTGCGGCGGCCGTCCCTGTCGTTCCTGAAGCACGTTTCCTGGTTACAGACGGTGGTGCTTCGCAAAGCTTCTTAGCCTGCACCTCTTTCATCTTCTCCACATCATCCCGTGCCCAGTCGAGACCGGACAATTCCCTTTTAAGGAACTCGACATGGGCCGCGACCAACCCTTCAAGGGGTTCCTTCAGGAAGTAGTGCATCCACGTGCCCACTCTCCTGCCCTTTATGAGTCCCGAATTCTTAAGGTACGCCACGTGACGAGACACCTTTGACTGCGGTTCCTCGAGGACCGCCATCAGGTCGCACACACAGAGCTCCCCATGGGTGAGAAGCATGAGTATGCGCAATCGCATCTGCTCGGAGAGTGCCTTGTATATCTGCGCTATGTCTTCCATCCCTCATCGCCCGAATCTATCTGCTTAAACGGATATAAGAATAAAGACTAAAACTCTCCCGCTGTCAACAAGAAAACCGGGCAGGAAATCCCTTGACTAATCGTTGCCTTGTTGGTATTGTTACCAACAAGGCAAGAGGAGACGCTATGATAACCATGGAAGAAGCGGAAATACGAAGCAACATCATCAAAGCCATGGGGCACCCGGTGAGACTCATGATGATAGATGTCCTGAAAGACGGCACACGGTCCTTCTCCGAGATATTCAGCCTCTTCACGCTGGACAAATCCACCGTCTCAAAGCACCTGCTGGTGCTCAAAGAAGCCGGCATCGTCACGTCTCAAAAGACCGGCGCGGACATGATATACAGGCTGGAGGTGCCCTGCGTGACCGATTTCTTCGGGTGCGTCACCGCCGTTATCGAAAACAATGTTCGCAGGCAGCAGGTATGCCTGTGCAAGAGGTAGCTGCGGGAGCGAAGAGGTCCACACGATGAAAGACATATACAAGTTCCTGATACTGCTCGGGGCCTTTGTCGGAGCCTATTTCATACCATTCGACAATCCCTCGGTCCGGAAGGCCATCCTGGAATCCTTCTACATGCTTCAGGACTACGCGCAGAAACACGTGCTTCTCTGTCTGGTCCCAGCCTTCTTCATTGCCGGAGCCATATCCGTCTTCATCTCTCAGGCATCGGTCATGAAGTACCTTGGCCCGGCGGCGAACAAGTGTCTTGCCTATTCCGTAGCATCCGTTTCTGGTACCGTGCTCGCCGTCTGCTCCTGCACCGTTCTGCCCCTTTTCGCCGGCATATACCGGATGGGTGCAGGCGTGGGGCCGGCCACGTCTTTCCTGTATTCAGGGCCGGCCATCAATGTCCTCGCCATCGTCCTGTCCGCCAAGGTCCTGGGATGGAAGATTGGCCTTGCGCGAGCTGTGGGAGCAGTCGTCTTCGCGTACGTTATAGGGCTTCTCATGGCGGTCACTTTCCGCAAAGAGGAGGGCACCAGGAAGGCGGTGTGCATGCCCGAGGATGAACCGAAAAGAAAGCTCTGGCAGGATGTCGCATATATGGCCTCCATGATAGGCATCCTCGTCTTCGCCAACTGGGGAAAACCGGTGGATGAAAGCGGCATCTGGTACACCATCCATGCCTCCAAATGGTATATCGCCGGCCTCTTCGCTCTTCTCTTCGGGTATGCCATCGTCAGATGGTTCGGAGCGAAGCTTATCCCGACCATGATAACGGGCGTTGTCGTTCTCATCCTGGCCCTTCTCTTCCCAGAATGGCCGCTTCTTGCTTTTTCGGCGGGTATCGCCGGTGTGGTGTGGGTGACAAAGATCTCCTCCGACGAGACTCGAAGCTGGATAGATTCCACGTGGATGTACGCCCTCATGATCGCCCCCCTCCTTTTCGGCGGCGTTGTTGTCGCCGGGTTTCTCCTCGGGATGCCGGGAACGGACAACGGGATCATACCGTCCCGGTGGGTCTCCGCGATGGTCGGAGGCAACGGTCTTTTCGCCAACCTTTTCGGGTCCATCGTGGGTGCGTTCATGTATTTCGCGACACTGACCGAGGTACCCATAGTGCAGGGTCTATTGGGCTCAGGCATGGGGCAGGGCCCCGCCCTCGCCCTCCTCCTTGCGGGACCGGCATTGTCGCTGCCCAGCATGATAGTCATCAGAACTGTCCTCGGCACGAAAAAGACCCTTGTATTCGTCGCCTATGTGATCATTCTTTCCACCATCGCGGGCATGCTGTACGGATGGATGGTCGGGTAGCGTCGCAAGGCGCGCCATGCGTTACGCGCATTGGAAAATGAACCCATCGGGAGGTGAGCAACATGAAGAAGATCGAGATCCTGGGAACCGGATGCGCCAAGTGCGTGAAGCTTGCCGAAAACGCCCGGGAGGCGGCCCAAGGCGCGGGCATCGAGTTCGAGATCGGCAAGGTCACCGGTATCAACGACATTATGAACTACGGCGTGATGGTGACCCCCGCCCTCGTCATCGACGGTGTGGTGAAAAGCGTCGGAAAGGTCCTTACCGTGGAGGAGATCAAGAAACTCTTGTAAAGGCACATGACTTCAGCAGGCGCTCCCGGGAGACGGATATAGCCCTGAAAGCTGTTCTGGAAAAAATGTCGACTTCGATGTAAGCTATCCGAACTGTTGAGAGGTAATATGAAACGATCTTTCTTTATCGCTGTCGCCCTGATCACCGCACTGGCCCTGTACGGGTGCGCCACATGCCCAGTGCCGCCTTCGGCACCGAGAACGTACTCCCTGAACACCTCCCAGGGTCAGGAAGCGCGCAAGTAGGATCGGGTCGGCATGGGAGAGGCTACGGAATTGAACGGCGCGCGGGGCGGTGGATCGTCCGTCACGGACAGGATGGTGCGTCAGAGATATCTCATCAATATCGTTCTCGCCTGTCTGGCCATCGGCCTCGAGATATACTACAGCATCTGCGCGGGCTCATGCTCTTACCTCCGGGGCACCCTTCTGGGGGTCGACCTTCAATATGTCGGCATGGCCTACATGTCCTGCATCATCTTATTGAGCCTTTTGAGGAAAGATACGCTTCTTATCACCCTGCTGTCCGCGGGTGTGGGAACCGAATTCTATCTCATCGGCTTCCAGGTATGGTACGATACCTATTGCCCCTACTGTCTGGCATTCGCGGCGATCCTGTTCGTCCTCTTTTTACTGAACTTCCAGCGACGCCACAAGATGCTGTGCGCCGTGACGATGGTACTGGCCCTGATCTTTTTCTCCCTCTTTTTCAAGGGATCTCTCGCACCTTCCTACTCGTACACATTCAATTCTCTTTCCCCGGGGGACAGGACATACCCCCTTCAAGGCGTTCAGCGAAATGACCACCATGAGGAGACAGTTTAGATGAAAATGACGCTGTACAGGAGAATGGTCGAAAATATCACGAGGATGCTTGTCCTGTCTTGCATTCTTCTCGGCCTCGTATATAATATCCCTGTCATCTGCCGGTCAGCGGAGACATTCACCCCTTCTTTCGGCAAGGGGACGGTGAAGGTCAGGCTCTACTCCGATTATTTCTGTCCCCCCTGCAGGGCCATGGAACCTGGCATAGAACCCGTGATAACCGATCTGGTACGAGACGGCACCATAACTCTCACCTTTGTGGACACGCCGTTCTACAGGTATTCTTCGCTCTACGCGCGGTGTTTCCTTTACGCCATCAACGAGAAGAAAGACCTCGAACACGCGCTGCGCGCGCGACGGGCCCTGATCGAAGCGGCGAAGAACGGTCTCGACAGCGCGGACAAACTGGAAATCTTCCTTAAGAAGGAAGGGATAACCCTGAAGTCCTTCGATCCCGGGCCCACCTTCAAGGCGTTCTCGCGCCATCTGAAGGAAGACGCCATTGATGCCACCCCGTCATGCGTGATCGAAACGGAGGGCGGAACAAAGAAGTATGGCGGGCCAGGCAACATAATCGACGCTTTGAAGAAGTTGAAGAAGAAACAGCCGGAAACGTAGAGGAAGAACTCCCGGAACTCCGGGAGATGTCCTATACTATGTCATGGGCCTGACAGGCGAAAAGCGGCTTGCGATAACCCTCCTTGTAACCCTTCTCATAATGACGGGCGAGATGATCGGCGGATTTCTGAGCAACAGCCTCGCGCTCCTCAGCGACGCCGGCCACATGGTCACGGATGCCCTCGCGATAGCCCTGGGGCTCGTGGCTGTCCACATAAGCAGGAGGCCGGCCGACAAGAAAGCGACGTTCGGCTATCAACGCGTGGGTCTTGTCGCCGCGCTCTTGAACGGCCTGAGCCTGCTCGTTATCGCGGTCCTCATCTTTCACGAATCCTACCGGCGCTTTCTCGCGCCTCCCGTCGTGGATATCCCCGTGATGCTGTCCATCGCGGCCCTGGGTCTCGCCGGAAACCTTGTCATGGCATTCATACTGGGACATCGGCACAAGGATATCACTCTCAGAAGCGTGTGGCTCCATGTTCTCGGCGATACCCTTTCTTCCGCGGGTGTCATCGTCTCCGGCATGGTGATCCATTTCACCGGGTGGACCTATGCTGACCCCCTGGCCAGCGCCCTCATCGGCTGCGTCATCATCTGGGGCGGCGTGAGGCTGGTGCGGGACACGATGGCCATATTCCTCAACCTCACGCCGAAGGGGTTCAATGTGGAGTCCCTGGTTGCCCGGATAGCCGGGTTACCCGACGTCATGGACGTCCACGACGTTCATCTCTGGCCCGTGGCCCACAACAACGTCGCCTTTTCCGCCCACATCCTTGTCGACGACAAGACCCTCGGGGAGGTCGAAACAACGAGGAAGAACATCGAGAGCATCCTGCGGGAAGCCGGCGTACACCACAGCACCCTGCAAATGGAATGCAGTTGCGTGGAGTGCGGAGGCAGCCTCTATTGCCGATCAGAACCTTGCGACCGTGACGATACGCACGGCCACTGACGGTGCTCCCTCACCGAGGGGCTCCTTTGACCGTTCAGGTTTCCTCCGAAGGATGGGTGGCATCCCTCTTCTCCTTGTCGTGCGTCTCGACAAACTCCTTGTATTCCTCCAGGAGGACATTTCTGTATTCCCTTCGAGTGGCCTCGGAAGGGGGTATGTAATTGCCCATGGCTTCCAGTCCGGCAATGATCTCATCCACGGTTTTTCTGTTCGGCTCCTTGCCGACAGAGTGCAACTCCGCCATTATCTCGTGGAGATTATTGACCGCGACCTGTGTACCGTCAAAGAACCTGAGTGTACGCCGGCTAACTGTCGGCGCGTTCGGATCCACTCAGGTAACTCACCCTATAACCTGAAAAATAGACATGCAGCGCTCTCCCTGGTATTCCCGGCCGGTCTGACGGACCGGTCTTCAGTGCGTGATGCGGTGTGACCCGGACCTCGAGTGCGGATATGGAGGAGCATGCCGCCAGGCACACTGCCATCGCGGAGGAAGTTACGGATATGTCGTCCTCAACCATTTTTCGCACCATACTATGCGGTACTCCACATATATATCAGGACCACCGAAAAATGATTGTCAAGCTGTTTTTTTTCTTTCCGGCTCCCGTCGGAAGTCAGTGCGGCTCCCGGCGTTTCTTCCCGGCAAAGGGGCAATCGCAGGTCCTGTTCCGGCAACCATCCAGCCCGCGGTCCTTCATCATGTCGCGGAAGAGGCACCCTGCCACGGGAACACCTGACCCGGACGCCACGTTGCGCCGCGGCGGAAAGCCGGCTCCCTTTGTTAGATAGTCTCTGGCACTCTTAAGATCCATTGTCCGTTTCCTGCCTTTCGCCTGTTGCTCTCGTCATACGCTGTTCGCGCACCGGGTCATAGTGCCATCCGGGCTCACCCTGGGCGGCATTTCCGGCTGGTACTCAAAACAGACCCTTCCATCCCAACGTGCCAATACAACCGTATTATCGGCGCCAGCGATGACCTCTTAATACTTTTTTGCCGAAAAGACCTGAATGGCCCGAAATGATGCAGTATTTTTTTTGATAAAAACGGAATGTATGCTATAGTAAAATATCCTAAGCGACGGGGGTTGGCATGGGCGACAAGAATTCCTTGGTCCTGTATATCATTGCTTTCGCGGTCATGGTCGGTGGTTTCGTCATGATCTTCCTGACACGGAGCACAACAGTGCTCGCCGCCGGCGCCGTGCTCATCTTTATCGGGCTCTTTGTTTTCCTCTTTGGAAGGGAAAAGGCCAAAAAGGCCAAAGCCTGACCGGCTCGTGTTAGACCCTGTAACACCTCACTCTTGAAATCCCGGTTTGCGTCCTTCATACCGCCGATCGTTGTCGCCTTTAACGGATCCGATACGTCCCCTTTGAATTGAGTTTTGCTCCTCTCGGAGGACCGTGCATGCCGGCTCCTTCCCCGTTCCGCCCGGTTAGACACAAAAGATTTGCAAAGTGGGATTTCCAATGATAGCTTACTGGTGAGACCCTCCAGATGAACGATCCTTTGTCCCCAGAACAGGCCGTCGACAAACTTCTGCTCGCAGGCAGGATCGACAGCATAACCTGCCGGGAGATCGAGGCCCTCTTCAGGAACGCCATCATGGCCGGTAAGAGGCTCATCGTCGCCGACATGACGGCGGTCAGCTATGTGAGCAGCGCTGGTCTGCGTGTTTTCCTGTCCGTTCAGAAGGAACTGAAAAAGGCGGGGGGAGAGGTCTGCTTCCTGGCATGCCCGTCCACCGTTCATTCAGTATTTGAGATAAGCGGATTCACGAAGATCTTTCGTTTCCTTTCCTCCGAAAACGAGATAACACGACTCCTCACATCCTCTGCAGGAGAGGTCGAGATAAAGGAGATCCCGTACGACCGCGCGGCGCTGCGTGTCCTCACCCGGGATATCCCCACCGGGTCACTCACACTCATAGGCAGCGAAGAAAAGCTTCCGTCAGCCTCCTACGGTGAAGGGGATGTTGTGTCCGTCAGGGCGGCAGACATGCGGTTTGCGGCCGGATTCGCGGCTCTGGGCCACAGTTTCGAGGACTACAAGGGCTATTTCGGAGAGACCATCGTCCTCGACGGCAATATCTTTGTCTACCCCGCTTTGAGAAGGTCCGCCGTTGATTTCATCGTGCACACCGAGGGAGAGATGGGCACGGTCTATCACTTTCTCCACGGCCTGTCCTTCACGGGAGACTTCGCCCACATCGTCTCCTTCGAACCCGGCGATAACCTCTTCACGCTCGACGCTCTTGTAGAAAGCGCTCACACCGTATCGTCCTCACCCGTGATAGGCATCACGGCGATCTTCGAGAGCAAGGGCCTCTTCGGCATGCGCCTCAAGAAAATCCCCCTCGAGGAGAACCGCCGCCCCGGCGAAGAAGATATCTTTTCGGGAAAGAGCTTTCCCGAGTGGGTCGACTATTCCATCGAGGCCGAGGATATCTATAACCTCGTCGTCATCGCGGGCATCTCGGCCCGTCAGAGGGACCGCGTGACCGGAGATGCCGACAGGGCCATCCCGCGGGAGGGCCGCGCCCACGTGCACGCCATCGTTTTCGACAAGAAACCCTTCAACCGGACGATAGACAACTTTACCAACGAGCTCAGGAGGATCGTCACCGGCATGGAACCGCAGAGGGTCATCCACCTCATGGGCAGGTCGAACATCGGTCCCGGCCTCATGGGTATCGTGGAGCTCGGCGGTTAGTCGATGGAGCTCTGGGTAGGCGCCCTCAACCTCGGCTTTCTCTACGCCTTCGTCGCCATCGGCATTTACATTACCTTCCGCATTCATGACTTTCCCGACATCACCGTTGACGGGACGTTCACGACAGGGGCGGCCGTTACCTCCGTTCTCGTAGTGGCAGGCACCCATCCTCTTCTGGCCCTTCTGGCATCTTTCCTTGCCTGCGCCGCGGCGGGGAGCGTCACGGCGCTCATCAACACGCGTCTCAATGTCAACAGCCTGCTTGCGGGCATCCTCGTCATGACGGGGCTTTATTTGACCCCTGATGTCAATAATGGAC
>DBQU01000026.1:0-61672 GCA_002305765.1 Deltaproteobacteria bacterium UBA1386
ACATTCAACACAGTTGCTGGAACCCTCGAACCGTTTCCTGTCGGGGGCGTAATGGGCGCGATGGATTTTCTGAAAGACGTACACGGAAGACTCCTGGAGTACTGGATACTTGTCTTCATCCTGTGTATATCGGCGGCAATCGGCCTCGGTCAGCGGTCCCTGTGGGCCGGTGTGCTCACTTTCCTGGGCATCATAGCGGGCATTGCCGCCCTCATCGGCACCGGCGCTTTTTTTGGAAGGCTCGGGTACCGGGGCCGCTTGAGGAAATTGAGAAAGAAGCTTCTGAGCCCCGACCCTCGCATCCGGTGTGAGGCCGCCGGGGGTCTGGGTGAGCTTTGGCACCGCGGGCAGGAACCCATAGATGACCTCGAGGGGCTGCTCGATGACCCCGATGAGAAGGTTCGATTCCAGGCGGCACTTTCGCTGGCGAATTTCAGGGAGGACGGAGCAGCGGGTGCCGGAGAGCTGGCAAAGCGCGTCGGGACCACCGATCACGCCCTTCGCCTCCAGGCGGTGGATGCCCTGGGGAAGATGGGGGAAGGGGCGAGGGAGGCTCTGCCGGAGCTCCTGGAGGTGCTCTGCGACAGGAACTGGCCCGACCGGTGGCAGGCAGCGGCCGCGATCGTCTTCCTTCGGCCCGAGGGTCATGATGCCGTATCCGCGCTCGTCAGCGTTCTCGAGGAGGAGGATGGCTATACGGCGGAATGGGCGGCAAAGGCCCTGGGGGTTATTACCCCGGCGGCAACGGATGCCGTGCCGGCCCTTGTGAAGGCCGTCGCGGATAAGGGCCGCGATGTTCGCGGGGCAGCGATGGAATCCCTGGGGGCCATGGGTGAAAAGGCGATACCTGCGGTCGGTGTTCTCACCGGCGCGCTCGGGGATAAGGACAGCTGGATACGGGGCATGGCCGCATCGGCGCTGGGCAACATCGGCCGCGCGGCCGCTGAGGCCGTCCCGAGGCTGAGATCCATGGCGGCCGATCCCGATGAATGGGTCCGTGAAACGGCAGGAAAGGCACTGGCAAGGATCGAAGGATAGGCGCCGCGATCGCCCGGGAGCAAGGCGGGGACCGTGGTCAAGAGGGAGTCAGGTATGAAGGATGAATATTCGTCGCGCGTGTACGACGCGCTCTTCCGGCCCGAAAGCATTGTTGTCATCGGAGGGAGTGAGAGCCTGAGCAAACCCGGAGGAAAGGTGCTCGCAAATATCGTCGAGCATCACTACCGCGGGACCCTCTGGGTGGTCAATCCCGGCAGCGGTGAGGTGATGGGAGTACCCGCGTTTCCGTCGGTGACGGACCTTCCCGGGGTCCCGGAGCTCGGGATTATCGCAATCCCGGCGAAACTGGTGGCCGGGGCCCTCGATGATCTCGGCCGCAAGGGGACAAAGGCCGTCGTTATCCTTTCGGCCGGTTTTGGCGAGAAGGGAGAGGAGGGTAGGCGGGAGGAGAGGCGCCTGCTGGCCATTGCCGAGGGGTTTGGAATGACGATCATCGGTCCCAACTGCTCCGGGTTCATGACATTCCATTACAGCGGGAAATTTGCAGGCATCATCCCGGAGCTGAAGCCGAGGACCATCGATTTCATCAGCGGATCCGGCGCCACCGTGGACCTCGTCATGGAGCAGGCCGTCCTCAGGGGCCTCGCCTTCTGCAACGTCGTGAACGTGGGGAATTCCATACAGACGGGCGTGGAGGACCTCATCGCCCTCTATGACGAGAACTACGATGTCGAGGGGTCCCCCATCCTGATGGTCTACCTGGAGTCTCTGAAGAAGCCGGCGGTCCTCCTCAGGCACGCGCGCAGCCTGACACAGAAAGGGTGCGCCATCGTGGGCATCAAGTCTGGCGTCTCCACCTCGGGGGCAAGGGCGGCGGCAAGCCATACCGGCGCCATGGCCACCGACGACAGGGCAGTAGAGGCCCTCTTCGACAAGGCGGGTATCATCAGGGTGCGCAGCAAGATGGAGATGATCGATGTCGCATGCTCCCTGCGGGGAACGGGCGGGCGGCTTAAGGGCAACCGTGCCTGTGTCATCACCGACGCCGGGGGTCCGGGTGTCATGCTCACCGACGAACTGGAAAGGCAAGGTCTTGTCCTGCCGCTCCTTGGCGACAGGACGCGCGGCAGGCTGCACGGTATACTCCCCGCTGAGAGCTCCGTTGTGAACCCCATCGACTGTCTCCCATCGAGGACGGCGGCCCAGATACGGGAGATATTCCAGGTGCTCGCAGAGGAAGAAGGGGGCAATATCGATGTTATTGCCATCCAGGTGGGGAATCCGGGGATTTATCCCAACAGAGAGATATACCGCGAGGTGGCCCGGGCGATGAAGACATCTCCCATTCCCGTCATCCCGACGCTCAGTTCCGTCACGACCTGCACGGAACCCATCGCTGAGTTCACGTCAGACGGCAACCTCTGTTTTACCGACGAGGTGAACCTGGGGAGCGCGCTGGGCAAAGTGCTTCATCGCCGGGAGATATTCGAGGTGTCCGGTGATCTGAGGAACTACGACCCCGCCGGCATAGGGAATGCGTTGAGGGGACAGCGAGGCGTCCTGCCGGCGCGGACCGTGACGGAGGTCCTGGAAAAAGCGGGCTTTGTTTTTCCGCCGCAGGTGGAGGCCGTATCCCTCGAGGAGATGAAAGAGGCCTGCGCGAGGATAGGGTACCCCCTGGCCATGAAGGTCCTCGGGCCGCTGCACAAGAGCGACCTCGGCGGTGTGAAGCTCGGCATCGCGGACGCCGCCGCGGCCGAACGGGCCTGGCATGACCTGACGGGCATCGAGGACGCGCGCGGTGTCCTCGTCCAACCCATGGTGGAAGGCACGGAAGTCATCCTGGGGGCGAGCCGTGCCGGTGAGCTGGGCCACCTCGTCATGTTCGGGCTCGGCGGGATATATACCGAGGTGCTCAGGGACGTTACCTTTGCCCTTGCCCCTCTTGCCGGGGAGGAATGCCGCGGGATGGTGAAAGGTATTCGTTCTTACCCGATCCTGGAAGGTGTGCGGGGTCAAAGGGCAGTCTCCGTGGAGCGTCTCGCGGACCACCTTAAGCGTCTTGGCCGCCTCGTCTTCGATTTTCCCGTCATCGGCGAGATCGACATCAACCCCCTGAAGGGCAGCGGCGACGAACTGTATGTGGTCGACGCGCGTATTGTCCTTTATGCCGCGCCGCATTCCTGAAATGAAAAAGGCCGGCCCCATAATAACGGGAGACCGACCTTTTGTGTCTGTCCTGCAGTCTTACAGTTTGAAGAGAAGGTCCGTGTACGTCGGAACGGGCCACGTATCGGCAGGGACAAGCATCTCGAGGCTGTCGATATCCGCGCGCAGCGCCTGGACCGTGGCGAAGACCTTGTCACGGTAGCTCTCGGCCTGTTTCACGGTGTCGCTGACAGCCTGCGCCTTTTCGACCGCAGCTTCCAGTTTGCCGAGGTTTTTGTACGCCGAATTGAGAATGGCGCTGAGCTTTTTCAGTATGTCTTCCGGAACAGCGGCAGGACCCTTGACGGATTTGAGGTCGTCTATGGAATCGGCGAGGAAGGTCGCGTATTCGAGGGCCGCGGGAATGAACTGCTTCCTCACCATGTCGATGGCGACGCGCGCCTCGATATTGATCTGTTTCGCATAGGTCTCGACGTAGATATCGTAGCGGGAATGGAGCTCCTTGCGCGAGAGGACGTCGTACTTTTCGAAGAGCTTGAAGGCCTTGTCCGTCACGAATGCCTTGAGCGCGTCGACGGTGTTGGCCACGTTCGGGAGGCCTCTCTTTTCGGCTTCCGCCACCCACTCGTCGGAGTAGTTGTTCCCGTTGAATATGATCCGGCTGTGTTTCTTCCAGGTGTCCTTTATGATCGCGGCGGCCTCGGCATTCTTGTCCCTGGCCTTTTCCAGTCTCGTGGCGATCTCGTCGAGGGCCTCGGCGGCTATGGTGTTCAGGGCCACGTTCGATCCCGCTATGGACTGGGCGGAACCTACCATCCTGAACTCGAACTTGTTACCGGTGAAGGCAAAGGGCGAGGTCCTGTTCCTGTCGGTGTTGTCCCTGGGTATTATCGGCAATGTATCGACGCCGACGCCGACGAATTGTTCGCCCCTCGATGTGGTCTTTTCGCCTTTGGCGATCTTCTCGAGTATCTCCGTGAGTTCTTCGCCCATGAAGATCGAGATGATCGCGGGCGGTGCCTCGTTCGCCCCAAGACGGTGGTCGTTCCCGGCGGTGGCGCAGGTCGCCCTCAGGATGTCGGCATGAGTGTCGACGGCCTTGATCATGGCGCAGAGGAACAGCAGGAACTGGACGTTCTCGCTGGGCGTACTGCCGGGCTCCAGCAGGTTCTGACCGTCGCTGGTCGAGAGGGACCAGTTGTTGTGCTTGCCCGACCCGTTGATGCCCGCGTAGGGTTTTTCGTGGAGAAGGCAGACGAGGTCGTTCCTGAAGGCAACCTTCTGCATCGTTTCCATGACGAGCTGGTTGTGATCCGTCGCTATGTTCGTGGTGTCGAAGATGGGGGCCATTTCGTATTGAGCGGGAGCCACCTCGTTGTGCTTCGTCTTGGAGGTGATGCCCATCTTCCACAGTTCCACGTCGAGGTCGTGCATGTAGTCGGAGACGCGGTCCTTGATGGCGCCGAAGTACTGGTCCTCGAGCTCCTGACCCTTGGGCGGGGGCGCGCCGAAGATGGTGCGGCCCGCGAGGAGCAGATCGAGTCGCTCCATATAGTATTTCTTGTCGACGAGAAAGTATTCCTGCTCGGGGCCCACGGTGGAGGTCACATTCAGGGATGTGGTGTTCCCGAGCGCCTTCAAGACCCGCAGGGCCTGCCGCGACAAGGCCTTCATGGAGCGCAAGAGCGGGGTCTTCTTGTCGAGGGCCTCTCCCCGGTAGGAGTAGAAGGCGGTGGGTATGGTGAGCGTCACGTTGCCGCTTTCATCTTCCTTGAGAAAGGCGGGAGACGTGCAATCCCAGGCGGTGTAGCCCCGTGCCTCGAAGGTGGCCCTCAGGCCGCCGCTCGGGAAGGACGAGGCGTCGGGTTCGCCCTGGACGAGCTGTTTGCCGGAAAACTCCATGATGACGCTGCCGTCGGGGGCAGGGGAGATAAAAGAGTCGTGCTTCTCGGCGGTGATGCCCGTCAAGGGCTGGAACCAGTGCGTATAGTGCGTCGCGCCCTTTTCGATGGCCCAGTCTTTCATCGCGTTGGCCACCACGTCGGCCACATCGGGCCGAAGGGGCGTGCCCTGCTGGATCGTCTTCCGGAGGGCCTTATAGACCTCCTTCGGCAGGCGTTGTTTCATCACCTTATCGTTGAATACATTGGATCCAAATATCTCTGTAAGTTCCATTTTAATCCTCCTCACAAGTTGGACCGGACAAAGCCGTATAATAACACTTTCCACCTGTCTCTGGAAAGGTTTGTTCAGTCCGTATACATTGACTTTGGGTGAACTTCTTTGTTCGGTATGCTTGCTTAGCCCTCGGGGCCGTTGAGGGGAACACATCAATGTGTGTGAACAGTATAATATGATGCTGTTCAACTTACAAGTAAATTGTCAGCGGTTCCGGTAAGACACGTCCTGCCGTGGCATGATCCGATAGATCCTGTCGTCGTCCTGCCGCGGACTGCCCCGCCCGTCCCTGTTGCTTGTCAGGAAGTACAGATAGCCGTCGGGTCCCTGGACAACGTCGCGGATGCGTCCGTAACGTCCTTCCACGTCTCCTGCGACGAACCATCGTTCGATGGCCGTGACGGCATAGCGGTCCCTCTCTCTTCTCAACTTCACGCGGATCAGGGCGTCGCTCCTCAAGGTCGCGATGAAGAGGTCGTTCTCGAGATGGGAAAGAGGCCCCTTCCTGCAGAACGTGATGCCTCCCGGCGGGGTTGCCCTCTTCCAGACGATGATAGGGTCCCTGTATGGTTTGACCGATGGGGCGCCGGCAACCACCGGCCATCCGTAGTTGCCGCCCCTGACGATGATGTTGATCTCGTCGTTGCCGAAAACCAGGGATTCACCCGAAGGTCCGTGCTCAGACACGAAAAGCTCCCCCGTGACGGGGTGCCAGGCAAGACCCTGAGGATTGCGATGCCCGTAGGACCAGACCGGCGAGTTAAAGGGATTGTCGGGAGGGATGACGCCCCCGGGGGTGACCCGCAGGATCTTCCCGTTGAGGGAATTGAGGTCCTGGGCCAGTTTTCTTTCGTATTTTTCGCCCGTACAGATGTAGAGCATGCCGTCGGGGCCGAAGGCAATCCTTCCGCCGTTATGGTTCCTGGCCCCCGGTATCCTGTCCAGGATGACCCTGTCGAAGCGCCCCGTGTCCCCGTCGTCTTTGAAGCGGACCACCCTGTTCATCGTCTCGCCCTTCTCCGTGTAGGTGTACATGGCATACACGTAAGGTTCCCCGGGAAAGGCCGGATGGACGGCAAGGCCCATCAGGCCGCCTTCGCCGGCGCTCCGGACATCGATCGTCGCCCAGGGGCGGGGCGCAAGGACACCTTTCCTGATGAGGCGTATCCTGCCCGGTCTCTCGCTGACGAGTGCCCTGCCGTCGGGGAGGAAAACGAGCGACCAGGGCACCTCGAGGCCCGAGATCCACGGCCTGACAACGATGTTGTCCCCCTCGGGGAGGAACCTGTCCTGCACCGCCTGGGGGACGGGACCCACTTCCAGGGCAACTGCCGGTCGTGCCGCCACAACAAGCGTGAGGAGGATCGTGACCAGGATGACGGCAATACGTGCCGGCGCTATTGCATTCCCGGGCCGTGATGGAAGGTGGTAGCCTGTCATGAAGATAATCATATGGACCACCGGTCGATGTGTCAACCGGTCGCATCGGTAGCGATCCGTCGAGACTTGTCTTACCTCTCTTCCGGCAGGGTGGGTCATGGGAAGTTTTGCGCTGGAACCCCGTCAGGAGGCGACTCCATCAACTACTAGAAAAACCGGGACTGTTTAGAACAATAGTACTTAATAACGTTATGAAATGTCACGAAAGTGATTCTATACGGTCGATGCTTGCGACTATTTTCCCCGGCATCAATAATAGGGGAGTTGTTCGTCGAAACGCTCCTTGCCGTTCCTGTACCACGCGGCAACGTGCTTGACCGCTTCGACGGCCTTCGTCAGGGCCGCGATGTCGGAATTGAAGCCCTGGTGGGGCTGGACGTAGATGTTGGAACTCCTGTCGATGGACTTCTCAACGAGTGCTCTGGCCGCAAGCAGGTTGGCGTCGGTCTCCGCCGGCTGTCCGAGGAGCAGGGCCGAGAACTGCGACTCGTTGCTGAAGACGTCAAGACCGATCCCCGTTATCCTTCCCGAGCGATAGAGGTCGAGAAGCACCGATTCGGGGGCGATCTCCCCGCGGGTCACATTGATGAAGATGAGGTTCTTCTTCGCCTGGGAGAGATATTCCTTCGAGAAGTATCCCATGTTGTAGAACCTGCTCTCCGGATTCCTCGTCAGGTTCATGGCATTGACGATGATATCGCTGGACCGGATGGCTTCATCCTTCGAAACGAACCGGACCGAGCCTCCGTAAAGACGGTCGAGTTCCTCCCGCCTGACGTCGACTCCCTGTACGGTCAGGCCGTTGGCTTCGGCAAGTTCGTATGTCCTCTTGCCTATCTTGCCGACGCCGAACACCGTCAGGACCCTGTGCCTGTCGAGTTCCATGAAGGCCCGGGAATCCTTCCTCTCGAAGGTGACGGTGTTGAGGGAGTAGTGGTTCAGTTCGCCGGCGGCGGCGTAGAGGAACTTTATGGCCGTCTGGGCAACGGCGTTCACGCAATACTCTCTCAGCGAGGCGATATTGACCCTGTCGGCGAGGTGTTCGAAATGGTCGTACCCGGCGCTGCGGGTTATCACGCTTTTTCGGCCCCCTTCGAGATACTGTCCGGGAAGAACGGAATGCGTTTTTGTGGTGATGATCTCCGGGAGGGTCGTCCCGGGGTCGTCCCTGAGGTATTCCTGGAGGTTCTTCGGGGTTATGAGATATGTGTGCCCTTCGGGGATCTCTTTCCGGGCCATCGCCCTCTGTATCTCCTCCTCGAGATGCCGGGCCTCGGGCCCCAGGGCTTCGAAATGCATGACGTCGTACGAACTCTTCTGTTCTTTCACGTGTGCTCCGGTGAGGTTTTATTTGATTCCTGAGCATCTATTGTCTCGCAATCGTTGGATTTTTTCAATCTAAATCGGGAGGTGTTTTTCCTTCCCACCAGTGCCTGATTTCTGTATATTACTGCAGCGGAATCATCGGGAGAAAGAAATGAAGACCATCATGCTTCTGACCGTTTCCAACGTGTTCATGACCTTTGCCTGGTACGGGCATCTGCGATACAAGGACTCCTCCCTGTGGAAAGTGATACTTGTGAGCTGGCTCATCGCCTTTGCGGAGTACTGCTTTCAGGTCCCCGCCAACCGCATCGGTCATTATCAGTTCTCCGCGGCACAGCTGAAGATCATCCAGGAGGTCATAACCCTCATTGTATTTGCCGTGTTCTCTCTTCTGTATCTCAAGGAAGAGTTCAGATGGAACTACCTCATCGCCTTCGCACTGATGGCGGGAGCGGTGTTCTTCATGTTCAGGGACTGAGAGACGGTTCAAGAGTTCAAGGGTTCAAGAGTTCAAGAGTAAAAGGGCACCGGCGCCTTTGGCCGGTGTGCGAATTGTGTTGACAGCCGACCCCCCTTCGCGGTCTTTCCCTTGAACCCTTTTTTACCGGTTTTCCGTGGTTATCACGACCCGCCAGTAGCTGTCGTAGAAGGGAAGGGTCTTCCAGACGGCCGATTTCTTCACGACCTTTTCCGAACCGGGTTTGACGTATCGATAGATTGCCGTCCCTTCCTTCTCTTTGACTATGCGTGTACCCATTTCGCGCAGTTCATGGAAACCTTTATATTCCGTGCTCTTCAGAACGTTGAGCCGGGTCTGGGAGGGGTCGGAAGCGTAGATGTTGGTGCCGTCGGGCTGGAGTATGACGATGCCCGTGCCTGCGCCGAGTTTCATGTCCTTCAGGCATTCCCGCACCATGACGTCCGGGGATATCAACAGACTTACAGAGCCGGCAAACTCTTTCTTCCGATTGAATACGGGATAGTGGAAGGCTATGCCCTGCAGTCCTTCGACCGCGGTGAAGAGTTCGCTGAACAGGGGCTTGCGGGTCTTATGGATGCGGTTCACGATGGCCTGGTCACCGAGGTTTGAACCTTCATGCTTGCGGTATTTCTCGGGCTCGACGATCTCCATGATGCCCTTTGCGTTGATGAAGGCGCAATCGATGGAGTAACCTTTGCCGGCGCAGAGATCATGCACGGCCTTTCTCATGTCGGCACCGGGCGCGAGGCCCTCTCCGATCGCCTTCGCCGCCCTCGAAAGGTCGGAATCGATCTTCCCCAAGACTGATGCCGTCCTGTTCGTCACTTCGTCAAGCACGGCCTTTGCAGGGTCCGCTGCGAGACAGGCAAGAGAGAAAAAGGTGACCAGAACGGCCACGGATATGCCCAGGACCACTTTCTTCATTTCCATCCTCCTTCTCACTCTTTTCCTTCCTCTTCGTCGGCGAAAAAGTTCCTGCCATGGACGTCGTCATGACAATAGGTGCAGAGATTTTCCCAGTTCGACCCGTCGGGCGGGTTGTTGTTGTGGTTCCCGTCCTTGTGATGCACAGTGAGGAGGTGCCTGTCGGTGTGGTCGAATTCCCTGCCGCACCTCGCGCACATGAGGCCGTGCATCTTCAGCGATTGCTCGCGGTACTGTTCGTTCTTGACGTTCCTGTCCCGAGTGATCTCTTTGACGATATCCCCGATGGACCCCGTGATCTCCTTCTTCACCGGCCGGTTCGACCTGCGCACTGTGAATGCTCTGCGTTTCATCATTTTTCACCTGGACTCGCCCACGGGTCTGCGCTTCGCGCAATCAGGCACACGGGCACATGAGGAAGAGTCTTGTTGACCTGTCTCGTTGTCATCCGGACCATACACATCAACATATTGTACCTTTTTTTCATGAAAAGGCCATAATGGTCTGTTGTTCTTACCCCGTCCGCCCGTTTGCGCGTCAGCGCAGACCCGTATGCCCGTCCGCCCTCAGGGCCTTTGCGATGTCCTCCACCAGCGGTTTGGAACCGACGTAGAGGGCCGTTCTTTGGTGGTGGTCATTCGGCTCTATGTCGAGGATCGGGGTGCCGCGCTCGTCCACCGCGTGACCTCCCGCCTCCCTGCACATGAAGGCCACCACGGATGCCTCGTACATGAGGCGAAGCTTGCCTTCGGGCCTTAGCTTCTTCGGGTCGGGGTGGTTGACGATGGCGGGATACATGAACATCCCTCCCCGCGTGAGGATGCGGTGGAAGTCGCCCGCAAGGGCCCCGAGATAGCGGAAAGTGTACCGTCTTTCATTCCGTCGCACCCATTCACGAACCTCTTTCCGGTACGTGTAGCGGTTCGTGGCATTGAAGGAGAGCTCCCAGGTGTCCGGGGTATCGGGCAGCATTATCCTGACTGGTTTGACATAGTTCATGGTCTCGTCGATATGGAAGCGCCAGGTACCAGCCTCCCGGAAGGCGATCGTCAGGGACCCGGTGGGGATAACGAACATGCCGGCGGCGATATAATCCTTTCCCGCCCTCAGGTGAAAGTCCTCGGGACCGTCGAGGTTGCGCTTCGCTATCCCGAAGAGAAAACCCACAGGAAGCCCGTGGGCAACGTTGGACGAACCGTCGAGAGGATCGAAATAGATGAAGTATCGCCCGCCTTCCTCGTCGAGAGGGATGATGTCCTTCGATTCCTCACTGACGGCGCGTATGACGCGGCCTGTCGTCTTCAGGTAATGGATGATGATCTCGTGGGCGATATCATCCATCTGCATCACGTCTTCTCCCTGGACGTTCACCCTGTCGGTGCACCCGAGGTTTCCCTTCAGGGCACCCGTGATATAGTAATGCTCGATACGCTTTGCCGCGCTGATGATGGCGTCCATAAGGATGAGGAAGTGATAGGTCCGATTGTGCCTTTCCTGGTGGCGAAGCAGAAAATTCATGAATGTCTGTTCCAGTTGCATGCGTACCTCTTTTTGCCGTAATTTGCCGGATGCGGCAGATACCTGTGAAGTATAAGTGCTTTCGGGCGGTCAAGTCAAAAGATAACGAAGCAGAAAAACCGTCTTTATCCTTGAACCCTTGGTCATAGTTGGCTATTATCGTTCTGTCCGGAAGAGTGGTCACCGGAATTCGTCCCAACGAAAGGGGGTTGTTCGATGATGAAAAAGGGTCAGGCACCGTTTATGCTGTGTTGCTTCGTTTGCATCGCCGTTCTTTTGATCCTGACGGCCGGGGACGTTCGTGCCCAGAGGGTCCTGTATGAGAAGCCGAAGATGACGAAAGGCCCTGGCTCACTGGAAGTCGTTCTCGAACCGTACCTCGACAAATACGATCTGCCGGCGCTTGGCGCTGCCGTTGTCAGGGACGGGAAGATCCTGGCGATGGGGGTGGTCGGCACAAGGGCGGCAGGACAACAGATCCCGGTGACGACGGGGGACCGTTTTCACATCGGCTCCGATACGAAGGCAATGACGGCTCTCCTTGCGGCGATATACGTGGACGCGGGCAAGCTTCGCTGGAATTCGACGGTGGAGGAGGTATTCCCGGAGTTGAAAAAAAACCTCGCTGCCGGCTGGGGCCAGGTGTCGCTGGAGGGACTCCTTTCCCATACCAGCGGGATACCTGCCGATGATGAAAGATTCGGCAAGCTCCTCGAAGGGTCCCTTGAACAGGGGGATCTGGACCTCAGGGAACTGCGCTACTGGATGTTGTCGAGGTTCCTGACGCAACCTGTGGCGGCCGCGCCCCGGAAGCAGTTCGCGTATTCCAACATGGGGTACATGATAGCCGGGGCCATGATAGAACGTGCGGTCGGCAGATCGTGGGAAGAGCTTATGCTCGAGAAGGTATTCGTCCCCTTGAGGCTTCGCAGCGCCGGTTTCGGTCCTCAGTCGACGGTGGGAACGGTGGACGCCCCGCTCCCGCACAAGATCGTTGACGGCAAGGCAAAGCCCATGCTTGCCGGGCCGAACGCCGACAACCCTCTCGTTCTGGGACCGGCCGGCACAGTGCACATGTCCCTGCAGGATTTTGCCAGGTGGGCCATCTGGAACCTGGGAAAAGGCAAACGCGGCCCCGGTCTTGTCCGTTCCGAAACGCTCGCCAAATTGACTACCCCCGTAATCGACATTCCCCCGGGGAAGGACGCCGCCCCCGGGACGCCCTCGGGGGGACGTTACGCGCTTGGCTGGGGGGAAAGGGAATATTCCTGGGCAAGAGGCCCCTTTCTCACTCACGCCGGATCGAACGGCATGAACCTTGCCCATATCATCCTTGATCTAAAGACCGATTTCGGGATGGTCCTTATGACGAACATCGGCGGCAAGAAGGCCGACGAGGCCTTAAGAGGCCTGGCCGAGGAACTCTACAGGAGATACGGGAAGTAGGCAACCGAAAGACCGTTGCGGGTTCCGGGTTGCGCGTTGCGGGTCAAAGACCAGAGGAAGAAGGAGGGTGCAGGTACCGGCCCTTTCCGCGAAACCCGGGAGCTGTTCTTACGGGTTATAGGTCAGCGTTACCGTTCTCTTGTTGTTTGATCTGTTCGAGTCCCTGATGCGGCCGTTGTAATCAAGGGTGACCTCCACTATGTAGGCGTGCCCGGGATCAAGCTTGATCCCGTCGGGTCCCGAGTTTGGCCAGGCGAAGATGAGATGAGTCGTACCTCCACCCGGGAATGCTCCGCCCGAAGGAAGGGTGCTGCCTTTCTTCAAGATACCCGAGGGGTCCATGTCCCTGAGGAATATCGTTTTGTTCAGTCCGTTGTCGACCTTTACCCGGACATAGGAGCTGTGGAAATCCTGATCAGGAATGGGGTCATCGCTGTTGTGCATCCTGAGCACGATCCGCCCTTCCTGGTTCAGCGCCACGCTGTCAAGGACAAGGTCCGAAGCGTCAGGGGGTTTCGAGGCCACAAAGGTCATTTGATGCCGGTTGTTGACGGGATTCTCATCACCCGCCTGCAAGCCTTCGGTGATGATGATAATACCAAGCTTATAGGTGCCCGGATAGGGTATCGTGATGGTCTTTGATATCTTCACTTCCGCGCCGGGAGCCAGGGCTGGAATGTTGTTTGCGTACCACGGTATTATGCGGTTGGTGTAGTCGGGATGTGTGTCCATGTTCCCGAGGTCCATGGCGAGAGAACAGACCTTCGGGAGTGCTCCGGGACCGGCATTCTTTACGGTGACCTCAATGGTGATCATGTCTTTCCTGGCTCTCGGATGCTCCGGGGTTATCCTGACATTGGACACCACCAGGTCGGCCGTCAGTTTCTTCCGCGCTATCTTCGGGACCGGTGACACCTTGACCGGCTGCGCATCAGCGGTCTCGGAAATAATGACGGCGGCGAGCATCAAGAGGCAGAAGCAGAAGATTCCGGATCGTTTCATATCGTCCCCCTCTGTTCTTGTTCTTAGTGTTCTTGTTCTCAATTCTCACCGTCTTTTGTGTCGCCGTCAAGTCCTTTCAGGAGAGGACAGGAGCCGGGGGATTGAGAAGGGCCTGCGCCCTTGCTTTCAATCCCTGTGCTCTCCGGGCCTTCAGTTCCTTCCTGTTGAAATTAGAGGTGTTTTTTTCAATGTTTTTGTGGTAGTATGCTGAAAGCTACTTAAATCCTCTCAGCTTTGCCATGATCCAACAAGAAAAGAATGGTCGAATGCCGGGCGGGCAGAAGCGGCGCAATATTATTTTACGGAGAGTACATGCAGGAAACGAGATTTGAAAAGTTACATCTGTCCAAAATGGTGCAAAAGGCCCTGGATACGATGGGGTTCAGCGAACTGAGCCCGATCCAGGAGCAATCGATACCCCTTGTCCTCGAAGGCATGGACATCATCGGCCAGGCGCAGACCGGCACGGGGAAGACGGCCGCCTTCGGCATTCCCCTCATCGAGCTCCTCGACGCGAGAACAAGGCAGACCGACGCCCTTATCCTCTGCCCGACGCGCGAGCTGGCGGTTCAGGTCGCGGGTGAACTGAGAAAGCTGGCGCGGTACAGGAAGGACATCATCATTGTTCCCGTCTACGGGGGACAATCCATCCGGACCCAGATCACGAGCCTGAAAAAAGGAGTCCATATCGTTGTGGGGACACCGGGCAGGATGATCGACCACATGCGGCGAAGGACGATCAAGCTGGGAACCGTTACGAAGGTCGTTCTCGACGAGGCCGACGAGATGCTGAACATGGGTTTCCTCGAAGATATCGAGACCATCCTCGACGCGACATCCCCGAACAGGCAGACCCTTCTCTTCTCCGCCACCATGCCGGAGAGCATCCGGAGGCTCGCAGCAAAATACCAGAAGAATCCTTCCGTCGTGAGAGTTGTCGGTGAAGAGCTGACCGTGGCGGAGGTTGATCAGAGTTATATCGAGGTGCGGCCCGGCAGGAAGCTCAACCTTCTCCGGAAAGTCGTCGATACCTACAATTTCTCTTCGTCTCTCGTGTTCTGCAACACGAAACGATGTGTCGACCAGGTTGCCCGCGATCTCAAGGCCCTGGGTTATGACACGGAGGCCATCCACGGCGACCTGGCGCAGTCGCAGAGGGACCGGGTGATGTCGAAGTTCCGGAAAGGCCATTCCACCATTCTCGTGGCCACCGATGTCGCGGCCCGCGGCATAGATGTGAGCGGGGTCGAGGCGGTGATCAACTACGATGTCCCGCGCGATGATGAGTATTACGTCCATAGGATAGGCAGGACCGCGAGGATGGGAAAGAAGGGACACGCCTTCACCCTGGTGCTTCCCACGGAGATGGGCAAGCTTCGGGACATACAGGCCTACGCGAAGACGGAGATAAAGCGCCACGCCCCTTTGTCCCCCGAGGATGAGTTCGCCATGGCGGTAAAGATAGTGAGCAGGCGGCGGACCACGTACAGGCTGTCGGGAAGGGGACACTTGAGAAGGTCCTGATGAAGGAGAGGGGGATACCATGTTGGTAGGGAAGCTACTCACGGGCAACCGCGAGCGTCTTGTTGTAGAGGTTCTCGACAAATACAAGGGCACGAGATCCATCGATTGCAGGATCTACAAGGTGTTGAGCGATGGCGAGCTGATGGCCACGGCGGACGGTGTGACCATAAGCCCCGATCAGGTCGGAAGCCTTGTCGATCTCCTGAAGGAAGCCGTGAAGAAGGCCCGTGAGAAAGAAGAGATCGCCCGGAGCTGATCATTCGATGGATGATCAGGGATACGCGAGGCGCGAGAAGAACCCTGCGTGACGATTGCCCGGCAGGCAAAGAAGGGCATCGAGGAGTGGGATAGTCCGGTCTCACAGGCTTGCCATATTCCTTGGCGGCAGTCCGAACAAGGGAGCCTCCTTACGGGTTCTGTTTTCGGCAGGGAAATAAGTACTGAGGCCCAGGACGCGAGGGCGCGGGGAACGATGCCTTTCCGGGTCGTTCAAGGCGGGCCGTCAAACGTGGAACCTGGCGCGCGGCGCCCTAGGTCCTCCGCAGTTCCGTGAAGATGTCCCGGTATTGTATTTCCTTGTTGGAGAGTCGTGTGAGCGCGCGGATGACCCGGGCCTTCTTGTAGAAGAATGACGGCGACGCGTAGAAGATGTCGAAGCACCATCGCGCATAGCCGTAGTCCTTCGTAATGCGCTTCCTCACTTCTTTTGTGTATCTTTGAGATAAACGACCCTTCTCACGGAATTCCTCAAGGACCGTCTCGGCGGCAATGGTCGCACTCAGCACAGCGTAGTATATCCCCTCTCCGCTGAAGGGATCGACGAGGTGGGCGGAATCTCCTACGAGACATATCCTGTGCGTGTTCATGGACTCCGAGTCTCTGCAGAAGGGTATGAACCAACCCCTGCGCTCACCCTCGTCCGCCTCTTTCAGGAAATCGAAGCGATCCCTGAACTGTCGGTACAGGGAGATGAGACCGGGCATGCGTCCGCGGGTGGTACCTATGCCCACGGAGAAATGGTCCTTCTTCGGAAAGACCCAACCGTATCCCCTGGGTACGAAACCGAAACCGAACACCGCCCTGTCACCGTGCTCCTCAAGGACACTCTTGTCACGGGGATAGACCTCCGCCTCCAGGGCAACGCCGCCATAGGCTCTCCCAAGCCCGGCACTGCGGGCGACGACGCTTCGCGCGCCATCGGCGCCGATGACGACGGGAGCGGAGATCTCATCACCGTTTTCGGTAACGACCATTACGTTTTTCGTGGATTCGCGAACAGAGACGACCTTAGTCTTTTCGGCGAGGACCGCTCCGGCATCGACCGCCCGCCTGACGAGATGGTGGTCGAATTCCCTGCGGGACACCATGTCGACCGCCATGCCGTCGGGATACCAGGTGTGGTCTTCCGGTTCATCGCGGCTAAGGAAGGTTATTCCCCCCACCGTCCGCTCGACCACTATGCTGTGGTCGAAGTCCAGCAGGCGCCGTATAGCCGGAGTGACGCCGCCTCCGCACACCTTGTTCCTGGGAAAGGATTCCTTTTCGATGAGGAGGGTCTTGAATCCCTCGAGCGCGCTCCTCCGGGCAAATGTTGCCCCGCCCGGTCCGGCGCCAACGATCACGCAATCGTATCGATCCATAATGAATGACAACTAGCAGTAACGACCCGAAACTATCCCGTTCCTATGCAACGATTATAGTGTAACCCACCGTGCTTTTTCAAGAGATTCGTTGGCGCGCGGGCGATGCCGGTCGATCCCGGCCCGGGCCAGCGACATCGGTTGCACGTTCTCAATACGATGTCGGTCAGATACTGACATATATTGCAGAAATGAAGAATCCCTGACGTATGTGGCAGTAACTTTCTGTCGTATGCGATAGGATACGGTACCCCTGATTGAGATATAGATATGATAACATTGAGTAATCACCTCTGGCACAGCCTTTGCTTCATTGTATGAAAAGGTGTCGGTTCTGAGGTGCCCCGGTTGTGTCGGGCAGCAGGACTGGAAGTTGAGGAAGGTAGTTTTTCGGCATGTTTGGATATGCGTTTCGAGCTGACAGGAGGATGTCATGGCAAGAGCGTGGTCACTTCAAACAGTCACAAACCTGAAGTTCAGAGAGTTGGAAAAGACACTGATCGAGGTCTTCGGCTGCATTCCCGTGGATTACAAACGGGTCATAAAACTCGATGTGAGAAGAGGGACTCCGATGGTTCAGCCGGAGTCCATTCTTGGCATCCAGGAAAAGGGCATCGTGGAGATCTTTGGGTGCATGCCTCAGGACAAGCATGTGATCGACTTTGACGTGGACAGAAAGAAGAAAGTTATCATCACGGTTGTCCGCGAAGAGGGCGATGTTTTCCACCGCAGCGTGCCGTGCGCCTGATTGTGTGAAAAGCTTCACATAATTGATTGACAAAGGCACCCCGTTCCGTTAGAATTGTGTGCCAAGATTGGCCCACTCGACGAAGCCTGGCTTGGCAATCCCATACACACTAGACCCCGCATCAGTGGTACAGCGCCGGGGTGAATAAGGAGTGAAGATGACAGAATTACGAGACGGTAATGGTTTAGCAACCGCCGAAAAGCTCTATACCCAGTATGGGTCCAGAGCGAGAGAGTTGAAGGCCTCGGGGAAGAAGGTCATCGGGTACCTGTCCGCCCTGGGTCCGGTGGAGATCATGACGGCGGCGGGTGTTGTCCCCATCAGGCTCAAAGGCAACGTTTCCGAAGCGATCTCCAAGGGCGATGCGTACATGGAGTCCATTGTGTGCCCCTTCGTGCGCAACGTCTTTGATGCTGCGGTCAAAGGTAAGTATGATTTCCTCGATGGTATGGTCCTTCCTCACCAGTGCGATTCGATCGACCGCACCAACGAGACCTGGAGCTACACCCTGAAGCTCCCCTACTGGCATTTTCTCAACGTTCCCCACGTAACCGATGATCCTTCGATCACCTTTATGAAGGAGATCCTGCGGATCTTCATCGGCACCCTGGAGAAATTCACGGGAACGAAGATCACCGACGAGGCGATCGCCAATGCGGTGAAGGCCCACAACGAGAACAGGAAGCTCATGAGAGAGCTTTACGATCTAAGGAAATCCAATCCTCCCCTCATTTCCGGCACGGAGATGATGAAGGTCCTCGTGGCGGCCATGAGCCTGCCGGTCGATGAGTCCAGCGCTCTCATCAAGGCGGTTACGAAAGAGGTCAAGGAACGGAAACCCGCAGCGGGAAAGCCGGCGGCGAAACGCATCATGCTTATCGGCGACCAGATAGATGACGTTGCCGTCATCGACGCCATTGAATCGGCGGGTGCCTACCTTGTCATGGAGGACCTTTCGATCGGCGCAAAGATGTACTGGGAAGACGTCGACGCCACGGCCGACCCGGTCCAGGGAATCGCGGAGCGTTACCTGAGAAAACTGAAGATACCGACAACCTTCGTTGGTTCGGCGGATACCTATGAAGGCATTCTCGACGAACGTTTCGGGCAAATGAAGAAATACGTGAATGAGTTCAAGGTGGACGGAGCCATCCTCTTCATCTACAAGTATTGCGACCCCTACGGATTTGAAGTACCGGCTATCAAGAGCTACATCGAAGCGGCGGGAGCGTCTGTGCTCTACCTGGAGGATGAGTATTCCACATCTTCCCTCGCAAGGGTGAAGACCAGGATCGAGGCGTTCCTCGAAATGATCGCATAACTGAGAGAGAGGAGAATCACATGGCTGAAGAAAAAAAAGGAAGAGCAGTTGCAACGACGACGGCAGCAAAGATACCGAAATTCGTACGGGGCAACCTGTCTGCAACATTAAAGGCTAAAGAAGAGGGAAAGAAAGTGGCCGCCGCCTTCATCGCCGACGGTCAGGACGAGATCATGCGGGCGATGGACATCGTGCCCGCATGGGGCGAGAGCTTCTCCGGGGTCTGCGCCGCCAAACGCGACGCGGAAAAGTATCTCCAGAAGGCTGAATCCGACAACTTCTCCCGGTCCCTCTGTACCTACGCGACATGCAACATAGGCTTCGACATGATACGCGAAGAGCAGGGCGGTGCGATGCCCGAAGGCGCTCCCTGGGGCGGCATGGGCAGGCCGGACATGATCCTCGGCAACGGTCAGCTTCTGTGCGACCCGCGGTTCAAATGGCCGCAGGCGACACAGCACTACCAGAGGGATGTCCCTGTTTTCGTTACCAACATGTACTATCCGCCGTGGGACCCGAACGTAGATCACCACGACCAGGAAGCCATTTACGTGAAGTATGCGACCGAGGAGCTCCGGGAGACCGTCAAGTTTTGTGAGAAGGTCACGGGCAAGAAGATGGATTGGGACCGCCTTGCCGCGACAGTGGAGCTTTCCGACAAGACGTGGGATCTTTTCATCGACACCTATGAACTCCGCAAACACATACCAACCCCGATGGACACCGGCGACGCCATGAACACCATGGTTCCCCTCACGTTCAACCTGGGCACCCAGGAGGCCTACGACTTTTACGTTGACCTCAAAGCGGAGCTGGAGCAGAAGATCGCCGACGGCGTGGGTGTTGCCGACCCCGAGAAGTACAGGGTCATCTGGGCCGCCGGTCTGCCGAGCTGGTTCGCCCTCGGAGACTTCCAGTATTTCAACAGCAAAGGTGTCGTCTTCCCCGTGGAAGTGACATACCGCGGTTGCGAGAAGGTCGAGCGCCTCGACCTGCCGAAAACGACTGACCCGTTGGAACACATCGCCTGGAGATGGGTACGATACTGGACGCACTGGTACGATGCGGCAAGGAAGCGTCCGGGTTCGACCCCGAAGGTGGAGCGGATCATAGAGTATATCGAAGACTACAAGTGCGACGGAGCGGTGTTCCACTCCGCCTTCTCATGCAGAAGCTGGCACGCGGGCATCATGCAGCAGGCCGCCACGCTGAAAAACGTTTACAAGGATATCCCCATCCTCATCATGGAGGGCGATATTGTTGATATAAGCTCCTACAACGAGGCAGACACGCACAACAGGATCGATGCCTTTATCGAGACTCTCGCGGCCTACAAGAAGAGACAAGGCTAAAGTTTAGGGGTCTCGCGAAAATCAGATAGGAGCAGTACCAGATGGATTATTTTGCCGGTGTCGATATCGGTTCCACCATGACAAAGGTGGTGATCGTAAGCGACAGGATAGAAGCGTCGCTCATAGGGCCGACAGGCCCTGAGCACCGGAAACTTGCAAACAGAGTGATGGAGGAGGCGCTGCGTCAAGCGCGCCTCACCTTCGAAGACCTGACATACATAGTTGCGACTGGATACGGCAGGATAAACGTTCCCTTTGCAGACCGACAGATCACTGAGATAACCTGCCACGCGAAAGGCTTGCACAGCCTCCTCCCCTCTGTTAAAACCGTCGTCGATATCGGCGGTCAGGACAGCAAAGGCATCAAGATTGAGAACGGCAAGGTGATGAACTTTGTCATGAACGACAAGTGCGCCGCCGGTACGGGGCGCTTTCTCGAGATCATAGCGGATTCTCTCGGCGTGCCCCTCGAAAAGATTGGCGAGCTATCACTGACGGCGCAGAAGATCGCGCCCGTGAGCAGCACGTGCACCGTGTTCGCCGAGCAGGAGATCATCTCCCGGCTGGCGGGTGGAGAGCCCATCGCGAACCTCATGGCGGGCATTCACGACGCGGTGGCCACGAGGGTCTATTCTCTCGTCAAGAAACTGAACGTGGAACCCGATATCGCCGTGACGGGAGGGGGAGCGAAGAACATCGGTCTCGTCAGGGCACTGGAGTCAAAGTTCGGGCAGAAGCTTCTCGTTCCGCCGGAACCTCTCATAACGGGGGCTTTAGGAGCCGCCCTCATGGGCAAGGATATTTTCGAAAAATACGCCGCGGAGGGGCAGAAGCCAACCCGAAGCGGACACAAACTGGAAGAGGCGACATTCTTCAAATAAGGATTCGAACGTGGCGTATGTGCTTGGCATAGATGTAGGTTCAGGTTATTCGAAGGCGGTTGTCCTCGAAGGGGACGAGGTCCGTTCGTGGGCCGTCATACCGTCGGGCGGCGACTACCGTGAAGCAGGCAGGGCCGTGGCCCAGACGGCCCTCGAAAAAGTGAACCTCACCTTGAGCGATGTGGCATGGATCGTGGCAGCCGGCTATGGCGGCAGCATGGTCGATATAGCCGGGGAGACATCCACGGACCTATCCTGTCATGCCATCGGAGTGCACCGTCTTTTTCCTTCGGTAAGGACGGTCATCGACGTGGGGGCACAGTACTCCCGCGCCATACGTCTCCATGACGAGGGGAAGATAGCCAACTTCATCATGAACGAAAAATGCGCCGGCGGAAGCGGAAAGTTCCTGCAGGTTGCCGCACGTATTCTTCACATGAACGTGAGCGACATTGGGGAGCTTTCCCTGAAGGCGCAAAAACCGGTCGAATTCACCACGGGATGCGCGGTCTTCGCCGAATCGGAGGCGGTGTCGCGCATATCGGAAGGTGCCAGTCCCGCCGATATCCTGGCCGGGATCCACAATGCCATGGCGTCGAAGATAGTCACCCTGGCCATGCGCGTGGGGCTCACCCCCGACTACGCCGTTACGGGCGGCGGTGCCATGGATACAGGGCTCGTGAAGGCCATAGCGGCCGAATTGGGAACAAACGTCCTCATTCCCCAGGTGCCCCAGATAACAGCGGCCCTCGGCGCCGCACTCATAGCGAAAGAAAAAGTTTAAGCCGCTTGAACTGCTTGAACCGCTTGAGCGGTCAAAGGCGAAAAAGACGGCTTCGCAATGCGGCTCCATGTCTCAAGGACCTGTTGATGCCCGACCTCTTTTCACGGTTTTTTCCTGAAACCTGAAACCTGAAACCTGAAACCTGAAACCTGAAACCCTCTTCTGTTTCTGCAACCCGCAACCCGCAACCGTCTCCTGCCCCTGAAACGAACACGTGGTGTCACCCGCGTCACCCTCCTCTTTAAGTGTGTGCAATTTGTAGTGGTATCGGGTATATTCTTATTGTTCGAACAATTCCAGCGGCTGCAAAGAATCTTGCGAGGGAGGAATCATGAAGAAAAGCACTGTCCTTTTGGGTACGGCCCTAATTGTGGTATGTGTTGCGATCGCGTTGAGTCAGGTCCCGGCGCGCGCGGCGGGTCCCCTGGATGCCTGCAGTCTGCTTACCAAGGCTGAGGCGGAGGCGCTTCTCAATCAGGCCAGTTCATCGCAGAAGGCCGGCAAGGTGTCCGCCCCGGCAGGGAACCAGTGCGCCTATTTCTTCAAGAAGAAAGGCGGCACCTACAGCGCGAAGGTGAAGGTCTCCTCCTCCGAAGAGATCAAGAGCGAAGGGATCTTCAAATCCGCGCGGGACGTCTTCGACAGACAGAAGAGGGCCCGTATGGCCAATGCCGATACGGCGCAAAAGATGAGGAGCCTGGGCGGGCTGGGCGATGAGGCCTTCTGGAATGGCTATGACCTCTGGATCGTCAAGGGTGGGTACCTTCTCACCATACTCGTCCAGGACCAGCTGGCGGGCAGTTTCAAGAGCAGGGAAGCCATGGATAAGGCCCGGGCGGAGCAGGACTTCAACCTTTCCCAGAGGGCGGCGTCCGTAATACTCCTGAAGATCAAATAAGCGGCGGTGAAAGGGTGACGGTCATGACCAGAAAGGTTCTTCTCGGGTCCCTGTTGTTGCTGTTCGTTGTTGCCGTCGCCGCGGCGGAAGGGCCGCAAGGCCTTAAGATCGTCTCCGTCAAGCCCGTGAAGAGCGGAATATACGCGATCGCATCGGTGGAATTCCCGAAGGCCTGGACCGACCCCGGGTTCACCGTCGAAGTGAACGGAAAACCTGTCAGGATGAGGCAGGTGGGGGGCGGTTTCTCCGGGGACCGCAACGTGGCGGACCTGATGTTCATGCCGGGAAGGGGAGCGAGACAATCCGTTGCGGTGAAGTGTTTGGTGGGAGGAAGAAAGACCGAGGCCAAGACCGGGTTCGATTGGACGGCCACGCCTTTTGTCGCCGTGCCGGGGCACACGGGGAACCGGGAAGTGATCACGGCGAAGGAGAAACTGACCATCGCCGCGGTCAATGTCACGGGGATGAGGATATTCTTCAACGGCAAGGAGGTCCACGCGAGATCTTCGATGAGAGGCGATATCGAGACCTTCACCTTCGAACCCGCCTGGAAAAAGGGAAGGAACGTGCTTGCCATAAACGCTGACAAATGGGACTCAGGCATGATCGCGAGGAACTTCACCTTTTTTGACCTCGGGGAGGGCGGGACTCTATCCCCAGGGCAGAGCGCCCTCGTGCACCTTGGGCGGGAAGGCACGAAGAGCGGCCCCTTCTATGATGTGAAGGTCGAAGGCGATTCCATTGCTCCTCCTCAGGGCACCACGGTCCGCCGCGACATCATTGACGAGGACGGATGGCTTGTTTCCGAGACATGGGTTGCGGTGGAGTTGAGGGCCCGGAAGGAGGGAACCGCGAAGGTGCGTGTTTTCGTCAAGCCCCACTTTCTTCGGAACATGGAACTGGAAAGAGAGTTTTTGATCACCGTCGGGGAAGGGTGAAAAGAAGGCGTTCTGCCCTTGTGCGTGGTTGACACGCGACAGTCGCATTACTATAGTACGCCAGTGATAACCGGTGAACGAAGCGACAAAAGAAGGGGAGGAACCATGGCGATGATCGATGAAAAGAAGATTAGGGCCTATCACTCCAGGAGCGATAACGCCCTTGTTTGTCCGTTGTGCGCGACGGATGAGGAGCGAGAGTCCGCGGAGCCGGGAGATCTTGTCACGGAGGACGTGATCCATGACGACAATCCCATGTACTGCGCGAGATGCAAGAAGAAGATCGAGAAACAGGGCTCCTGACGCGGGGGCGGGATCGGGGCCTATCCCCTCCTTTGCCTCAGGTTCCCGAATCTCTTTGCCCGGACGTTGATAAGCCCGTCCTTCTTCTCGACGACACCCTCCACGAGCAGAAAAGGCTCGAGGCGTATGGTGGTCCGGTGCATCCTGTAGACCTCCGGCCGTACCACGACGTTGATGAGTCCCTCCTCGTCCTCGAGGGTCATGAATGAGAACCCTCCCTTCGCGGTGGGGGGCATCTGGAGACATACCATGTACCCGGCGGTGAGCACGGTCGAACCCGGCGGGCAACGGGGAAGAACTCCGCTCGTAACCGCTCCCAGGCTGTCGAGGGCCTTTCGATAGAGTTTCATTATATGGTGCGAAGCGGAAAAGCCCTGGAAGGCATAATCGGTTATCGTCTCTTCTGCTGTGCTCATCTCCGGTATGGGGAGGTTTTCCTGCCGGTCTTCGCGCGCGAGCGAAGCGAATCCCGCTGGTCCCATTGCGCGTAGCGTCCCCGCCTCCCACAGAAGCTGTCTCCTTGACCGTTTGATGTCGCTGAAGGCCCCGACGGCGACGAGGTTGCGCACTGACCGATCGTCGAGTCGGACCCTGTCGGCAAAGTCCTCGAGCGATGTGAAGATGTCCTCCCGCCGTGCCTTGATGATACGGTCGCCCTTGTCTTTGCCGATGCCTTTCACGTACCTGAAACCGATCCTCACGGACCCCTCCTCGATGGAGCAGTTCCACATGCTCCTGTTGATGTCCACGGGAAGGATGGGGACGTTGTGCCGTTTCGCGTCCCCCGTTATCACCTCGGGGGCGTAAAATCCCATGGGTTGATTGTTGAGAAGGGCGCAGTAGAATTCGGCTGGATAGTATCGTTTCAGGTATGCCGAACGATAGCACAGGATGGCAAAGCTGGCGGCGTGGCTCTTGCAGAAACCGAAATCGGCAAAACCGCTTATATGATCGAAGATCTTTGTCGCTAGACCGCGCGCTATCCCCTGTTGTTCCGCCCCCTCGACGAAACGGCCATGCCACTTCGCGAGCTCATCGCGGGCGTTCTTCCGGCCCATAGCCTTGCGCAGCATGTTGGCCTCACCCGCGGAGAATCCGGCTATGGCCATTGCCACCTGGAGTATCTGTTCCTGGAAGAGGATCACCCCGAGCGTTTCGTCAAGGATGGGGGCCAGCTTCGGGTGGAGATGGACGACGGGTTCCTTCCCCTGCCGGCGCCGGATGAAGGGGTGCACCATGTTGCCCTGCAGGGGCCCGGGTCTCACGATGGCCACTTCCATGGTGAGGTCCTCGAAGGACCGGGGTCTCACCTTGGGAAGGGTTTGCATCTGGGCCCGGCTTTCCACCTGGAAGACGCCGACCGTATCGGCATCGCCGATCATTCTATAGACCTCGGGATCGTCCGGGGAAATGCTGTCGAGGTTGAGGTCGAGGCCCTTCTGTTCGCGTATGAGTTCCTTCGCGTCATCGATAAGGGAGAGCATCCTCAGGCCGAGAAGGTCGAACTTGATGAGGCCCGCGTCATCGACGGAGTCCTTGTCCCACTGGCAGACGATCCGCCCTTCCGCGCGGGCGTGCTCCTGGGGGACGATCTCATATATGGGCCTGGGGGTGAGGACCATGCCGCCCACGTGAATGGACAGATGCCGTGGAAAGTCGGCTATTTTCGTGCAGAGGTCTCCGAAATGCTCCCAGGCGCCGGAATCGAGGTAGGACGCGAATTCGGCGACCTCCTTCAGGGAATCGATGGCGGCGCGGCCTCCATAGGCCGAGATGGTCTTTGCCATTCTGTCGAGGATGTGCGCGGGGAGTCCCAGGACCTTTCCAACCTCCCGTATAGCGCCCCGTCCCTGAAAGGTCACGTAGGTGCAGACCATGGCGGCATGGTCGCGACCATATGTATCGTAGACGTACTGTATGACCTCCTCTCTCCTGTTCGTCGCGATATCGATGTCGATGTCGGGGATGCTGAGTTCGTTGAGGAAGCGCCCCACGAAAAGCTTGTGCCTCATGGGATCGACGGGGGTGATCCCGAGGGCGTAGGCGACGACGGAGCTTGCCGCCGAACCTCTTCCCTGCGCCGATATCCCCATCTTTCTCGCATGCTCGACGATGTCCCGGACGACGAGGAAATATCCCGAAAGCCCCTTTTTCTCGATAAGCACGATCTCGTCATCGATCCTCGCAAGGAGCTCTTCCGTGAGGAAGCCGTAGCGTATGCGGGCGTTCTCCACGGCGAGCCTCCGCAGGAACCCCGTTGCCGTTTCTCCCTCCGGCAGGGGAAAGAGGGGATAGGAAGAAGAGGAAAAATCAAGATCGAAGGCGCAACGGCCGGCCACCTCTCCGGTCCTTTCTATTGCCTCCCGGGGGAGCCAGGGGAGTTCAGTCATCTCTTCGTATCCCTTGAGATAGAATTCGGAGTTCAACCTCCGGAAAGGGGCGGACCTGTCGAGGGGTGCCCGGTGTTTTATGCAGGCAAGAACGTCGTGAAGGATATGCTCGGCCCGTGTCGCATAGTGGACGTTGTTCGATGCGACGGTCTTAAGGCCGAGGGCCTCTGCCAGATCTGTAAGCTGCAGGGACAGGCGCCTGTCTTCGGGGAGCAGGTGGCCTTCGACCTCTATGTAAAAGCTGTGTCTGCCGAAAAGGGCCCTATATCCCTTTGCCGCATCGCAGGCCGCGTGTTTTTCGCCCTTCATGAGAAGGCGGGGGATCTTTCCTTTTGCGCACCCAGACAGGCAGATAAGACCTTCCGTGCGGCCGGGCAGTTCCGCCTCGGAGAGCACGGGCTCTCCCTTGGACCCGGCGAGATGTGCCCGGGTGATGAGCTGCGAAAGGTTGGCGTAGCCCCTGGCGTTTTCTATGAGAAGTGTCAGGTGGTGGTCCCCTTCCAGGGTGAGTTCCGCTCCGATGATGGGCCGTATTCCCGCCTCCCTGGCCTCCTTCGAAAAGATGCAGGCGTTGTAGAGCCCGTCGTGGTCCGTTATGGCAAGGGCGCCCATGCCGAGGGACGCCGCCCGCTCGACAAGGCTCCGGGTCGAGGATGCCCCGTCGAGAAAGGAAAAGTTCGAGTGGACATGGAGCTCGGTGTACATGGGGCCCTTCAGATAGTCCAGTTTTGCCGGTACCACGCGCCGCCCGGCAGGTCCTGAAAGACGGTGACCCGCCTGCCGCTCTCCAGCTCGAGGGTATAATACATGCGAACGACCGGCCTTTGCCACCAGGTGTCGTCGACACGCCAGATGTTGACGATGTCTCTGACCTTCTGTCTCTTCTTTCTGAAGGTCACCTGCACCGGCCGGCCGCTGACGGCGATCACTTCCACGGGTTCGGGATCGAAGGGGGAGGTTTTCATGGCTCGACAAAGATGAACATGTCATCGGGCAGATGGGTGCCGCTGTCGTTCCTGACGGCACGGGCGAGGGACAGGGCGCCGTACTTTGTCTTCAGAAAACCGCTGACGTCCTTCATGCCTTTTGCGAGGTCCGGACGGGACCGAAAGAGCCTTTCCTGCCGGCCGTCGTGGTTTACGAGGGCGCCGGCGCGTACGCTCATTATACGGACGGGGCTTGCGAGTTCCACGCCTTCCAGCCCGGCCATGATCCTGCGCAGCATGTCTTCCTTGCGGGTCGTGGGTACGTGCAGAACGAACTGTTTCTCGAAAAAGGTCCTGTTCTGGAGGTCGAGTACGAGCTTTATGGCGCGGCACGCCTTGCCCAGTTCTTCAAGCTCGAGGCAAAGCCCGTCGAGGAGCTCGAGAAGGGCTGCCCTGATCTGCTGTTTCGAATGGACGGGTCCGTCGCAGACCAGTTCACGGTCGACGTCGGTTACGGCGAAGGCGCAGGATATCCTACCGCGCTCCCCGACGCCGTTGGAGAGCTCCCACAATTCTTTCCCGGCAGCGCCGAACTGGGATGTCAGGGCGGAGAGGGTGAAGGCGCTTATCTGCCCCAGGGAATGAAGGCCAAGGAGATGAAGCCTCTCCCGCACATCGTCGGGTACGGGCAAGTGATCGATATTAAGGGGGGAGAGAAAATCCCTTTCCATGCCCGAAGGTATGACGCGCGCATCCTTCGAGGCGCAAAGCGCGGCCTCGAAGGCAATGAAGCGGGAATTCCCGGCGCCGATCCTCACGTCGAGCTGAAACCGGTCGGATATCATGCATCCAAGGGCCGATGCGACCTGCTCCTCACTCTTGTACATCCCGGGGAGCCGTGTGACATCGAGAAAGACGGTGCCCTCCTTTTTCGGTTCCATGCGGAGCGTTATCCCGGCAATGGAGGAGAGGACCTCTTCCCAGAGAAGGCTGTGCTCCCTTCTGCGCGCGAGGACGGGTACGGCGTCGTAGCAGAGATGGTATACATCCCTGAGGGGCATCATGGGAGCAACCCCCCTGTGAGCAAGTTCCTCTGAGCAATCGATGACAAATCCCCTCTCCTCAGGCATGCCCACGATGACGACGGGTCTCTTCCCGAGGTCGGGGTCCTTCAGGCATTCGACCTGAACATGGAAATGAGGCACATGAACACAAACCACTCGCATAACAAACAGTATAGAACATATGTTCTAGAAAGACAAGGGAAAAGATAAAGACGGTTTTAAGTTTTACGTTTTAGGTTTTAAGTAAAAAGAAACAGCTTCATTATTTTTCGAATGGAGTGCCGCATATCTTTTGCCTTTACTTAAAACTTAAAACCTAAAACTTAAAACTTCTTTTTCTTTTCGAAATATAGTACACTTGTTCTAACGGGAGGGGCACGATGCCGCGAAAGACGGATACGAGGGAGAACATACTCGACTTTATCAGGACCTTCCGGCGGGAGAACGGCTATTCACCGTCCGTGCGGGAGGTTGCGCGCCATTGCGGGATAAAGAGCCCCTCCGTGGTGCAGTATCATCTCGATCAGCTTGAGCAGACGGGTCTCATCACGCGCGACAGGGACAGGTCGAGGAGCGTCGGTATCGTCGGTGAAGAGGGAGAGGTCCCCCAGGTGCCTCTTCTCGGTGTCATAGCCGCCGGCCAGCCCATAGGGGTGCCCTCGGCGGACAGATGGAACTCGGAGGCGCAACGGATGGTAGACGTGCCCCGGGAGGTCTTGAAGAGCAGGAAGGACCTCTTTGCCCTCGAGGTCCGGGGAAACTCCATGGTGGATGCCATGATCGCCGATTCTGACATCGTGGTGATGGAGCAGGTGGACGACGTAAGGAACGGCGATGTGGCGGCATGCTGGCTTGAGAGGGAGCAGGAGGTCACCCTGAAGAAGGTCTACTTCGAGAAGGACAAGGTGAGGCTCCAGCCCTGCAACCCCTACATGCCTCCGCTGTATCACGACGCGGCCAATGTCCGCATCCAGGGAAGGGTGGTGGCGGTGCTGCGTATGAACCCGAGGTAAACCTTCCCTTTATCTCACCCTCGACTCCACGAATTCCCAGTTGACGAGGTGGTCGAGAAAAGCCCCAATGAAGTCGGGACGGCGGTTCTGGTAATCGAGATAATAAGAATGTTCCCAGACATCGCAGGTCAACAGGGGAGTCTGGCCATGCGCGATCGGCGTATCGGCGTTGGATGTCTGCACGATCTTCAGTGCGTCTCCCTCCTGAACGAGCCACGTGTAGCCGCTTCCGAAGAGGGACGCGGCCGCGGTCCTGAAAGCGTTTGCGAATCTTTCGAAACTGCCGAAAGAGGTCTCGATCATCCGGAGGAGCTTTCCGGGGGCGGGTTTGCCGCCTCCTCCCTTCTTCATGCACTGCCAGAAGAAGTCATGGTTCCAGACCTGGGCGGCATTGTTAAAGACCGCGGTCTTGTCCGGCCTGCCCGCGGTCTCCCTGACGACCTCTTCGAGAGAACGTCCCGCAAGTGGTGTCCCGGCGACCAGTTTGTTTAGATTATTTACGTACCCTTGATGGTGTTTTTCATAGTGGAAGCTCAGCGTCCGGGCGGATATGTAAGGTTCCAGCGCGTTTTCGGGGTAGGGTAGGGGCTGTTTCCTGAAATAGGGTTTCTCCGCCGCGGGTTGTGCGGCGCCATCCATCGGGGCTGGGCCGGGGAGCAGCAGCAGTGCTGCCGTAAACAGAACGGCCTGCGCGATGAGTCGGCCCGACCGCGACATATTCCGATGATTATGCCTTTCGCTTTCTCTTTTTTTCCCGTCCATGGCTTTCCTCCTTATTCTTTCCATATGAAGAGACACCGGGACCGGGGCCATTAAAGGGAGATGACCGCCGCCTTCGTGCCATCCAGAAGTCTACCACAAGGGTCAGGGCGGAGAGAGCGCAGTCAGTCCGTCATCTGATGTCAGGGGCCGTGGAAGGGGTCTTAAAGGGGGTCAAAAAAAGGCACCCCCGCTTCCATCGGGAGTGCCTTGAAAGAAGATCTCAACGACTAGGGTTCCGCGGGTGCTTTCGGGTCCTTCATCCATTCTTCCGTTGAACCGTCGTAGATCCTGACGTTCTTGTAGCCGAGCAATTCCGTCATGACGTACCCCCATGAAGAGCACACCTTACCCGTATCGCAGTAAAGGATGATTTCTTTCGCGGGATCGGAGCCGGCGGCCTTTGCGACGAGGGCTGCCAGCTCGGCCCTGGTCTTGAATGTGCCGTCCTTCGTGTATGCCTGTGACGGCGGCAGGTTGACAGCACCCTTTATCCTGCCCGGTTTCGCCACGAAATCCATCTTCTTTTTGCCCTCATAGAATTCGGGCTCCCGTGTGTCGATCATTGTAACCTTGCCGATAGCGCCCAGAACGTAATCCTTCTTCACGAACATGGCCTCGTTTGCCTTGATGTCGTGCTTCACGGGTTTCGGTTTGACGATGTCCGTGGCGACTGGCTTCTTCTCGGCCAGCCACTTGCCATAGCCTCCGTCCAGGATCGCCACGTTTGTGACACCGGCGTAGCGGAGCGTTATAGCCACGCGTGATATGTCGGTGCGATTGGGCACGGTGTCGGCATTTCCCACGACGACGACATGGGAATCAGCCCCGATGCCGGCGCTGGAGAGAACGTCCGAGAGATCGTCCGCGTGCGGCATCTCATTCCTCAATCCCGCCTTCATGATGGCGAAAGAGCCGTAGACCACGTTGACGGCGTTGGGGATATGGCCGGTCTTGAACTCTTCAACCTTCCTGATGTCGACGATGACGAGTTTCGGATCGCTCGCGTGCTGTTGCAGCCAGTCGGTGGATACGATGGGCTCGATGTCGCGGGCGAGTGACGTGAAGGGAAGCAACAGCATGAGAAAAATGAAGACAGCAATGGTGTGCAGAACCGGTCTTTTCATGGTCTCTCCTTTATTTTAGGGGTTTTGGGCTGTAGAGCAGAAGCTCGTTCGCCTTCGATCCGTTCTTGATGAGGCCCTCTTTCGTGAGGAAGTCCCGTTTCTCGACATGGCACACCTCGCAGGAACGGGTCCGGTCGGTCCTCTTCTTGATGTTATGTGTGGGCGTGGCCCAGTAATTGGGGAGGGAGTCGTATTTTTCCATCGCTATCCCGGCGGTCTTGAAGGTGTCGCGGACCGTGGGGACGAGGCGCAGGGTCGTGACCGTCTTCCTGTTCTTGGGGTCGAGACCCAGGAAGAATCCGGGTTTGGGTGTGGCCCCTTTCCCCAGGTGGCAGTCGAGGCAGTTCGTATACACGCCACCCGAATGGCAGGCATAGCAGCTTACCCTGTCCTTATGCTGTGCGTGGGAGGTTTTCGCCTTTTCCGTCTTCTCGCTTCCTGCCTTGTGACATTTCTCGCAGGCAGGCCTTTCTTTTACCTCCCGCTTCGATGTCTGGATCGTTCCCGTACCGTGGAGTTCGCTCTTGCCGTGACAGTCGAGGCAGGTCATTCCCTTCTGGTAATGGATGTCGGCGGATCCACCGAAATCTCCCGTGAATTCGGGATAGACCCGTCCTCCGTGGCACATGGCGCAGGTCTTGCCGTCGTCTTTCGCCATAAATCTGTGGCCCTTGAGGAGCCCCGTGCTCACACCCGCTATCCGTGGAGACCTGACGTGGCAGTCACCACAGGAGGCGTGGCAACTTCTGCAGGATTGCTGGAAGACCTTCTCGTCGAATACCCTGCGCTCACTGGCGGAGAACCTGCCCGACACGCCGTGCCTGAGCCCGGCAGTGGTGAAGTGAAGGGCGTTGGCGTATGTCGCCGCGATCTTATCATGGCACTTTCCGCAGATCCCGAGATCTGTTGACGGTCGTTTGACCAAACCGGCGTGAGCCTTCTCCCGGGAAGCCGCCTTTTCATCGCCGCGGTGGCAGGAAGCGCAGCCTTCGGCAAAATGGGGGTCGCTGTCGAGAAGTTTTCTGTCCACGAGAAAGGCTTTGTGCCGGGACTCCGCCGGGACCGACGGAGGCGCTCCCGCTCACCCCACGCCTTCCTCGAGCACCACCTTGACGGGTTGGTGGAGGGCCCGGAGCATCCTTTCATTGGTGTGGCATTTCACGCAGCCGCTTTCAGCGGCGTAAAGGAGTGAGGGCAGAATAAACCCCGTCAGAATGAGCATTGATAGAAGCAAGACCAGACCTGAGGAGTGGTTTCTCATACGGTGCCTTGTCAAGAATGGTAATTGTAGGGAGGGTTTTTGTCAAGGGGGGGCGAAAAAAACGGTTCCAGAGTTCAAAAGTTCCAGTGTTCAAGAGGGAAACACCCCAGACCCTTGAACTTTTGAACCTTTGAACGTTGTCTAGAACTGTCCGAAAAGCGCGGGGAAGTGGATGCCCCCTATCACTGCGTTCCTGTACTTCTCGCTGATGGACAGGCGGGCTTCGGCCAGTTCCGGGGACTTGACGCCGTTCTCCGTGGAACAGTATGTCTCGACATACGCCGCGAGGTCGTCTACGGCTTTTATCATCGCCCCGTCCCTTGGGTTGAAACGCTCTTCATTGTAGCGGCTTGATATCGTCTCGGTGTTGGTCTTGAAGACCTTGCCGTCGACGAGTGCGATGCTGCTGAACTCGTCCTCCGTAAAGGTTCTCATCTCCGGGTGCCATTCGGGCGGGATGAGGTTGAAGACCTCCTTCTCCATCTGCTCCTTCTCGTAGGCCTTGATGAGGGAGTCGAGGCCTTCGATGGAGCGCTTGACGGGCGATATGATGTCCCGGGTGAGGACCTCAGGCAGGTCGTGGAAGAGGCCCGTGAAATAGTTGTTGAAGCAGCGCCTGGGACAGGCGCCGATCTGAAGGGAGAAGAGATAGGAAAGGATGGCCACGATGAGCATGTGGCCGAGGACCGATGTGCGGGGTATCATGTTGATGTGGCTCCACCGGTACTGGAAACGGAGCTGGCCGCAAAGATCAAGGAAGTTCCGGTACTTCTCGAAGAGGGCGAGTTGCTGGATGCCGGCGAGATCGTAGTAGCGCTCCTGCCTCTGCTGAAGGAAGCCCCTGATCTCCGGTATCTCATAGCCCGTCGGGTTGGCGCGCTCGATGATGCCGAATTCCCACCGCGTGGCGTAGAAATGGGCGGCGTTGATGATCCGCTTGTTGATCGTGTTGTCGGTGCTTGAAAAGTAGCGCCGGAAGCGTTCAAGGAAGTCGTCGCCCAGAGGGGAGATGACGGGTTCCAATCTCTTGTACACCCATTTCGTCAGTTCCTCGTAGCGCTTCCTGTCCTCTTTTATCCTGTTGAATATCTGAGGTTTGAGGTCTGTTATGACGAGCCTTTCCAGGAATTCGAAGAGCCCTCCCTCGATGACCTCCAGCCAATCGAACCCTTCTTTCGACTCCTCGAACTTGCCGAGAAAATAGGCGATCGTCATCTTGTGCGCCTGCTTGTCCAGCTCCTTGAGCTCCACGGGCCGTATCTTGTCATTCCACCGTTGCATGGCCGCGGCGCTGAACAATTCCAGTATGAACGATTTGGTGAGCATCACAGACTTCATTGTAAAGGAATCGGGAAGAAAAGGAAAGGGGGAAAGGGGGCGGGATGCGGGACGCAGGGTCCTGACAAGACCGATAGGACGCTTAAGGACCTATAGGACGGGTTGTTGCCCGCTGACGGCGGCAACTGGCTGCAGAACGTTCCTATAAGTCCTATCTGTCCTATACGTCCAATATGTCCTATAGGTCCTATTTTTCTATTGGTCCTATCAGCCCCCCCTTTCCACTGATCCCTCTCCTCTGTCCAATAAAAAAGGCCGCCCGCGGGCGGCCTTTTTTATTCCATTTCTCGTTTACGCCTTTGTTATCTCAAAGCTGAGCTGGCCGTCATCGTACTTGAGGGGTCGTACCGTGACATCCATACCTATCTTGGGATCACTGAAGTCTTTTGCCAGACGGGCGAAGGCCTTGAGGCCGCCGCCGAAGTCCACGACGGCCATGGTATAGGGCGCGTCGGCTTCGAAACCGAAGGGGGCGTACATTGCGGTGGTGAAGGTCTCCAGGGTGCCCTTCTTCGGCAGTTCGAACCAATCCATTTCCTTCGAAAGACAGGCTGCGCAGTCGGCCCGCGGAGGGAAGTACTTCGCTCCACACTGCTTGCAGACCGTTCCTTCCACCTTGCCTTCTCCAAGGAGATCGACGAATTTACCCGTTTTGGTGAAACTGGTGAAGCTTTTTCTTCCAAATTTATCGAATCCCATCTTAGTCCCTCCCAAAAATTGTGACGTTTCCGTAGAGGCCTACGCCGCCGATATTGTGATTGAGGCCGATCTGAGGATCTTTGACCTGCATGGGGCCGGCTTCGTCCCGGAGCTGAAGGACAACGGTCCGGATCTGTGACCCACCGGTGGCTCCGATCGGATGGCCTTTTGAGAGGAGGCCGCCATCCACGTTCACGGGGATCCTGCCTTCTTTGTAGGTTGCTTTCTCGCGGATGAGCTGCTTGCCGTCGCCCTCGGGCGCGAATCCGAGGCCTTCGTAGGCCATGATCTCCGCGATGGTGAAACAGTCATGGACTTCGGCGACATCGATATCTTTGGGTCCCAGCCCCGCCATCTTGTATGCCTGGCCTGCCGCCGCCTTCGCAACCTGGATGCCCTTGGAAAAATCAGGTCTGGCAGCCATATTGACAACCTCTGACGCGGCCCCTATGCCAAGGATCCATACCGGCTTCTTCGAGAATACCTTGGCCTTCTCGGCGTTTGCGAGAATGATGCATGACGCGCCATCCGCATTTGCGCAGCAGTCGCCTACGCGAAGCGGCGAGGCGACGGGTCCCGCCATCTTCGCATCGGGGTTGTTGGGATCGAAATCCTCGGGTTTCACGCCCTTGCGGTAGACGGCCCTTTCGTTGATCTGGCCGTAGGTGGCCGCCTTTACCCTGACATCCCTCAAGTCGTCGAGGGTGAGGCCGTTCTTGGCAAGATACGCCTGGGCGTAGAGCGCGTAGTAGGCGGGCATCATCGTGCCAAAGGGGGCTTCCCACTGGATGTCGCCGCCGCGGCCCATTCTCTCCTGGGACTCGGCGGAGGTGATCTCGGACATCTTCTGGAAGCCGAGAACGACGACGATGTCATGGAGACCGGCCTTGATCATGCTGTAGCCGATCTTGACGCCGACCGTGCTGGATGAACACACCGTCTCGACGTAGAATGTCGGCTGGGGGACAAGGCCGAGGTACTCGGCGAGCACGCCCGCCGGCGATCTCTGCTTGTCATACTCCGGGGCAGAGCAGAAGATGGAGGCGTCCACGTCCTTGTTGGTGAGGTTCGCGTCCTGCATCGCTTCTCTGAAGGCTTCGAAGGCCAGTTCCCTGATGGAGCCCTCATAGCCCCTGACGAAGTACGTCTGGCCAACGCCGATAACTGCAACATCTTTTGCCATACATTCCTCCTTTATTATTGTGTTGTCCTGTTTCTCTGGTACATTTCGACGTATCTGTTATGCTCTGCCATGTCCCGGGAAAAGACATGGGTACCATCATTCTTTGAGACAAAGTAAAGGTAATCGACGGGTGCCGGGTTGAGCGCGGCCATAATGGAGTCTTTCGACGGGGTGCATATCGGCCCCCGGGGGTAGCCTTTGAGCATGTATGTGTTGTAAGGAGTGCGCGTCGCGAGGTCGATCTTCCGTATGGGGGATCCGAAGCCCTTCGTTCCGTAAATGACCGTGGGGTCGCAGTCGAGCGACATCCCCTTGAGTATCCTGTTGTGGAAGACGGCGGAGACGAGAGGTTTCTCGTCCTTGGCTCCCGATTCCTTCTCGATCATCGAAGCGAGGGTGAGTGTCTGGTGCGTGTTCATCCCGAGGGAAGCCATCTTCCGCCTGATATCTTCGTTGCTAAAGAGCTTGAGGGTCCTCAGCGCGATCTTTTTGAGGAACTTCTCCCTGTCGATCTCCTTACTGTAATAATATGTGTTTGAAGAAAGATATCCCTCCATAGAATCGGCTTCGATGCCCATGCTTTCCAGGTACTTCTTGTCCGTGGAGAGTTCGAGGAATTCTTCTCTCGTCATGATGCCGCTTCTGCCGACGGATTCCGCTATCGTGTATATGTTGTTGCCCTCGATGATCTTCAGGACGTAGATCTTCCGCTTGCCCTGACCCATCTTCCGTATGATCTCGAACGTGGACATATCCCTCGTGAGTTCGTACTCGCCGGCGATGAGGTGACCCCTGTACATAAGAGATCCGATCATGAAGAGGGCCGATGAACGTATGATGCCTTCCTTCTTGAGGGCGTTCGCTATCTCCGCCACGCCGGTTCCCTGTTTCACGACGACAGGCCGTATCGACCGGTCGTTGTCCCTGGGGATGCAGGCGAATATCAAGCCCTGCGAAAAAATGAAGATAATGATGGCAATGACGATGGTCTTCTTATCGCGCGCTGCGAGCATCAAGGTATCCCTGCAGAATTATCTGTGATGCCATGATATCCAGATACGGTTTTCTCTTCTTGTGGCGCACCTCGGCCATATCAAAGACCCTGTGCGCCTCATTCGTGCTGAAACGCTCATCCCAGAGGGTAACGGGTATGGTCACCGACTCGCGGATCCTGTCGGCAAGCCCCATGACCTTCTCCGCCCGTGTTCCGATTGTGCCGTTGAGGTTCCTGGGAAGGCCCACAACGATCTCCCCGACCTCGTGTTCCTCCACGATACGCTTCAACTCTTCCACATCCTCTTCAAGGGAAGCGCGGCGATAGAGTTTCAGGCCCTGGGCGATCGACAAGGTGGGATCGGACAAAGACACCCCGATCTTCTTGTCCCCCACATCCAGCCCGAGTATACGCATCAACTATTATAGCAGTTTTTGCTTTCATTTCAAGAACAAAACTACCCGGCAGGATGTCGCCGGACGACGCGCTCTGCAGGCAAAGACCCTCGCAGGGAACAGGAAAGATCAGAGGCAAAGGCGGGGATAGGACCAATGAGACCTATTGGTCCTGCTCTTCCCTCTCTCCCCGTCCTGTGTTGACAAGTCCCCTTTCTCTGCTATACTCCACAGTAAGAAAGTAAGTTGCGCGGGGGAGGCATAGAGCCATGGAATTCACCACCGGACCCGTGAAGCTGAAAGTGCTCACCTTGAAGGACCTCGATGCCGTCACCGACATCGACGAATCACTCCTCGGGACAAGAAGAAGGGATTACTGGGAGGTAAGGCTTGAGAGGGCCGAAGTGTCGGGGGTGCCATCGCTTGCGGCCGAGCTTGACGGTCGGGTCATCGGTTTCATTCTCGGCAGCGCGAGCGGCTGGGAATATGGTATACCCGAGAATGTCGCGTGGATAGACACTCTCGGGGTCAGGAAGGAGTACCAGAAGCAGGGGATCGCGAGGCTTCTCTTCCAGGAGATGTTCTCCATGTTCAAGAAGGTCGGCGTCGACACGATCTATGTCTTCGTGAACTGGAGAGACTGGGACCTTCTCAGGTTCTTCGACCGGATGGGTTTTAAGAGGGGAGACATGATCAACCTGGAGATGAAGATCTGAAAGAGTCTTTAACGGGCCGACTCTCGCCGGCCCAGCGGTATAGACCGCAGAAGACCGGGGCCAAAAGGGATCCACCAGCCCCGGCCTTCTTGTCCTTAAGCCCATATCGGACCAATCCCTTCGTTGTCTTCGTCGTCGGCATCCTCGACGTACGGACGTACGCCTCCGGCGCCTTCTCCTCGCCGCCTCGGTATTGCCCCGATCTGGGCTTAAGGACAAGAGAGGTGGCTTGAATGGCTTGAATCGCTCAACAGGCTGTTGACAAAGTGATTTCTGAAGACGATTCGTGTTCTTTCGTCATTCCGGCGAAGGCCGGAATCCCAGAAAAACGAGGGGTTAGAGAAACCTCTGGATTCCGGCCTTCGCCGGAATGACGTAGAAAATGGGTTTATCAACAGCCTGTCAAGCGATTCAAGCCATTCAAGCGACTCAAGCGGTCTTTTAGAACATGTATCTCCTGGTACTGATGTTGAGGAGGAGTCCGACGGATATCATCATTGAGAGGAGGGACGAGCCGCCGTAACTGATGAAGGGAAGGGGAATGCCCACGACGGGGGCGAGGTGGATCGCCATCATCACGTTGATGGTGAACTGGACCCAGATGATGGCGGCGATGCCGAAGGCCATGATGGAGCCCAGTTCGTCATGGGCGTTCATGGCGATCTTGAGGCACCTGTTGATGAAGGATATGAAGAGGGCGAAGAGGACTACGGAGCCGATGAATCCCCATTCCTCACTGAAGACCGTGAAGATGAAGTCCGTGTGGTGCTCGGGTATGAACTGAAGCTTGTGCTGTGTCCCGTTCATGAAGCCCTTCCCGAGGAATCTCCCCGACCCCACGGCGATGATGGCCTGTTTCGCGTGGTATCCGAAACCGGCCGGGTCCGCGTCGATGTTGATGAAGCTCAGGACGCGCATTTTCTGGTAGGGCTTCATGAGGTAGTTCCAGGCAAAAAAGGGCGATATCGCCCCGACGCCGAAAATGACCGCGTAGGTCGATCTCTTGAGGCCCACATACCACAGGATGGCAAAACAGACGAGGATTATGACGATGCCCGTGCCGAGGTCCGGCTGCTTCACGATGAGGACGAAGGGTATGAGGGTCCACAGGAGCGGTTTGCCGATGTCCTTCAGGGACAGCGGGATATTCTGCCTTTTCTTCTCGTGCAGCATGTTCGCCAGGAAAATCACGAGGATGGGTTTCATGAGCTCCGAGGGCTGGATGCTGAACCCGAAGAGGCTTATCCATCTCTTGGCGCCGCCCGCCGCGAGCCCTATGATAAGGACGAGTATGACAAGGCAGAGCCCTCCGAGATAGATCCATCGAGACTGATTCGCTATGACGCGATAATCATAGTACATGACGACGCCGATGAGGACAAGGCCCATGGCAAAGGCTATGAGTTGCTTGATCATGAAATTGTAGGAGCCGCTGGAGAATGAACTGGTGGCGCTCAGGAGGTTCAAAAGGCCGATGCCGAATATCAGCAGCCCGTTGATGATGAGGTACCAGTCGAGGTGGTAGTATCTCCTTTTATCTATTCTCATCTGCCTTCGCTTCCTTTATGACTGTTTTGACCTTGAAGAGGGTCTCCGTGATGCCCTTGGCTATCGGCGCGGCCGCGGACGAGCCGTGGAGCCCATGCTCCACCAGGATGGCCATGGCGATGGATGCGTCCTCGGCAGGCGCGTACGCGATGAACCAGGCGTGGTCGCCGAGTTTCACTTTATCCGAACCGGCCTGGGCCGTTCCCGTCTTTCCGCACATGAGCACGTTCTGCAAGCGTGAGGCCCCTGCGGTGCCTCCCGGCTCGTTCACGACCCCCCGCATTCCGTCCTTGACGATCTTGAGAACCCCGGTTTTGAACTTCACGTCGGCATTGACGACGGGCTCGAAGGTCTTGACCACCTTGCCCTCCGTCGACACGATGCGGTTGACGATCTGGGGTTTGAAGTTCTTGCCGTCGTTCGCAACGAAAGACGACAACTGCGCCAGCTGGACCGGCGTCAGCCAGACGGCCCCCTGTCCGATCGCGACGGAAACGGTCTCACCTTCGTACCAGGGTTGATTGTATCTTTTCTTCTTCCATTCCGTTGACGGCAGGAGCCCCTTTTGCTCATTGGGGAGGTCGATCCCCGTCACGCGGCCGAGGCCGACGGCGGTGCCGAACTCATGTATGCGGTCCACGCCCAGCTTGAGGCCGACATTGTAAAAGAAGACATCACAGGATTCCACGATGGCGCGATGGACCGAGGTCGTCCCGTGCCCCCCCTTCTTCCAGCACTTGAAGACGCGGTTGCCGTAGGCGAACCCGCCACCGCAGGTGAAGGTCGTGCGCTCGTTGATAACACCCAGTTCGAGGGCCTGCATCGCCGTGAGTATCTTGAAGGTCGACCCCGGCGGATACCCGCCCTGAATGGCCCTGTTCTGAAGGGGATGCGCCTTGTCGAGGGCTATCTTCTGCCATTCCTTCTTGGATATCCCCGAGGCGAAAAGGTTGGGATCGAAGCCCGGCCGGCTCGCGAGGACGAGGACGCCGCCCGTCTTCGGATTAAGCGCCACCGCGGCACCTTTTCGTACCTCCAGGGCCTTGTCGGCGGAGAGCTGAAGCTCCAGATCCAGGTTCAGGTGCAGGCTGTGTCCCGGAATCGGGTCGACGACGTCGAGGGTGCGTACCTCGCGCCCGATGGCGTCCACCTCGACCCGCTTTTCCCCGTCTACCCCCCTGAGGTCGTTCTCGTAGGACCTTTCGAGCCCGTATTTCCCGATATAGTCGCCCGGGGAATAGTCCTTGTATTTTTTCTTGTTCTTGAGCTCCTCGTCGCTTATCTCCGACACGTAGCCGATCACGTGGGCGAATGACGCCCCGTAAGGGTAATTGCGCTTTGGCTCTATCTGTATGGAAACGCCCGGTATGTACACGCGGTGCGCCTCGACGCGGGCGACCTCATCCATGGGGATATCGGACTTGATCTTGATGGGAAAGGAAGGGGGCATTCCGCTGGCGGCCTTCATCTTCTCTATGATCTCTTCGCGATCGCAGGTGAGAAGGCGGGCAAGTCCGTCGACGGTCTGGCTGAAGTCCCTGATATCCTCCGGGGTCAGGTAGATGTTGAAGGAGGGGCGCGTGTCGGCAAGGACCTTGCCGGTCCTGTCGTAGATTATTCCCCGCGGAGCGACGATCTTCTTGACCCTGATGCGGTTCTGCTCCGACAGTTTGCGCATCTCCGAGCCGCGCATTATCTGCAGGTCCCACAGCCGGATGAGGAGGACCGTCATGGTTATGACGAGGACGAGGGTGCACCATTTGTACTTGCTCGATAGGTTCTCGTCCTTCATCAATTCCTCTCCAGGAAGGTCTCGTTGAGCTGTTCGATGAGGGAGAAGAGCAATATGGACGCGAACCCGGTGACGATGGCGTTGGGGATGGTGTAGAAGAGTATGTTGAGCGCACCCCGGGCCTCACCGCGGGCGAAGAAGGTGAGGGCCAGGAAAAGCAGGGACTGCACAACGACGGACGCGCTGGAGAGGTACGCAAAGCTGTACTTGGAATCGACGAAGAACTTCCTGCGCATCGCCATGGCAATGAGGTAGATGAACATGGTGGTGAACAGGAGCGACCCGCCGGGAGCCCCCGAAAGACTCTCTTCCACGAGGCCGATGCACACCGCGGCGGCGAGCCCCGATCTCGCTCCCAGGAAGAAAGTGACGTAGAGCACGATGGGCATCCCCAGTTCCGGCTTGAGGACATCGAGAGAGATGTGGGGAGAGATCACCGCTTCGATGACGAGAAGAACGATGCCGAGGATGATGTAAACAAGGGTCTTCATTTCTTTATGAGCAGGACTTCTTCAAGCTGCCTGAAGTTGTTGTACGGCATGACGTCGATATCGGCAAAGATCCCGGCCTTGTTCTTGTTGGCCGTGATGACGATCCCCGCGGGGATCCCCTTGGGGTAGATCCCGTCCTTGCCGGAGGTGACGAGTTTGTCGCCTATTTCGATATCATCGTTCTTGATGACGTATTTCAGCTTGACCGTGTTCTGCCCCGTACCTTCGAGAAGCCCACGGGTATTTTTGCCCTCGACGTTGACGTCTATCGACGAGTTGGTGTCATTGAGCACCATGACCTTCGCGTGCCAGAGGTCCACCTCGACGACCTGCCCCACTATGCCCTTCGGCGTCACCACGGGCATCTTTGGCCTGACGTTCTGCTTGCTTCCCTTGTCGATGATTATGCAGCGGAACCAGTTTTTGAGGTCTTCCCCGATGACGCCGGCCGCTATCATCGTGTTCGGTCTTTTCTGCGTGAAGTCGAGGAGTTTTCGAAGCCGGGCGTTCTCCCTTTCCGTTTCGACGAGCTTCTGGTTCTCGACGTAGAGCTTCTCGTATTTTTCCCGGAGCTCCTCGTTCTCCTTCTTGGCTCCGACGAGATTGAAGTAGGAATCGAAGAACCCTCCCACGGCACTGACGGGCTTGCTCGCGACGCTGAGCACCGGCCCGAAGACGCTGCCGAGGCCGCCTTTCAGCGTGGAATAGGACCTTGCCACAAAAGGCGCGTTGGTAAATGAGAGGAATGATATGACAAGAACGAGAATGGCTATGATTATAGCTATCGAGTTTCTCAAGTCGCCACTATCTTAGAAATATGTCGCTATCTCTTTCAGAAGGCTTACCTCGTCAAGTGCTTTTCCTGCGCCTTCCACAACAGCCGTCAGGGGGTTTTCGGCAATGATGACGGGAAGACGGGTAACCTCCTTGATGAGGACGTCCAGGTTCTTGAGCATCGCCCCTCCGCCGCTTATGACGATACCCTTGTCGACGATGTCCGACGCGAGTTCCGGCGGTGTCCTTTCCAGGGCTATCCTGACGGCCTCGACGATGGCGTTCACCGGTTCGTTGATGGCCTCCCGGATCTCCTTGGACGATATCTCCAGCGTCTTCGGGATGCCGCCCACGAGGTCTCTTCCCTTGATCTCCATGGTCATCTCTTCCTCTTCGGAACTCGGGTATGCCGATCCAATGGTGATCTTGATCAGCTCCGCCGTTCTTTCGCCGATGAGCAGGTTGTACTTGCGTTTGACGTACTGGATGACGGCCTCGTCGATCTTGTCGCCCGCAACGCGTACGGAGTTGCAGTACACGATGCCGGCCAGGCTTATGACGGCCACCTCCGTCGTGCCCCCGCCGATGTCGACGATCATGTTGCCGCTCGGCTCCGTTATGGGCAGGCCGACGCCTATGGCGGCGGCCATCGGTTCCTCTATCAGGTAGACCTCGCGCGCTCCGGCGGACTCCGCGGATTCCTTTACGGCCCTCTTTTCAACGGGTGTGATACCCGAGGGAACGGAGATGACGATGCGCGGTCTGGCGTAGGATTTCTTGTTGTGTATCTTCTGGATGAAGTACTTGAGCATTGCCTCGGTGATCTCAAAGTCGGCGATGACGCCGTCCTTGAGCGGCCTGATGGCGACGATGTTGCCGGGGGTCTTCCCGAGCATTTTCTTTGCCTCTTCACCGACGGCTATGACCTTCTTCGTGCCCCGTGAGTCCTTGTGGACGGCCACCACCGAGGGCTCATTGGAGACAATCCCCCTGCTTTTCACGTAGACGAGGGTGTTTGCGGTGCCCAGGTCTATCGCGAGATCCTTCGATATAAATCCAAAGAGTGATTCGAACATCGACTCTCCCCTCAATCGCGAATTTTAAAAGTTATTGAAAAAACAGCCTTAATATACTATTTTAAAGTTTCAAAATCAATAATCTTTAGAGGTAATAGAACCAATGCTCAAGTTCATGAGAAAATATGCGAGAAGCTACCTGATCAAGATCATCTTCGGCGTTATCATCATTGTCTTCGTCTTCTACTTCGGGGCGGGGTCCATAAGGGAGAGGGAGACGGTTATAGCCGAGGTCGGTGGTTTCGATGTCAGGGAGGAGGAGTACCGGGTGTCATACAACCAGGAGGTTGAGATGTTCCGGCAGCTCTACCGCGACAAGATGGACGATAAGCTCCTGGCCGAACTGAAGGAAAAGGTCTTGAGCGACATCATCAACAAGTACATCCTTCTCAGGGAGGCCAAAAAGCTTGGCATCTCCGTGAGCGACCAGGAATTCGCCGACCTCATAGGGGGTGTTGAAGCCTTTCGGAAGGACGGGAAGTTTGACAAGGAAACGTATCTTGCCGTATTGAAGCAGAACAGGACCGACGCGGAACAGTTCGAGAAGTCACAGAAGACCATGCTCCTTTTGCGCAAGGTGGTCAGCATCATCAGGGACACGGGGGCGCCGGTCTCCGACGCCGCCATCTGGGCCGGGTATGTGAGGGAGAAGGGAAAAGTGGACCTCGCGTACTCGCGCTTCGACCCCGCGGCATACAGGGACAGGGTCTCGGTCACGGACAAGGAACTGAATGACCTGTACGAGAAAGAAAAGGACCGCTTTCGCGGTGAGAACACCTTCCGCCTGAAATACATAGTCATCGACGGTGCGGGCAACCTTAAGGACGACCAGGCCTACATGGACCTCATCAAGGCGAAGGACATCGACGCCTACGCCAAACAGAAGGGCCTTGCCGTGTCGGACACGGGAGACGTGCGCCAGAGCGAACTCTTCAGGAGATTCAAGTCCTTGAAGATCGAGACGTGGGTCAGGGACCTGAGGAAGGGCGACATTTCCCTTCCCGCGCGCGACGATGGGAAGTCCTACATTTTCCAGCTCGTTACGCGCGAGGATGGAAAGCCCATGGAGAAGAGCGCGGCCCTGGCCAGCCTGAAAGCCAGGATAACGAGCGAGAAAGCAAAGGAAATGGCCCGGCTTGCTGCCGAGGACGCCCTCAAGGCCAAGTCCCCGGGGGCAAGGACCACCACGGGTTTCGTTTCGCGAACGGCCACGTCGATCCCGAAGCTGGGAGAGATCCCGAAGGATGCCATGGATCTCCTGGGTCTCACGAAAGAGAAGCCCGTCTATGGCAAGCCTGTGGAGATGAACGGTGATTACTACGTATTCTCCTTTGCCGGCGAACAGGACCCGGACAGGAAGGAATGGGAAAAGAACAAGGAAGGTTTTTCCCGGTACTACGCGGCAAGGTACAGGGAACAATTCCTGAGGTCCTTCATCGAGGAATCGAAACAGGCCATGCTCAAAGACGGGAAGATCAAGATACTCAAGCCCGCGAAAGAGCTCTGACAGAATCCTCGCCCATGCTGATCCTCGGCATCGACACCTCCTGCGACGACACGTCGGTGGCACTCATGGAAGAGGGCCGGAAGATCCGGTCCCACATCGTCTCCAGCCAGGCGGACCTGCACAGTCGCTTCGGCGGGGTGGTTCCCGAAATAGCGTCCCGAAAACACGTGGAGCAGATAGATGTGATATACGAAGAGGTCCTCGCCCGGGCCGGGGCCTCGGCGGAAGACGTGGACCTCGTCGGTGTCACCGCGGGACCGGGGCTCATCGGAAGTGTCCTCGTCGGCCTCTGCTTCGCCAAGGGGTTCTGCATTGCCCTCGACAGGCCCCTCGTCGGGGTGAACCACATAGAGGCCCACGCCATGAGCATCTTTCTCGAGCGCGAGGTGGACTTCCCCTTCGTTGCTCTCGTCGTCTCCGGGGGGCACACGATCATCCTCCTCATGGAGGCGCCCTGCCGTTTCAGGGTGCTCGGCTCCACCCGCGACGACGCTGCGGGAGAGGCCTTCGACAAGATCGCGAAGTTCCTCGGCATCGGTTATCCCGGCGGGAGAATAATAGAGGAGATGGCCCGAAGCGGTATGAGGGACTACGTCGCCTTTCCCCGTCCCATGATGGACGACAACACCTGCGATTTCAGTTTCAGCGGGCTCAAGACGGCCTTTCTCACCTACGCGAAGAAGCACAGGATCGACGACTCCACCATCAACCACGTCCTGGCCTCCTTTCAGGAAGCCATATGCGACGTCCTGGTGTCCAAAACGGTGAGGGCCGCGAGGCTTGCCAGTGTGGAACGGATCGTCGTCGGAGGAGGCGTCGCTGCCAACGGCAGGCTCCGCGAGGCCTTTCTGGAGCGCTCCCGGCAGGAGGGCCTCGAGGTCATGATCTCGTCCCCCGAGTTCTGCACCGACAACGGGGCCATGGTGGCGTCGCTGGCCTCCTTCCATGCCGCGGCAGGCATGTACTCCGGTCTCGATATCAAGGGGTATTCGCGGATGGCGATAAAGTGATCCGACGACCATGCTGAAAAGGCGTTTCTCGCAGAACCTCATAAAGGACGGCAACATCCTGCGCAAGATGGTGTCCCTCGCCGGGATCACCGCCAAAGACACGGTGGTGGAGATAGGTGCCGGACAGGGCGACCTGACACGGGCGATCGCCTCGGCGGCGGCGCGGGTCATCGCCGTCGAGCTCGACCGGGAGATGATCCCCCACCTCGAGGCGGCGTGCCTCGCTTTTCCCAATATCGAGATCGTTTCCGGCGACATACTGGGCGTCGACATCGCCGGTCTTGCACGGGGCCGGACCGTCAAGGCGATGGGGAACATCCCCTACGGGATCACGGGACCCATCATCTTCAAGCTCATCGATGAAAGGCGGTCCATCGAGAGTGCTTACCTCACCGTGCAGAAGGAGATCGGCGAGCGCATGACCGCGAACCCCGGCACCAGGGCCTACGGTTCGCTCTCGGTGGCCTCGCAGATCGTCGCGGACGCAAAGGTCCTCATGCATGTCAGGGCGCATGTCTTCATCCCGCCGCCGAAGGTGGACAGCATCTATCTGGCGATGTGCTTCCGGGATGACGCGGACGACGTCGACGACGCCCTGCTCGCCTTTATCCGCCAGTCCTTCAGCCACAAACGCAAGTTCATGCGCCACGCCCTTCTTGAGGTCTTCACCGAGGCCGAGGTGGAAACCCTCTACGAGAAAATGGGCTTTCCCCGCTCCGTAAGGGCGGAAACCCTGGAGCCCCGGATCTTCCGGAAGATGTACGAAGTCTTGAAGGAAACAAGAGAATAAGAAACCGTTTCGGGTCTCAGGTCTCAGGTTCCACGTTAGACACCTCAAGCATGCGAAGGGCGACGTGTGGGTGTTTCTTTTGATCTTCAACTTGAAACGTGGAACCTGAGACGGTCTTTTCCCTTCACGGTCTTGTTTCCAGTCCTGCTCTCCTTACAATGTCGGGGACTATCTCCTCCCATTCTATGGCCATGATGTGGATCCCGGCCACGCCTTCGATGGCCCGTACTCTCTCGATGGTCTCGAGGCAGATCGCCACGCCTTCCTCGCGGTGGCCTTCCTTCGGCACCGATGCCATGCGCTCCACGAGGTGGTCGGGCACATCCATCCCGGGAACGGAATTCTTCATGTACCGCGCCATGCCCGGAGACTTCATGGGGGTAATGCCGGCGAGGATGTGGGCCTTCTCGTGAAGGCCAAGGTCGCGGACCATTTCCATCCAGCGGGTAAACTTTTCCACGTTGAAGACGCACTGGGTCTGGACGAAGCGGGCGCCGGCGCCGATCTTCTTTGCCAGCCTCAGTGCCCGTATATCGAAGGGGTCGGCAAAGGGGTTCTCGACACAGCCGATGAAGATCTCCGGTCTCACCGTGATCTCGGCGCCGCTTGAGAGCCTGCCTTCATCGCGCATGGCGCGTGCCATGTCGATGAATTGGATGGAGTCTATGTCGTAGACGTTCTTCGCGCCCGGGTGGTCGCCGAACGACTGGTGGTCGCCGGAAAGGCACAGGATGTTCCGGATACCCAGCGCCGCCGCGCCAAGGATGTCGCTCTGGAGGGCTATGCGGCTGCGGTCGCGGACGGTCATCTGAAGCACGGGGTCGAATCCCATCTCCTTAAGTATGAGGCACGACGCCATGCTCGACATGCGGACGACGGCCGTCTGGTTGTCGGTGACGTTCACGGCGTCGACGAAGCCCTTGAGATACCCGCCTTTCTTGCGGATGAGTTCCGGGTCCGCCCCGCGCGGCGGGCCGCATTCCGCCGTAACGGCGAAACCGCCCGAGGTGAGCACTCTTTCCAGGTTTCCCGGGGCCGTCATATCCTCATATCCTCCCGTATCCTCTTTCTGGGCCCTCCGTCGCGCGACGTGGACCAATCTCTCGGTTTGGCGATCTCGCCATACCTCGAGAGCTCTCCCGAGGCCTTGAGCCTGTCGATGATGAGCTGCCAGGCGCAGGGCGTGTCTTGGCGAAGCTCGCATTCACCGTTCTGCGATCCGCCGCAGGGGCCGTTCATGATGCTCTTCGCGCACCTCGTGACGGGGCATATCCCGCCTGTCCTGTCGAGGACGCAGTCTCCACATCCCTGGCACCGCTCCGCCCACATCCCGTGCTCCTCGGTGACCCCCATGAATCGTGTGTTGAGACCGGGAAGGACCCGAAGCCCCCGGCAGGTTTCGGCGATAAGCTGGACACCGCAGCCGCAGGCGATGGAGAGGACTGCATCGTATCCTTCCAGCGTCTCCGCAAGGGGATTGACGTACTCGGGGTCGCACTGGCGTTCGAGCGTCTTCTCATCGACCTCGACGGGCCGCCCCTCGGCCTTCCTCTTCATCCGGATCTGGGAGGCGAGAAGTGCGACCTCCTTCGCGCCCCCGGCGGCGCACACGGTGACACACTCATTGCAGCCCACGAGAAGGATCCTCTCGCAGGACTCGATCATCCCCATGATCTCATCAAAGGGTTTCCTGTCAGCAACGATCATAAAAGCTCCTTGTAAAGACGGTTTCAAGTTTCACGCTAAAAACCTCTCACGGTCCTATTTCATAGCCTGTATACATACCTGGAGAACCAGTTTTCCATTTTATACTCTTCCCAGGAGATCCGAAACAGTCCCTTCTGCCCGAGACCGTCTTCAAGTCTCTAGCCTGGAACCTGGGACCGTCCTAGTGGGGCTTGGTCCCAGTTCCCTGATCCTCTCCGTTATCTCCCGCGCTACCCGGGCGAATCTGGGACCGTCGGCAGAGGAGAGATTGTACATCTCCAAGCGGGCGCCGCCGATGCCGGCTTCGTCGAGGAGCTGTTTTGCGTACTCCACGCGCTTTCGCGCCCGAATATTGCCCGATATGTAATGGCAGTCGCCTTCGAGGCAGCCCACGAGACAGACCCCGTCCGCTCCTCCCTCGAAGGCCTCAAGGATGTGGATGGCGTCCACCCTTCCCGTGCAGGGCACCTTGACGATCTTTACCGAGGGAGGATAAGAAAGCCTCATCGAACCTGCCAGGTCCGCCGCGGTATACCCTCAGTACTCGCAACAGAAAGCTATGATCTGGGGGTCAAAGTCGCTCATGCTCTCCCTTCAAAAAAACTGTTCCGGGTTGCGAGTTCCGGGTTGCGAGTTAGAAGCGCCCGGGCACCGGTCCGAGTCCCGTGTCCGGCGTCCAGAACCGGTCTTTTCGTCTTTTTCCAGACCCGCAACGCGCAACCCGGAACACGCAACAGGTCTCTCATTTCCTTATCCCCGCCCTCACCTTTTCCACGATCTGTCTGTCCCGGGAGTGCATGATGTCAATTGCCTTCGCCGGGCATTCGGCGGCGCAGGTGCCGCAGCCCTTGCATTTCGTGGTGTCGATGACGGCCCTGCCCTCGTCGCCTATCACGGGGACCGAATAGGGACAGACGCGGACGCAGGTGAGGCAGGCCGCGCATCTTTCGGGTTCGACCCTTGCCGTCATGGCGCTCACGGTGATGGTTTCCCTGGCGAGGGTGGTCGCCGCCCGTGCCGCCGCGCCCTTGGCCTCGGCGACGGCCTCCCGGATATTCTTCGGCGAGTGGCACGAGCCGGCCATGTAGAGGCCGTCGGCGGCGAAGTCTATGGGTTTCAGTTTCATGTGGGCCTCGTGGAAGAAACCTTCCCGGGTTCGGGGAAGCTTGAATACGCCCGCCAGGGAGCTGGTGTCGTTGGGAATGGCGGCGGCGGAAAGCACCAGTCTGTCGGCGCGGCGCTCCATCACCTCACCCAGCGATGTGTCCGTGCAGCGGACGCTGAGTCCGTCTTCCGTCCTTTCCACGATGGGGGGGTCCTCCGGGGCGAAGCGCACGAAGTGTATCCCCATTTCCCTCGCTGCCGTGTAATACCTTTCCAGGAATCCGTAGGTCATCATGTCGCGGAACATGATGGTGATGTTCGTCTCAGGCCACCTCTTCTTCATGGACATGGCGTTTTTGAGGGCCGTGGTGCAGCAGGTCCTGCTGCAGTATGGCCGCTCCTCGTTGCGGGATCCCACGCACTGGATCATGACGCATTCTTTCGGTACCGGCAGTGACCCATCGCTCAGGGCTTTCTCCAGGTCGAGCTGGGTCATCACCCGTTCGTCCTCGCCAAAGAGGTGTCGCCCCCGGGGCCTCAACTCCGAGGCACCCGTCGCGAGTATGGCGGTGCCGTGCCTTATCTCCACGGGTTCGTCGCGGCCCGCGGTCATGATCTCGGTGAGGAAGCTCCCCCTTGACCCCTCGGAACCAATCACCTCCGAGTCCATGTGGAGGTGTATGCAACCGTGCCCCGTAACGCGTCCGATCGCGCCGCGAAGGAGTTCCTGCACGTCGATGCCGTCGATGGTGTGAAAGATATTGAGGAGGTTGCCCCCGAGGCGCGGTTCCTTCTCAACGAGGTGCACCTCAAAGCCCTGATCCGCGAGGGATAAGGCAGCCGTCATGCCCGCTATCCCGCCGCCGACGACAAGGGCGGATGGTTCGACGGGAAGCGTTGTCTCCGTGAGGGGCTCTATATGGCGGGCGTTCGCGACGGCCATCCTTACGAGGTCCTTTGCCTTCCGTGTCGCTTCTTCCCTCTCGTGCATGTGTACCCAGGAACACTGGTCGCGGATGTTTGCCATCTCGAAAAGATACTTGTTGAGTCCCGCGTCGCGGATGAGGGAGCGGAAGATGGGCTCGTGGGTCCTCGTGGAACAGGAGGCCACAATGACGCGGTTGAGCCTCTCGTCGCGGACAATGTTCTTTATCTTCTCCTGGGTGTCCTGGGAGCAGGTGAAGAGGTATTGCTCGGCGAAGACAACGTCGGGAAGGCCTGCGGCGTACCGCTTCACCTCGGGGACGTCGACGATCCCTCCTATGTTGACCCCGCAGTTGCATACGAAGACGCCTATCCTGGGTTCCGCTTCCGCGACATCGCGCTCGTCGGGAAGCTGCGGGACCTCGATGTCCTGCCAGCGCGCCGGCGCAAGGGATGATGCGACGTCGCAGGCCGCGGCCGAGCCCTCGACGACGGTCTCCGATATGTCCCGGGGAGCCGCCGACCCCCCGCAGACGTAGATCCCTTCCCGGGAGGTCTGAAGCGGCGAAAGGGGACCCGTCTCGATGAACCCATACTCGTTGGTCGCCACACCCATCACCCGGGCCAGGCCCGCGAGTTGTTTCGAGGGGCGAAGGCCCACGGCGAGGACGACAAGGTCGAAGGTCTCCGTGACCACGCTGCCATTCCCGTCTGTGTACGTGATGTCGAGGTCCTTCGTGTCGGGGTCCTCGTAGACCTTGGAGACGAGGGACCTGACGTACCGGACGCCGTACTCTTTTCTCGCCCGTTCGTAGTGTTCCTCGTAGCCCTTTCCGAATGTGCGGGTATCCATGTAGAAGATGGTCGGTTCGATGTCGCGATGGTGTTCCTTCGAGATGATGGCCTCCTCCATGGCGAACATGCAGCATATGGACGAACAGTAAGGATTCTGCCTGTTCCTGCTGCCGACGCACTGGACGAAGGCGATCTTCCTCGGTATCCTGCCGTCCGAGGGCCGCATGACGACGGCGCCCGTGGGACCCGTCGCGGAAAGGACCCGCTCGTAGTCGACGCTTGAAAGCACGTTCTCGCAGGAAGAATATCCCAGTTCCTTCATCGTCGAGGCGTCGAACTCATCGAAGCCGCATGCGATGATGATGCTCCCCACGTCGAGGATGCGCTCCGCCGGGCCCTCACGGTAGTCGACGGCCTCGGGCTTGCAGGATTCCTCGCAGATCCCGCAGCCAAGGCAGCGGCGGCAGGAAAGGCACCGCCTCGCCTCTTCGACGGCGCTTTTTTCATCGAGCGTCCCCACGGTCTCGACGAAACCGATGCGGTCAGGGACCGCCCTGCGGGGGATGCTGACGCGGACCTTCCGCGGGACGGGGAAGGGGACTTCGTCGAGTATCTTGTCGTCCTCGGCGAGACGTCCTTCGAGCAGGTCCCTGCCCTCGAGGTACCTCGTGATCGATTCGGCCGCCCGCTTGCCCTGGGCGATGGCATCGATGGCGCTGCGGGGGCCCGTCACGGCGTTTCCCCCCGCGAAGACGCCCTTCAGCGTCGTTTCCAGCGACACGGGATCGACCTTGACCCTGCCGTCGCCATGACGCTCTATGGCGTCAGACGCGGCCAGATAGGCCGTGTCGATCGTCTCGTAGATGACGAGGACGAGAGTGTCCATGGCGAAGGTGACCGTTGTGGACGTGTCGTAAAGAGGATCGAAAAGACCCTCCTCGTTGAAGACGCGGACGCAGCGCGCGAGCTCCATCCCGGTGAGCCTGCCGCCCTCGGCGAGGATTCGCAAGGGTCCCCAGGCATTGTGGAAGACCACATCCTCCTCGATAGCCTGGTCGATCTCCCATCGGTGGGCGGGCATGTCGTCCCATTTCTCGAGGGCCACGATATGGACCTCGGCGGCCCCCAGCCTGCGCGCCGTGATGGCCGTGTCCATGGCGACGTTCCCGCCTCCGACGACGAAGACCCTCCTGCCCGGCGAGGCCTCTTTCCCCGTGTTTACGTCTTTAAGGAACTCGAGAGCGCTCGTGACCCCCCTCGCGTCCTCGTTTTCGAGCCCCAGCTTCCGCCTGCCGTGGGCACCGGAGGCGATGAAGGTCGCGTCGTGGGACGAAAGGACCTCCTCGAGGGGGATATCCCTGCCTATCCGTGTGTTCATGGTGAGCTTTGCGCCCATCCGCTCCACAATGCAAAACTCCCGGGCAAGGACGTCCCTCGGAAGCCTGTAGGCGGGCACGCCGGCATAGAGCATCCCGCCCGGCTTGTCGTTGGCGTCGAAGACCGTCACGCAGAAGCCGGCCTTCCTCAGCTCTACCGCGCAGGCGAAGCCGGCGGGTCCGGCGCCTATGATCGCGACCTTCTGCTCCTTCTCGGTCTGGGTCACGGGAAGAGGCGCCTCGCGCCTGCCCACCTCGTAGTCGGCGACGAAGCGCTTGAGGGCGCAGATGGCAAGAGGCTGGTCCACCTCTTTGCCCCTTAAGCACGCGCTCTCGCAGGGATGCGCGCAGATCCTCCCGATGATGCCGGGAAAGGGCAGCTTTTCCCGGATGAGGTCAAGGGCCTCGAGGAACCTGCCTTCCGCGATGAGCCCGATGTAGTCGCGGGCGTTGAGATTGATGGGACAGGTGTAGACGCAGGGGGAGAGCTGTCTGTCGATCATGTATGTCGAAGGTATGGCCTGCGGGAAATTGATGAATGCTGCGCTGCGAAGGGACATCTCTTCGTTGTACACGTTGCCGACCTCCAGCGGGCACGCCGCCGCGCAGGAAGCGCAGGACGTGCAGCGCCCCGGGTCGACGCGTCTCGGCCGCGTGCGGAGGGTGACCCGGAAGTGCCCCGGGCCCCCTTCCAGGCGGAAGACCTCGGAGTTCATGACGAGTTCGATGTTGGGGTTCTTGCCCACTTCGACGAGCTTCGGCGCCATGACGCACATGGAACAGTCATTGGTGGGAAATATCTTGTCGAGCTGGGCCATGTTCCCGCCGATGTTCGGCTTGCGGTCAGCGAGATAGACCTTGAAGCCGGCCTCGACGAGGTTAAGGGACGCCTCCATGCCGGCAATGCCTCCCCCTATGACGAGGACCTTTCCCGTCCTATCCATGTGGCCCCTCGCCCGGTTGCGTGAACGTCCGTATGCCGCGGTCATTTTCTCCTGTACAACGCGCATCGGTCTGTGTATCCCGAGATCTCGACGAGATCCCTGCGCGAGAGCTCCTTGAGGTGATCGAACACGGTCCGCGCCGTCATCCCCAGTGTTCGTGCCAGGTCCGATATGGATGCCGGGCCCGTCCCGAGGCTTTCCAGTATCTGCGAACGCTCCACGGCGCGGGTGAGGAGGGGATCGAAGGCGAGGGAGAATTGACGCTCCGTCATGCGTTCGCCGTAGGAGTTTCCCGCCGTGAGAACGTCCTTCCTCTCAAGGAGCCTTTGGAGTTTCTCGGCCCCATCGGGGTCATGACGCCTCACGTATTCCAGTGTCCCGATACGCCCCGCGTCGGGTCCATGGTCATTACCGGATCTGCTCATGCGCTGTCGCCTCCGAGTATTTCCACCGATCCTTCTATGTCGGCCATGGATATCAGATGGTGTTTGCTGTCCGGGGTTGAACCGAAGAGAGCGAGTTCGAAGACCTCCGTCAGGAAGAGGACGGGAATGCCGGCGAGGTCGCCCCTTGCGTGCGTGGTCAGGTCGAGATTGAGCTGGCACAGCGGACAGGTGGTGACAACTGCATTTGCCCCGGCTTTTTTCGCCATTGCCATGATGCGCCCGGAAAGCCGCGTCGTCCGGTCCCTGTCCGTCGCCGTTGACCCCGCTCCGCAGCACTCCGTTTTGAATTGCCAGGGAACGACGACGGCCCCGAGGGCATCGAGAAGGACATCCATGCCGGAAGGGTCTTCGACGTCGTCGGAGGAGGGCGCGCCCATGATGCGGGTGAGAAGACACCCGTAGTAAGGCACGACGCGCATGGAGCCGATGCCGTACGCGACGGAGGCGGCGATCTTCTCGACCCCGACGTACTGGAGAAATGTCTCGATGATGTTCCTGACCTCCAGGGAACCCTTCACGGACATTGGGGAGAGGGCCTCATTGACCATGTCCCGCGTCGACCTGTCGCCGGCTATCTTGAGCGCGCTCGCCCGCGTGCGGGCGTAGCAGGCGGAGCAGGGGGCAAGGAGGTGAAGGCCGGATTTCTCAGCTATGGCGATGTTCCGGGCATTCAACACGTCGGACAGTTCCTGGCGCATGGCGGGCGCCGCGGCGGCGCCGCAGCACGACCAATCCTCAAGCTCCCTGAGTCCCACCTCGTAAAAGGCCAGGACCCTCCTGAGGGAACGGTCGTAGAAAGAGCTGGACGATGTCAGGGAACAGCCCGGAAAGTAGGATAGGGTGATCATCTGTCCCGATGTCCCCGCATGCGTCGAATTATTGCGCCCAGTTCTTTCCTGCCGCGGATGTTGTGGGAAGACAGGCCGATCCGTCCCTTCCTCAGCATGTCGAGCCCCATGGCGGCATCTTTCATGAACTGTCCTTTCGAGAGGCGGTAGCGCATGATCGTTTCCAACTCGGCGAAGCGCCCGTGCCTTTGTACACTGTCGATGATAAGGTCGTCGAAATGCGCGACGTCGTTCTTTGCGGCAAAGCCGGAGGCGAGGGAGATCTGCCGGAGGGTTTCGAAGACGCGGGCGACGTCGATGCCATTGGGGCATCGAAGGCTGCAGGTGGCGCACTGAAGACACTTCCATGGGGATGTCGACGCAAGGACCTTTTCGCGCTCGCCGCTCAGGATATACCCGATAACCCTGTGGGGGACGATCTCCATCTCCCCGGCAACGGGGCATCCGTTGGTGCAGCGGCAACACTGGTAACACACCGAGACTGTCACCCCTGAGCGTGTTTCTATCTCGTCGAGGAAAGAAGGGAGCGGCATATCAGACTTTTATTCTTAAATTTTATCTCCATGATGTCAAATGGATTTTCCTTCCCGCCGCCGCCCCCTTGTCTTCCATCTTCATTCCCGTTGTGGTATATCTAAGAGTCATGGAAAGACCGAAACTGCGTTTTATCGATGTGATCCCCTTCGAGCAGGACGGGCAGGAGCTCATACTCCTCAGCGATGGGGAAGGGGTGGTGGAGAACGCCCTCGCCGTCAGCAGGGAGGTGGCCTTCATGGTGGCCCTCATGGACGGCACCCGGACGCTTCGCGACATCCAGGCGGAGTTCCTGCGGGCCTCCGGTGAGATGGTCTACATCGAGCGCATCGAGGAACTCGTGAGGGTCATGGACGAGAACCTCCTCCTCGAAGGGGAGCGCTACGACAGGCACGTAAAGGGCCTTCGCGACGAGTACTGCAATGCCCCCGTCAGGAAGGCGTACCTCGCGGGGAAGGGATACGCGTCGAACCGGATGGAGCTTCTGTCCTTCCTCGACGGCCTTTTTGACGGAAACGCGGTGACACCTGCCCCGGCACGGGAGATCGCGGGCATCCTTGCGCCGCACATAGACTACCAGAGGGGCGCCACGGTATACCGCGAGATATACCCATACCTGAGAGGAGGCGCGAAGCCCCTCATCGTGATCTTCGGCACGTGCCATCGTCCCACGGACGGACTCTGGAGCATATCCCTCAAGGACTTCGAGACGCCCCTCGAGACAATACCCTGTGGACAGGGTTTGAGGGAGCTGATCGGCGCAAACGATCTCCTGAAAAGGTATGTCGATGAGTGGCCGCACCGGGTGGAGCATTCCATCGAACTGCAGCTCCCCCTCATCCAGTTCATGGTCGAGGAGGACTTCGAGATCCTGCCCATCCTTACAGGCTCCATGCACGAATACGTGGGCGGTTTGAAGGAGACGGACGATGAGGAGGTAAAGCTTCTCGTCGAGAACCTGAAAGGCGTGCTTTCCGCCTACGGGAAGCCCTGCCTGATCCTTTCGGGCGCCGACCTCGCCCATATCGGGGCCCAGTTCGGCGACCGTTATCCCCTCGACCGTACGATCCTCGAGAGCTCGCGGCGCAAAGACGAGGCCATGCTCGAGCATATCAGGAACGTCGACGCGGAGGGTTTTTTCCGTGCCGTCAAGAGCGAGGGGGACATGAGGAGGATATGCGGGCTCACCCCCATTTTCTTCCAGCTCAGACTTCTCGAAGGGTGCACGTCCGACATCGTGAGCTACGATCAGTGGACGGACGGACAGTCGTCGGTCAGCTTTGCCGGCGGTGTCTTCTACCGGTGAACAATACCGTCAGGAACGATCGAGGTGAGAATGACGAGAGCGAAAGAGGACGATACGCGGCGCGACGCGGTCAAAGGACCGGCCGAAAGGTCGTTCATGCCGGAATTCGTGGGTTTTGTCCGGGGTATGGCCCTGGAGTGCTGCTATAGCGATAAGACCGTGGACGATCTCGGTCAGGCCATCGAGGAAGCCGTCAGCAATATCATTCGTTTTGCCTGCCGAGAGAAACCCGGGGAGATCGAGATCTCCTGCACCGTCCACGACACGGGTGCTCTGTATATCACCATCGCCGACACCGGGGCCCCCTTCAACATGCTGCTCGCCGGCACCTTTCCCGAGGCTGACGACTTTTTTGGGTCCGGCGAGAGACCGTCGACAAAGATCATGAAAAGGGCCGCCAAGAACATCGAGTACAAGCGAAGCTCCAACAGGAACATCCTCATCTTCACGGTATCCCACGACCCGGGAGGGATGAGGCGGTAAAAGGCGGCTTGAACAGTTTGAACCGCTTGAACGTTCAGAGACAAAAGGACCTTTCCTGACCATTGGCCGTGATCGCCCCGTCTCCGTTCCGCCGCAAGCCCGGTATCCTCACAAGCCTTCTCATTTCTGAGCTCTTCAACGTTCAAGCGGTTCAAGCGGTTGCAGCCGTCTTTACGGTCTTACGTTCACGCTTGACCCCGGGGGGGCCTTGAGTTTTGCGCTGTTCCACGTGAGGGTTTCCTCGTTGGAGAGGTAGGTTACGAGGTGGCGGCCGGGGGGTATCCTGGCCGTGATCTGCAGCGTCTTCCCGTCTTCCGTTTGGAGGAGGATGGTGTGCTCGCCGGCCATGAGCTCCAGGGAATCGATCGTGCCCTGGTAATCGTCCTTCTCCCGGATGTCCCCGTGGCCGGGCGGCAGCTTTGCGGTGAGGATGCCGTCAATGTACAGGTTTCCATCGGGCTTGATGAGTGTTTGCGTGAGCTTCCCGGCCTGCTTCCCGTCGATGATAACAAGGGCGTCCGAGAACATCTCTCCATCGACGGCAAGGATGACCCGGGCAGGCTCGGGTTTCCTGCAACCTCCCAGGGAAAGGAACGACAGGAGAATTCCAAGGAAGAGGGCGATGGACTTCAGCGGCAACAGACGGCACATGAGATTTCCCCGATTCTCGAAGATCCTTCCTTATTACAGCGTACGCACGGTGAAATACGACTCAGTATAGTCCAGAAAAGAATGGGTTGCAACCGTTTCATTCCCCTATCATCTGCACCACCACCAGCCGTTCCCGCGGGCGGTTGTCGAATTCGGCGAGGACCACCTGCTGCCAGGTGCCGAGAAGCAGAACGCCCGATTCGAAAGGCACCGTCAGGGACTGGCCTGTCAGCGTGGCTCTGAGGTGGGAGAATCCGTTCGCGTCACCCCATGTCTCGTCGTGGCGGTACGCGCGATCAGAAGGGACCATCCTTTCGTAGAATTCCTGCACGTCGCCGATAAGGCCCGGTTCATACTCGAAGGTGGTGATGCCCGCCGTGGAGCCCTGCACGAAGATCGTCATGCTGCCGTTCGTCAGTCCGCTCCCCACGAGGCAGCCGGCCACGTCCCTGGTGATGTCGATAAGGTCTCCGCTTCCCTGGGTTGAAAATTCCCTGTGTTCGTTCACTATCTTCATGAAATCACCTCTCGTGAGAATACAGGTAATAGATCATGGGTGATGGGAAAGACCGGACCTTCCCCCCATCACCTATAACTCCATTGCCCATGACTGCCTTCATTACCCTACCAGAGAGAGGGGCGCATTGGAAGGGTTTTGAGAGCAAGGGCCGCATCGGGCGCCCTGTCTTTCGTACACTCTACTTGACGTTTATTCCGAATATATGGTAACTGTGTTGTCTCAATGATAGAACGGAGATCCTGGATAAAGAGAATAGAAGAGGTCTGGGAGGAGACGCCCATTGTGTGGCTTTCCGGCGTGAAAGGGGTGGGCAAGACGACCCTGATACAGGGTCTCGGGACGCAGCGGACGCTCTACGTCGACTGCGACCCGGCCCGGTCCGCGCACATAGCAGCGGACCCCGAGTTCTTCTTCCGCGCCTGTGACCGCCCGGTCGTGGTCTTTGACGATGTCCACAAGCTCCCGGACGCCATGAAGATCCTCAAGACGGGAGCCGATCTTTTTCCGGAGCTCAGGATCATTGCAACCTCGTCCACCGTGGCGGCCGACGGGAAGGCCGGTGACGTACTCGGTGACAGGAAGCGCCGCGTCCACCTTGGCCCCGTTCTGTGGAACGAGCTTCCCGCTTTCAACGTTTCTCTGGAGAGGCGATTCTATCATGGCGGGCTCCCCGAGGCCCTTTTGACGGAACACCGGCAGGGCGGGTTCTATCGTGAATGGATGGACGCCTTTTTTGACCGCGATATCCGCGAGCCCTTCGGGTTTCGTGATTCCGACAAGTTTACCATGCTCTTCAAATATCTGCTGAAACAGAGCGGCGAGCCCTTCGAGACGACACGGGCATCGGAGACCCTCCGCATCAGCCGTCCCACCGTCGCGGAGCACGTAAGGGCCCTCGATGCCACCGGGGCGATAACCGTGGTCCGGCCTTTCCACGGAAAAGGGCAGAAGGAGATAATAAAGATGCCCAGGGTCTACGGGTTCGACACGGGTTTCGTGGCCTTTGCCAGGGGTTGGGACCCGCTGCGTCCCGACGACTACGGTCCCCTCTGGGAGCATATCGTCCTCGAGTTTCTTGAAACCCACGTCCGTGGGTCCCAGGTCCAGTACTGGAGATGGGCGGACGACCGAAAGGTGGATTTCATCGTCCCCGGCACGCGGGATGAGGTGGATACCGTCGAATGCGAGTGGAACCCCGACGCCTTCGACCCCGCGGGGCTCAAGCTCTTCCGCACCTGGTATCCCGAAGGAAAGAACTACATCATCTCTCCCCTGTCGAGCGCGGCCGTTGAAAGACACATCGCCGGACTCGACGTTCACGTCTGCGACCTTGAGGGATGGCTCGAAAGGCAGGGCGCCAGCCGCAAAGACTAGCCGGGGGAAAACGTATTTCGCTAACGAGATGCTCCCTCGCAGCCTCCCGAAAAAGAGGCAGAATTCCTCCTGGTCCTTTCCCCTTATGACGTGGTTCAGGAATGTGAGGCGGGAGGCTGCCTTCTCGATCTGCGTGACGAGCTGTTGGCTCCTCCTGGATTCATCGATGAAGGTGCGGCAGAGGCCCTTCGAGAAGAGCTCCGGCGGTCGTCACAGCCGAGTGTCTTCGCCTGTATGATTTCTCTTGTAATACATATAAAATTGTAGAACAATGAGGCCAATGAGGAAGTTTCCTCCCCGTTGTATCTGAATGGTACAACAGCAGAGGTCCCCGCCCGTGCGGCGGGGAGTTGTCAGAGTTCGCACACCTGAGACCATCAACCGCGACAACCCGGGTAACGGAGAGGCTGTGCAGCCGATATGAGAAAAAGCTCGGCCATGATGGCGGTTCTGCTCACAGGCCTCCTGTCCTGCACGGTCGCTCACGGAGGGACCGTCTGGGACGGCGCGGGGGGGAATACCAACATCAACACGGCCGGCAACTGGGATGACAACGTCAACCCTCCCTTTGACGGCACCGTGTCCGTGGCATTCGGGACAGGCGGGTCCACGGCCACCATAAACACCAATGTCAGTTTTCTCGGCCTTATCTTCAACCGTGACAGCAATTTTACCGTTGCGGCAGGCGCCGGGACCCTGACCATCGGGGCGGGGGGCATCGATGCAGCCATTCCCGGCACCACATCACGGACCTACACCATCACCGAGAGCGTGTTCCTCGGTGCGGACCAAACGTGGACGGCAACGAACAACGGCGCCGGGACGACGGCCCTGACCGTAAGCGGTGCGGTGTCAGGGACTGGCCGTAACCTCGCGGTGGCAGGCACGGGCGCGACGAACATCTCCGGTGTCATCGGCACCGGTTCGGGCAGCCTAACGAAGACGGGTACCGGTGTTCTCACTCTCACGGGAACGAACACGTACTCAGGGGGCACGGCGCTGCTCGACGGGACACTCAGGGTGGGGAACAACTCTGCGTTCGGCACGGGCACGCTCACGATCGCCGGCGGCACCCTTTCTTCGTCCTCGGGAACGGCCAGAACGATAGCCAACGACATCGTGGTCGGGGCCGACTTCATCCTCGGCCAGTCATCGGGCGGCACCGGCGCGCTCACGCTCACCGGCGCCATGGACCTCGGAGGCGCGGTGCGGCAGATCACCGTCAATAATTCGGCGGATACCATCTCGGGTGTCATATCGGGGACCGGCGGCATCACGAAGGCAGGCACGGGTACGCTCACGCTCTCGAATGCCAACACGTATTCGGGGGGAACGACCCTTTCATCGGGGATACTTCTCGCTGGTGACGATGGCGCGTTCGGCACGGGCACGCTCACGATCGCCGGCGGCACCCTTTCTTCGTCCTCGGGAACGGCCAGAACGATAGCCAACGACATCGTGGTCGGGGCCGACTTCATCCTCGGCCAGTCATCGGGCGGCACCGGCGCGCTCACGCTCACCGGCGCCATGGACCTCGGAGGCGCGGTGCGGCAGATCACCGTCAATAATTCGGCGGATACCATCTCGGGTGTCATATCGGGGACCGGCGGCATCACGAAGGCAGGCACGGGAACCCTGACGTTGTCGGGGAACAACGCCTATTCCGGCGGCACCACCGTCAAGGCAGGAAGACTGAGCGTAGAGAGCGACAGCAACCTGGGGGATGCGTCAGGGGGGCTCACCTTCGCTGGCGGGACCCTCCAGATGACGGGGAGCTTTGCCAGCGGCAGGGATGTGACCCTCAATTCCGGAGGTGGTACCTTCGATACCAACGGTTATGACCTGACCATGTCAGGCGGCATGACAGGCGTTGGCACCCTGACCAAGACCGGCTCGGGGACCCTCACCCTTACGGGAACGAACACCTACACGGGC
>DBQU01000026.1:61766-62043 GCA_002305765.1 Deltaproteobacteria bacterium UBA1386
TGCCGGGATCATCAGCGGCACGGGTGGTCTCATCAAGACGGGCACGGGTACCCTCACCCTCACGGGGGCCAACACCTATACGGGCGGCACGACCGTGAACGCCGGCACCTTTCAGGGCAACTCCACCAGTCTTCAGGGCATGATCACGAACAACTCGGCGGTCACCTTCAACCAGACGACCGACGGTACCTATGCCGGCGACATGACGGGCACGGGCCGCATCACGAAGACCGGCACGGGTACCCTCACCCTCACGGGAACGAACACCTACACGGGC
>DBQU01000026.1:62130-62386 GCA_002305765.1 Deltaproteobacteria bacterium UBA1386
TGCCGGGATCATCAGCGGCACGGGCTTGCTCGTCAAGACGGGCACGGGTGCATTGACCCTCTCCGGCGCCAATACATACAGCGGCGGCACGACCCTCTCTTCCGGGAGCCTCCTTCTCGGCAACAACGCCGCCCTCGGCTCGGGAACCCTCACATTCTCCGGCGGCACCCTCGCTTCCTCTTCTTCGACGGCGCGGACGATTGCCAACAACAGCACCCTCAACGGGGATACTACCCTCGGCCAGGCATCGGGTGGC
>DBQU01000098.1 GCA_002305765.1 Deltaproteobacteria bacterium UBA1386
AACAGGCTGTCAAGCGATTCAAGCTATTCAAACGATTCAAGCCGCCTTGCTTTTCCCTTGGACACTCCCCGCCCCAAAATGGTATAAATGATACATCCTTATTGTCCTTAATCCTGTGTCATGAAAAAAGATGTCAATTCTATTCTGAATAAACTCCAGGAAATGCACGGGGAGCCCCGGGTGGAGCTTTCGTATACGAACCCGCTGGAGCTCACCATCGCGACGGTCCTGTCGGCCCAGTGCACCGACGAGAGGGTCAACAGGGTGACGAAGGACCTTTTCAGGAAATATACAAAGGCGGAAGACTACCTCAATGTGCCCGAGTTCGAGCTTGAAGAGGACATACGGCCCACGGGTTTCTACCGGAACAAGGCAAAGAGTATAAAGAACATCGCCGGGGAGCTCCTCGAAAGATTCGGGGGGAAGGTTCCCGACGATATAGACACCTTCGCGACGGTGAAGGGGATAGGCAGGAAGTCGGCCAACATGATAGTGGGCCTAGCATACAGCAAACCGGGTGTCATCGTGGATACCCATGTGGCGCGCGTAACGGGCAGACTGGGGCTCACGGCGAACAAGGACCCCGATAAGATCGAAGCGGACCTCAGACAGGTGGTGCCCATGCCCTGGTGGATGGCATTTTCCCTCCTCGCCATACTCCACGGGAGGTACCTGTGCAAGGCGAAGAAGCCCGATTGTCCCCGATGCCTGTTGCGCGAAGACTGTAATTACTACTCCATGGGAGGAAGATAGAGATGTTTGATGCAGACCAGCTGACGGATAAACAGATACAGGATTTGAAGGAGCTTTCGTTAGTCGCGAAGGGCGATATTCTGACTATGACCCGCCTTGCCGGCACGGGCCACCCCGGCGGTTCCATGTCGTCCCTTGACCTGTACCTCACCGTTTTTTCATGCGCTGACCTCACCGGGCCCGATGCCGACCGGATCGTGATAAGCCACGGCCACACGTCCCCGGGGGCGTACGCGAGCATTGCCCGCCTCGGCCATATGCCCATCGAGGAGGTCGTGGCATTCTTCAGGAAGACGGGCAGCCCCTTCGAGGGCCACGTGGTGAAGGGCCTTCCTTTCATCAGGTGGTCGACGGGCAATCTGGGTCAGGGTCTGTCCGCCGGTGTGGGTTTCGCCATTGCCGCCAGGATGCGCGGCAGTTCGTCCCACACGTACGTCTTTATGGGGGACGGCGAACAGCAGAAGGGACAGATCTCCGAGGCGCGCCGACTGGCCGTGAAGTACGGCCTTGCGAACATAACGGCGCTCGTGGATTACAACAGGCTCCAGATAAGCGGCAGCATCGACCTCGTCATGCCCCAGAACATCGTCGAGAACTACCTTGCCGACGGTTGGGACATCATTGAGGTGAACGGCCATGACCACCAGGAGATATACCACGCCCTGAAAAAGGCGCGCGACGTCGACAACCCGGTCTGCATCATCGCGAACACGGTCATGGGCAATGGCGTCCCCTTCATGGAGAACAAGGAGAAGTACCATGGAAGCCCCGTCAGCGAGGCGGAGTACAAGGAGGCCATGGCCATCCTCGGGCTCGAGGACAAGCTCGACTATTACCGGGAAAAGAGGAAGGGGAAGTGGACGTTCGAGCTCTCCCGCGATGAGCAGGACCTTAGGATCGATGCCGGTTCTCCCTTCACATACCAGGAATCGGACAAGATAGACAACCGCAGCGCCTTTGGAAAGGCCCTCAAGGACATAGGCGACAGGAACATCCCCCAGGGCCGGCCGGTGAGCGCCTTCGACTGCGACCTGGCAAGCTCCGTCAAGACGGCCGACTTCGCGAAGGCCTATCCCGATAACTTCTTCCAGGGAGGCATCCAGGAGCACAATACGGCCACCGTCGCGGGGGCGCTCTCAACGGCGGGAGTGCTCACCTTCTTCGCCGATTTCGGAGTCTTCGGGATAGACGAGACCTACAACCAGCAGCGCATAAATGACATCAACGCCTCGAACCTGAAGACGGCCATCACCCACGTGGGCCTCGACGTGGGGCCCGACGGCAAGACGCACCAGTGCATCGACTACATCGGCCTCGCGCGCGGCCTCTACCGCGCGAAGACGATCGTTCCCTGCGACCCGAACCAGACGGACAGGGTCATCCGCTACGTGGCGGCCGTACGGGGCAACTTCTTCATCGGCATGGGCCGCAACCGCTGGCCCGTGATGTACAGGAACGAAGGCGAACCATATTTCGCCGGCGATTACGCCTTCGAATACGGGAAGATGGACCTCATGGCCGACGGCACGGACGGCGCCATCATCACCTATGGAGGGCTTGTCTCGAAGGCCCTGGGCATCAGGGAGAAGCTGGCCGGGAAGGGGAAGTCCTTCGCGGTGGTGAATATGCCCTGCGTGGACGAGGTCGACGAGACCGTGATGGCAAAGCTGGCAACCCTGCCCTCGGTCGTCACCTACGAGGACCACAACGTCAGGACCGGCATCGCCCCCGTCATAACCGCGTCCCTGCTCAAACTCGGCTTCACGGGAACCTTCCTTTCCTTCGGCGCCACCTCCTACGGCGCATCGGGCGAAACGGACGAGGTCCTGGCCAGCCAGGGACTGGACGTGGAAACGGTAACAGCCGCAACGTTGAAGGCCTTGAAAGGATGAACAATGACCAATGACAAAATTCCAATAACCAGTAAAGAGACAATGATCAATAACCAATTAACCAAACGAATAAAAAGCCTGAATCATGCTATTGGCTCTTTGTTCGGTTCCCGATCATCTTCCGGTCATTGGGGTTTGGTGCATTGGTCATTGGTCATTAACTAAAAAAGGGGTGCTTCGTGGAAGATATTAAGGGGATGTACAAGAAGATCGTCAAGGATAATTTTCCCGATACCATCAAGATCGATCTCGGCGGACAGGTGCTCGTCTACAGGAAGAAGGTGTGGAACATATTCGACGCCGACGAGAAATGCGACGTCGAGCGGGGCCTCCGGTACGGCGAGAACCCCGACCAGCCGTCGGCGATGTACGAGCTCACGAACGGCAACATCACCCTCGGTGACGTGCGGTTCTTCGACGTCGAGACGGGCCTCGTGAGCAGGGTCACGGAAAAGGACATGCTCCAGGTGGGAAAACACCCGGGGAAGATCAACCTGACCGATGTGGACAATGCCCTGAACATCCTCAAGTTTCTCGATCAGAAGCCTGCCTGCGCCATCATGAAACACAACAACCCCAGCGGGGCGGCGTACGGCGCGACGACGGCGGAGGCCTTCGAAAAGGCCTTCTGGTGCGACAGGATAGCGGCCTTCGGCGGGGCGGTCGTCTTCACGAAGACCCTCGATGTGGAAACGGCGAAGGCGATGGTGCCCTATTACTTCGAGGTCGTTTGCGCCCCGGACTTCGAGGGCGGCGCCATCGACGTCCTGAAGAAATGGAAGAACCTGCGGCTGATGCAGATCAAGGAAATAGAGCGCCTGAGCGCCTTCAAGACGAGAAGGACGATAGACTTCAAGTCCCTCATGGACGGCGGGCTGATCATCCAGGAATCGCAGCCCTTCAGGATACGGGGAAAAGAGGACCTCAAAGCAGCGGAGGCGGTCTACAAGGGCGAGACGTACAGGATAAAACGGATGCCCACGGACGACGAATACCGCGACATGCTCTTCGGCTGGTACGTGGAGTCGGGGGTCAGCTCCAACTCCGCCCTTTTCGTGAAGGACGAGGCGACGGTGGCCATCGGCACGGGCGAGCAGGACCGGGTGGGCGTTGTGGAGATAGCCGTTTTCAAGGCCTACAAGAAGTTTGCCGACACCGAGGTCTTCAGGGAGTTCGGGGTGCCCTACGCCGTCTTCAAGCTCGAGGCCGAGCGGGGCCAGCGGGACATGAAGGACCTTGACGCGATAGACGCGTACACGCGGGAGATGAACGCCGGCCTACGGGGTTCCGTGATCGTCTCCGACGGTTTCTTCCCCTTCAGGGACGGAGTGGACGCGGCAATAAAGGAAGGGGCCCGGGGCGTCATACAGCCGGGTGGTTCGGAACGCGACTACGAGGTCATCGAGGCCTGCAACGAACAGGGCGTCACGATGGTCTTCGCGGGCCAGCGGCTCTTCAAGCACTAGACCGGTGCGAGGGAGCGGGAAAAGAGGGGCATCGCATGAAGTATCTCCTGATAATCGGCGTGATCATCGTGGTGTATGTCATCATCAGGGTGAAGATGAAGGACCGTTTTTAGACAAAAGGTAAGGATGCAGGGGCTGACGGTTAGAGGTCGGGAGTCGGGATGCAGGTGATCGTCCCTGCTCCCTATTCCCTGCCCCCTGACCCTCCTTTCCCCGCCTTTTGTGTTGACAAAGTGCTGGAAAAAAAATTAAAATTGTGAAAACAGTAACAAATTCCTACAGCCATCGGAGGTAATAAATGAGACCGTATTTTGAAAAAATGCAGGAGTGGAACAAGCCGGTTAAAGTCAATGCAAAGAATGCCGAAGAGATCAAAGCCGTAGAGAAAGACATCGAAGAACGCGTCCTGAAGGCCAGGAACGCCGGCCTTGCCCAGGAGACCCTGAACAAGCGCGGTGAATGGACCGTTCACCAGAGATTGGAGTATATCGTTGACCCGGGCACCTGGGCACCTCTTCACCTGCTGTTCGACCCGATGGATGAAGAATCGGGGACTACGGGTGTTGTCGACGGTCTCGGAAGAATAAACGGCAAATGGTGCGTGATCATCGGTTTTGACAACAAGGTCATGGCAGGCGCATGGATCGCGGGTCAGCCGCTGAACATCCTCAGGGTGACCGATACCGCGAGAAGGCTCCATTGCCCGCTCGTATGGCTCGTCAACTGCTCCGGCGTCAAGCTTCCCGAGCAGGAAACGATGTACGGAAACAGGCACGGCAGCGGTACGACATTCTTCCGTCACGCCGAACTGAACAAACTCGGTATCCCGGTCCTCGCGGCCATTTACGGGACAAACCCCGCGGGCGGCGGCTACCAGGGCATCTCCCCGACCCTCCTTCTCGCCCATAAGGACGCGAACATCGCAGTCGGCGGCGCCGGCATCGTCAGCGGCATGGCACCGAAGGGCTTTTTCGACGAAGAGATGGCCGATGCCATCATCGACGCCACCAAGAAATTCAAGTCAATTCCTCCGGGACGCGTTGAGATCCACCACGACGTGACCGGTTTCTTCCGCGAAGTCCATCCGTCAGAGGAAAGCCTCCTCGATTCACTGAAATCCTGGGTAGGCAAGCTTCCCTATTACGATCCGAGCTTCTTCAGGGTTGCAGCGCCGGCAGAGCCGAAATACCCGACGGAAGACCTCTACAGCGTCGTTCAGTTCAACCAGAAAATGGTTTACGATATGGAAGGCGTCATGGCGCGCCTCGTCGACAACAGCGAGCACATGGAATTCCGTCCGGAGATCGGGCCCGAGCTTTACACCGGTCTTGTCAAGGTTGACGGCTTCCTGATCGGTATCGTCGGCAACAGGCAGGGTATGCTTCCGAAGGGCTACCCGCAGTACGCCCCCTATCCCGGCATCGGCGGCAAGTTCTACCGCGAGGGCCTCATCAAGGTCAACGAGTTCGTTACCCTCTGCGGCAGGGACAGGGTCCCGATGATCTGGCTCCAGGATACGTCGGGCATCGATGTTGGCGACATCGCCGAGAAAGCCGAGCTCCTCGGCCTCGGCCAGTCACTCATCTACTCCATCGAGCAGAGCGACCTCCCGATGATGACCATCGTCCTCAGGAAAGGCAGCGCTGCGGCCCATTACATCATGGCGGGCCCCCAGGCGAACAACAACAACTGCTTCACCCTCGGCACCGCGACGACCGAGATCTACGTCATGCACGGTGAAACAGCGGCAGTCGCAAGCTTCGCGCGTCGTCTCGTAAAAGAGAAGGATGCGGGCAAGCCTCTCGCGCCGGTCATCGAAAAGATGAACGCGACCGTGAAACATTACTATGACAAGTCACGGCCTTCCTACTGCGCCAAGATGGGCCTCGTAGACGAAGTCGTGAAGCTGGCAGACCTGAGGAAGTACTTCGTGGCATTCGCGAACTGCGCGTACGCGAACCCGAAATCGATCTGCCCGTGGCACCAGATGATCATGCCCAGGATCATCAAGGGCTAACCTCAATCAGAGTTTCGGATCAGGGTGGACGAACATGTCCACCCTGATTTTTTGCTTATCAAGTTAACCAGTCAATTGTTACCGTTGACTGATAAGAGGTGAATAGGGGCGGGATGACGAAAGAAATGAAAGACAGGCTCGCGTCGATGCTCGATGAGATCCGGGCGCAGGGCAACTACCGGAGCATACGCTACGTGCGGCCCCTGTGTCCGGCCACGGTAGCCCATGGCGGCAAGGAGCATCTCAATCTCTGCTCCAACAGCTATCTTTCTCTCCACCTCCACCCGGCGGTGATGGCCGCGGCGGGATCGGCCCTGGACGAATACGGGACCGGCACCTGTTCGTCGCGGAGCGTGTCGGGGAGCATCGACCTCTACGAAAGGCTGGAAGCGTCCGTTGCCCGCTACAAGGGTTACAAAAAGGGCCTCATATTCCCCACAGGATACATGGCGAACATCGGCATAGTGTCGACCATCCCCGTCAAGGGAGACGTGATATTCAGCGATGAGCTGAACCATTCCAGCCTCATCGACGCCATGCGCCTTTCCCACGCGAAGAAGGTCATCTACAGGCACCGCGACGTGGAAGACCTGGAGCGGAAGCTGAAGAAGTACGCCGTCCCGGGCAGGTCCTTCGTCATCACCGAATCCATCTTCAGCATGGACGGTGACATGGCGCCCCTTGCCGACATCATGGAATTGAGGGACCGGTACGGCTTCTGCGCCGTTGTCGACGATGCCCATGGGACGGGCATATTCGGCAGGAATGGAAGCGGTGTCGAAGAGCACTGGGGGCTGAAAGGGAAGGCCGATATCCACATGGCCACCTTCGGAAAGGCCATGGGGTCCTTCGGCGCCTTCGTCCTCTCCGACCCCGTCGTCATAGAATACCTGATCAACAGGGCACGGACCTTCATGTACACGACGGCCCTGCCTCCGGCGACACTCGCGGCGTCGCAGGCGGCCCTCGAACTCGTGGCAGGGGACCTGTCCTTCAAAGAGGAACTCTGGCGCAACATCGACCACATGCGCTCGGGACTGCTGTCGGCGGGTTTCGACCTCAAGCAGAGCGTGGGCCCCATTGTCCCCATCGTGGTGGGCAGGGACGCCGACGCCGTGAAGATGCAGAAGATGCTCATGAGGAAGGGTTTCTTCCTCCAGGCCATCCGCCCCCCCACCGTCCCCACGGGCACATCGAGGCTGCGCCTTACCGTGGTCCGGGGCTTCACGCGGGAGCAGATGGACAGCGCCATCGAAGCGATAAGCGAGGCGGGAAGGAAGATGAAACTGGTCCCCTGAGGGGACCGCTTGAATGGCTTGAATCGCTTGAATCGCTTGAGAGTGAAGGCAAAGAGGCTGAATGCGGCTGAATGCCGGAATATGGAAGATAAGGTTTTTGGCCCTCAACGGGATATCGACAAAGCTGGTTTTCGAGTTCGACTCGTGTTATATCGTCATTCCGGCGAAGGCCGGAATCCAGGAAATATGAGGGAGCAGGAAAACCTCCGGATCCCGGATCGAGTCCGGGATGACGACGATGAGGACTTTATCGACGACCCGTTGAAGGTTTAAGACAGGAGAAGGCTTGAATGGCTTGATCGGTTGCTGATAGGTGTAGATGTCCTTGAGAGATAAGGTTTCCAGCCCTCAAGCGACTCAAGCCGTTGTTTTGATCCGAAGGAGCAAAAGACCATGTACAGCAGCGAGCAGTTGAAGGATTGGGATAAGCGTTACATCTGGCACCCCTTTACCCAGATGGGGGATTACATGAGAAGCGATCCGCTCGTCATCGAGCGCGGTGAAGGCTTCCATCTCATAGATACCGAGGGGAGGCGCTACATTGACGGCGTTTCCTCGTTGTGGGTCCTCGTCCACGGACACGGCCGAAAAGAGCTTACGGATGCCATGGAGAGGCAATCGAAGGAGCTTTGCCACTCGACCATGCTCGGTCTTGCCAACGTTCCCGCCATTGTCCTGGCGAAGCGGCTCGCGGAGATCACGCCGGCCGGCCTCGAAAAGGTGTTCTATTCCGACAACGGCTCCACGTCGGTGGAGATCGCCATCAAGATGTCCTATCAGTACTGGCAACAGAAGGGGGAGAAGAAAAAGAAGCGCTTCATATCCTTCCTGAACGGCTACCACGGCGACACCATAGGCTCCGTGAGCATCGGCGGCATCGACCTCTTCCACAAGGTCTACAGGCCGCTCCTCTTCCGGTCGTACAAGTCGCCCTCGCCCTACTGCTACCGCTGCCCCTTAAAGCTCGATCGCGCCTCCTGCGGCATGGCCTGCGTGGAGGAATTCGAACGCGTGGTCAAGAGATACAGGGACGAGGTCTGCGCCGTCGTGATCGAACCTCTCGTCCAGGGGGCCGGTGGGATGATCACCCAGCCCGAGGGTTTCCTGAGGAAGGTCTGGACCATCGCGAAGGAGAACGGGCTCCATTTCATCACCGACGAGGTGGCCGTGGGTTTCGGGCGCACCGGGTCCATGTTCGCCTGCGAACAGGAAGGCATCGAACCCGATTTCCTCTGCCTTGCCAAGGGGGTCACCGGGGGGTACCTTCCCCTCGCGGCCACGCTCACGACGCAGGAGATCTTCGGCGGTTTTCTCGGCCGCTTCGACCAGTTCAGGACATTCTTCCACGGCCACACCTATACGGGAAACCCCGTGGCCTGCTCCGTCGCCGTTGAGAACCTCGCCCTCTTCGAGAAGGAGCGGACGATAGAGCGCATGGCGGACAAGATAACCCTCCTTCGTGACGAGCTGAAACGCTTCTCCGACCTGCCCGCCGTGGGGGAAGTCCGGCAGAGGGGCTTCATGGTCGGCATCGAGCTCGTCAAGAGCAGGAAGACCAAAAGGCCCTATCCCCCCGGCGCGAAGATCGGCCAGAATGTCACGCTGGCGGCGAGAAAGAGGGGCGCCATCATCAGGCCGCTCAGCGACGTCATCGTTCTCATGCCGCCCCCGGGCATGGATGCCGGAACGCTCAAAGAGCTCGTGGACGTGACCTACGATTCCATAAAAGAAGCGACCGGCGCGCCCTGAAAGGACACGCCGGCCGGCCTTGTCTTGTTGATCCTGTTCGTCTGTCTCAGACGGAAAATCCCTTCACGACGCCCTGGAGGCTAACCGACAGGCGGGAGAGCTCGTCGGACGCCTGGCTGACCTGGCTCGACGCGGAGGATGTCTCCTTCGATATGTTGGCGATGGAGTCGATGTCCTTGCTGATGCCTTCCGATGTCGCCGTCATCTCTTCCGTGGCGGAGGCTATCTGCTGTACCATGAGCTGCAGGTCGTCGACCTTTTTCACGATGTTGTTGAGGGCGTGACCCGCCTGCTGGGAAAGGTCGGCGCCCGAGGACACCTTCTTCTTCACGTCTTCCATGGCGTCAACCGCCCGGTTGACCTCTTTCTGGATGTTGCCGATCATGTCGGCGATCTCCGCCGTCGAATTGCCGGTCCTCTCCGCCAGCTTCTTGACCTCGTCGGCGACGACGGCAAACCCGCGGCCATGCTCGCCGGCGCGGGCCGCCTCGATGGCGGCGTTCAGCGCCAATAGGTTGGTCTGGTCGGCTATCTCATTGATAACGTTGACGATCTCACCGATCTGCTTGGAAAGCTCTCCCAGGGAGCGGACCATCGTTGCCGACGCGTCGACGGTGCTCGCTATCTCCTCGACCTCCCTGACGGCCATGTCGACGACCTCCTTGCCGCTGCGGGCGACCTCGACGGTCTCCTGGCCCGACACCGCTATGTTGCCCGTATTGCGGGCCACGTCGATGACGGTCTGGCTCATCTCCTCCGAGGCCGTTGCCACCTGCATGGACATCTGGGCCTGATCGTCGGAGCCCTTCGACATCTGGACGGCGCTGGCGCTCAGCTGATGACTGGCGGAGGCTATGTTGTCCGCGGACGTGTTGATCTCGTGAACGACGCCACGCCACTTGGCGACCATGTTGCCCAGCGATTGGAGGAGGGCGCCCATCTCGTCGCCGCTCGTCACCTTCACGTCCACCGTGAGATCACCCTCGGCGAGCCTGTCGGCCACCTTCATGCCCTCCTCGAGGGACCTCGTGATCTTCCGGACGGTAAAGAACGTTCCCGCGGCGATAAGGCCCATGATGACGAGGGAAATGGCGATGAAGACGATCCTCGCGCTGGCGGTCTCCTTCGTGAGCTCGTTGAACCGTATCTCGATCCGCTCCTCGCTCAGCTTGACGAGCTGTTTGAAGAGGCTGTCGATGGTGTTCGATATGGTGCTCGTATGCTCCGACCATATGGCCGATGCTTCGTCGTTCTTCCCTTCCATGGCGAACTTCGCCAGCTTCACGTTGTGTTCCTTGCCCTTGCCCAGCTGTTCCTTGATCCTCGCGAGGAGGCCGTCGAACTGAGCCTTCGTCTTCGGGTCCTTGACGTTCGCCATGACGCCCTCGATCTTCTTGATCGCTTCGCCGTAGGACTTGCGCGCCTGGTCTATCTTTGCCTTTTCCGCCTCCTTGAGGGCAGGGTCCTTCGTGAGGGCCATGCTGAGCATGGACTTGTCGATGGTGTCAACGGCGTCCTTGACCTGTTTGAAGGCCACGATCCGTCCGTAGTTGTTGTTGACGATGTGGTCCACCGAACGGCCCGAGCGGTCCAGGTAGTAATACCCCAGGGCGCCCATGACGAATATAAGGACCATGAGAACTGCCGCTCCGATACCAAGCTTCGTGCTGATCTTGAGATTGTTTGCCATGATGTCTCCTTCCTCCGCTCCCGTATGAGTTTGTGGTTGAGGGCGGTCCCAACCGCCCGATCTTCCTTCCATTGGCGCCTTCCGCGCGCATACTGTTTATCGGCAGACAAAAGGATATTATTAATCGGGGCACCCCGACGGCGCCCGGCCGGAAGGCGGGGGCTTCGTTCAGGGTACCGAATCCGTTATGATATCGGCAGACTCTCCACGGGTCACCTCCCGGGAAATATAAAATAAAAAAAGTTTGAGACTATCGCTTGACATCCCGGAGAAAATAAGTATAATTATGCTTGCTTCAAGGTTGAACGTTGTTCTTTGAAAATAGTAATTAAATAGCAGGTCCACGTCTAATTCTGAAAAAATTAGTAGTTCAGGTTTGTTTTGAGAGTTTGATCCTGGCTCANNAACGCTGGCGGCGTGCCTAACACATGCAAGTCGAGCGCGAAAGTCCCTTCGGGGGCGAGTAGAGCGGCGGACGGGTGAGTAATACATAGGTAATCTACCTTCGAGCTTGGGATAACCCCGCGAAAGTGGGGCTAATACCGGATAAGACCACGCAACCATGTTGCGGGGTAAAAGGTGGCTTATTTTTTAAATGAGCTGTCACTTGAGGATGAGCCTATGGCCTATCAGCTTGTTGGCGGGGTAAGAGCCCACCAAGGCTATGACGGGTAGCTGGTCTGAGAGGACGACCAGCCACACTGGGACTGAGANNCTCCTACGGGAGGCAGCAGTGGGGAATATTGGGCAATGGGCGAAAGCCTGACCCAGCGACGCCGCGTGGGCGAAGAAGGCCTTCGGGTTGTAAAGCCCTGTCATGCGGAAAGAACGACCCTGTGACGCATACTCACAGGGAGTGACGGTACCGCAGGAGGAAGCACCGGCTAACTCCGTGCCAGCAGCCGCGGTAATACGGAGGGTGCAAGCGTTGTTCGGAATTATTGGGCGTAAAGGGCGCGTAGGCGGTAATGTAAGTCAGATGTGAAATACTCCGGCTCAACCAGAGAACTGCATCTGAAACTGCATAACTAGAGTACAGAAGAGGGAAACGGAATTCCCGGTGTAGAGGTGAAATTCGTAGA
>DBQU01000113.1 GCA_002305765.1 Deltaproteobacteria bacterium UBA1386
AGGAGAGGAGGTAGAAGATCTTGGCGCGATAGTATGGGTTGATTATAGTGACGGTCTCCGGCAACAGACGAGAGTTTACAACCACCCGGGCCGGGTCGAGCTGGGCAGGGAATACCGAGCACAGGACCAGCGCCGCCGTCATACCGGACAGGACGCCGAAGAAACCCGTTGTGAACTCGGGAGGAAAGCGCAGCTCCGTCTTCGTCGATGGGTTGTCAGCCTTCGTCATGCTGGTGATGTTCCACGGGCTTGGGCATCGTTCTGCCGTACATCATTCTCCGTATCCGTCTGAAAGCTATCTCCAGGAGGGTGTGTGACACGGACAGGAAATTGCGCAGATTGATCGAGGTCGAGCCCCTTCCCTTCCTGTCGATCGCCCCGCGCACGGGTACCTGCATGTAGGAAACCCCTTCGTCGAGGAGCGTCGTGACGATGTCGGCCTGAAAACCAAAGCCATAGGAACTCGGGTGCCACCTCATCACATTGTACCGCAGGTGGATGGCGGAACCATTGTAGTACTTGATCCTGTATCCGCTGATGGTATTGACGAGCCATGTGAACAGATGCGATATCCGCTTTCTCATGTAATGTTTGCCCTCGATCTCATCCTGGTTGTGATAGGCGAGAATCATGTCCGCCTTGCCCACGTGGCTGAACAGAGCGGCCAGGGACTCGCCGGGCTCCGGGTTGTCGCCGCAGCACAGCCTGTAGTAACGTCCTCGCCCCATAAAGGCCCCTTCGATATAGTTGTTTGCGAGCCCGCGATTCCTTTCATTCACCCTGAGGGTAACGGGAAGGTCGGGGTGGCTGGCCATGAAGGCACTGACGCGTTCCACAGAATGGTCCTTCGAAACATCATCAATGACTATGATCTCGTAAGAACACCCGATCCTCTGAAGAACTCCGGAAACATTCTCTATGGTATCAACAACAAAGTCCTCTTCGTTGTAACAGGTCACAACAACCGTGATGTCTACGACGTTATCGTCGCGGCCGCTCACATTCATCTGCGATGCTCCCCCTGGTAGTGTTCCATCTTTGAGCTCACTCATCGAACTCACTCGTCTTTCCCACAAGAACTTTTTTTACGAACACATTCAGCCTGGCGATCTTCAGGAACGCCGAGTCCACGCTGTAGTATCTTCCCCTCTCTCTTCTCACCTGTCCGTTCTGCACGAGTCGGAAGATCCTCTTCTCAAAGAGTCCCTTCGAATCGAATTGTTCCGCGATCTCTTCATACGAAGGGCCAACGGGATCCCTGTCCACAATGTCAAGTATCCTGATACGAAGCGATAAGGCCAGGCCGATGATCCCAAAATAACAGTACGAGACACAGACATAAATGATCGTATTCGTTACCGCAAGGAACCAGAACTCCGATCCGCCCCCAAAACGCGTGTATATCCAGTATTGAAGCAGTGCAAGGACCAGGAACCCGGTCACAAAACCCGCAAGCAGAGACTTTCCGAGGCTACCCTTGGTCAGACATCTGAAGGCGCTGACCTGCGCCACTGCATCGGCAAGCAAAGCGGCCAGAGGAACAATGATCGGTATGAAATGATCGTACATGATATCCATCACCCCAGTTCGGTTGACCCGCCCATCAGTCTTCTATAACCCACGACAATATTCATCGCCATGCGTCCCTTGGGGGCCACCCTGTATCTTCCGTCACTCTTTTCTATCATCCTGTCCTCGATCAGCCGTGTTACCCTGGACTCAAAGAACCGGTCCATGTCAAGAGACTTCATCAGTTGGCCCTCTTCGATCCCTTCGCTCCCGGCCCGGTAAATAGTCATGGTGATCAACAGGGAGGGGCTGTCCGCCTCGACTGCCGAGTACGCCAGGAGATAGGCGAGAAGCATTGACACAAAGAATAGAACCACATGTATCGACTCGGGAATCGATAAGGCCCCGGGGGCCGAAACCACGCCCAGGAAAGGAAGAACGAAGTTCGCTGATATACCGAGGATGAGGACGACCACGAACACATTGAAAAGGAAGGTCATCTGTCTTCTGGGGATGTGAATCCTTAACACAGCGATCTGCAAAAGAACGGACACTAGAAACAGTCCTAATCCGAACGCAAGAACCTTCATCCTATCACCTGTATGCAAATTTCATTATTCTAATCACAGGGACCACCTCCCAGGCGCAGGCACTGCCCTACTGCCATCCCTTGATCGGAGGCAACTGCGGGTCGCGATGGATGGGATACGGTCTGCCACGGTTGCTCTCGTAAATCAAGCGGACTCTATCATAGATCTCCTTGATGGATGCGCTCGACTTTTCAGTCCTTATCTTCGTTCTGTAGGTATCCGTAAAGTTTTCGGGCAGGGGTGTGGTCTCCGGCCCCAGCCAGGATAGCAAGTACGTCGAATCCTTGTTCCAGACCACACCGAGGTATTTGCCTATACTTTCCGGGGAAAAGAGGGAGGTAAAGGGAAAGAAGTCGAAAAGCTCGGTCTTCAGATCGACAAGGAAGTAATTCAATCCCTGTTCGCGGAGGAGCCTTCGTGATGTCTCGGGCGATTCGAACATGATCTGATGCCAATTGTCCCGGAGCGCAAAGGATATCGCTGTCTCGAATACACATTCCGGCAACATCGAATAATTGATAATAGTGAAGGACCAGACCCGGCGGTCCGGTCCGACAGCCCTGCAGACATCCTGAGCGTTGGGTGATATACCGCCGTTAGCCCGATAGGCCTCCCCTATGCTGATCCTGCCGGAGGCGAAGCTTGAGGCGAGCTTCGTCTTGCTCCTTGGATAGCGTTTCATCACATCCATGCACGACCACCCGCTCACAACAACGATAAGGCAGAGTGAAAGCGCGAGAGAGAGCTTGCGCCATGACGCTGGCGTCACCAATGAGAACCAGGCCTTCCATATGATCACACCAATGGCCACCGTGAAAAAGACGCTGAAGATATAGTAGCGCCAGAGCGACGTCGCCTGGTTCACATTCAGGAGAACCGCGTTGAGAAGTGCCACAGCCGAAAAAATGACAACAGGAGCTGTGATCATAACCTTCGTCCTGCTGTAACTGGATCGGCGAATCAACATGGCAATACATGATGTCGCTATGAGAAAGACCAGAACATACCTGTTCGGAAAGAGGTATTTTACAGACCAGAGCCGAAAATAGTGCGTGAACTGATCGATGGTGCTCACAAACAGCAATTCCGGGGCATTGAGCTGGCCCATCGACGGACTTGATCCTTCGGAAAGGACTAGCATAAGATAGGGGCTTACCCAACGGCTCAGCCTGTTCTGGTCAGCAAATCTCCAAAATGTCCTGAAGGGCGTGATCTCTGCCATACCCGTCGTGAGGTAATTGATCCCCAGGATCACCAGGAACAAGGCAACGCTTCCGAGGACCAACGCGGCAAGTGGCTTCGTCAAGAAGGGCCGTTTCGTCAAACAGAAAGACAAGAGGCTGATGACCATGAAGGGCAGCATGATCGAAAATGCCGTGGGGGAAAAGAGCACAAGATGGGACACCAGCAAAAACCAGATGAACAACCAGGTCTTCGGCAGATTGACATCCCGGCACTCGTAGGTAAGGCATCCCATCCAGACAACGGAAACGATCAGTGAACCCATGAGCACGTGCTGTTTCTCGAACTCACCGCATCCGGGCGTCCAGACGAACGCGGCCAGGTAGAGGACAACCGCCACCATGGGCCAATGATAATCGTCCGAGACCTTCCTGATGAGGGAGAACAGAATAAGGCATGAAAAGACAAAGAACAGAAGGGTGACGAGCTGCGGGGCGAGCGGGTCCGTGAGGAATATGCTCAGGAAGATAAGACCGGCCCCCTTTGAGTAATAGTAATGATACCATGCATCGTTGGGCCAGATGCCGTGGCTCTTCACCACGTCAATATAATACGGGAAATAATGCGTGTAGTAGTCGTGACCTCCCCCGGGAAGCAAACCCTTTCCGGCGGTCACGAGGAAGAGTAAATACAGGGCGACGAGCACCAGAAAGGTCATCGCGCAGGCATAGATCCCGGACACTCCCTTGCCCCGGATAGAACGCGCTCTGTCATAAATGGCAACGATCGCCCTCTGGAGCAGAGGGTATGAGAAAAAGACCACGCAACTCGTTAGAACCACAAAGACCGGCGCGTAATAGAGGTTCAGATAACCCATGACGAAAAGGATGATCGCTGCAATCGCCGCTCCAAGATAAAAAGACAGGATGATGGTATCGAGACCTCGCGTGGGCACCACGGCACCCCTGCCCTTCATCGCGATCATAGCCGCGAACCCGAGGCAACTCACAATCCAACCAAGAAATACCACGTAACAGAGCCGGAAGACGTTGTACGCCGTAATGACTGCTCCACTTTCCCAGAAGTGCCTGTGATAAGGATCGAACCAGGAAAACCACGCTATCAACGAGACATAGCAGCCCGTGAATATGATCGGTCCGAGGAGCCGTCTGGGATTGGAGAGGATGAATGCCATATTCAACGGGCCCGTCGATACGCGGTAAGATCCACGCCCATCGCATCAAGTACGAAATGGTTTGTCAGAAGATCGGTGAAATGATCGTTCACCAGCTGTCTGTTCGCTATCCCCAAAGGCGGCACAGCGTCCTTTGGCAAAAGACATACTCGTCCCGATACCCCTTCATCCTGTCAAGCTGGTCATAAGTGAAGGTGTAACTGCTGGGAAGGAACGGGAACCGG
>DBQU01000055.1 GCA_002305765.1 Deltaproteobacteria bacterium UBA1386
TGCCGCATTGTAATTCCCCTTTATTCGATTATCTCGGTGACGACTCCGGCACCGACTGTCTTGCCGCCCTCGCGGATGGCGAAACGGAGCTCCTTTTCCAGCGCGATGGGGGTGACGAGCTCGACGGAGAGCGTCACGTTGTCGCCGGGCATGACCATCTCGACGCCGTCGGGCAGCTTCGCCACGCCCGTCACGTCCGTGGTCCTCAGGTAGAACTGGGGACGGTAGCCGGAGAAGAAGGGTGTGTGGCGCCCGCCCTCTTCCTTCGTCAGGATGTAGACCTCGCCCTTGAACTTCGTGTGGGGCGTGATGGAGCCGGGCTTCGCGATGACCTGGCCGCGCTCCACCTCGTCCTTCTTCGTGCCGCGGAGCAGGAGGCCGACGTTGTCGCCCGCCATGCCCTGGTCGAGGATCTTGCGGAACATCTCCACGGAGGTGGTGACGGTCTTCTGGGTGGGACGGAAGCCGACGATCTCGACCTCTTCGCCGGGCTTGATGGCGCCTCTTTCGATCCTGCCCGTCACGACGGTGCCGCGGCCGGAGATGGTGAAGACGTCCTCGACGGGCATCAGGAAGGGCTTGTCGGTGTCACGGGCCGGCTCGGGGATATAGGAGTCGCAGGCAGCCAGAAGCTCGTAGATGCTCTTGCAGTCCGGGCAGTTCGGGTCGCCGCAGCCGTGCTCGAGGGCCTTCAGCGCGGATCCCTTGATGATGGGGATGTCGTCGCCGGGGAACTCGTACTGGGTGAGGAGCTCGCGGAGCTCCATCTCGACGAGCTCGATGAGCTCGGGGTCGTCGACCATGTCCGTCTTGTTGAGGTAGACGACCATGCAGGGGACGCCGACCTGGCGGGCAAGGAGTATGTGCTCACGGGTCTGGGGCATGGGGCCGTCGTTGGCTCCCACGACCAGGATGGCGCCGTCCATCTGGGCGGCTCCCGTGATCATGTTCTTGATGTAGTCGGCATGGCCCGGGCAGTCCACGTGGGCGTAGTGGCGGTTGTCCGTCTCGTACTCGACGTGGGCGGTGGCGATGGTGATGCCCCTCTCCTTCTCCTCGGGTGCCTTGTCGATCTGATCGAAGGGGATCCAGTCGGCCTGACCTTTATTGGAAAGGCACCTCGTGATGGCGCTCGTGAGGGTGGTCTTTCCGTGATCTATATGTCCGATGGTTCCTATGTTCACATGTGGTTTCGTCCGTTCAAACTTTTTCTTACCCATAGAGGACCTCCGTGGCGAATTTATCTTTTCTTTTTAGATTCTGTAATATGTTGGATGGTACCGGATGATAGTGGAAAAACTCCATGCTGGAATAACCGCGTCCCTGCGTCAGTGACCTCAGCTGCGTCGTGTAGCCGAACATCTCATCGAGGGGAATGTGGGCCAGGACGTGCTTGAAGCCGTTGCGTTCGTCCACTTCCAGGACCCTGCCCCTGCGCGACGTCGCGTCCCCTATCACGGCACCCATAGACTCGGGCGGACAGTGGATGTCGACCTTCATGATGGGCTCGAGGATGACCGGGTTCGCCTTCGACACGGCATCCTTCACCGCGATGGATCCGGCGAGCTTGAACGCCAACTCGGAAGAGTCGACATCGTGGAAGGAGCCATCCGTCAATTCCACCTTGACGTTGATGACGGGGTAGCCGAGATAGACACCCTTTTCGAGTGCTTCCCTGATCCCTGTCTCGACGCTGCCTATGAATTCCCTCGGTATGGCCCCGCCGATGATCTTGTTCTCGAAGATGAAGTCCGTCCCGTCGTGAGGCGCGATGTTGATGACGACGTGCCCGTACTGGCCGCGGCCGCCCGACTGCTTGATGTACTTTCCTACCGCTGAGGCCGGCTTCGTGATGGTCTCGCGATAGGCGACCTGGGGCGGTGAGGTCAGCATCTCGAGATTATGCTCCCTCTTGGCCCTGTCCATTATGATCTCGAGGTGGAGCTCGCCCATCCCCGAGAGGATGACCTCGCCCGTTTCGCCGTCGAGCCTGACCGTCAGCGAGGGGTCTTCAACGGTGTACTTGTTGAAGACAAGCCACATCTTCTTCAGGTCGTCCTTCTTTTTCGGAGCGATCGCACAGGACAGGACGGGTGAGGGGATCTCGATGGTCTCGAAGACGACATCGTGCCCGGTGGACGCCAGAGTATCGCCCGTAACGGCGTTCTTGAGTCCCACGATAGCGCAGATATCGCCGGCGCTGACCTTCTTCACCTCTTCGCGCTTGTTCGCGTGGAGCCTCAGTATCCTCCCCACGCGCTCCGATCTGTCGCGGGACGTATTTATAATGGTATCGCCCGCCTTGATCTCACCGGAGTAGACCCGGATGTAGCTCAGGTGGCCGACGAAGGGATCGGTCATGATCTTGAAGACGAGCGCGCTCATGGGCTCTTCCGATGTCCCCCTGAGGCTCAGTTCCTCGCCATCGCTTGTCCAGCACTGGTAAGGCGATACGTCGTCCGGGGACGGCAGGTAGTCGACGATGGCGTCGAGGAGCGGCTGGATACCCTTGTTCTTGAAGGCGCTGCCGCACAGGACGGGAAGTATCCTGCCTTCGAGAGTCCCCTTCCTGATGGCGCCCCTGATCGCGTCGGTACCGATATCGCCGCCTTCAAGGTAACGGGTCATTATGTGGTCGTCGATCTCCGCGAGGCTTTCAAGCATTGCCTCCCTCATGTAATGGACCCTGTCCCTGTACTCCGCGGGGACCTCTTCATCGGCACAGTCAAGGCCCAGACGGTCCTTGTCGTACCTCATCATCTTCTCTTCGATGATATCGATGACGCCTATGAACTCGTCACCGTTCTTGAGAGGTATCTGAAGCGCGAGGGGGTTTGCCCTGAGGATGTCGCGCATCATGGCCGTGCACTTGTCGAAATCCGCTCCCGGCCTGTCCATCTTGTTGATGAAGCCGATACGCGGAACACCGTAGCGGTCCGCCTGTCTCCAGACGGTCTCCGACTGCGGTTCCACACCTTCGACGCCGGAGAAAAGGGCAACCGCTCCGTCGAGTACGCGAAGGGACCTGCCGACCTCGATGGTGAAATCGATATGCCCCGGGGTGTCTATGATATTGACGCGATGGTCACGCCAGAAACAGGTGGTCGCGGCGGCGGTGATGGTGATGCCCCGCTCCTTCTCTTCCTCCATCCAGTCCATCGTTGCCGCTCCGTCGTCAACCTCACCTATCCTGTTGTTGACGCCGGTATAGAAAAGGATCCGCTCCGTCGCGGTCGTTTTGCCCGCGTCGATGTGCGCCATGATCCCCACGTTTCTGACCCGATTGTTCATTGTAAACCTGTTACCACCTGTAGTGGGCGAATGCCTTGTTGGCCTCGGCCATCTTGTGGGTGTCCTCTCTCTTCTTGACCGCGCTCCCCTTGTTGTTGTAAGCGTCGATCAGCTCGCCCGCAAGCCTCTCCATCATCGTCTTCTCTGAACGCGCGCGGGAATAGCGGATAAGCCATCGTATGCCGAGGGAGAGTTTTCTGTTGAGCCTCACTTCTACAGGTACCTGGTAGGTGGCGCCGCCGACACGTCTCGCCTTGACCTCGATCTCGGGCTTGATGTTGTCGAGGGCCTTGTGGAAAACCTTGAGACCTTCCTCTTTGAGCCTCTCTTCGATGAGGTTTATAGCACCGTACACGATCCCGGACGCCGTGCTCTTCTTACCGTCGAGCATAACGCAGTTGATAAGCCTCTGAACCATCATGTCGTTGTACTTGGGATCGGGTGTCTTCTCCCGTTTGGATATGTGTCCTTTGCGTGGCATTTCTTATGCTCCCTTATTGTTTCGGTTTCTTTGCCCCATACTTGGACCTGCTCTTCTTCCTGTTCGCGACTCCGCTGGCGTCGAGGGATCCCCTGATGATGTGGTAGCGGACACCGGGCAAGTCTTTCACCCTGCCGCCCCTGATGAGAACCACGGAGTGTTCCTGCAGGTTGTGGCCGATGCCGGGGATGTACGTCGTCACTTCGATGCTGTTCGTAAGCCTTACACGGGCGACCTTCCTCAATGCCGAGTTCGGTTTCTTCGGTGTCGTCGTATAGACCCTGACGCAAACTCCCCTTTTTTGCGGGCAGTTTGTCAGAGCGGGAGACGAGCTCTTCTTTTTGACGGCTTCTCTCCCAAGCCTCACTAACTGGTTAATAGTAGGCATCAATACCTCCAAAAAAATAATCCCTCATCATGACGGGATATAGGTCATAACTGGCGTAAAAAGCAGTGCTATATTAAACGATTACCTTTTTTATTGTCAAGACTTTTTTGGGTTCCCTTCAACAAAACACCCGCCCTTCGGGCAAGCAGACGCGTCCGAAAAATCCCCAAAAACGGGCAATATGGGGGACCGATTTCCCCAGAAATTTGTAACTAGTTGAAACAATGGAACAAAAAATCCAAATATTTTTTTGCAGGTCCACGGGAAGAGGGCGAGAAAGGAGACGACAGGCCGGCCCAGCTTGTGAACTATGTCACAGAAAATCCTTGACATCATTGACCCGGTATACTAGTTTTCAGGATATTCGTTTAAAATAGGGGATTAGCGCATTTATTCAAATCAGGGGAGGTAGGTATATGTCGGATAACGCGAAGGTATTTGGTATGTCTGCGAACGCGGGAAGATGGGTGTTCGTGGTCCTTGGCATGATCATCAACCTGTGCCTCGGAGCTGTCTACGCGTACAGCGTGTTCAAGGGACCACTTGAAAAGATGTTCAACGCAACGGCAAAACAGGGCAACATGCCGTTCATGGTCTTTATAGCGATATTTGCCCTTTTCACGTTCCTGGCAGGGAAATTCATCGATAAGCTCGGCCCCCGGATCGTCATGATCATCGGCGGCGTTGTCGTGGGCCTGGGATGGATGCTGGCAAAGTTCTCCGGCAGCATCACCATGGTCACGATCACATACGGCATCATCGGCGGCGCGGGTGTGGGTCTCGTGTACGGCGGGCCGGTCTCGGTCTGTACGAAATGGTTCCCTGACAAGAAGGGTCTCGCCGTCGGTCTCGCCCTCCTTGGCTTCGGCGGCTCCGCGTTCATCACGGCGCCCCTTGCGAAGGCCCTCATCGCCTCTTCCGGACCGCTGAACACCTTTCTCTACATGGGTGCCGGGTTCCTTGTCGTCACCGTCATCCTTTCGATGTTCATGAGGTTCCCGGCGGCAGACTGGAAACCGGCAGGATGGAATCCCCCTCAGCCGGCGGGCGGAGCACCCAAGAGCATCACCCCGGGCGGCATGCTCTCGACCTCGAGCTTCTACGGCCTTTGGATCTGCTACCTCTTCGGAACCACTGCCGGTCTTATGGCAATAGGCGTCTCAGCGACGGTAGGAGGCGAGGTCATCGGTCTCGATGTGGGCACCGCGGCGTTCCTCGTTTCCATCTTCGCCATATTCAACGGTATAGGCAGGCCCATCTTCGGCACCCTCGCGGACAAGATCACACCCAGGTACGCGGCCATCGTCACCTTTGTCATCATAGGAATCTCTTCCCTCATGATGCTCAGCGCCGGAAAGGGATCGGTGGGTCTTTTCGCCGTCGCCTTCTGCGGCTTCTGGCTCTGCCTTGGCGGATGGCTTGCCATCGGCCCGGCAAGCACGGCATCCTTCTTCGGTCTCGAGGGGTATGCTCAAAAATATGGCATCGTCTTCAGCGCCTACGGTCTCGGCGCCATCGTCGGAGGCATCATCTCAGGTATGGCCAAGGACACCTTCGGAAGCTACACGGCCGCCTTCTGGCCTACCCTGATACTCGCCATCGTGGGTATCTTCGTGGCATTCTTCGTTCTCAGACCGCCGAAGGCCAGGTAGGCTCACAGAGCGCACAAAAAAAGAGGCATGGGAACATGCCTCTTTTTTTGTGAACAAGGGGGGATAGGAAAAGATAGGACCTATAATCCCCTCACCCTCAACCCCTCCTTTTCCCCTGCCATCCCCTGCCATCCCCTGATCCCTACCGCCTGTCCCCTTCCTTCATCATCACCAGGTACTCATACTCGTACAGGTCGCCAATGAAGTGGTAGATCATCTCTTCGGAGTCGCAGTAGAGGCCCCTCGTGGCAAAGATCGCCTTCAATTCCTCCGTGATGTTGGGCACGATGTAGTCGGCAAAGGGGCCGCGGACGGTCCTGTAACCGTAATATTCGGCTATGCGGCGCAGGTGGGAGAACTTGATGGTGTATTCGTCGTGGCCCTTTAAGCGGATGCGCCGGGGGTTGCCGTCGAACGCGAGGGGTATGTACGGCTTGAGGGCCGGAGGAAGGGCCGCTTCACAGCTGTGTTCCCCTATGAAGATGCGGGGCACCTCTGAAGAACAGAGCTTCTCGACCATCTCCAGAGCCCCGAGGTTGACGTTGAAAGGAGTCTGCGATATCTCGAGGTTGTAGGTGTCAAAGAGACGGCATATCCTCCAGGGCAGGTCACCGGATCCCTCCCGGTCCTCGAAGACCCGATGGTCCACGTCCACCGCCGTCGGAAAGTCACCGAGGTTCTCGTTGAGGATCACCAGCTCGAAGCGCTGAAGGGTTGCGGCGTCCGCCTCCAGGGCATCCTGCAGCACGTAGGATACATCGTGACCGGCCAGTGTCTCCCGCTGTTTCCCGAGGAGCGCCGGTGAGATGTCCATGAGACAGGGACGCAATCCGGGGTTCCTCTCCAGGAAATCCTTCATAAGGTAGCCGTAGCCGGCTCCGATCTCGAGGATGGACGTCATGTCCATGAGGGGCATGAAACGGCTGAGATGGTCATAGAGCAGATGCCCGTAGGAAGCATCCTTCTCGAGGACACGGCGCATCGGCGTACCGGCGGGATGGAGGGAATTGCAGACGGTCAGCTCCCACCCCAGACCGTCGATCTCCTGCCTGTGATACGCTTCCGTCGTGCTCAGCCGGCAGGTGCCGCCGGAGGTTGATGGGTCTCTCTCATCCACGTACTGTCCTCACAAAAAGAAGCCCCCGGGTATGATCCCGGGGGCCTCGCATTGCCTTTCAAGAAGGCGGGCCGGTCTTACTGCCTGCCCTTTACGATATCGTCGACAACTGACGGATCTGCCAGCGTGGTGGTATCGCCGAGCTGATCGATCTCGCCGGAGGCGACCTTTCTCAGGATCCTTCTCATGATCTTGCCGGAGCGAGTCTTCGGCAGACCGGGTACGAACTGGATCTTGCCCGGTGATGCGATGGGGCCGATCTCTTTCCTGACGTGGGCAACGAGCTCTTTCTTGAGAGCATCCGTTCCCTCAACGCCTGTTTTCAGGATGATGTATGCGTAAAGGTCCTCGCCCTTCACTTCGTGCGGGAAGCCGACAACGGCGGATTCCGCGACTGCCGTGTTGAAGGAGTTGAGGGCTGCCTCGACCTCTGCGGTTCCCATCCTGTGGCCGGATACGTTGACGACGTCGTCGATACGGCCCATCAGTCTGAAGTAGCCGTTCTCGTCCCTCAACGCACCGTCACCGGAGAAGTAGAACCCCGGCTGCTGGACAAAGTAGGTGTTGAAGAATCTTTCGGGTTCGCCGAAAACGCCTCTCATCATGCCAGGCCATGACCTGCCGATGCAGAGCTCGCCCTGCTCGTTCATGGGCGCGTCTTCCGCGGGTTTGCTCGCGTCGGGGCGTGACTGGAGTGCGCGGGCCTCAACGCCGAAGAAAGGAAGCGTCGCGTAGCCCGGTTTTCCCGGCCATGCGCCAGGAAGAGAGGTGATGAGGATGCCGCCTGTCTCCGTCTGCCACCAGGTGTCGGCGATGGGGCACTTCTCTCCGCCGATATACTTGTGGTACCAGAGCCATGCTTCCGGGTTGATCGGCTCGCCGACGGAACCAAGGAGTCTCAGTGAGGAGAGGTTCCTGCCCTGCGGCCACTTTTCGCCTTCTTTCATGAGGGCCCTGATGGCTGTGGGGGCGGTGTAGAAGATGCTGACCTTGAACTTCTCGACGATCTGCCAGAACCTGTCGGGGTTCGGGAATGTCGGGACGGACTCGAAAACGATCGAGGTCGCTCCGTTCGTCATCGGGCCGTAGACGATGTAGCTGTGGCCCGTTACCCAGCCGATATCGGCGGTGCAGAAGAACACGTCTTTGTCTTTGTAGTCGAAGATGTATTTGAAGGTTGAATACGTATAGACCATGTAGCCGCCGACGGTGTGAAGAACACCCTTCGGCTTACCCGTTGAACCTGATGTGTAGAGGATGAAGAGCGGATCTTCCGCGTCCATCATCTCGGCGGGGCAGTCGTCGGTGATGTCCGCAGCCGCCAGTTCTTCCTCGAACCAGGTGTCGCGACCGGCTTTCATCGGGACGTCGAAGTTGTCAAGCCTCTTGACGACGACGACCTTGTCCACGGTGTGGCCCTGCGCGAGGCACAGATCACAGGCTGTGTCGGCGTTCGCCTTGGAGCTCACCGTCTTGCCCGAACGCCAGTAGCCGTTCGTCGTGATGAGCATCTTTGCGCCGGCGTCGAGGATCCTGTCGCGGAGCGCCTCAGCGGAGAACCCGCCGAAAACGATCGTATGGACGGCGCCTATTCTTGCGCAGGCCAGCATGACAACAGGAAGCTGCCAGATCATGGGCAGGTAGATGGCAATCCTGTCGCCCTTGCGGACGCCTTTCTTTTTAAGCACGTTGGCGAACTTGGAAACCATGGAAAGCATTTCCTTGTAGGTCAGTTTCACGACATCGTCTTCCGGCTCGCCCTGGAAGAGGATGGCGACCTTGTCTCCCTTGCCCTTCTCGACCTGGGCATCGAGGCAGTTGTAGGCGATGTTGGTCTTGCCGCCGATGAACCACTCCACTTCGCCCTTCGCGAAATCTTCCCTGTTGACCTTCAGCCACGGCTTGAACCAGCTAAGCTCTTTCGCGATGCCGCCCCAGAATGTTTCGGGGTCCTGAATGGACTGTTTCCACATCTTTTCGTATTCGTCACGGCTCTTCACATAAGCCTGATCAACGAATTCCTTAGGGGGTGGATACAATCTGGTTTCTTCTGTTGCGTCTGCCATACATAACCTCCTTATTGATTTTTAAATGAAGCTGCCCGTATTCAGCTTAAGCTACCCGTATTTAGCTTATTGAACAGACTATTTTAAACGCGCCGGGTGGTGATGTCAATAAAATTTTGTTAATCTTTTCACAATACTTGTGGCATTCCGGGCATTCGAAGCGAACGCGGGCTTTTGACTTGATGAAGAGGCCTAAATCCATTATGATACTCTCTAAAAAACCAGGGGGAACTATTATGGCCAACGATACCGCCATCAACGAGGCGCTGCAGACACTGCTTGACGGCAACAAGCGTTTCGCCGCCATGGAACAGACGCATCCCAACCAGGACCGGACCCGCCGCGATGAGGTCAAGGCAGGTCAGAAACCCTTCGCCGTCATAGTGGGATGCTCCGACTCACGCATCCCTCCCGAGATCCTCTTCGACCAGGGGATCGGCGACCTCTTCATCATCAGGCTCGCCGGGAACATCGTCGACGACACAGCTCTCGGCAGCATCGAGTACGCCGTCGACCACCTCGGCACCCGCCTCGTCGTCGTCCTCGGCCACTCCAAATGCGGTGCAGTCACCGCCACGGCGAAAGGCGGCGAGGCCCACGGCCACATCGGCAGCATCGCACAGGCGATCCTCCCCGCCCTCGAGAACGTCAAGGGACAATCCGGAGACCTCGTGGACAACGCCATCAGGGAGAACGCGAAGCTCGTGACGGCAACGATAGCCTCATCGAAACCGATACTGGAGAAGATGGTAGAGGAGGGAAAGATAGGGGTCGTCCCGCTCTACTACGACATCGACACGGGCCTGGTGGAAAGGCTCTAGAAGCAGTCTCAGGTTTCAGGTTTCAGGTTAGAAACAAGACGATCAGGCTTCTCTCTTTTGCCTGAGACTTGAAACCTGGAACTGTCTCTAACTGTTCTTTCGTCGCTCCAGCAGGGGAAAGAGAAAGAACTTCAATCCAATGCCGATGAGGACCATGACGAGGCTCAAAACCTGGCCCATTGTTAAAGGGCCGAGGACGAAGCCAAGCTGGGTGTCCGGGAGCCTGAAGAACTCGCAGAAGGTCCTGAAGAGCCCGTAGAGGATGAGAAAGAGGGCGAAGACATCGCCTTCGCGCTTCTTCCTGTCCTTGTAGAGCCAGAGGATGACGAAAAGGAGAAGTCCCTCGAAGAAGGCCTCGTAGAGCTGCGAGGGATGGCGGGGGACGGGGCCGCCCCGGGGGAAGACCATGGCCCAGGGCACATCCGCCGGTTTGCCGAAGAGCTCCCCGTTGATGAAATTTCCCAGCCTTCCCAGACAAAGCCCGATGGGAGCCGCGGGGATGACGAGGTCCGCGGTGGCGCGGAAGGGAAGCCTCTTCCTTATTATTACTATGAGACTGGCGATGAAGGCGCCGCCAAGACCTCCGTGGAACGACATGCCGCCATGCCAGACCATGAATATCTCGAGAGGGTTCTCGATGTAGAACGGGAGATTGTAGAAGACGGCGTACCCCAGGCGGGCGCCGACGATGAGCCCTATAATAAGGTAGAAGAACAGGTCGTCCACCGCATCCCGGGGAATCTGAGGTTTCCTGCCCCCCCGGAGCTGGTACACGGTGAGCCCGTATCCGGCCAGAAACCCGAGGATGTACATGAGCCCATACCAGCGCATGGCGAAAGGGCCGATTCTAAAAATGACGGGGTCTATCTCGGGAAAAGGAAGCATGGCTAGTTGTGGCCTCCGTGGTTCTCTAAAACAAAATGACCAATGACCAAGCACCAATAACCAGACAAGAAGACAACAACCAATAACCAAATTTCAACGGAACGGCTCTCATTCTCACTGTTGTTCTCGTTCGGTCATCTTGTCCTTGAATCACTGCAGTCTGTTTGGTTATTGTGATTTGGTCATTGTTTATTGTCTTCTTTTCATACACAATTCTCTCGTATCACCTTCCAGACATCGGCGGCCTCCTTGAAAACTATCCCGGGGATGCCGTATCCCGCGGCCGCCGCTATATACTCCGGGATGTCGTCGATATAGAGCGCTTCGTGGCGCTCCAGCGAGCGCGTTTCGAATACCATGTTGTAGATCTTTTCCTGGGGTTTCTTTGCGCCCACCTCGAAGGAGAGTATCCATTCATCGAAATGGTGTATTATGGGAAACCTTTCCATAACATAGGAGAAGTGAAGCTCGTTCGTATTGCTTAAGAGGACGATGGGATACCCCCTCTCCTTGAGATAGAGGATGATCTCGCTGACCGCCGGGTCTTCCTCGAATATGTCATTCCAGATATCCTTGAACTCCTCGAGCTCGAGTTCAAGCTTGTACCTCTCCTTGATCTTTTTGTAAAAATCCTTCGAAGAGAGGCGACCTTCCTCGTAGGCGTTCACAAAACCCTTCTCGTAGTCGAAGAGATACCGGAAGATATCATCAGGGGTAAAGCGGTCCTTGATGAGCGAGGCCTCGTGGAGCTTTACGGCTATCTGCCTGTGTTCGAAGGGAAGGATCACGTTGCCCAGGTCGAAGACAAAGAGCTTAATCATAGGGGAATATCTTCACGGGCTGGAATCGGGCGTAGAAACCAAGGGGGTCCGTGAGGTGCCGCCATCCGCCTATATGCAGGAAACGCTTTCCGCTGAAACGCTTTGTAAGCGCCCCGATGCCGCGGCACATGAACCCGTCGCGCAGCGCCATCTCGTCGGTGTATGAAAAAGCGCTCACTCCCGACCGGAAATAAAGGCTTGCCAGGACATTCTCCGCCCCCCGACCCTCCCGGACCCTGAATGCCACGCTTTTCTCCACGTTTGTCCGATTGATGAGCTCGTCTATCTCCCGAAGCTTCATCCAGGAGAAAAGGTCCATGTCGACAGGATACAGACGCGCGCCGCTCCGCCTGCAATACTCATCGGCAATGGTGAACTCCCGAGGGACGTCGACGTAGGCATAAAGGTCTTCCACCTCGCCGGACAAACAGGGATGCCCTTCGCCCTCCAGGGACCGAACAATATCGTCGATCCTCCTCCGGTAGGCCTTTCCCATCGCCTGCCGGAAGGCAAGACCGTACGGGGACAACTCCAACGTAATGACCTCGGGCGTCAGGGCATCGATCCATTTTCCAAGAAGCTCATCGTTTCGCCTGTCCCGGTGGATGATCCCCAGCATGTAGAAGGCACAAGGAGAGACTTCGTTATCAGGGCGCGCCATGACTAAATTTACGCACGACCCCGGGGACGTTTCAAGAGAAATGTACAAACCGCCGCGTTATCATTCTCACTTTTTCTGTTGTCAATTTCCCCGAGGTATACTAGAATAACCTCCTGTCATACCTATGAAAACATCAATGAAAACGATGCTCTGTGTATTCTGTCTACTCTTTGCCGGCCAGGCGCTGGCAACAGACATGATCATCGGCGGCGATGTGACGCACACGGTGGGCAAAGGCGACAACCTTTACCGCGTGGGCGCCAGGTATGGGGTCTTCTGGAAGAACATCGCCCGGGACAACGGACTCGACGAAAAGCAACCCCTTGTGGAGGGCACCGTCCTGAGACTTAACACGCGCAAGATAGTCCCGCGTATGATAGACAACGGCATCATCATCAATATACCCGACAGGACCCTCTACTTCTTTCAGGACAAACAACTGATGGCCCTGCCCGTCGGGCTCGGAGCCATCTTTCAGAATGAGTACAGCGACTGGAAGACCCCGGAGGGCAAGTTCCGGATAACGGAGAAAAGGAAAGATCCGACCTGGTACGTGCCGGAGTCGATCCAGATAGAATACGCGTTGAAAGGCAAACCCGTTGAGGAGTCCGTCCCCCCCGGCCCGAAGAACCCGCTCGGGAAATACGCCATCAAGACATCACTGCCGGCCGTCCTCATTCATGAGACCATTTGGCCGGGGAGCGTCTACAGGTACATGAGCCATGGGTGCGTCCGGATGCTCAGAGAACACATAGAGCAGCTTTTCCCCCTCGTGCAGGTGAACATGCAGGGGGAGATCATCTACGAACCGGTGAAGATCGCGCAAACACGGGACGGCAGGACCTACGTCGAGATCCGCACCGACGTCTACAGGAAGCATCGTTCCATAAGAGGGCATCTCTCGAAGCTCCTCGAAGCCCGCGGCATCGCGGACAAGGTGGACTGGCAGAAAATAGACAAACTCATCAAGGAGGAGTCGGGGGTGGCTGAGGACGTGAGCCTTCAACCGCCGAAGGGGTCCTCCCTGACAGGGACCACATCGAAGGCCGGTTTCACGGGCCGCATCATGGATTACTTCAAGGGAAAGTTCAGAAAGACCGAAGAAACCAGCCGCCCGAGGTCGTGAAACACGTCTCCGGTCTCAGGCTGCATGTCTCAGGTTTTGGGCCTCTAACCCGCAACGCGCAACCCGCAACGCGGAACGGTCTTTTCATGAGGTCTGTTTTCGGTTTGCCATTATTCTCCTTTTTTCTTACAATAGACGCATGACAACAAGATTGAAGAAGGACTCTCCCGACGGGAGGCTGGCCGCCTTCCTCACGGACCAGAGACTCATCGCTCCGGGTGAGCTCGAGACGGCCCTTGAGGTCCTGAAGACTCGAGGCGGGTACCTCAGCGAGGTGCTGGTGGGCCGCGGGCTCATGGCAGAGGACGATGTCGCCTTCGCCCTCTCCCAGGAATTCGATGTCCCGCTCCTGTCATCGCAGAACGGCTCCATGAGGCCGTCGGAGGATCAGGACCTCAAGAAGCTCATACCCAAGCAGTTTGCCCTCAGGAACGTCATCCTCCCCTTCTCCCGCGACGGCAGCGTCTTTACCTGCGTCATGTTCAACCCTCTCGACGTGATGCTCATCGATGAGCTCCGAAAGATCACCGGCTGCGAGATCAACACCGTCGTGGCGACCAAGTCCGACATACTGCGCGCCATAGAGGAGTTCTATGATACGACGGTGATCGCCCCGAAATTCCAGCAGCACGGCCACACCATGAAAAGCCTCGAGCTCATGTCCCCCGATTCCCGGGACGATTCCATTGGCATAGAGAGCATCGTCGAGCGCGCCAAGGCCGCCCCCGTGGTGAAGCTCGTCGACCTCATGCTCTGGCAGGCCATCGACAAGCGCGCCTCCGATATCCACATCGAGCCCTTTGAGAACCAGGTGTCCCTGAGGTACCGGATCGACGGCAAACTCTACGAAATGGCCCCACCCCCGAAGCACCTTCACCTCCCCATCGTTTCCCGGATAAAGATCCTCTCGGGCCTCGACATAGCGGAAAAACGGCTTCCCCAGGACGGGACGTTCATGGTGAAACTCAAGGACCGGACCATCGATCTTCGCGTCTCCGTGCTACCCACCATCTACGGCGAGAAGGCCGTACTGCGCATACTCGACAGGACGGGGGTCGTCTTCGAACTCTCCGAGATGGGCTTCGAAGAGGAGGACCTCACAAAGCTGCGGTCGGCTATCTTCAGCCCCTACGGGGTCGTCTTCCTCACCGGCCCCACGGGCAGCGGAAAGTCGACGACCCTCTACGCCATCCTCCAGGAGATCAGGTCGTCGGAGAAGAACATCCTCACCGTCGAGGACCCCGTCGAGTACCGGCTGGCCGGCATCAACCAGGTGCAGGTCAAGCCCGAGATAGGGCTCACCTTCGCGTCGGCCTTGAGGGCCTTCCTGCGACAGGACCCCGACATCATGCTCGTTGGCGAGGTCCGCGACCTCGAGACGGCGGAGATCTGCGTCCGCTCGGCGCTGACGGGTCATCTGGTGCTCTCCACGCTCCACACCAACGACGCCCCGTCGGCGGTGACAAGGCTCATCGATATCGGCGTCGAACCCTACCTGCTCGCACCGACGGTCCTTGCCGTCGTCGGTCAGAGACTCGTGAGGAAGCTCTGCCCCGAATGCAAGGAAGCCTACAGACCCACCACGAAAGACCTGGGCTCCGTAAAGCTCAACGCAGATACGATCTACCGGGCTGCGGGATGCCCGGCCTGCAACAACACAGGTTATCGTGGGCGCACACTGATCGCCGAGATCATGTCCTCCTCGGAGGAGCTCAAATCGCTCATCACGCACACTGTCTCCTACCAGAACATGCGCGAGACTGCACGCAAACTGGGCATGACCACCCTCTACGAATCAGGCCTCAAAAAGGTCGAGAAAGGAATAACGAGCCTCGAAGAAGTAATGAGCGTGACATTCGGAATCTAAAGACGGCTTGAGTCGCTTGAATGGCTTGAGTCGCTTGAGAGTAAAAAAAGAGACCTTCTCCAATGAAGAGATGGTCTTTTGTTTTCAACATTCAAGCGGCTCAAGCCATTCAAGCCGCCTTTAGTCTACTTTCACTATTTCGTACGTTCTCTTGCCACCGGGGGCGTTGAAGTTGATCTCTTCACCGACGGACTTGCCCATGAGGGCCCTGCCGAGGGGTGAGGTTATTGATATGGTGCTTTTCTTGATGTCCGATTCGTAGGGGCCGACGATCCTGTAAAGGGATTCTTCATCGGTGTCGAGATTGACGAGGGTCACGGTGCAGCCGAACTCGACCGTTTCTCCATCGCCTTTCCTCACGTCAACGATCTCGGAATTTCTCAGTTGCTCTTCGATCTCGGCGACCCTCTGCTGAAGAAACTGAAATTCTTCCCTGGCGGCATCGTATTCCGCGTTCTCCGAAAGGTCGCCATGCTCCCGCGCTTCCTCTATGGCCTTGAGGATCTGGGGCCGTTTTACGCTGAGCATGGTCTCATGCTCTTTCTTCAGTGCTTCATAGCCTTCCCTGGTAATTGGTACCTTCATTGACGCTCCGATTATTCGCGATGGAGTAAAAGACTACCTGAGGCGGGGCAAATTATCAACAGATTTGTGTCAGCATCCACCCCACCTCTTCTGACACCCTCGGGGACTGGCCCGAAAGAGAAGCGCCAGACGGCGCAGATGGGGGAAAAAAACCTTGACAAGATATGGAGTTACAAGTATAAATGACTAAAGTGGTAAAAGGTGTAAAAAGGTGGGAGATTGTTCGCAGGACGCTACGAATATTCGATCGATGACAAAAGCAGGGTGAGCATCCCGGCGAAGTTCAGGGAAGCCCTGGGGCAGAGGTACGACCTCAGGCTCATCCTCACCAACCTGGACGGTTGCATAGTCGCTTATCCCTACCAGGAGTGGCTGGCCATCCAGGACAAGGTTTCCGCCGCGGGGACTATCCGAAAGGAGGCGCGGGCTTTTCTGCGTTATTTCTACTCCGGGGCATCGGAGTGCCCCATCGACAAGCTGGGACGGATCCTCATCCCCCAGGCGTTGAAAACGGACGCTCACATTCAGAAGAATGTCGTCATCACCGGGCAAGGGAAGAAGATAGAGGTCTGGGCAAAGGAAAAATGGGAGGAACTGGTAAGGCTGGCCACGGCCGACCCCGATCAGATAGCTGATATCGTATCGGAACTCGGTCTTTGAGCAACCAGGAACACATAGCCGTTCTTTCCAGAGAAGTATGTGACAACCTGATCGGCACCGGATGCAAGGTCTTCGTCGACGCCACTGTTGGCGGAGCGGGACATTCCATCGGCTTGCTGGAAAGATACAGACAATTACAGATCATCGGTATTGATAGAGATAAGGAAGCACTCGACCGGGCAGAGGGAACCCTCAAGGGGTATAGCAACCGGGTAACACTACTGAGGGGAAACTTCAGGGACTTGAAGCAGATACTGGGGGGGATCGGTGTGACGTCCATAGACGGCATCCTCTTCGATCTCGGTATATCAAGCTACCAGCTGGCTGCAGGGCGTGGCTTCAGCTTCAACGACGACGAGGAGCTCGACATGAGAATGGACACGAGGGATGTCCTCACCGCATATGAGATCGTGAACTCCTACCGGCAGGACGAGATCGCCCGGATCCTCTATGAATACGGGGAGGAATGGCAGTCGCGCAGAATAGCGAAGGCCATCTTCGACAGCCGCAGGAAGGGCAGGATCAGCACGGCGCGGGAGCTGGCCGGCATCGTTTCCTCCGTCAAGAGAAAGACGGGGAAGATACACCCCGCCACGAAGACATTCCAAGCGCTCCGCATCGCCGTCAACGACGAGCTGGGGAGCCTTTCGGAAGGGATGGACGCGGCCGTGGACCTCCTTTCCCGCAGCGGCAGGATAGGCATGATAACATTCCATTCCCTGGAAGACCGCATGGTGAAACAGCGTTTCCGCGGCGACGCCGCGCTGACCGTGCTGACACGGAAGGCCATCAGGCCGGGGATGGACGAGATACGAAGCAACCCGCGCTCGCGCAGCGCCAAGCTTCGTGTTGCAGAAAAGAACTGACGGGGGCCCTATGCACAGACCAAAGAAGATATACATCGAGTCATCGGGGGACGCGCTCTTCTCGAGCGTCAGACCCTTCGTTTTCCTCGGGTTCATCATGGTCTTCGTCCTCGTTGTCAGCTACTTCCTGGCCAGCGCCCACAACCGCGCCCGGGAGGACCTCATCGAGACGCTTACCATGGAACGTGAATTGAGGCAGACCCATAAGAAGCTGGCAACGGAGATGGCGGGTATAACACAATCGAGACTTCTGGCGCTCAAGGCCAAGGAGCGCCTGGGGCTCACAAAGCCAAAAGAGGAAGAGGTTCTCGTGTTGAAATGAACAAACAGGCGATCAGGAAAGCCTTCTTCGTGTGCGCATTCATCGGGCTCGCATACGCCGCGCTGGCTTTCAATGTTCAGGACAGGTTTTCGATGAAAAGGACCTACGAGACATCGGCGAAGAAAGCTCCCCGGAGCCTGAACGTCGCCGTCCCCGGGCCACAGAAAGAAGCGCTCCGGCAGGCGCCGGTGATCGCCGGGGACGACCTTTCTTTCGAACCGTCGCTGCTCATCGCAATTCCCATCGTCGCCTGGTCGATCAGGGAGGGGATCGTGGAGAAGGACGGCATGGTCCTCGTGAAGATGACGGAGGATCCTTCTTCGGTCTATCTCAAGAAACCCCTCGACATCCTGAAAGACAGGGACAAGGAGGGTTTGAGGGCCCTGGCGCGGATAATCGGCAGAAAAAACATGGAGACCTTCCTGACCAGGGAAGGAGTGAAGCTGCCCGACCGGTCCCTGTCCTTCGACACCCTCGCGGGCACCGGATACAGCGTGCACGGCAGGACGCTCACGGCGCTCTACAACAAGTATGTCGATGCCGGCTTCGACCCCCTCATGCCCTACGCCAGCGGGGGCCTTGAGGTCTCGCGGAAGGCCGGCGGGTTCACGATAGGAAAGGTCCGCGAGGAAAGAAAGGCGCAGGCCGACCCGGACAGCGCCGCATGGACGATGCCGGACCTCGGTGGTCTTTCGATGAAGGCCGCCCTCGACAGGATATCGACGAAAGGACAGGCGGTACGCATCTACGGGTCCGGCGTCGTCACCGACCAGTACCCCAAACCGCGGGAGCGGGTCGAGAAGGACACCCGGTGCATTCTCTACGGGAGGACATACCAGAAGTGAGATTGAGCGAGCTCATACGGGGCATGAAGAAGACCGCCGTGACCGGTGACACGTCCCTCGAGATAACGGGCGTCACGAAAGATTCCCGGAACGTCTCCGAGGGGTCTCTCTTTTTCGCTACCTCCACGAGCAGCGCATACCTCAATGACGCTCTGGAACGGGGGGCGCGCGCCGTGGTCACCGACGGAGACATCGACCGTACCTTCGCGTGCGTCATCCGCGTCGAGGATGTGAAGCGGGCACTCGGCGAGGCCGCGTCGAAGTTCCACGGCCACCCCTCCCGCAAGATGCATGTCACGGGCATCACGGGGACCAACGGCAAGACCACCACGACCTATCTGATCGAGTCCATATTCGAGGCGGCGGGAAAAAGACCCGGCGTCATCGGCACCATATCCTACCGCTACGCCGGCAAGACACTCAATGCGCCCAACACAACTCCCGGCGCCAGCGAGACGAACGCCCTTCTTCGCGACATGATGGACGCCGGGATAAGCCACGTGATCATGGAGGTCTCCTCTCACGCGCTCCATCAGTCACGCGTTGAAGGTATCGACTTCGATGTCGCCGTATTCACCAACCTCACCCACGACCATCTCGATTATCACGGCGACTTCGAAAGCTACAAGGCCTCAAAAAGGCTTCTCTTCGAAGATTTTCTCGCAAGGAGCAGGAAGAAGAGAAGATATGCCATAATGAATATCGACGATCCCTCCATACGGGACTTCGCCGTCGCCCCACCGGTGACGATGCTGTCCTACAGCACGCGGGGTTTCGCTGATGCCTGCCTGTCGAGCTATTCCGAGAGCATCGACGGCCTGACACTCACCTTATCCCTACCGGGGAAGAAGATCCCCATTGTCTCACCCTTAGTCGGCATGTTCAATGCCTCCAACATCCTTGCCGCATCATTGTCAGGCCATGTCACAGGTATATCGCCCCAGGCGATAAAGGAAGGGATCGAACGGCTGGGGGGCGTCCCGGGAAGACTGGAGCGAGTGGCGAACGACAGAGGCATTTCCATCTTTGTCGATTACGCCCACACCCCGGACGCGCTCGAAAATGTCCTCAGTCTGCTCGGAAGGCTCAAGAAAGGGAGGCTCATCGTGGTCTTCGGTTGCGGGGGCAACAGGGATGCCGTGAAGAGACCCCTCATGGGCGCCATCGCCGCGCGCTTCGCCGACGAGGTGATCGTCACCTCCGACAACCCGCGCAACGAGGACCCGCTCACGATCATCGAGGACATCAGACGGGGCCTCGAAGGCAAGGCGGCGAGGATCATCCCGGACAGGCGCGAGGCCATCTTTGAAGGCATCGGGTCGGCGAGACCCGACGACGTCGTGCTTGTCGCAGGCAAGGGACATGAGGATTACCAGATCATCGGCGGAACCACCCTTCACTTCAGCGACCGCGAAGTAATCGAGGAGTCTCTCCATGTGGCGACTTGAGGATATCGTGAAGGCGGTGGGAGGAACGGTCCTCAAAAAGGAAAAGGAGGTGTTCGCGGCCATCTCGACGGATTCCCGGACGATCGGGAAAGGGGACCTCTTCATCCCCATTCTGGGCAAGTCCTTTGACGGTCACGCGTTCATCGGGGAGGCCCTCAAAAGGTCGGGAGGGGGAACGCTGTGCCGCGCCGACAGCCCCGTGTCCCTTGCGGATGCCGACGGGACCGTCATCCTAGTGGAGGACACCAATCAGGCGCTCCTCGACCTGGCCCGCTTCAAGAGGCACACCCTTTCGGGCGCCTTCATCTCGATCACGGGAAGCAACGGCAAGACGACGACGAAGGAGATCCTCGCCGCCATGATGACGAAACGCTACGGCGTCCACTTCAACGAAAAGAACCTGAACAACCTCATCGGTGTGCCGATGAGCATCCTCTCCGTTGCCGGGGACCCCGAGATATGCATCCTGGAGCTGGGCACGAACACGCCCGGCGAGATAAAAAAGCTCGCCGTGGCAACGAACCCCGATGCATCCCTCATCACGAACGTGAACCCCTCCCATCTTGAAGGGCTCGCGTCGCTCGAGGGCATCCTCGAGGAAAAGCTCGATCTCTTCCGGCACACGAAGGAAGGCGGGAAGATATTCGTCAACATCGACGATCCCGGCATAGCCGGCTGGTGGCGAACAACACAGAGGACAACCGTCACCTTCGGCATCGACAGCGACGCCGACTTCCGTCTCGCAGTCGGGGAAGACCTCGGATGGGAAGGCTCCGATGTCATCATCAGCTGCCCGGCGGGGACCATACGGGCGCGGACTTCTCTCCTCGGCAGGCACAACCTCTACAACATCCTTGCCGCCGCCGCGATAGCGTCGACCATGGGGGTCGAAGGCGAGCTCATCGGGGAGGCCATCGGGAAGTTCGTTTCCTACGACAAGAGATTCCAGCCCGCGACAAGCCCAAAGGGCTACGTCATCATCGACGATACGTACAACGCGAACCCCTCGTCTATGAAGTGGGCCATAAGCACCCTTGCAGCTCTTCCCGCGGCAGGGAAAAGGGTGGCCGTCCTCGGGGGCATGAAGGAACTCGGCGAAATGAGCGCGCGGTACCACAGGGAGCTAGGGGCATACTTGCGGGAAGCAGGGCTCGGGCTCATCGTCCTTCTCGGTGAAGAGACGAAGGACACCATGGCGGAGCTCGGTGGAGCGCCGGCGGCGCATTTCGACAACAAGGAAGAACTGATCGGCTACGTGGCGTCGCAGGCGGGACCGGGCGACACCATCCTGGTGAAAGGGTCCCGGGCATTCAGGATGGAAGATATCGTGGAGGCGCTGAAGTAATGCTGTATTATCTCCTCTACCAGCTGCACATGAAGGTCTCCGGGTTCAACGTGTTCCGGTATATAACCTTCAGGACCGTCCTGTCCATACTCACGGCGCTCATCATCAGCTTCATCCTCACGCCCTACGTCATCAGGAAGTTCCATGACTGGAAGATCCGGAGCGGCAAGCGCGAAGACGTACCGGACCGACACGAAGCAAAGAAGGAAACGCCGACGATGGGAGGGTTCGTCATCCTCATCGCCACCATGATCCCGACGCTTCTCTGGGCGGACCTCACCAACTATTATATATGGGTCGTCAGCTTCTCATTCGTGTCCTTCGGGGCCATCGGCTTCATGGACGACGTGAAGAAGCTCAAAGGGGAAAAGGGGAAAGGCATCTCGGGACGGATGAAGCTCTCCCTGCAGATATTCTTCGGCCTCTGCATCGGCGCGCTCATCTTTTTCAAGTACGGGTTCGTCACGCAGCTCACCGTGCCCTTCTTCAAGAACCTCCGGCCCGACCTGGGCGTCTTCTACATCGCCCTGTGCATCTTCATCATCGCCGGGACATCCAATGCCGTGAACCTTACCGACGGCCTCGACGGCCTCGCCATCGGCCCCGTTCTCACCGTCTGCTCCACATTCATGCTCTTCTCCTACCTCGTGGGCAACGTTATCTTCGCGCAGTACCTCCAGATATTCTACGTGAAGGGTGCCGGGGAGCTCACGGTCCTGTGCGGGGCAATGCTCGGCGCCGGCATCGGGTTCCTGTGGTACAACGCGCACCCGGCGGAGCTCTTCATGGGGGACACGGGCTCACTCTCCCTGGGCGCGGCCCTCGCAACGATAGCCGTCATCATCAAGCAGGAATTTCTCCTCGTCATCGCCGGCGGGATCTTCGTCCTGGAGACGCTGTCCGTCATCATCCAGGTATACTCCTTCAAACTGAGGGGCAAGAGGGTCTTTCGCATGGCGCCCATACACCACCATTTCGAGCTGAAGGGGTGGAACGAGGAAAAGATAGTGGTGCGCTTCTGGATCATCTCGGTGATCCTGGGATTGATTGCGTTAAGTACGCTGAAATTGAGGTAAGATGGATATACCTGACCGCATATTGATCGTCGGACTCGGTGCCTCGGGGACAGCCGCGGCGCGGTTCCTTTCGCGAAAGGGGAAGACGATCGGACTTGCCGACGAAAAGAACGCGGCCGAACTGGCCGGACCCCTCACGGACCTCGAAGGCATACCCTTCACCGGCCATTTCGGTCCCCATCGCGCCGAGGATTTCGCCTCCTATCCCCTCATCGTCCTCAGCCCCGGCGTCGACAGCGAACTTCCGGTGCTGAGGCGCGCGCGCGAAGCAGGAGCGCGCGTCATCGGAGAGATGGAGCTCGCCGCGTCCTTCATCGAGGAACCCATCATAGCCATCACCGGCACCAACGGAAAGACGACGACGACCACCCTTATCGGTGAGGTCTTCTCGCGGGCATTCGGCGGCGTCTTCGTAGGAGGCAACATAGGCAATCCGCTTATCAACTACGTCGCCGAGGGCAAGAAGACCTCCCACGTCATTGTCGAGGTGAGCAGCTTCCAACTCGAGACGATAGAGACCTTCAGGCCGGCGACGGCGGTGCTCCTCAACATCACCGAGGACCACCTCGACCGTTACCGCAGCTACGACGAGTACAGGCAGGCGAAATACCGCATCTTCGACAATCAGGGGAGCCGCGATTTCGCCGTCCTCAGGAAGGGGCTCGACGTCGTGATGAAGGGGACCCCGCGGGTCCTGTCCTTCTCGGTGACGGAGGAGCTCGATGAGGGCGCCTTCTCGAAGAACGGAAGGCTCCACGTCAGGATGGACGGTAAGGAGGCCTCGTGGCCGAGGGACCTGTCGCCGCTGACAGGCGTCCACAACACCGAGAACATCCTTGCCGCCCTTCTCGTGGCCCACATCCACGGTGTGGACGGGCAGGTCATCGAAGAGGCCCTGACGACTTTCAGGGGATTGTCCCATCGTGTCGAGTTCATTCGCACCCTGCGCGGTGTTTCCTTCTACAACGACTCCAAGGCAACAAACGTGGACGCAACGAAGAGGGCCCTGGAGGGGATGGAAGGCGGCATCGTACTCATCGCGGGAGGAAAGGACAAGGGCGGAAGTTACCGGGTCATCCGCGAAGAGGCCGGTAAGATAAAGGCCCTCATCGCCATAGGCGAGGCACGGGATAGGATAGCGTCCGAGCTCGGAGACGCCATTCCCACGTATCTCGAGAAGGACATGGCAGCGGCTGTCTCCCTCGCGTTCGCGAAGGCCGGGCAGGGAGACTCCGTCATCCTGTCCCCGATGTGCAGCAGCTTCGACATGTTCAGGGATTACAAGGACAGGGGAAACACTTTCAGGAGGATAGTGGAGGCGCTGTGAAAAAGGTCCTCATAGCCATATTCTCGCTCCTTCTCGTGTACGGTTTACTCCGGGAGTACACGGTGGCAAGGGTCCTCGTCGTCATCGCCGGGGCGGCGGCGGGCTACGCCATCTTCCGCCTTCCTCAGCGCTCCATCGAAGCCATGAAGTACCCCCTCATCGTCATCTCCTTCCTGGTCACCATCCTGTTCTTCTTCTACCCCAGGATTGCCATCCCCGAGGCCGCGCGGATGGCGATCGTCTTCGTCTCCTTCTATGCTTTCATTCTGTATCTTACGGGCATGGAAGAGAAGGGACAGGACTTCTTCAAGGAGGTCACGGCCCTGTCGATCCTCTTCTTCTCGTCGGGCTTCAACCTTTACATCACGGGCAAACTCGTCTTCATGATATCCTTCGCGGCGACGCTCGTCCTTTTCCTCTTCATCATCGGACGGTATCGGATCATCCCCTTCATCGCCGCCTACGCCTCAATTGCGGCCTTCATGGCATACCGTCAGGGTGCTGTTCTCACCGGCAGCGGGCTCACGGGCCTCGCCGAGATCAACAGGTACGTGCTCCTCGGGTCGGCCTTCGCCCTTCTCGTCACGAGTTTCGCCTTCGTCATGAAGAAGAGCTCCTTCGCCACCATGCTGCCCTTTTTCGGTTTCCTTTACATCGCCATGGACATCCTTCTCGTCGTGGGGGTCAGGTTCTCCACGGGGCTCCTCTACCAGCCGGTCCTCTTCATCGCCATCCTTGCGCCCCTTGCGGGGATGATGCTGAAGACCGAAGGGGGGAAGTCATGAGGGTCGTCATATCTGCAGGCGGGACAGGCGGACACATCTTCCCCGGAATTGCCGTCGCCGAGACGCTCATGGGGCGCGGCGGGGACAACAGCGTCCTCTTCATCGGTACGCCCTACGGTCTTGAAGGGAGGATCGTCCCCGATGCCGGGTTCAGACTCCGCCTCATCGAGGCGCACCAGTTCCTGGGGCGCTCTCCCATCCACAAGGCGGTCACCATCCTGAGGATGATGAAGGGCGTCATCATGTGCCTCAAGATCCTGAAGGAGGAGCGGCCCGACGCCATCCTCGGCATGGGCGGGTTCACGTCGGTGCCCGTCATAGTCGCGGGAAGGATGCTCGCCATTCCCTGCTTCATCCACGAACAGAACGTTGAGCCGGGGCTCGCGAACAAGCTCCTCTCCAAGATCACCCGCAAGGTCTTCGTGAGCTTCGATGAGACGAAAAAGCACCTCCCGGCGGGGCACGGCGTTCACACCGGCAATCCCCTGCGGAGCAAGCTCAAAAAGCTCGAGGGCCTCAAAGAGCCGGGCTCCTTCGGGATATTCGTTTTCGGCGGCTCGCGGGGCGCGAAGAGCATCAACGATGCCGTCCTCTCCCTTCTGCCTCTCCTTGAGGGGATACCGGGCGTTGCCGTCTACCATCAGACGGGAGCGGATGATCTCGACCGGGTGCGCGGCGCCTACGCGAAGACTTCCGTCACCCACGAGGTCTTCGCCTTCACGAATGAGATGGAAAAGTATTACGCCCTGAGCGACGTCGTCATCGCGCGCGCCGGGGCCACGACCATCTTCGAGCTTGCCTTCTACCAGAAGGCGGCGATACTCATCCCCTACCCCTACTCGGCGGGCAACCACCAGTGGCAGAACGCCGCCCACGTGGAGGAGGCAGGGGGGTGCCATCTTATCGGAAATGACGAGGCGACGGGCGAGAGGCTCTTCGGCGTCATCGCCCACCTCATGAAGGACAGGTCCCTCATGGAAGAGATGGGCCGCAACCTGGGAAAGGTATTCGTGCACGATGCCGCATCGCGTATCATCGGAGGTATGGAACATGGTCTTTCATAAGATAGAACGGGTCCACTTCGTGGGCATCGGCGGCATCGGTATGAGCGGCATCGCGGAGGTGCTCATCAACCTCGGCTTCAAGGTCACCGGCTCGGATGTTCGCCGGACGGACATAACGGAGCGCCTCGAATCCCTCGGGGCCGTCATCTTTCAGGGACACGACGAGGAGAACATCATCGACTCCGACGTCGTCGTGGTCTCCTCGGCGGTACGGTCCGACAACCCGGAGGTGAAGAAGGCCCGGGAACTCTTCATCCCCGTCATCCAGCGGGCGGAGATGCTCGCGGAACTCATGCGGATGAAGTATTCCGTTGCGGTTGCCGGGGCCCACGGGAAGACGACGACGACGTCGCTCGTCTCCTCCATCCTCGGCCATGCCGGGCTCGATCCGACATGCGTTATCGGGGGAAGGCTCAACAGCCTGGGGAGCAACGCCAAGCTGGGGGACAGCAAGTACCTCGTCGCCGAAGCCGACGAGAGCGACGGCACGTTCCTGCTCCTCTATCCCACCATCGCCGTCGCGACGAACATCGACCTCGAGCACCTGGACTTCTACAAGGACATGGACGAGATCAAGGCGGCCTTCCTCGCTTTCCTCAACAAGGTCCCCTTTTACGGCGTCAACATCATCTGCATAGACAACGCGAACATCCAGAGCCTCATACCCCTTATCAAGCGCCGTTACATGACCTACGGCCTCTCGAAACAGGCGGACCTGAGGGCGGACAACATCTCCTACGAAGGGTTCGTGACACGCTTCAGGGTCATCTACAAGGGATACGACCTGGGCGAGATCCACCTCACGCTCCCGGGAATACACAACGTAGTGAACGCGCTGGCCGCCTGCGGCGTGGCGATCGAGCTCGACATACCTTTCCGCACGATACAGGAGGCCCTCAAGGATTTCTCCGGCATCCACCGCAGGCTGGAGATAAAATGGGACGGGGACATAAAGCTCATAGACGATTACGGTCACCATCCAACGGAGATCAAAGCGACGCTGTCGGCGATGCGGAAGATGTGGAAGGACAGGATCATCGCGGCCTTTCAGCCGCACCGCTACACGAGGACCCAGGCCCTGATGGAGCAGTTCGCGACGTCCTTCAACGAGGCGGACATCCTGATCGTGACGGAGATATACGCGGCCTCGGAAGACCCCATAGAAGGGATAACCGGGGCGAGCCTCGCGGAGAAGATACGGGCGAGCGGGCACAAGCACGTCATCTTCGCCCCTACCAGGGACGATGTGATAGAGAAGATACTGGAGAATGCAAGACCGGGGGACGTCGTCGTCACGCTGGGCGCCGGCGACCTGTACAAAATCGATGAGAGACTGAAGAGCGTATGGAGTGGAAAGGAATAAAGGGGGCGGTTTTGGCGGATGTACCCATGAGGCGGTACACCTCGATGCGGGTCGGCGGGCCGGCGAAATGGCTGCTCTATCCCGCTGACAGGGCCGATATCTCGGCGATGGTGCTGCGCCTCAAAGACTCGGGCATCCCTTACCGCTTCCTGGGCAACGGAACGAACATCATCGTCAGCGACGAAGGGATACGGGCGGCGCTGATACGGATAACGAAGATGACACGGCTGACCTTCGAGAAGACCCGCGACGGCGCCATCGCCGAGGTGGGCGGAGGGTACCCCCTTGCGAGGTTCATCAGGGAATGTGCGAAGCGGGGCCTCGGAGGCCTGGAGCGGCTGTACTGGATACCGGGAAGCGTGGGCGGGGCCATAAAGATGAACGCCGGGAGCTTCGACCAGTCGATATCCGACACCGTCATCGGCATGGACGTCCTTACGGCGCGCGGCGAGATCATCGAAAAGGCGGTCAAGTTCGAGGATTTCGGGTACCGAACCTCACCGGTCGGCCGGCAGGAGTGCGTCATCACCGGCAGATTCCGTCTTAAGGCCGCCGGCGTGGAGGACCTCGAAGAGCAAATGGAACACGTATACCGGGAGAGAAAGGAACGCCACCCCATGGAGTATCCCTCCGCCGGGTCCGTCTTCAAGGCGGCCAAGGGCAGGTCCGCGTGGTGGTTCGTGGAAAAGGCGGGTCTCAGAGGATACCGCATAGGCGATGCCTGCGTCTCGGAGAAGCACACGAACTTCATCGTGAACATGGGCCACGCCCGGGCAACCGACATCGCGGCCCTTATCAGGAAGGTAAAGGAGGAGGTCTTCTCGAAGCTCGGGGTCACGCTCGAGGAAGAGGTGGAACTCTGGGGGTTCAATGGATAGAACGGGTCTCAAGAAGCTGAAGATAGGCGTCCTCCTGGGAGGAAGGTCGTCGGAACGCGAAATATCCCTGAAGAGCGGCGCGGCCGTCCTTCAAAGCCTTGTCAGGTCGGGATACGACGCGGTGGCCATCGACGCCAGGGACCGCCTTGTCGAAAAACTGAAAAAGCAGAAGGTCGACGCGGCCTTCATCGTCCTCCACGGCAGATGGGGAGAGGACGGCACGGTCCAGGGCCTCCTCGAGATCATGGGAATACCCTACACGGGGCCCGGCGTCCTCGGCTCGTCGGCTGCGATGGACAAGGCCGTCATGAAATTCATCCTCGAAGCGACGGGGATCCCGACACCGGCCTACGCAATAGCGGGAGCGGGCGAAAGGATCACCATGAAGCCCCCCTTCGTGGTGAAACCCGCCAATGAGGGATCGACGATCGGCATATCGATGGTCCACAGGAGGAAGGACACCGCCGCGGCCATGGAACTCGCCCTCAGATACGACAGGAAGATCGTTATCGAGGAGTTCGTGCCCGGGCAGGAGATCACCGTGGCCGTCGTCAACGGAAAGGTCCTCCCCGTTGTGGAGGTCAGGCCGCTGTCGGGCTTTTACGATTTCGAATCGAAGTACACGAAGGGGAAGACGGAATACATCGTCCCCGCGGAGATACCGCGGAAGGTGGCCAAGAAGGCTGAGGCCATCGCCATGGACGTCTACCGCAGGTTCGACCTCTCCGGATGCGTGCGGACGGACATGCTCGTAAGGGACGGGATGCCCCTTGTCATCGACATCAACACGTCCCCGGGCATGACGGAGACATCCCTCGTCCCCAAGGCCTGGGCCTGTCAGGGAGGCTCGTTCGATGAGCTCATCGAGGAGATACTTGGAGGGGCGTCGCTGAAGACATGAAGAAGCTTCTTTACATACTCTTCATCGGGCCGGTGTGCATCCTTTCGATGCTCTCCATCGCCTACCTGTTCTCCCGGGAGGAGCCCCTGTTCTTCCTGCAGAACATAAAGGTGAACGGCATCTCCCAGCTCGGCGACAAGGAGACGATGGCCAAGATCGCACCCCATCTCACGGAGAGCATCTTCAAGGTGGATGTGGCAAAGGTCCGGGACGCCCTCACATCCCATCCTTTCGTAAAGGAAGTGAGCGTGAAGAGGGTCTATCCCTTCTCCATCGTCATCGACGTGAAGGAGAAGATACCGTCGGCCCTCTGGGTGGCGGGCGACGGCACCGTCCATATCCTCGACGAAAAGGGCGAGCCCTACCGTGGCCTCGGGAAGGACGAGGTAAAGGGCCTCTATCTTATAAGCACCCGGGAGAGATCGGATGCGAAGAAGGTCTTCAGCGAGACGAACGTCTTCATCACCGAGGGTATCCTGAAGAAGGGGCAGCTCTCGGAGGTCTCCTACCGCGACGGCGACCTCACCGTCTTCGGTCTCGACGACGGCGTGGAGATCATTCTCGGCAAGGAAGACCACAAGAAGAGACTGAAAAGGGCCCTCGCCGTCCTTAAGGACGCAGGCAAGCGGGGTCTTGTCATAAAATGCATCGACGCGCGCTTTGAAAAGGGCGCCATAATCCAGGAAAGGAAGGGGTGATCCGGGTGAAGGACGACGAACAGCTCCTCGTTGGGCTCGACATTGGAACGACAAAGATCTGCGTGGTCGTCGGAAAGGCGTCGGAGAATCAGGTCAACATCATCGGCATCGGTTCCCACCCGTCGACGGGCCTTCGCAAGGGAGTTGTGGTCAACATGGACAGCACCGTCAACTCCATCAAGAAGGCAGTCGAGGAAGCGGAACTCATGGCCGGCATCAAGATCGACTCGTGCCTCGCCGGCATCGGGGGTGCGCACATAAAGAGCTTCAACTCCAACGGCGTCGTCGCCGTCAAGGACAGGGAGGTCCGTCCCGACGACATCGACAGGGCCATCGACGCCGCGAAGGCGGTGGCGATCCCCGCCGACAGGGAACTCATCCACGTCATCCCCCAGGAGTTCATCGTCGACGACCAGGACGGGATCAGGGACCCCGTGGGGATAACGGGGGTAAGGCTCGAGGTGAAGGTCCACATCGTCACGGGCAGCATCTCCTCGGCCCAGAACATCATCAAGTGCTGCAGACTGGCGGGGCTCAACGTCGACGACGTCATACTCTGCCAGCTTGCCTCCGCAGAGGCGGTCCTCACACCCGAGGAGAAGGAGATAGGCGTCGCCGTCGTGGACATCGGGGGCGGGACGAGCGACATCGCCGTGTACGCGAACGGCGCGATAAAGCACACGTCCGTCCTGCCTTTCGGCGGGAACAACATAACAAACGATATCGCCATAGGTCTGAGAACCCCCATCGACGACGCGGAGAAGATAAAGAAGAAATTCGGCTGCGCCATGGCGAGCCTCGTCGGCCAGAACGAGACCATCGAGGTGCCAAGCGTCGGCGGGCGCAAACCCCGGACGCTCCAGCGCAAGACGCTGGCCGACATCATAGAGCCCAGGGTCGAGGAGGTGGCCTCGCTGATCTACGAGGAGATCAAGAAATCGGGCCTCGAGAAGCTCCTTGCCTCCGGCGTCGTGCTGACGGGAGGGTGCTCGAACCTCGACGGTCTGCCCGAGATAGCGGAGAACATATTTAACCTCCCGGCGCGGAAGGGAGACCCCATAGGCGTCGGAGGCCTTATCGACGTCGTCAACAACCCCGCCTACGCGACGGCGGTGGGGCTTCTGCTTTTCGGCTTCAAGGAGGGACGGGGAAAGAAACGTGGGTTTGACGCGACACGGTCGATGAAGAGACTCTTCAGCAACCAGAAGCTGCTCACGAAGATGAAGGATTGGTTCAAAGAAATATTCTAGGAGGTGCGAGGTGAGTGGAATGTTCTACATGGACGAGAGCAACGGATTTTCAGCAAAACTCATCGTGGTCGGCGTTGGAGGAGGTGGCTGCAACGCGCTCAACAACATGGTGGAAGCAGGCGTTCAGGGCGTTGAGTTCATCGCCGTCAACACCGACATCAAGTCGTTGAGCACGTGCAAGGCTCCCGTCAAGATCCAGATCGGCACGAAGCTGACGGAGGGTCTGGGAGCCGGGGCCAATCCCGAGGTGGGCAAGAAGGCCGCCCTCGAGGACGTGGACAAGCTCAAGGACCACCTGAAAGGCGCCCACATGGTCTTCATCACCTGCGGCCTTGGCGGCGGGACGGGAACGGGTGCATCCCCCGTCATCGCCGAGATAGCCAGGGAGCTGGGGGCCCTCACCGTGGCCATCGCCACGAAACCCTTCGCTTTCGAGGGGAAGGACAGGATGAACCAATCCGAGGGCGGCGTGGCCCAGCTCAAGTCACGCGTCGACTCGCTGATCACCATCCCGAACCAGAGGCTCCTTTCCATCGGCGGCAAGCACATGACGATAAGGGAGGCATTCCTCAAGGCCGACGAGGTCCTGCTCAACGCGGTGAGAAGCATCTCCGACCTCATCGTCGGCTCCGGCCATGTCGTCGTCGACTTTGCCGACGTGAAGACGATCATGAGCGAACGGGGCATGGCGATCATGGGCATCGGCGAGTCGGCCGGCGAGAACAGGGCCCGCGATGCCGCCCAGAAGGCCATATCGAGCCCGCTCCTCGAAGACATCTCCATCCACGGAGCGCGCGGCGTACTCATCAACGTCACGGGCAACACGGACATGACGCTGATGGAGGTCTCCGAGGCCTCAACCCTCATACAGGAACAGGCCCACGAGGATGCGAAGATCATCTGGGGCCTCGTCTACGACGAGACGATGCAGGATTCCCTGAGGATCACCGTCATCGCCACGGGCTTCGAGGAACGCGCCGTCATCGACGAGGACAGGACGGAACCGTTCTTGAGAGGCAAGCTCTTCGACGATGAGAACGTTCCCTCCTTCATGAAGAAGAAGGTGGCCATCGACTACAAGGTCGATTACAAGGAGATACGGCAAAAGAGCGACACCATCGACATCGATGATGACCGCTACGACATTCCGACATTCCTCAGGAAGCAGGCAGACTAACCTCCTGAAGCGAGGGGTGGCGAAAGCTCTCGTCCCGCCACCCCTCAACCTCACAGCCAAAAGACGGCTTGAATGGCTTGAGCCGCTTGAATGGCTTGAGCGACAAAATATCATAAGATCCATAGAAGAAAGTTAGGGCAGCTAAGACAGCGCCGGACCGCACCATCGTCTCCCGTCTTTAACTCTCAACGACTCAAGCCCCGTCCCGTCACCTATGACCTATCACCCATCACCTGATCTGTGTTATTGTTATTACTGCAATGGCTCAAAGACGGACGCGACGGAATGACGACAAGGCGGACCTTCTTCTCGGGGAAAAGGGTACCATCCGGAAAAAGTGGGGGGGCAGGATACCTGTTCTCATCGTTTTCCCCAACTCCTATCACGTGGGGATGTCGAACCTCGCGACCCATATCCTTTACAAGACGCTGAACGACCGCGACGATGTGGTGTGTGAACGGCTCTTCTACGAGGAAGGCAGACCGCTGGTCTCGCTGGAGAGCTCCCGGCCCCTCTCCTCCTTCGAGATCGTCTTCTTCACCCTTTCCTTTGAACTCGACTACCCCAATATCGTGAAGGTACTTGAAGGGTCATCAGTCGAGGTCCTCGCCCGGGAGCGGACGGAGGACTCCCCGCTGATCGTCGCCGGCGGGATCTGCGTCATCGCGAACCCCGAGCCCGTGTCGCCCTTTTTCGATCTCATGGTGATGGGCGACATCGAGGCCACTATATCCTCCCTCATGGAACGCTTCATCGCGGGCCGGGGTCCGGGGAGGGGTCGTATCGTCGACGAGCTCACGGCGCTGCCCTTCGTTTACAACCCCGCGGAGTTGTCGGTACGGTACGGTGAAGATGGCCGGGTGGAAGGTTTCGAGCCCCCCGACTTCGCCGTCACCGTGGAGCGCCACACGGGAAAAACGCTGGGTATGTCCGTCATGACCACTCCGAACACGGAGTTCGCGGACATGGTCCTCATCGAGGGGACCCGCGGCTGTCCCTCGCGGTGCACCTTCTGCCTCCTCGGCAATCTTTACGGCTTCAGATCGGAGGACATCGACGTGACGGTGGGAGAGGCGAAAGACGTGGGCATCATAGGCGGCGGCGTGTCCTTCCATCCCCGCATCGCCGAGATCGTCGGGAACCTGAGTTCCCGGGGGATAGCGGTCCATCTCCCGTCGCTTCGCCTCGACGAGGTCCCCTTACGCCTCATCGAACTCATGAAGGACACGGTGAAGACCCTCACCTTCGGCGTCGAGGCAGCAACGGAAAGCCTGCGACACCTCCTCGGCAAGCCTATGACGGACGAGGAGATCCTCTCCCGCATCGACGCCATCATGGCCCTCAAATCCTTCAATCTCAAGCTCTATTTCATGATCGGCCTTCCCGGGGAGACACTCGACGACATCGACGCGATACCGGAGCTCGTGAAGCGCATCCGCCATACCATGATAAAACGGGGCGCCCCGCGAGGGGCCCTCGGCGGCATCACCGTTCACGCAAGCCCTTTCGTCCCGAAACCCGCCACGGCCTTTCAATGGCTTCCCATGGCCGACATGGAAGAGATGAAGCGAAAGATATCCCGCCTGAGACATGCCTTCGGCAAGATAGACAACACCCATTTCACCCATGATTCGGTGAAGTTCAGCTTCCTCCAGGCGGTGCTTGCCCGCGGCGACCGTCGCGTCTCGGACACGGTACTGAGCCTCGCCCACGGGACAAGCCTCACACGGATCGTCCGGGAAAGCCCGGTCAACCTCAACTTCTACGCCCTGCGCGACCGCCCCCGCGACGAGGTCTTCCCCTGGGACTTCATAGAGGGCACCATCCCGAAGGGAAAGCTATGGGAGAGGGGACAGAAGGGTTTTAATCGCTTTACGGGCTGTTGACAAAGTGATTTCTCAAGGCGGTTCGTGCTCTTTCATTCCGGCATTCGCCCAAATGAATACAGACTTTGTCAACAACCTGTTGAAGGTAAAAAAGGGCTCTCTTCTTTCACCACGGTTCCAACGGTATATCGGGCAGGGTCGTCACAACGCCCCAGGTGTTCATTGACTTTTGCCCTCGCTTACTATAGGATTTGGATATTTTCCGTCCAATTCAAAGGGGGTATGACGTTATGTCCAATCTCAATAAAGTGTTGCTCATGGGAAGGCTCGGAAAGGACCCGGAGCTCCGGTACACGACTGACGGCACACCCGTGGCCACCTTCAGTCTGGCCACGTCCGAGTCATACAAGGACAAGTCCGGCGTCAAGCAGGAAAGGACGGAATGGCACAACATCGTCGTGTGGCGAAAGCTCGCTGAGATCGCCGGGGAATACCTGAAAAAGGGAAGGCTTGTCTACATCGAGGGAAGGATACAGTCCCGCGAATATGAAGGACGTGACGGCGTCAAGCGCAGGGTGTACGAGATAGTGGCCTCGGACATGAAGATGATGCCGAGCGGCCAGGCGCAGGGACAACCCCAGGAGGAACGCCGCCCCTTCGGCTCGCCGAGGGGCCCCGTCGACGACGACTTCGTCCCCGAGATGGAAGACGACGTACCCATGTGAAGACGGCTTGAAGGGCTTGAGCCGCTTGAATCGCTTGAGGGTCAAGGCAACGGCACAAGAGCCTGGAGCCGGGACAGCCTTATGTCGGCAAACGTGGATTAGTCGTAGAAATTGTCAGCATCCAGCATCGGGTAATGTTTCTTGTTGGACGTCCAGAGCTTCAGATTCTTCGTACTTGCCGTCGCGGCGATCAGGGCATCTGCCATTGTCACACTGTGGGACTTACCATATTTGTTAATGTAGCCTCCGGCGATTTTCCCCATTTCGTCATCCAGATCAACTGACCTCAGCGAAGCAAGGAAATCTTCAACCTTTTGGACTTCCTTCGGCCGAAGGCCAGCGTATATTTCGGCGATCTGAACGGGAGTTATGAAGATATTGCCCCGTGCGTCACCGACCATTTTTTCGAACTCCTTTATCCAGCTTTCCTGCCCTCTGAGCACCCATATGAGCACGTCCGTGTCCACAAGGATCATATTTTCCTGTCCCTGCGCGTGCCGCGCACGTAGGCATCAACGTCTATTTCCTTGTCTTTCCAGACGCCGTACACTTTCGACGCACTCTGGATTATCCTGTCCGCATTGCCAGGCATGGAATTGCGTATATTCTCTCTGATAATATCCGATATAGTTTTCTTCCTGGCCTCGCTTTCATGCTTCAGGTAATCATACAACGTCTCATCGAGATATATCTGGGTTCTGCGCATTTGTGACCCCCTCATGATGTACATATACATTATATCAGAACAGCTTCAGCCCGGCAATGGCTGATGATTATGGTTTATCAGGAAAGGGTTTTCCCATAGAGGTATTCGTCGTGATTCTCCGAGAGGTCACGATCCTTTGTCTTGCTGGCCCCCACCATCTCCCAAAGAACATCGCTCTGACTTATTCTTGTCCCATCCTCCCCGAGGTATTCCGCAATGGCTGCTCGCATGATGGCGGAAATAGAAGAACCTTCTATTCGGGCTTTCGCTTTTAGTTTGAAGAACAGCTCTTCAGGCAAATAGATGTGAGTCCTCTTAAACCTCGGCATAACACAAGACCTCTTCTGGAATCGGTTCCCGATTGCTCCACAGGGAACCGCAACTCGACTGATATTCCGCGGCGAACTCACCAACTCATCTCGCATCCGGTGACTGATTGACGGCCGGGGTTTCACTGCCTCCGGTCGGACCTTCCCTTTGCGCCGTTGGGGTTGTCGCCTCCTGCGCTGCGTCCTCCGGCGGGGTGGTTGTCACTTCTTCGTAGTCGGGGACGACTATGCCCCTTCTTACCATGATGGTGTAGATGATCTTCGCGCGGCGTTCGACGTAGCGGGAGGTCCCGTCCACGCGGTAGCGTCTTGGGTTGGGCAGGGCTGCTGCGAGCTTGGCCGCCTCTTCCGCGGTGAGCGCCGAGGCTGACTTGCCGAAGTGGCGCCTCGCGGCAGCCTCGGCGCCGAAGATACCCTCGCCCCATTCGACGACGTTGAGGTAAAGCTCGAGGATCCTACGTTTTGAGAGGGCCCTCTCGAGCCTCCAGGTGATGATCGCTTCCTTGAGCTTGCGGACGGGGTTCTTGGAGGGCGTGAGGTAGAGGTTCTTCGTGAGCTGCTGGCTGATCGTGCTGCCGCCGAGTTTGAACCGTCCCGCCTCCAGGTTCTTCTCGAGGGCCTTCTGGATCGCCTCCGTGTCGAAGCCGTGGTGGGACCAGAACTTGTCGTCCTCCGCTATGAGGACCGCCTTCATGAGGTAGGGCGATATGGACCGCAAGGGGACCCACTTCGACTGTATCCGTATCTTGTTTCCCTTCGCCCGGTACTCCGCTTCCCGGTATTCCATGAAGGACGTCTTACCCGGGTTCTGCTTTTTCAGCTTCGACACGTCGGGGTAGACCATGTAGAAACCCGCGAACCCCACCACGAGAAGGACGACGAGAACGATGGTGACCTTGATGAAGCGCAGGAGTTTCCCCGGCTTCTTCTTTTTGACCTTTCTTGTTGCCAATTCCTGCACCCATCTCTTCTTATCATATCGCGGGCGCCATTGGAAGGTCCCTTTCTCCCTTAAGGGGGCAATTTGTTTTGAAATGACACCGTTACCTGTTGTATAGTTTCAATCATTTGTAAGCGATAGAAAGCAGTCAGAGAGGTGCGCCGTGGATTATGGTGACTACGAAGGGGTAATGGGTCTCGAGGTCCATGCCCATCTTCTTACGGAGAGCAAGATATTCTGCGGCTGTTCGACGAAGTTCGGGGCCGAGCCGAACAGCCATACCTGCCCCACCTGCATGGGCCTGCCGGGTGCCCTGCCGGTCCTCAACAGGAAGGTCGTCGAGTTCGCCATCAAGCTGGGGCTCGCCCTTCACTGCTCCATCAATCCCAGGAGCGTCTTCGCCCGGAAGAACTACTACTATCCCGACCTGCCGAAGGGGTACCAGATCTCTCAATACGAAGAGCCCATCTGCGGCAACGGATGGCTCGACATCGTCATGGACGGGAAGACGAAGCGCATCCGCATCCTGCGCATCCACATGGAGGAGGACGCGGGCAAGCTCGTCCACGAGCGGACCATCGACACGAGCAGTTACAGCATGGTGGACTACAACCGCTCGAGCACGCCGCTCCTCGAGATCGTCAGCGAACCCGACCTGAGGACACCGGAGGAGGCGACGGCGTACCTCAAGACCCTGCGCGACATCCTCATGTACCTTGAGATATGCGACGGCAACATGGAGGAAGGCAGCTTCCGCTGCGACGCCAACGTCTCGGTGCGCAAGAAGGGCGACGAGGCCTTCGGCACCCGGGCGGAGCTTAAGAACTTGAACTCCTTCCGCTACATCGAAAGGTCCCTCGACTACGAGATCGACCGCCAGATCGCCCTCATCAAGAAGGGTGGGAGCGTCGTTCAGGAGACACGCCTCTTCAACGCCGAGCAGGGCGTCACCTATTCCATGCGCGGCAAGGAGGAGGCGCACGACTACCGCTATTTCCCCGAACCTGACCTTCTTCCGGTGACCGTGGACGAAACATGGGTCGAAGAGGTGCGGAAAACCCTGCCCGAACTCCCCATGGAGAAGATGGAACGCTTCATGAAAGACTACGGCCTCCCCCGGTACGACGTGGAGATACTCGCCTCCGACAGGGAGCTGGCTTCGTATTTCGAGGCGGTTCTCAAGCTCTTTCCCGAGGCGAAAACGGTAAGCAACTTCATCATGACGGAGCTGTTGAGGGAACTGAAGGACGGCAACGTTTCCCCGAAGGACTCCCCCGTTACGCCGGCACGGCTTGCCGAACTTCTCACGCTCATCAAGGACGGCACCATCAGCAACAAGATCGGCAAGGAGATATTCCCGGAGATCTACCGGACCGGCGCCTCGCCGCGTGACTACGTGAAGCAGAAGGGCCTGCTCCAGATCTCCGACGAGGGGGCCATCGAGGGCATCATCGACGCGGTCATCGCCCGGTCACCGAAGGAAGTGGCCGACTTCAAGGCCGGCAAGGAGAAGCTCATCGGCTTCTTCGTCGGCCAGGTCATGAGGGAAACGAAAGGCAAGGCCAACCCGGCGCTCCTCAACGAACTCCTGCTGAAAAAGCTGAAGGCCTAAATTTTTTTCGTCATTCCGGCTTTAGGCCGGAATCCAGGAAGAAGCGCGCAACGGAAGAACCTCTGGATCCCGGATCGGGTCCGGGATGACCATCAACAGAAAGAGGTGACGCATGACGGATCACATTTACTGGAAGAACGGCGTTCTTTACCTTCTCGATCAGAGAGAGCTGCCCTTCAGGAAAACATATGTGAAATGCAGCACCGCCGGGGATGTCATAACGGCCATCAACAACATGACCGTCCGGGGTGCGCCGCTGCTCGGCATCGTCGCCGCCTATGGAATGGTCCTGGGGGTCAAAGAGGTCGTGGCTGCGAAGCGGTCCGTCCGCCGGGCCGATATCGACCGCATCGCCAAAAAGCTCGGTGCCACGCGCCCGACGGCGGTGAACCTCTTCTGGGCCTTGAAGAGAATGGCGGAAGCCTATGAGGGGCATGCCGGAGACAGGGACATCGCCGAAGACATGCTCGGCGAGGCGCTGGCCATCCATGTCGAGGACATCGAGAACAACAGGATGCTTTCCCTCTACGGCGCGGAGCTCATAGAAAAAGGCGACACCATCATGACGCACTGCAACGCGGGGGCGCTTGCCACGGGAGGCTACGGCACGGCGCTCGGCGTCATGCGCGCCGCCCATGAGGCGGGCAAGAAGATAAAGGTCATCGCCACGGAAACGCGCCCTTACATGCAGGGGTCGCGCCTTACGGTGTGGGAGCTCATGCAGGAAGGCATCCCCGTCGAACTCGTCCCCGAGAACCACGCCGGGCTCCTGTGCTCCCGGGGGGCCGTGAACAAGATCATCACCGGCGCCGACAGGATAGCGGCGAACGGGGACACGGCGAACAAGATCGGCACCTTCATGATAGCCCTCGCCGCGGACGCCTACAAGATCCCCTTCTACATCGCCGCCCCGGTCTCCACCTTCGATAAGGCCGTCGAGGACGGCGGCCGCATAGAGATCGAGGAGCGAAGCGCCAGGGAGGTGAAATACCTCGACGACAGGCTCCTCACCGTAAGGGACGCGAAGGCTCGTTATTTCGGGTTCGACGTCACCCCGTCCCGGTACATCAGCGGCTTCATCACCGAGAAAGGCATCATCAAGAGGCCTTTCTCGAAATACATCAAGATGCTCTAACGGGCAGGGCCGATGGGCATCATAACCCTCCTCACCGATTTCGGCGTCAAAGACCCTTACGTGGGCGTCATGAAGGGGGTCATCCTCGGCATCGACCCCGGGGCCCGGGTCATCGACATGACCCACGAGGTGGAACCCCAGGACATGCGCGAGGCGGCCTTCCTCATCGACGACTACTGGAGGCATTTCCCGCCGGGGACGGTCCATGTCGCCGTCGTCGACCCCACCGTGGGGAGCGCGAGGCGGCCGCTTATCGTGTCGGCGAAGGGACACCATTTCGTCGGGCCCGACAACGGCGTCTTCACCCTCCTGGCGGACAACGTCCCCGATATCCACGTCATCGAGAACCGCAACTTCATGCTCTTCCCCGTCAGTTCCACCTTCCACGGCAGGGATGTCTTTTCCCCCGCCGCCGCCAGGCTGTCCCGCGGCTACTCCCCCCAGGCGTTCGGGCGAAGGATAACGGACCCCGTTCTCTTGAGCGACATCCATCCCGTGATCGAGGGTAGGACGCTCAAAGGGAGCGTGGTGCGCTTCGACCGCTTCGGCAACGCCATCACGAACATAAAGGGCCACGCCCTGCGGTACTTCGCCGGGGAGGGCCCTTTCGAGATACGGATGGGCAAACACGTCTTCGCGGCGATCGGCAAGACCTACTGCGAGGGTGGCCTCGCCTGCCTCGAGGGCAGCTCCGGCTACCTGGAATTCGGTGTTTTCAAGGGGGACTTCAGGCGCGAAACGGGTACGGGAAAGGGCGACCCGGTGACGGTCACTCTCCCATAAGGCCGAGGGCACCCCGGAGCTTCTGCGTGGCTATCTGGATGAACTGACCGGCCTCGTCGATCTCCTTCGACACGGCATCGAGACCGCCCGTCGCGGCGACCCTGCCCCATTTCCGGTAATTCTCGGCGAGATACTCGTTGTTCTGGATGAGCTGTTTCAGCACGGTACGTAAACGGTCCTCATCTTCCATCACAAGCCTCCTTAATCCGGCCGCTCCGCGGAGGGCCTCGCTTACCTGCAGACCGGGCCGTTCCCGGGATCGACGTAGAGAAGTTCCCAGCCAAACTCCCGTTCATCTTCCATGGCGACATAAGGCCCCGAGAGCCTGGCGTAGTTGTCGGCATCTCCGTGTATGTCGTAGCGGCCCCTGTATTCCTTCTTCCCGTCGCCCCAGCGCACGCTGAGGGCGGGTATCCTGTCGGCCGTCACGAGAACGATGGAACCCTGACCGGCGTGGCGCGATCCGCCGACGCACCGTATGACCTCGAGGCCGCCATCCCTCGCCTTTATCGTCACCGTCCCCGAATAGGTCTCGCCCGTGCCCGGACGCCTGCCGACAAGACCGTAGTTCCCTTCGAGAAAACCGGGAAGGTCCTTGCCGCCATCAGCGCCGGCGACGAGGCACGGCGCCGACAGGAGAAGCACAAGGACGAGGCGGCTTAATGAGGACAGACTAGCTTTCATCCTGCGAGAGCTCCCCCGTCCCCAGTTCCAGGGCATCGGCCGCGCTCAGTTCATCGATCTTCCTCAGCGGCCTCTCGAGCATGTTCGTCCGCGTCGTGACGAGGACCTCGTATTCCTTCCTCGCCGCGTCGATGCGGTCGCCCATGGTCTTGAACTTGTCCTTGTACAGTTTCCACTGCTTCGAGAACTCGGCAAGGAGTCTGAGTATCTCCGACGCCGTCCGTTCGAGCTTCACGTTCTCGATGGTCTGGCGGACCACGGCGAGGACCGCGTAGAGCGTGAAGGGCGAGCAGAGGATGACCTTCTGCCTCAATGCTTCGTCCATGATCGAGGCGTCCGATTCCTGGATGAAGCTGTAGACCTGCTCGTTGGGAATGAAGACGATGACGTAGTCCACGGTGTTCTCGGCGGGGTTGATGTACTCCCGGGTCGTCACCTGCTTTATCATCACCTTCGTGTTCTTGAGGAGTTCGTCGCGGTACCGCTTCCGGTCATGGTCGCTCTCGGCGTCGAGATAGTGGGCGAAGTTGTCGAGGGGGAACTTCACATCCATGTTGACCTTGAGGTCATTGGGGAGAAAGAAGGTGAAATCGGGCCTGCCCGCCGTGTTCTCCAATGTCGTCTGCTTGACGTAGTTGATACCTTCCGCCATCCCCACGAGACGGATGATATCCTCGGCCATCCGCTCGCCCCATTCGCCCCTTTTCTTCGAGCTTGCCAACGCTCGGCCGAGGTGCTCCGTCGTGTCCCTGAGCTTCGCCGTGACCTCTTCGTGCTTCTTGATCAGGGTGGTCACTTCGGTGATGCGCTCGCCGCTCACCTTGCCCACCTCTTCGACGCGCCTCTGGACCTCCGTAAGGGTCTTCCCGATGGAGTCGATGTTCCTGTCTATGAGCTCCTTCTTGCCTTCCAGTTCCTTTTTCCCTTCCGCCGTCTGGGATTTGAGCTTCTCCTCGGCGAGCTTCATGAACTCGTCGGCGTATTTCCTGAACTCGTTCGTATTGGACGCGAGGGCATCGAGGGAAAGGGCCTTGAAGGTTTCGGAGAGTTCCTTCCTTACGGCCTCGAAACGCTCCATCTCCTCCTTGAGGCGCAGGTCCAGGGTCTCGCACCTCGTCATGGCCTGCACCCTGGCCTCTCTCTCTCCGTCAAGCTCCGCCTGGAGGCGCAGTGCTTCGTCCCTGCCCTGCTGGAACTGCTGCCTCAACTCGGTGACGACCGCCTCCGCGGACCCGGCCCTCGCCTCGAGCTCCGCCTGCCGGGCGCGCGCGCGGGAGGCGACGACAAGGGAGAAGACGACGCCTCCCAGGGCCACTCCCGCGAGGAAGGCGATGACAAGGGAGAGATAACTCACCAGATCACCTCGGGGCTAAGCACCCAGGCGATGAGCCACCTTCCGTCACCCGACGGCTTGAGGCACACCGTTCCCGCCGGCCTGAAGTCTATGATGGTCCTCCCCCCGTCGCCGAGGACGAGAAGGCCGAGGAGCCTGTCGAGGAAAGGGAGATGACCGACGATGGCAGTGTCGGCGGTCATGGCGCTTATCCTTTCTACCCATGGCGCCGGGTCGTCATTGGGAGACAAGCCATTCTCCTCCCGGATGCCGGAAGCGGGCCGTATCGATTCCGTGAGGATCTGCGCCGTCTGGGCAGCCCTCTTCTTCGTGCTGTGGATGACAGCGTCGAGGCTGACGTCCATGAAGGCAAGGAACTCGCCCATCCTCCGGGCGTGCCTCATCCCGTTGTCCGTGAGGCCCCGCTCGGGGTCCTCGTCCTCGCGCTTCGCTTCGCCGTGGCGCACAAGGTAGAGCAGCATCGTTGTCCTTTCCTGTTCTGTGGTGTCTCCGACAGGCCGCGCCGCCGGGAATACAGTATAATCTATTTCCTGCCGAGAGGCATTATATAAAGGGTCCGTTCGCCGGCGGGAAGACCGATGACCTTGTCCACCGCGTCGGCGTTGAACCCCGCCATGACGACCGTACCCAGCCCCAGCGGCACGCACTGGAGATAGACGTTCTGCGCGGCATGGCCCGCCTCGAGATACATCCAGCCCTCATTCGTCGCCCTTGCCTGCGACCCGGCGATGACGAGCGCCGCCGGCGCCTTGTCTACCGGCGCCTGGCCCGCGGCCTTGTAAAGCATCCCCTTGGCGTCCCCGCCGGCAACGAGGGCAAGCGAATGCCCCTGAGGCACATAGCGGTACATGCCCGGCTTAAGTCCCGTCACGTTGCCTGCAAAGAGATAGACGGTGAGGTAGTACCGGGCCCTCGCGGAAGGCGCCGTCCTCAGGCCCCTTCCCGGCTCCGTTATACCCTGGGCCGCGAAGAGCACCTGGGAGACCTCGGCCACCGACAGGGGAGAATCCTTGTAGACCCTCACCGATCGCCTCTCCTTGAGCGCCTTCTCGACGGAAACGTTCCCGTCGTATTTCGGCTCGGGCAGCCTGATCCCGGCACCGGGTGCCGCGCCCTGCCCGTGCACCGCCGCTGTCGACACGAGAACAAGACAAAGGACCGCCATCAAACAAACGATGGACCTCATGGAGCACCTCCTGAACGGTATCGTTACCCTCACATGGTAATAAGTTTTCCGCACCTTTGCAACTCTTAAGGCACCTCCTTGGGCGGCGCAATAGCCATTGACAATTCATCCTCATGCTGTTATAACACTTACCTGCGGGGCTGTAGCTCAGCTGGGAGAGTGCTTGACTGGCAGTCAAGAGGTCGAGGGTTCGATCCCCTTCAGCTCCACCATTCAAAAATATGAGCCGCTCGAAAGAGCGGCTTTTTCGTTACCGGTGTTCGTTTCAGTGAAATATTCTTTGTATCTGCGCCACGGGCAGGGTGAATGCATTTTCCTTTAGCGGGTATGATTCATCGCCGGGAAATATCACAAACGCTTTCTCGCAGGCAAGATCATCGATCGCGCTCCAGAAACCCCTGCCGGGTTTTGGACTCAACGAGTACTTGATCTCGATCGCGGTGGGCCTGCCGCTTTCATCAAGAAGCAAAAGATCTATCTCTGCTCCTGCGGAGGTCCGATAGAAATAAGCCTCCCAGTCGTCCGGCTTTGCGGCAATGATCTGTTCAATAATGAACCCTTCCCAGGAGGCCCCGGCGGAAGGGTGCGCGTCAAGGTCCTCTTTTTCCTTGATGCGCATCAACGTGTGGAACAGTCCGGCATCACGCAAGTATACTTTGGGAGATCTTATCAACCGTTTTTTGACGTTCGCGAAAAAGGGCTGGAGCTGCCGCACGACAAAGGTGTCTGAGAGAATGTCAAGGTAGTGCTTTGCGGTGGGAGCGGAAATTCCCAGGCTTCCCGCGATCTTTGATGCATTCCATAATTGTCCGTGACTATGCGCCAGCATGGTCCAGAATCGTCTGAGCTGCAATGCCGGCACCCTTATCCCGAGCTGGGGTATGTCCATTTCGAGATAGGTCCTGATGAACGCCTCGCGCCATGAATAGCTTTCATCATTTCCGGCGGCGAGATAACTCAAGGGATAGCCGCCACGAAGCCAGAGTCGGTCGGTATTCCCGCACCCGATCTCGTCAAGAGAGAAAGGCAACAACTCGCGATATACGGCACGGCCCGCGAGTGTCTCCGAGGCCTGCCTTACAAGGGCTGGTGATGCCGAACCAAGGATAAGGAACCGGCCGGCGCTTCTCTTTTGATCTACCATCGCCCTCATGAGCGGGAAAAGCTCGGGCATGCGCTGGACTTCGTCTATGATGACCAGCCTGTCCTCGTATCTTCGCAGGTACATTTCGGGATCGCGAAGCTTATTGACGTCGGAGGAAAGCTCCAGATCAAGGTAAAGGGGCCTTGTTTCCGTTTTTTGGAGGATCATTTTGGCCAGAGTGGTTTTTCCGGCCTGTCGGGGACCGATAAGACCCACAACGGGAAATTGCTTCAGGGACTCTTCGACTGAAGCCTGTATCTTTCTCGCTATCATTCTTGTATATTAAAAGAGTAGGTTTCGATTTGCAAGGATAATATTCTTCCGCAATAGCAGTCGACGAGATGCTGATCGTCGTGCCTTCCCGCGCCGCTCCCGGTTACAACACGTTACGCGAAAGGAACGCCGCCTGCCGGAGACCGGGCATGTCAGATATCGGACACCGGGGCGTCAACAAAGACCGCTTTCGGGCCAAAGGCGACAAATCCATTCGCACTAACTATCCGAATTCACTGGTTCCGGTCAGAGGCACGGTTCTTGCTTTCAAGGTTCCTGATTCGATTCTATAGCGGTGTACGGAGGAAACATGGGACGGAAGATCCTGGACACAACACATCTGATGACCCTTCCGAGGACGGGGCAAAAGAGTCCTTTCACCCCGGCGTCCGCGGAACACTTCGCTGACGGCCAGTACCTCTTCGTCGGCCTCTACGAGATGGCTGTCGCATCCTTTATCGACCAAGCGGCGTGCGAGTTTCAGGATTACTGCAACCATCTCTACTGCATCGATGGCAGGTGCGACTGCCCGTGGTCCTGGAAGAAGTCGGCAGGCCTCGCCCTGCCTGCATCCGCATGAGGTATCACAAAGTTTTCTTTACAATTCCGCTATTGTGATATAATGTATTTCGCTATGTTTTTCAGGAGGTGGCAATGAAAACAGGAAACGTTTCGCAGGGCAGCACCCTGCTCGGACAGACACGGTCCCCCCGCGAGAACAGGACCGCCCGGACGAAGGACAGCGCGCCCATCGAGGAAAAGGTGGACCTCTCGACGAAGAAGGCACCCGTCATTCCCAGCGCCGCAACCTCATACGATGACGTGCTGGAGCTGCTCTACGGCATCGACTTCAGTCAGTTCAAGAACGTCGAGTGGATCTCCAAGGACGGTTCCTCGAAGATGATGGAGCTCCTCGGGGCCTGACACACCCTGCGATCGACCGGGACCGAACGGAGGACCGAGGTTCTTCGCGCTCTCGTCCTCCCGGCATCCCGGCCGCCCGCAACCACCCCCCATTTGCCTCATGTCCCCCTTCACGGGGCAAGAAAAGAACCCTTCACGGCCTCCTTCGGGTTCTCTCCGCTTAACGGTAATTTAACAGGCATTTAACGCCCGCTTAATTAAATTTGGTTAATCTTGCCTCAGGACAGTTAAACCCACATTGACGGAAAGGAGGGAAAGGCAGCACCGTGTTCCGTACCACCACAACTATTTCTAAGGAGGCAGGAATGAAGAAGTTCTTATTGGCCCTGATCGCGGTCGCCCTGGCAACTCCGGTACTTGGCAATGCCGGCAGCGTATCGAGCAGGTATGACGTTACATTCGGCGGTTTCGTGAAATACGACTTCGGCTATTCGACCCAGAACTCGCACGCGGACCCTTCCTACGGGTACAGGAGCAGCACGTCCGATCGCGCGATCCTGGCTGACGAGTACGGCAACACCTACATGAGCGGCGCCGAGACCCGCTTCAATTTCCTTATCAAGGGCCCCGACCTGTGGGGCGCGAAGACGAGCGCCTTCATCGAGGGCGATTTCCGCGGCACGACGACGGGCAACCAGTACGGCGGATTCCAGCTCAGGCACGCGTGGATGAAAATGAAGTGGAACTCGTCGGAACTGCTCTTAGGTCAAGCCTACCAGCAGTGGGGTATGCCATACTACGCCGCCCAGATAGGAGCCGACGACTTCAAGCAGTATCTCAAGGGTATCAGGACACCCCAGGTGGCCTTCCGCCATTTCTTCACCAAAGAGCTGAGCGCCATGTTCGGGCTCACCTCCGCAACGGAGTGGTCCGGCGCGACAAGGCAGTACAACGACGGCTATGCCAGAAGCTCCTGGCCGGGTCTCCAGGGAGAGATGGCATACTGGACGGACCGCTGCGGCAAGATCGGCTCGAACAACCTCAAGTTCGGTCTTGGAGCCTACTACGGCAAGGACACGGAGACCTACACCTCGGGCGCGGAGTACAAGGACAGCACGGTCAACGCCTGGGTCACGGCGTTCCGCTACTCCATACCCATCGTCCCCGAGAGACAGGGAAACAAGGCGATGTCCGTGCTCCTCAATGGAAACTTTTTTATCGGGCAGAACGCGGCAGGGAACAACTGGATGGGCTCCTCGGGCCCGAGCAACGGCTCCTACCTGAGGCCCGGCAACGACGCGGCCGCTCCGACACTCTTCGGGCTCTTCTCCCAGGTTTCCTGGTGGATGACCGACAAGCTCTGGGTCAACGGCATGTATGGCTACCTGAAGTACAACTATAGCGAGTGGGCGCGCACGAACAACGCGACGGCCCGTGATAGGATAAACATGTCCCAGACCTTTGCGGCAAACCTTCTTTGGGAGGCAAACCCGTCGATCAGGCTGGGCCTCCAGTGGATGAGGATGTTCACCCATTATAACGGCGTGGGCCAGGGTACCGGCGCGGGCACGGGTTTAGCCGCCTCCAGCGGCGTCATGGACCAGTACCGGTTCGCGGCCTGGTATTTCTTCTAAGAATCCCCGTTCGGATATGAAAAGGGGCCTTTTTCAAGGCCCCTTTTCTTTATTGGTTCCCCGGGAGGCAATCCCTGAAGAGCTTTGCCGTCACGCCTGCGGGTCTAGACCTTTTCACCTTTCTGCTTCTCGTCCCTTTCCTCTCGATGGTGCTTGATGACCCTTCCCTCGACCATGAATATCACGTCCTCGCAGATGTTCGTGGAAAGATCGGCGATGCGCTCGAGGTTGTTCGCGACCCTGATGAGGTGCAGCGACCTCTCGATCGTCGCCGGGTCCGAGGACATGAAGGTCACGAGCTCCCGAAAGATCTGGTTCTGCAGGTCGTCGACGATATGGTCCCGCTCGCAGACCTGCTGGGCGAGGGACGCATCCTCGTTCAGGAATGCGGTGATGCTGTCGTTGAGGCTCCTTGTCGTTTCGCCCGCGAGCCGGGGAATATCGACAAGAGGCTTCACCGGCACGTGGGATATGAGGAACAATCCGCTGTCGGCGATGTTCGCCACGTGATCGCCCATGCGCTCCAGGTCGCTGTTCATCTTATAGACCATGAGGATGACCCTTAAGTCCCGGGCCCTCGGCTGGAACTGCGCTATGGCCCCCGTGCACAGCTCGTCGAGTTCGATCTCGAAATCGTTCGTCGCCGGCTCCAGTTCGTCAATGACCCGGCGAAGAGGGACCTCCCGACGCTCCAGGAGGCCTGCCATGCTCTGGGCGATCATCTTCTCCACCAGGGTGGCGTATTCGACGAGCTCTTTCTTGAGCTCCTTTATCCTGACCTCCAGCATCCCTTTTAGCCTCCTATCCGAATTTTCCCGTCAGGTATTCTTCCGTCCGCTTGTCCTTCGGCACGGTGAACATCTTCTCCGTCGGCCCGAACTCGACGAGTTCCCCGAGGTAGATGAAGGCCGTGACATCGGAGACCCTCGCGGCCTGGGCTATGTTGTGGGTGACGAGAAGCATGGTGACGTTCCTCTTGAGTTCCACGAAGAGCTCCTCGATCTGCGACGTCGATTTCGGATCGAGGGCCGACGTCGGTTCGTCAAGGAGCAGTATCTCGGGGTTCATGGCAAGCGCCCGGGCTATGCAGAGCCTTTGCTGCTGTCCCCCGGAGAGAAAGGTCCCCTTCCGGTGAAGGGCATCCTTGACCTCGTCCCAGAGGGCCGATCTCTTCAGCGACCGTTCGACGATAGTGTCCAGTTCCGATTTCGCCATCCTGATGCCGTTGAGCTTGTATCCCGCGATGACATTCTCGTATATGCTCATCGTGGGAAAGGGGTTCGGTTTTTGAAAGACCATTCCCACTTTCCGTCTCAGGATAATGGGCTGCATCGTGTAGATGTCCTCGTCGACAAGCGTCATCTTCCCCGCCACGCCGGCGCCGGGGATGAGTTCGTGCATCCTGTTGACGCAGCGTATGAGGGTCGTCTTACCGCACCCCGACGGTCCCATGAGGGCGGCGACGACGTTCCTCCTGACGGTGAGGTCAACGTCCTTGAGCACCCTGTTGTCGCCGAAGAAGGCGCTGAACTTCTCGACCTTTAGAACTGTATCTTCCATTTAGCGGAGATCCCCCTTGCAATAAGGTTCAGGGCAAGCGTCAGAACGACAAGTATGAACGAGGCCCCCCACGCGAAGGAATGCCACTCGGGGTAGGGGCTCATGGCGTAATAGAATATGCGGTAGGGCAGGGAATCTATCGGCTTGAAGATATTGACGTTCATGAACTGATTGCCGAATGCCGTGAAGAGAAGCGGTGCCGTTTCCCCTGTGATCCTCGCCACGCTGAGGAGGATGCCCGTGAGGATGCCGCTTATGCCCGAGGGGAGTACGACCTTGAGAATGGTCCGGTAATAGGGCACGCCGAGGGCCAGCGAGGCCTCCTTCAGGTGATAGGGTATGAGCTTCAGGGTCTCCTCCGTGGTCTTGATGATCACGGGAAGCATCATGATGGAAAGGGCGACACCGCCGGAGAGAGCGGAAAAGGTCTTCAGGGGAGCCACTACCCAGAGATAGGCGATGATGCCGATCACTATCGAGGGCGTTCCCTGGAGGACAATGACACTAAGGCGTATGGTATTGCTCAGTTTTCCGGTCTTGTTCTCGGAAAGGTAGATGCCGGCCGCTATCCCGCAGGGCACGGATATCACCGAGGACAGGGCGATGAGCATCAGCGTCCCCACGACGGCGTTGGCGACGCCTCCCCCGGACTCGCCGATGGGGCGCGGCAGGCTGAAGAGAAAATCCCAGTTGATCACCGATATTCCCTTCATCGTTATGTAATAGAGGATGAGAAAGAGGGGGAGAAGGGACAGGAAGGCAAGAAGGCAGACCGCTCCCTTGAAGAGCGTGTCCTTCGCAAGGCGCCTGCCGACATGACCGCCCGTCATGAGACCTCCCTGGATGCTTCAATGCTGATCCTCTGAATGACGTATGTCCCGATGATGTTGACGACCATGGTCACCAGAAAGAGGACGAGGGCGACATAGATGAGCGACGCCGCGGTGACGCCCGTCGCCTCTGCGAACTCGTTGGCGATGACGCTTGCCATCGTGTTGGCGGGACTGAATATGCTCGTCGGCAGGAAGTTGCTGTTGCCGATGAGCATCGTCACCGCCATGGTCTCGCCTATCGCCCGTCCCAGCGCGAGGAGTATGCCCGCGATGATGCCGGACCGCGCGTAGGGGATAACGATGTTCCGTATCACCTCGAACCGCGTCGCTCCCAGCGAGTAAGCCGCCTCCTTCAGGTCGCCCGGCACCAGCGTGATCACCTCCCTGCCGATGGACGCCGAAAAGGGGATGATCATGATGGCAAGGATGAGCGACGAGGTAAGTATCCCCACGCCATGGGGGGCGACGCCCAGTTTCATCTCTATGAACCGCACAGCGGGCATGAGAAAGAAGAGGCCCCAGAGACCGTAGATGACGGAAGGGATCCCTGCCAGGACCTCGACGGCGCTGCGCAGGAATGTCGAGATGGCCCCCGTCTTGAAGTACTCACCGAGGAAGATGGAAATGGCTATGGAGAACGGGATGGAGATGACCAGGGCAAGAAATGACGTGAGAAGGGTCCCCACAAGGAAGGGAAGGGCCCCGAAGGTCTCCGTCGTCGCGTCCCACACCCTGCCGATGAAGAAGAAGATCCCGAATTCCTTGATCGCGGGCAGGGCGGTCACGAGGAGGGTTGCGAAGATCGCGAGGAGAAGGAGGACGATGATAAGGCCGCTGCCCGCGAGACAAACGCTGAACCTCTTTTCCGAACGGTCTGTGCCTGACGGCGCTCTTTGCTTTCCTGTATCCATACGGGTTTGGATCTATGTCCGGGCGGCGCCTGTAAACACCGCGCCGCCCGGTCCTTCGTCTCATGATCGCCCTATTTCACGAGGGGCGCGCCATTGTATGTCATGGAGCGGACCAGTTTGTTCGCCTTCGCCGCCGCCTCTTTCGACAACGGGGCGTACTGGAGGGGTTCGACGTATTTCTGTCCGTCGCCCACCATCCACAGGAGGAGTTTCGCCAGCGCCTCCGCCCGATCCTTCGCCTTTCCTCCGTAGTTCTGCTCCTTGTAGAAGATGAGCCATGTGAAACCGCTGATGGGGTAACCGGCGGCCGCCTCCGTGTCTGTCAGGGACACATTCGTATCGTCGGGGATCTTCACGTTGGCCGCGGCACTCACCGATTTGAGGGTCGGCTCGATGAACTTGCCGGCCCTGTTCTTTATGTTGCCATAGGGCATCTTGTTCTGGGTCGCGTAGAGAAGCTCGACGTATCCCACCGCGCCGGGGGTCTGCTTCACGTATCCGGCGACGCCGGGGTTCCCCTTCTGGCCGATCTGACCCGCAGGCCACTTGAGGGATTTGCCGGTGCCGACCTTCTCCTTCCATTCCTTGTTCACCTTCGTGAGATACTCGCTGAAGATGTAAGTGGTCCCGCTGCCATCGGCGCGATGGACGGCACTGACGGGCAAGTCGGGAAGCTTCACTCCAGGGTTCGCGGAGGCTATTTTCGGGTCGTTCCACTTCGTGATCTTGCCGAGGAATATCTCGGCCACCGCATCGGGGGTGAAATTGAGTTTCGAGTTCCCCGGCAGGTTATAGGTCACGACCACGGCCCCAAGGCAGGTGGGAATGTGCAGGACGGGGGCGCCGGCCGACTGCAGCTCCTTCGCCGTCATGAAGGCGTCGGTGCCGCCGAAATCGACGGTCTTTTTAATGAGTTGGTTTATCCCTCCGCCCGAGCCGATCCCCTGGTAGTTGATCTTCACCTTGTACTGCTGGTTGTAGGCGTCGAACATCTTCGAGTAAAGGGGCTGGGGAAAGGTGGCGCCGGCGCCGAGCAGCTCCATGTCGAGGGCCGGTGCGTGGGTCGCGAAGCACACGAGGGCGAAAAAAGCGACCATCAAGGATACGGCTCTTGGAAAAATGCCAGACATAGATGTCCTCCTTTGGTTTTTTCAGGCACCTGCCTGAATCGTTGCTTCATCTTACCCATCGACTGTTAATATTGGAGCAAAGAATTGTTAAGATTCGATTAAGATGCGCTCTGTACCGGCGATATTCCCTTCGCGGATCAGGCTTTGAATGAGGACGGGTCGCCGGCGGGCAGCGTGATGACGAATCTCGCGCCCCTTCCCGGGCTGCTTTGCACGGTGATCCTGCCGTTGTGGAGCATGATGATGTGCTTGACGATGGAGAGACCGAGACCCGTGCCGCCGAGTTTTTTGGACCTCGATTTGTCGACGACGTAGAACCGCTCGAAGATGCGGTCGATGTGTTCCGAAGGGATGCCCGGACCGGTGTCGGCAACGGAAACAACCACGGTGTTGTCCCGGGCTTCCATCTCCACGGTGATCCCGCCCGCATCGGTGTACTTGATCGCGTTGTCAAGAAGATTCACAAAGACCTGCTCGAGTCTGAAGGCGTCTCCCATCACGGGCGGCAGGTCCAGGGGCGCCCTCACCTCCACGCTGAAACCCTTTGCGCGCATCTGTTCCTCGAAGATCTTGAGCACCCTTTCGACGAGGTCCGGCATGTCCACAGGTTCCAGTTCGAGGACAAGGCTCTTTTCTTCCAGCCTCGACAGCGTCAGGAGGTCCGTCACGATGTTGATGAGCCGGGCCGTGTTCCGCTTGATGATCATGAGGTAATGCTTTTGTTCCTCCGAAAGGGACCCCTCGACCTCCATGGTCTCGACAAATCCTTTTATGGACGTGAGTGGTGTCCGCAATTCATGGGATACGTTGAGGACGAAATCGCTCTTTATCTTCTCGAGCTTGCGGATCTCGGTGATGTCATGGAAGACGAGGACGATCTCTTCCCGGGGGCCAAGGTAGGTGGCGCTGCACAGGAAGACCGCTCCGTTTATCGTCATCTCCCCGACGCGGTTCAGCTTCTCCATATGGACCCTGTTCACCAGTTCGTTGAGCGCCGGCTCCCTTATGATCTCCCAGTAGGGTTTCCCAATCTCCACATCGCGGCCCATCAGGGTCTTCAGGCTGTCGTTGAGAAGAAGTACCCTCTCCTCGCCGTCGAGCACGAGGAGTCCCTCTTGCAGGGAGGAGATGATGCTGTTCAGTTCTTCCTTCTGACGGGTAAGGTCGGCGAAAAGCCCCTGCATCTCATCGGTCATATCGTTGAAACTGTCGGCGACCTCCTTGAGTTCGTCCTGCGCCTTAAGCAACACCCGGGTGTTGAAATCGTGGCCGGCCACCCTCTTTATGGCGGCGCTCAGCTCGCCGATCGGCCGGTAGATGGTCCGCGCGAAGATGAACGCCCCGATGAGCGCCGCGACGAGGATGATGACGGTCACGAGCAATATCTTCGCATTCAGTTCCCGGGAAACGGTCTTTATATCCTTGAGGAACTTGCTGGTACGAAGGACGTACAGGGTCTTCCCTTCCCTCTCGACGGGAACGGCGATGTAGAGCATCTCCTGGCCGAGGGTGTCGCTTAAGCGCAGGAACCGCCCCGTGACGCCTTCAAGCGCCTGGGAGATCTCGATCCTCGTGCGGTGGTTCTCCATCCTGGCAGGGTCTTCCTCGGAGTCGGCGATGACCCTGCCGTCAGGGGCAACAAGGGTGATGCGGCTGTTGATCTTCTTTCCCATCTCCTTCACGAAGCGGTCAATGGCGGCGGCTCCCTCCGACGGCATCCCCAGCGTTCGCTCCCCGAGGACGATGGCGATCTCCTTCAATTCCCGCGCGGTCCTCTCTATCTGGTAGTTGCGGATGAGATAGGACGAGATGAGAACGATGAGGCCGGAAAGGGCGACGGTGAGGACAAGATACCCGCCGAATATCTTGAAAAAGAGGGAACGCTTCATTCCTCCACCCTGTATCCCGCGCCACGGACGTTCTTTATAAGGCGGGCGGCCTTCCCGAGCTTCTCGCGCAGGTGCCTGATGTGGACGTCCACGGTTCGGTCTATGACGTACTTTTCGTCTCCCCAGAGATGGGTCAGTATCTGGTCCCGCGACTGGATGCGTCCCCGCCGGGAGGCGAGGAGCTCTAGTATCCTGAATTCCGTCGGCGTGAGCTCCACCCTGTTTCCCTCCACCTCCACCTCGTGCCTGTCGAGATCGATGGCGACCAGGTTGGAAATGACCATCCTGCGGGCATCGTCGTCGGTCCGGCCGTGACGCCTCAGGACCGCCCGCACCCGCGCCACGAGCTCACGGGGGGAAAAGGGTTTCGTCACGTAGTCGTCAGCCCCCAGTTCCAGGCCGATGACCTTGTCGGTCTCCTCCGTCTTCGCCGTGAGCATGATCACGGGGATGGAGGAAAAACGGTCCTGCCCCCTCAGATATTTGCAGATCTCCAGCCCATCCACGTCGGGAAGCATGAGGTCGAGTATGACGAGGTCCGGCACCTCCTTCGCGAGGAACTGGTAGAAGGACTGAGCGTCCGCAAAGCCGCTCACACGGAAGCTCGATCTCTTCAGGTGGAGCGACACCAGCTCCAGTATGTCCGGTTCGTCGTCGACGACCGCTATCAATTGACTGGTCATACTATGAGATTACCTCATCCATTGCTCTTTGCAAAGCCGTTTCGCCCTTCCATACTAAGGGCCGATTGTTAATTTTGGATTAAGACCGCGGGTTTTTTCGCGACCAGAAAGGGGTACGCCTTTCTCGGTCCGGAGATATCACATCTGTGACGAGACTTTTCCCAGGAACACTATGAACTTTCTGAGGAGTTTTTCATCGAAGCATTTCTTCATGCCCAAATCGCGCGGATCCCGCCCATCACCGTTCGGGGAAGCGTCACCCTTTTCAGGCGTTCCGACCATGATCCTCGCCGCCTCCATGGGAGAAAATGCCTCCTTGTACGGGCGGCGCGACGTCATGGCATCGAAGACGTCGACTATTCTCAGGACACGGGCCAGGACGTTGATGTTCTTCCCTTTGAGCCCCATGGGGTAGCCCTCGCCATTATAGTCCTCGTGGTGCTGGAGTATGGCCTTTTTCACAAAAGCGGGGGTCTCCGTGTCGGCGAGCATGGCGAAGCTCGTCAGGGGATGGCGCTTGATGATCTCCCACTCGACGGCGTTGAGGGGGCCGTTCTTGTTGAGTATCTCCGGGGAAACGAAGGTTTTACCTATGTCGTGGAGCATCGCTCCCACGCCGCATTGTTTCAGGAGCTCCTTTTTCTGGACCTCATGGTAGGACTCTATGTCCGGCACTATCTGTGCAAGGATGTCGGGATTGCTCCGCAGGAAGGCCACCGTGAACCACAGCACCTTGGTGGCATGCTCGTACGTCTTGTAGTCGTGGCCGATCATCTTTGCCAGGGGCCGCAGGGAATTAGACTCGGCTATGAACATGAGGGAATGGTTTACGAGCGCCTGCGTCCGCCGCAGCGAATCGGGCTGCATCGCACCCAGACCGAGAGATGTTTCGAAGGTATCCCTGACGACATTCGTGGAGACCCTGCTGAAAACCTCCGCCTTCTGCTGGTCGGGCATGCCCTGGTTCTCGAGGATGATCCCCAGGTTGTTCTCGAGATACTCCTCGTACTTGATCTCTTCATCGAGGTCGATGTAGACCTCTTCCTGCCCCGTTTCGGCCAGCGTGACGAGCCGGTCCCTGTTCACCTCGTTGCCCGAGCGCGCCCAGAGGATGTAGCGCCCATCGGGCGAAAGGACGTATATCTTAAACTTAGGCAGGCTTCCCGGCAGTATCGCGCCGGGAGGTATGGCCATGTATTTTGTATCGCGCATGAGATGCTTCTCCCCTGACCGTAATTCGTGAGACGGACATGGCAGTTCCGTCGCAGGTCAACAGGATTATCGCATCTCGTAATGAAAGCTTAAAGGAGAGGAAAGGTCCTGCGGCCTCCCCTCTATTTCTTTGCGGGCGTCTTCTGCGCCGCCCCTTTCTTCGTCTTTCCGGCCGGCTCGTTCTTTGTCGCGGCGTTATCCTTCCCCACCCAGGATACAGAGTATTCCTCGATGGTGATAACGCCGTCACCGTCGATATCCATCATCTTGGCCATTGCCTTCATCCTGTCGAGGTATTCCTGGCGGGACATCTTGCTGTCCTTGTTGCCGTCAAGATCGACAAAGCGGCCCGCCCAGAACACCACGCATTCGTCCTTGCCCAGCTTGCCATCCTTGTTGGTGTCCATCAATTTTGCCCTCGATGCGTTCCTGCTCATTTTCACCGGTTTCTTCACTTTGGCGGCACCCTGATCCGTCCCGCACCAGTAGATGGCCCATTCCTCGACGGTGACCATGCCGTCCTTGTTCGCATCGGCATCATCGAAATTCTTCCGGCGGGCATCCTGGTATTCGTCGACGGTCACCTTCCCGTCCTTGTTGGTATCCTCGCCCCTGTACCGCTCCTCGAGGGCCTTCTTCATATCCTCTTTCGTGATCACCCCGTCCTTGTCCGCATCAGCCCTGTCATGAACAGATTGTGCCGCCGCGACCCCGGACCCGATGGAAAGAACAAAACAGAATGCGGCCAAAACACCAAGAAACATAAATCTTTTCATAATCTCTCCTTTCAAAGACGGTTTTAAGTTTTAGGTTTTAAGTGTTAGGTATAAACATTCGACCGTTCCAATCTCGCTGAGCCCCGGACGGTAACAGCTTCTCTAATCCGGCACAGCGAAAAGCTTTCACCTAAAACTTAAAACCTAAAACTTAAAACCATATTCCTTACAATCCTATCGGCGTTATCTGGTACTTGAAGGCGTAGCCGGCGTCCTCGACCTTCTTCTGGACGGCGGCCCGTGTCGCCTTGAAATCGAACGTGTAGCTGTACTTGCTTCCCAGAAGGCTCGACTGCTCCTCTATGGTGCCCTCCCGGCCGCCCATACCCGTCTTGTATGTCGTTTTCTTGAAACCGAAACCCGAAGGACCGTCGTCGAGACCGCTGCTCGAAAAGCCCGAGCCCGATTCCTTGAGCATCTCCGTGAAGCGGACCTCTTTCGCGTCCTCCACAATCCGGTATTTCGCGATGTAGGTCACCTTCTTTTTCGAAAGGAAGGATTTCCGTTCGGCAACGACATATTCGGCCGTGACAACACCCTTCTTTTCAGAGAATTCCGCCGGGAAGGCGGAAAAAACCTGCCTGATATCTTCCTGCAGTGCCATCCATGTCTCCTTATCTTGAATTCGCCCGGCCGGGCGGGAAAAGCCTGGCCGGGACCTGCCTGTCGATGAACGGTGCACCCTTACCGCGCCTGTTTCTGCCAGCCCGTTGCCGTTGTGTACTTGTAGAATGGCCCGCCAAGCTGTTTGACCATGGCGTAGTCGGGGGTGAGGATGAAATTCTGCTTCAGGGCTCCTGTCGAATCATCGGGGGTTACCCTCTCGAGGACGACCCATTTGTGCTTGCTGAAGTCGTAGACGGCTATCTCGTGAAGGCCGGCTGCGAGCGCGAGCCTGTCGTTGACCTGGTTGACGAACCCTTCCACCTTGCCGCGGGTGATCGTCACCATCCTGAGCCTCTCCGCCCTGTTCCCGTTCGGTTCATACACCAGCGCTCCCCGAAAGCCATATTGCAGGACCATGGTATTGCTGGCTGCTGGTCTGAAAGCCGGACTGCCCATGTCCTCGTTGTTTCTGGGATTCCAGCTGTCCCACTGGGGACCCCGGGCAGAAGGCGCCCTCGTGTCGCCCGCGGCGGCAACCATGACGCTGGCAACCACAAGGATAATTGCAACTGCGATCCAAACCCCTGTTTTCCTCATGAAACTCCTCCTTTTCGTTGTGTGTTGATAGCAATGTCGGTATCCTCCGCCTTCGATGCTCCGGCCGCGGAGTGAAAGGCTTGGTCATACATGATTCGACAAATATAGCAGGGAGGTAGGAACATGTCAAAAGACATTTGCATCCTCCCGTTTTCTGTGCGTCACGATGCTCCTTGAGCGGTTTTGACATGCTCTGTGCACGATGTTATCCACCGGCAGGACAAGATCTGACATTCCGACACGGCGAAGTTCCTCTTGAATCCCCACACCGCCGATGGTATCAATAATTGCCACATCAATAATGCAAGATGCAAAGGGGCAAGATGGACGGATTTCGGTTGGCCGGAATTTATAGTGCACTGTCGAAGAAGCTTGCCGATCGGGAAGGATTGTATCTCGTCGGGTCTGTGGAGGAGCAGCGTCTCTTTCTCTGCGAGGCGGACCGCGTCATGGAAACCTATCCTGCCTCCACGTCGCGACTCGGCGTCGGCATACGCGAGGATTCCCTCAAGACGCCTCCCGGCCTTCACCGCGTCTGTGAGAAGATCGGGTCCGGCGCACCCCTGGGACGAGTCTTCAGAGACCGCAGAGATACAGGGACCGACTGGGACGGGGTCTCAAGAGAGGACAACCTCATCCTGTCCCGTATCCTCCGTCTCGAGGGTCTTGACGAGGGGATCAACAGGGGCCCCGGCGTGGACTCCCGCGAGCGCTACATCTACATCCACGGGACCAACCGCGAAGACCTCGTCGGCACTCCCTTCACCCATGGATGCCTGACCCTTCGCAACACCGACATGGCAGATCTCTTCGAGAGGGTCCCCGAGGGCACCCTTGTCTACATCGACCCTCCCGCCCTGGTCGTCGCGGAAAGATCCTGCCGGAAGGTTCACTTCACCGGCATCTTCGGCACCGGGATGAGCGCCCTCGCCCAGTACCTGCGCTTTGAGGGGATCGGCGTTTCCGGATCGGACCGTCTGTTGGAAAGTGAAGATACTGCCTCCGTGCGGCGGTCCCTCGAGGGGCTCGGCTGTAGGATCGCGAGCCAGGACGGGACCGGTGTGACGGAGGATGCCGATGCCCTCTGCGTGTCCACGGCGATCGAAGAGACGAACCCCGACATCGCCGCCGCGCGGGCAAGGGGCATTCCCGTCATACATCGCTCCGACCTTCTCGCGTCGATCGTCTCTTCAAAAAAAACCGTCGCCGTCGCCGGCACGAGCGGCAAGTCGACGGTGACGGCGATGATATTCGAATTCCTTTCGGCGTGCGGGATGTCCCCGTCGCTGGTCAGCGGTGCACCGCTCGTTAGGCTCGAAGCGCAGGGCCTCATCGGCAATGCGTACTCCGGCGGTTCGGACCTGCTCGTCGTCGAAGCGGATGAGAGCGACGGGACGCTCGTCAAGTACTCACCTGCGATCGGCGTCGTCCTCAATATCTCAAAGGACCACAAGGGCATCGACGAGATCCAGGGACTTTTCGCGACACTCATATCGCGGTCCTCCTGGACCGCGAGCAATGCCGATGACCCTCTTCTCGCCACCCTTCCGGCAACGGTGAGGTTCGGTCGTGACGGAGCAGCCTCGTGGCATCCCGACGGAGAAGAACTCCTTGCCGCGTCGGTCAGGCTCACCCGCGCGGGCGTCGACTACCATCTGCCCCTTCCGGGGGAACACAACCTCGAGAACCTCCGAGCGGCCCTGTGCGTCTGCGAGCACCTCGGCTGCGGCGGGCCTGCCCTCGCCGAGGCAGTCAGGGGGTTTAGTGGCGTCGCCCGCCGCTTCTCCGTGACGAACACGGGGCAGGGCATCACCGTCGTCGACGATTTCGCCCACAACCCGGCAAAGATAACCGCCGCCGTGACCGCCGCCCGGGGCCTCGCCGGTCGTATCATCGCTGTCTACCAACCCCACGGGTTCGGACCGACACGCTTCCTTAAGGACGAATACATCGCCGCCTTCCGTACCCTCTTCCAGGAACGTGACAGCCTCTACCTCCTTCCCATTTATTACGCCGGCGGCACCGCCCAAAAGGACATCTCCTCGCAGGACATCATCGACGGACTCGGCCCCGTCCCCTTCCACGCCGAGGCAGTTCAAGACCGCAAACAGTTGCTCGAAAGGCTCTCCGCCGACGCGAAGCAAGGCGACTGCATCATAGTAATGGGCGCCCGGGACCCATCCCTGCCAGCTCTTGTCAGGAAGATAATAGAAATGTTTGAAAAACCGTTTTAGGTTTTAAGTTTTAGGTTTTAAGTTTTAAGTGGAAGACCAAGGCGAACAGAGTGGTGGTTGGGTGCCCACCTATTTCCCGGAAGAGGACCTGGCTTTTCCGGTCTTTTACCTAAAACTTAAAACCTAACACCTAAAACGGTTTTTCTTAACTTAAAACTTAAAACCTAAAACCTAAAACTGTTTTTATTGCGTATACTCCTTGAGAAATTCCGCCATCCGCTGCGCCACGCTCTTTATTTCTTCGACGGAGGGGAGGAAGACGACGCGGAAATGGTCCGGGGCGGGCCAGTTGAAACCCGTGCCCTGCACCATGAGGACCTTTTTCTCCGTCAGGAAATCGAGGAGGAATTTCTGGTCGTCCTTTATGTTGTACTTCTTAACGTCGATCTTTGGAAAGAGGTATAGGGCACCCATGGGCTTGACGCAGGTTATCCCCGGTATCGCGCGGAAACCATCATATGCGGCCTCCCTCTGCTCGTAGAGACGGCCGCCGGGGGATATCATCTCCTGGAGGCTCTGATACCCGCCAAGGGCGGTCTGGATGGCGAGCTGGCCCGCCATGTTGCCGCACATCCTCATGTTCGACAGGGTGTCGAGCCCTTCCTCTATGTAATCCCGGGCATGTGCCTTCTTACCGCTCACGATCATCCATCCCGCGCGCATCCCGGGGATACGGTGGGACTTGGACAGCCCGTTGAAGGTCACGACGAAGATATCCTTCGTCAGGGACGCGGCGGGGACGTGGCGGGCGCCGTCGTAGAGGATCTGGTCGTATATCTCGTCAGAAAAAAGCATCAGGTCGTGCTCGGCGGCCATCTCGACCACCTTGACGAGGACCTCCTCGGGGTACACAGCGCCAGTGGGATTGTTGGGGTTGATGAGCACGATCCCCCGCGTCTTCCGCGTGATCTTCGACGCCATGTCCTTGAGATCCGGGATCCAGCCCGATGCCTCATCGGAGATGTAATGCACCGCTTTTCCGCCGGAGAGTGTGACGGCGGCTGTCCACAGGGGATAGTCGGGTGCGGGCACCAGCATCTCGTCGCCGTTGTTCAAGAGACCCTGCATGGCCATCATGATCATCTCCGAGACCCCGTTGCCGACGTAGACGTCCTCCATCTCCACGCCTTCTATTCCCTTAAGCTGGCACTGCTGCATGATCGCCTTCCGCGCGGAAAAAAGCCCCTTCGAATCGCCGTAGGCCTGTGCCGACCTGATGTTCAGGACGACGTCGTGGATGATCTCATCCGGCGCGTAAAGCCCGAAGGCGGGCGGGTTCCCGCTGTTGAGCTTGATGATCGTGTATCCTTCGTCCTCGAGACGCTTGGCCTCTTTCAGAAGGGGTCCGCGGATCTCGTAGCATATGTTCTCCATCTTGTTCGATTTCATGATCTTGCGCATGTGGTAGTCCCTCTTCACCCTGCTCCTTTTCGGCGATAAAGCCGTTCATAATTATTCAGAAAAGTTGAGTATTTGTCAACCGTGATAACGGACGAGGATAGTAACCGATGAAGAGGGTAATGACCAATGACCAAATTCCAATAACCAAAAAAGGAAACGATACAGGCGGTCCGTTCTGCCCTTTCCTCTGTTCAATTGGTTATTGGTCAATTGGTCATTATCTTCTTCATTGGTCATTGGAATTTGGTCATTGGTCATTCTTCTCTCCCGTGGAGGACGGCGAAAGGGGGCAAGCTGTCAACATAATTGCTGAGCAGGGTACCTTTTGGCGGGTAATATTAATATTGACAATATTTTCTTCTGTGATATGATAGTTCATGGGATGAACTCTCTTTCCATTCCATGAAACCTCTGGCGGAACATGACCCCATGCCAGCGGCATGGGTCGAACAACATCGAGGAGGACAACATGAGTAACGAGGGTACACAGAAGGCTTACAGCGGATGCGCGCTGTGCTACCACAGCTGCGGCGTCGAGGTCACCATACAGGACGGGAAGGCCATAAAGGTCGAGGGCCAGAAGGGC
>DBQU01000051.1 GCA_002305765.1 Deltaproteobacteria bacterium UBA1386
GGACGAGGACGCCGCGATCATCTGGATGATCGACTGCCAGCTCGGGCGGAGGAATATCATCCACGCGCTCGACCGCGTCATCCTGCTGGAAAAGAAGCGGCCCATCCTTGAGAAAAGAGCACAGGAACGTCAGCGGGCCGGGAAGGCGGAGGGTGACCTTGCGTTGGAAACGACGCAAGGTGGTGCCAAAGGGAAGCGCACTCGCAGACCGACCGTGACCGAGCAGCTCGCGAAGGAGGCCGGGATGGGCCGCACCAACTATGATGCTTGCCTCAACATTTTGGCCAGGGGCATTCCTGCCTTGATCAAGTTTGTTCGAGAGGGGGACATGTCGATCTCCGCCGCTGGCACGCTGCTGGCGCACACTCCAGGTCGGGGCATCATGAACGACGACGAGCACCGCGCTTGGCAGCAACAACTTGTCGACAACGTCGGGGGCACCGCGGACGCGATGCAGGCGGTGGTTCGAAAGGTCAATTGTCGGGCCCGAGAGTCCGATCGTGAGTGCAAGATGTGGGAGCGAGAGGCCGAGCGGGAGAGGTTGCAGGATGAAAAATACCAGGCCGATGAAGAGCGGGACGAGGAGGAGATCGCGAAGTGGCGGGAAGCGGAAGAACAGGAAGCCCCCGAAGAAGAACAGGAAGCGGCGCCGGAAGTGAAAGAAGAGGAAGAACAGACAGAGGTTGCACCGGAACGCGAAGAGGAAGAAGAAGAGGAACAGGAAGCCCCACCGGAACAAGAAGAGGAAGAGACAGAACAGACCGCGACCGTGACGGAAATTCCGAGGCCCCCAAAATCCGGCAGAAACATCCCGGAGATCGTAGCCACTATCATTGACGCCACGCGGGACATCCTGGCCGCCAGGGGCCTCGGAATCTCTGCGGATGGTGAGCGGGTTCTCGGTGATGCCGTCGAAGCCTGGGCCATCAAATATGCCGACAGGGCATACTACCGGGGGAAGCAAGCATCATGATGGACAAGGGAAAGCTCGTCACGCTGGCGCTGGCAGTGAAGGAGGGGAAAGTCCACGCGACCCGCCTCCTCCTCGAGGCCGGGGCGGATCCGAACCGCCTTGCCGATACGTGCTACCGGCTGACACATCTTCACCTGGCCGCCCGCCGCGGTCATCTCACCATTGCCCGCCTCCTCCTCAAGGCGGGCGCTGACGTGGACGCGAGGACCGAGGCCAGCAACACTCCCCTCCACCTGGCGTGTCTCCGCGGACGTACCGAGATTGTCCGTCTGCTGCTGGAGAAGGGCGCTGACGTGGAGGCGAGGGACGGAAAGGGCCGCACTCCCCTCCACCTGGCGGCACTTAGCCTGGAGTACAGACTTGTCCGGCTCCTCCTCTCCCACGGTGCAGACCCGAACGCACGGGATAAGTACGATAACCTTCCCCTCCACTGGGCGATGAACCACGTCGGGGGACGGAAAAGAGCAAGGAGAACGGAGAGCGTACGGCTCCTCCTCGAGGCCGGGGCGGAGGGCGGGGCCCGGGATAAGGGCGGCAAGACGTCGCTGGATCTTGTGCAGTCTCTCCCGCTTGACCACCCTGCCCGCGAAGAGCTCCTTGATCTCTTCCGCGAATACGCCCCGGAGGTGGTGATGGAAGCGTACTGCGCACAGAAGGCTATCTAAATAAAGGAGGTAACGCACATGGAGAACAAATGCAGAAAGTGTAATGGCGAAGTTGAAACAGGAAAGGGCAGATTCCGGACCGCTGAGGGTCTTGTGTGCCCGGCCTGCGTCAAACAAATGGGCAAGCTCGAGTGGCGCCGCGAGGATAAGGAAGCGAAGGAATACGCCTCCATCGTGGCTGACAAAGCATACCGCGAGAGCGTGGAACAGGCATATCGCGATGCCCAGGCCAGTATCGGCCGCGTCCTTTTTCCCCTCTCGGGACCCCGGCGGGAGCTCTCCAGGGTGACCCTGGACAAACTTATCACGGCCCTCGAGGTCAAGGACGTGGACGAGCGGGCATTAAGGGTCAACAGCCTGGTCAAGGCCGTTTCACCCAAGATCGAAGCGGCGATCAGGGAAGCCCGCAAGGGGAAGACGAACGCTGCCGATACCGGGGATGACGCAGGTCTGGCGATCGTTCAGGGAGGCCAGGCGTAATGACATCCATCCAGAAGAAAAGAGCAGAGCTCGAAAAGAAAAAGCAGCAAAGGAACAAGGCCCGGCAGGAACTGGCAGAACTCGAAAAGAAGCAAGGCCGGGAGAGGGAGAAGCTGTTCACGCGGGTGGCAAACAAGGTTGCCTGGTACGCCCTCGGCCAGCCCGTAAAAGTCTTCACCACGAAGGACGGACAGAGGGTCATGGTAGTGGACAGTCAGGCCACTTGGAAGCTCAGGAGCAGGGTCATCGCCATCGCAAAAATGGTCAACGACGGCCGGCACCCCGCGGACATCCTCGATGCCCTGATCGAGTTTTTGAAAGACGAAAAGGCGAGACTGACATGCGCGGATAAGCGATACGGCAGACCCCGGGACGATGGTGAGGGACGGTGAGAAAGACGATGAATGACGGGACTGACACGGTGAAGGCGAGAGTGAGGAAGGTGAGGGCCGGGCAGGGTGACGTGGCAGCGCGGAGCATCGGTGGCGGGAAGCGCCGGGCGATGATGGCAGGGTGGCACCGGGCATCGATCGCAGACAGCGCCGGGCAGTCACGGGCCTCCACGTTTTCACGTTCCCGCGATGCGGGAACCGCCATTTTGCTGAACGCAAACTGGCTTCCTCGCGATGCTCGGGCGGTCGTTTCGCTGAACGCTCATCGACCGGAAATCGTGGAGGCCCAACTACCCCTTGACCATCTCGCAGGCTCGATGATCAAGAGGGTAGTCGGGTCCCTCCCACTGACGATGAAACCGTCAGCGGGCCCCTATACCTCCCTGCTCTTTAGCCATCGAGTCGCAGGGAGAGCTTTGACCGGATCGCTCCAGGGCCATGGTGTCGCGACCCTCATACCTCGTGCTCCATCTCTACCGTGTCGCACGAGAGCGACAAGAGCCTCGCTGACCTCTCGATGTCCCGGCTCCAGTCTGACATCGACCCGGGCGCTCGGCATAAGAGTGACCCCACCCCCTACCCCCTCCCAGGGGAGGGGGACCTTAGCCGTCAACGTCCTCACCCTGTCATCATCAAGCTCACCGACAATCACCATATCATGTCGAGAGACCGGACAGGCCAGCCGTCATCGCTCATCACCGTCCCTCACCATGGAGGTCACCACTAATGCCTGAGAAAGCCTGGAAGCCCTGGTGCGATATCGATTACTCATCCAGCGCGCACAACCCGGACGTCCGCGGGAAAGCCTACTACGACAGCAAACCCTCAAAGTCCATCGGTGGCGGCGCGAACATGCCGTCCCTCGGATGCGACGATGCGATGTGGCTCAACGACCCCGCCGACCCGTCACCGTCCCTCAGCGAGATCACCGTCGATGCCGAGGAGATTGCCTCCGGACTCACGAGGGATGACCGGCTCGGTATTGTCCGGGAATGGGTCGGAGTGAAGGAGAGGGAGCTGGCCCGGAGGAGGGACGCCAGGTTCATGACGACGTGTTTCATCCCGATACCGAATGAGCTCAGCGCAAGCGATGCCGTCCAGGTCGGGCACGAGATATGCCTGAGCCTGTTCCAGGGTGACCACCTCTACTCTTTCGCGGTGCATGGAAAGGAGACGAAGCTGAAGAAGATTGCGGGTAGCTCCGTCGCTACGTACTCGAGACAGAACAATCACATCCACATCATCTTCAGCGAACGGAGGCTCAGCGACGGGAAGAAAGGGACCGGGGCAGCGCGGAAGTTCAAACAGAAGGATGCCCTGAGGAAACTGATAAATTCCGCCCTGGCTGATGCACTTATCCGGCGTGGTTACAAGATCGGAACGAACACCGGCGCTGACAAGAAGACCCGCCTCTCCAGGGCCCAGCAACGGGCACGCGAGCGAGAGGAACAGCAGGCCCTGGCCGTCCGGCAGGCGGAGCTCGAGGCAAAGGAGAAACGCGACGAGATAGGGGCGATAGACAAGGAGATCGCAGAGCTGGAACGGGAGGTCGCGGCGATGGAAAAAGGACGCATACCCAGCTTCGGCAAGGTCCACGCGAACCTCGATAAGGCGGAGCGCAGCATGAAGGATCTCGACATCCAGCAACAACTCGACCGCATTAACCAGCGCAACCAGACCCGCATCAAAGAGGCCGAGAAGTACCGGTCCTCGAGAACGAAGCAGCCCGACCGCGAGCCCGGACGTGACCGCGGTGGAATCGACAGATAGCAACCATTAATACAGGAGGTCTGCAATATGAAATGCCCAGCATGCAACGCAACGATTCCCTCGGATTCCGACATCTGCCCGGCCTGTTTCGCACCGGTCCAGACCACCCAGGAGCCTCTCGCACCCCCCTGTACAAGCGCTCCAGTACGCCATCCACGGGAGGTCGAAAATCAGTCTGAGACATCCTGGAAAACCAGGGAGGGGCAACAATGCACCCCCCTTCGAGAAAACACCGTGAGAGGCAACGTAGAGGGTCGTTTTTCCAGGACCTCCTCGAAAAAAGGCCTCTTCATCGCTGCCGGGGTCCTCGTCCTCCTCATCATCGCCGGGTATGTCATGAATAGCCGTACCGCCACCCCCGTGGTGGCTGCACCGACTGTGGAGGAGAAACCAACATCGATTACGGACATGCCGCCAGCAAAGACAATCGAAGCATCGGCACCGGAGAAACCGGCGGAAGCGAACCCCGCCCCTGTCCAGGAAAAGAAGACGGCGAAGAAGACGCCGAAGGCCTCGGCACCGAAGCCTGCTCCTGCCCCTGAAAGGAAGGCCTGGACGTACCGGCCGGATCCGGTCCCCGCGAAGCCTGCTCCTGCCCCGAAGACTCAGAAGGCCGGCATCGCGGGGTGGTTGGATAAAGCGTTGGGTCCGGAGAAACCTGTGACCCCGCCGGCATCGGTAAACGATGCCCGCGGAACAGGGATGTAAATCATTAACCATTAAATACAGGAGGTAGCTATGAAACACGTTGGATTGGCAACAGTAACACTCGCAGTTATCACGCTCCTCGCCGGATGCGGCCAGCAAATCCCACCCGTGGCAAACGGCATACAGGGCTGGTGGAAGGGAGAGCCGTATGTGTCACTTCGGAACACCACGATCCGATCGGCGGCAAGCGGACAGTGGCTCGCGAAGAAGTATGAAAAGATGGACTGGAAGGAACTGAACAAACTCTCCAAGGCGGAGCAGGAGGCCTTGATAAAGGCCGGTTTCGATCCCTGGACCGGACAGATGCGATCGACCCCCAGCGTCGCCCCGTATCGCGTAGAGCAGCTTGCCATCGCAGACGCGCTCACGGCCGGGAAGACCTTCGACAACAAGGGGAAAGAGGTCGCTTTGAAATGTCTCGTTTCTCAGGGAAATGGCCTCTTCCGCGAGGTCGTGAAGAAGGAAAGAAGCGTCGCACCATCAGCTTTCGCATCCCTATTTCCCCGGGCCCCTGAATACATGGACACCGGCACATCCACCGTCATCATTACGGCATGTGCCCGCCCTGATGGATCGTTGAGCCACATCACCGTTGAGGGCCCGAAGAAGACCGAAGGAGGTAACTGATCATGCAGAGATTATACGGACCCTGGCTGTTCTTTCTTGCGGGATTCGCGCTGCTGGCCATCGCCGGCACGTTTTTGATAGGAGGCTGATATGAGACCTGAAAAACAGACACCCACGCCCACTGAGCTTCGCCGGATGCTCTCGAAGCATAGTGGCGAGCACGCGGAGAAATGCACGACCTACGGCACCGTCATCATCCTGGTGATACTGGGGGCCCTGCTCCCCACATGGTCCGGTTTGTTGTGGACCGTTGCCGGTATCCTGACAGGCCTCGTGTTCCCTATCGCCTGCATCATCCTAGCATTGGCGGGGCTGAAGGCACTGTTTCATTACGTGATCGAGAGACTCCCCGGTACAGACGGGGCAGGGAGGTAGACATGGGATTTATAGGCAACATATCAGCAGCAGTGCGGACGAGAATTGACAACTATGCCCTTGCCGGGACGTGGCCTCAGGTTATGCCACCGGCATTGGACGATGTGATGCCTGGAAAAGGGCAGCAGCGCCTCGCGGAGATCGTGAGAGACGAGGGGGAGGAGGCGTTGGCGTATCTCTCATACGACTGGACGCACCGCCGCAAGGTGGAAATGACAGAGTACGCCAGGATGTACGGGATGCGGGCTATGAGGCGGAAGTACAACAGCAGGGCCCTGAACCCGCCGGCAAGGGCCGTGGCGCTCAGCATGGCCCGGATCCTCGGGGCCGGCGTCATCGTTGCTACCATACTTATATCCCGGTACAACTACAACTGGCTGGCAATGATGTTGCTCGTCATGGGTTTGCAGTCGATCGTGGAAGGCTGGATCTACCTGGGCAACGACATTCTGAGCCGGGTGTTCAGCTTCTTTAGGGCCAGCACGAAACCGCAGATATGGCGTGATGCAACACAGCTCGGAAAGCTCTATCTCGAGGGCCATGTGGACTCGGCAGAGCTCGCATTTACCCTGTCCCTCGCCCGCGGAATCAAAGGCAGGTGTATGTGGGACACCGGCGATGCCATGACCCTGGGAACCAGCACCGGACAGTTGCGAGGCACCGGTGTCATAGCCGCCCCGAACCTAGGCGTGCCCCTCAGAATGACGTACTCGGACCTGGCCACCGGCACCATTATTACGGGCGGGACGGGGTCGGGTAAAACACAGGCCATCAATTCCATGTGTGCTCAATTGATGACAGCGGATCCTGAAGGGCCCTCCTTGATCATAATGGATCCCAAGAGGTCCGCCATGCTCGACGTGTACGCATTGCTACGGTCCATGCCCAAGGAGATCCGAGAGAGCTATTCGTTGCACGTCATCGGCCCGGAGCCGTGGCAGTCAGGATGGAACCCTATTGACCCCCTCGTATCGACGCCCGAGCAGGCGAGCGCAACATTGTTCGACCTGATCCGGAGCGAGGGAGGCGGCCAGGGCGACGGGGAGTATTGGTCCGCTATGGTGGTCGAATTAGTTTTTGCAGCGTCCACCGTGCTCGACGTCGCAGGTCTTCCCCGCGACCTCGGCAGCGTCTACAGGTATCTGACCGACACGGAACAGATGGACAAGATCAACAACGTGGCATTGTTGCGGGCCCCGGGCACCGGACAGGACGAGCTGTTGGCGCGGGTGCTGGACCAGGTGAGGGTCAACCTCGTGGACGCACCAGAGAAAACGAAGGGAAACATCGTATCCTCGGTGTCTAGCTGGATCGGCAGGTTTGCACTGCCCGGCTATGCCAACTGGTCCCACACCGCGAGCATGGACGAGGTCTATCAGAAGAAGAGCATCTGGGTTGTGGACATTCCCGATGTGCTGGGTAAGCCTGGCAGACTCTTAAGGTATTTCTTCTTTAGGCAGGTTTATGACCTCGCACTCTCACGGTTGGCCAAGAGGGGCAACGACCGCCACATCATATTAATCTGTGACGAGGTGCAGGAGTCGACCAACGCTGAAAGTTTCAAAAAGTCCGCCCTCTCCCGGGAGGCGAAACTCTGTGTCGTCGCGGCCACACAGAGCATTTCGCAGTTGCTGAAAGTATGGGGAGGGAAGGAGGCCTGTGACACCATACTGGCCAACTTCCGCACGAAGGTGTTGTTGAGCACAGACGACCCTGAAACGCGGAACAGGATGAAGCTGATCGTGAGCGAGGGCGAGCTCCCCGAACACAGCTACGGCACCAGCGTATCCAAAACAATGGGTATGGGCACCGGAGGCGGCGGCGGAGCGCTCGGCGGGGCGGTCATGGGAAATGTGACCGGGTTGATGGGGATGGTGCAGGCCAACATGTCCAAAAGCTGGACCACATCGAAAAACGTCCAGCTCAAACGCGCCCCTCTTCGGGACGAGCTATTTGACGCGCTCGGGCCCCAGATGGCCGTGTCAGTGGTCAACTGGAGCGGCGCCCGACGGAAATCCATCATCGAGCTCGACCAGCTGTTTATTCGTAAGGACGCGGACATGCTCAACGTCCTGGAACGCGACTACACGGCCGCACGGCAGGATCAGGCAGAGACAGCGGAGGTGGTGAATGAGTGACATCAATATCGATTACGACGCGGCGATAGACGAGGCGCTGAAGGAGGCGGCCCGGAACGAAAGCGAGAACGAGGCCTCCATCGTGACGGAGCTCGAGCCGGACCCTGTGGCGGAGGTCGCGGAGGAGGAGACGGTCCAGGAGGAGGTGGACCTCGGGCAGTATTTCCCGGAGGTCACGCTCACGGAAACCCCGCAGGAAGGCCTCCAGGAACAGGAGGCGGGGGCAGAGGAAACGGTCCCGGAGAGCCTGGAAGAAGGCCTGCAGGAGGAAGGGGCCGTAGAGGCAGAGCAGGACCCTCCCTCCATCGAGGAGCGACTCGACGATCTCACGGAGCTGCTCGGAGGCCTGCACGAGCTACTGAAACAGCTCGTCACCGGCATGGAGGAGCAGTCTAAATCCATCGACAGTATAGGCGCCCGGGTCATCGACGCGGTCACGACGGTCCTCCAGCATGGAGGCGTGAAGGTCTCTCCCACGAAACCATCGGTCGCCCCGGCAGTGGAGGAAGAGGCCTCTGGGAAAGGCCCGTCAGAAGCGGAGAAAGCGAATCTCGAGACAATACAAGCGTTAAAGGAAAGGAGGTCATAGGTGATGGAAAAAGAAAAGGACGGAGTGAAAGGGTTTGAGAGTCGGGAACGGTCCCGGCGGCAGCAGGAGAAGGAAGCGCGTGGGAGGGGAGGCGATCCCCTGAGGGACAGCCCGATCGATAAGTCGGACGTGAGCCCTGACCTATCGCCGGGAGGAACCCGGCGGGATCCTGAAGCGATCGCGAGGGCCCGGAACGCAAGAGGGAACAACCAGGACAGGAGCACTCGGAAGAGCGCGGAGAAAGGTAAGGGCCGGTCGCGTCAGGAATACGACGAGAAGATCAAGCAGATGCGCAACGAGATGAAGGACCTCAAGTCCCGGGTGAACAAACTGGAAAAAACGGTAAGTAAGCAGGCGGAGAAGCTGAAGTCCAGGGAACGCGGGCAGGAACGCGAGAACGAGCGTGGTGACCGCCAGAGGCAGATGGAACGAGGACGGGATAGATAGTGGAAAAGCCGTGGACGGAGTACCTGGATCAGATGTCGGAGGCAGAGTTCGCCGAGCTCACCGCAGAGGGCGTCCTCGAGTTGAAGAACAACGCCATGCGTGAGGAGGACGAGGAGCTCGCCGAAGAAGAGGCCCTCCTCGGTCTCCCCCGCGGATACTGGGTGCCGGCCACGGAATACAGGTATATCAACGAGAGCGCGGCGTTCCTCGACGCCCGCTGGGATCTCGTCGAGGCAGAATACGCCAGGCGGGACGCGGAGATGGAGGCCATAGAAGCGGAGCTCGAGGCCCTCCGCGAACGCGAACGCAAAGCGAAGTGGAAACCATTCATCATATAACAACAGCAGGGGCGGGCAACCGCCCCGAAAGGAGAACATATGCCAGGAACACACGAGTTACACGAGTTACACGAAGCAGCAAAGGAGAACAACACCACCAGGATCCGCCAGCTCATCGAGAAAGGGGCCGACGTGAACGCGCGGGACGAGAACGGCCGCACGCCATTCCACGTCGCGTGCCAGAACCTCCACGGTGACGCCATCGAGCTCTTGCGCGACCACGGGGCGGATACGCACGCGAAGGACAACAGGGGATTCACCGGCCATGATCTCGCCCAGGAAACACGGCAGTACCGCCAGGACCTGGAGCAACTCACCAGAGAGACGTTCGACGCCGTGAAAGAAGGGCGGACCAATGACGTGCACCGCAACCTCGAGACCGGCGTGGATGTGAACGCGAGGAGGAACAACGACGATTGGGACAAACACAACACATTGCTCCACCACGCGTGCAGGCATGGCCAGGCGGACGTCGTTCAGCTCCTCATCGACCGCGGGGCTGACGTGAACGCGAAGAACAGGGACGGCCAGACCCCCCAGGAGCTCGTCGGGGGATATGGGATATCAGTCGAACGCAACAGGATCCACACGATGTTTGAGAACTACGAGAAACGGCAGCAACGCATGGATGCCGCGGAGAAAAAGGTCAGCGACTACAGGTCGAAGATCGAGGCGATGCGGAAGGACATGACGTCGCTCAAGGACAGAGTGAAGGAACTCGGGAACGACCTGGACAACGTGATAGCGGAACACGGAGCCGGGAAGAGCATGGATAAAGGCCGGGACCGGTAGTCCCGAAAGGAGAACGAAATGAACGTGAACGACGTAGAAAACTCAGCAGTGAATCTGGACGGCAGCGAGAACGTCGGGACCCAGGGCATTGATGAAAGCAACAGCGAGGCAGCCCGGGCTATGAAGAAACTCAAGGATGCGAGAGACAAGGACGCCGGCGAGCATGGCCGCGGCGGAGGAGGCCTCGGGATCGGGAAGGTGGCGGAGTTTCTCGGTGACAGCGATCGCGGACGGGACAGATAACGGAGGTGTAATATGAAACACACAGCAGCGGCAGCACTCATCATCACCCTGGCGGTCCTCGCCGGATGCGCGTCCGAAGGCTACAACATGCAAAAGGGCGCGGCCATCGGGGCAGCCACAGGGGCCCTGGCGGGTCAGATGATCGGACGTGACACGGCCTCTACGCTCATCGGGGCCGGTGCGGGAGCTCTCGTTGGAGCCATCACGGGCAATGCCGTCGACCAGAAGGTCGCGAAACAGGGAGGACAGCAGGGACAGGGCGGACAGGCGGCGGCGTATCCGGCATCATCGGGACAGGCACAGCAGGATCCTCCTGGACGTTGGGTTGAGGTGCCCGGCAGCTGGCAGGGAGGGAAATGGGTGCCGGGACACACGGTGTGGGTGCCCGTCAATCCGTGAGGCGAGGCGTATCATTGTTAACAAGCTGACAAACAAACAAATGAACAGGAGGGCAATATGAAAAGAGATACAGTGGCAGCAGTGGCAATTGGAGTCGCAATACTGGTGATGGCTGTGGCAATCGTTGTGGCGGTGGCGGGGCCTGCACGGGCAACGGAGGATCCCAACCTGGGCCCCGCGGAGCTTAAATGCCAGCAGGCCCTGGCATCCCTGGAAAATCGTAGCTGGCAGGGGCTGATCGAGCAGCTGACCGTCCCCGGAGAGGAGCGGTCTTCAATATCCCTGCAGATCTCCCCGGCACCGGAGGGGCAGGCCCCCAGGGCGGTGAAGAGGGAGGATGTCAGGTTGGTGCATGCCTTCCGTGCAGGCGGGGACACGGTCATTTTCGAAAACATGGACGGCGGAGGGCGGTGCACCGTCACGGCGCACAATGGGATCGAACGGGACGGCAAGCTGGTGCCGGAATGGACGGTTGAGGCCGTATCACTGGCGGGGGTCGGTGAGGTGAGACGCGCACCGGACGTGATAGCGCGTAGATAGCAATCCATCAAGGCCGGGCGTGGTGACCCTGGCCTGTTACCTCCTTTAGCCCGGGGTCCTGAGAGGCCTCGGGCTTTTTGCGTGCTGTGAACAGACTCCAGGGGGCTCCATGCTTGCCACCTTCAGAACCCCCACCACCCAGGGAGGGGTGCTCTTGGCCGCCCTCCCCGGGACCCCTCCCGGCAATCGCGGGAGGCCCGTCTGGCTGCGCCATCCACCCCGCGAGGAAAGGACGTATGTCGTGGGCATCATCGGGTTGCGGGCGGGGAGAGGCAAAGGCAACAGATGTTTACAAGGGAAAGCCGCCGCGGGGTCCGGCCCACACGGTGGGAGCTCGATCCGAACGGTGAGACGGTCCATCACCGGCGTCCTGAGCTTCGCGGCGGCCGCCTGAACTTTGAGGCCTTCGCGCCTGACCCCCTTCCGTTGTTACTCGGTTTTGGAGAGTTTCGCTTGTTATACCGAAAGGTTACAGCGCAAAAATGCACCAGACGGGAATTTCCCGTGTGTGTCAATTTTGAGGCCTTTTCCTGAATGATATTGTACTGTTAAGTGGCCTTTCCGAGTAACAACGGGGATATACGCTAATGATTCCGGGATGTTACAGAGCACAGGCGAAGGCCTTTTTCCCCGGGGAGCGGTACCGGGGGTGCGGTCCGGGAGGTGGGTTGTACTGTATTTCTCGTAAATATCGTCAGAGTTGATGTGCGTGAAATAGAATACACTCGGCAAAGCCATAACTACAGATTAACTACAAATGCCTCCGTTGCTCCGAAATGTAGTTAAGTCGCGCAATAGCAACGTACCAGCATTAATCCCGCTTTTACTGCATTACAGCATTAACGCGCATTTTCGACGTTTACATTTCGTAGAAGAAATGTTTAATTTCGGCCATTTTCGACCCTCCTCCAGACCCTGCCCTCTATAAACGCCCGCCAGTCCTGCATCTCCGCGCTCGCTTAACAAAACGGAGGATTTTG
>DBQU01000078.1 GCA_002305765.1 Deltaproteobacteria bacterium UBA1386
ACATGCCTCCGTACTGGAGGAGGTGATAGTGATCGCTGTTTTTGGAGGGAAGGTTGGGGGACTACGGTGGCTCACCGGTGTTGATATCGTCTGAGAGTGGTTTGATAACTGGTGTCTGAAACAGTCTGCGAGTATTTCGGAAGGGTCCTTTATCGTCCTCTTCGGTTGGTCGGACCCATCATCTTTGCGGGTGCCTATCTTACGGTTATCGGCTGGTTCACGTTCGTCGATCCTTACAGCAACCATTTCTGGGAACTGGGCCCGACGGTATGTCTGTACAACATGTCGAGGCTCGCCTATGGAGCGTTTCTTGCGTGGGTGCTCGTCGCGATCGGGCTAATGGTGGTCGATGCTGTTCGTCAACGAGGGGGAGGGAACGCTTTTACCGGCCTCGATACCCTCATAGCGTCCTTCTACATCGGGGCGGCGATCGTAGCGGTCCTTATGTTCGGGATGGGATACATGGGCCTCTATTATCGATCACTCGTGGCGGCTTTGTCGGGTGTGGTGGTTTTCCTGTCCTATCCCTTCCTGCTCAGAGCGTTGGCTTATGTACGCGGGAGAGCGGCCTTGCTGTGGGGCGGACAACACTCGCTCATAGGTGTTTTCGGTGTGTCGTTCCTTTGCGCCGTCGCGCTGTTTCTCCTGTGTTTGATCGCGGCGGGCAAGGGTCTCTTCCCCGGCGGAGGACATGACTACTACACGCATTACTTTCCGTACTACCTGGAAGTCATCAAGAATCACAACATTTGGCCGAACGACGTCTGGTACCACTACTACTACTCCAAGGGATCAGGACTTGTCTTCCTGAGCATGCTGCTGACCGACCCTCTTTCGCCGCAGGTCGTCACCATGGTGTTCTTCACCGTCTCGGCGGTGGTTGTATACAGTCTTCTGAGAAAAATGACAGGTAGCACGGTGTGGTCGCTAATGGCTGTGGTGCTCTATCTTGCGGCTTTCGTCTGGACTCCCGGATACGCCGAGTTTGAGAAACAACACGTCTTCATGACATCGCTGATCGCTTCCGTGGTCTGGCTGGGGTGTCTGTTGAACGAGAAGTATGACGGGAAGACGCCTTCGGTCTATCTCTTTGTCTGGGGGTTGATGGCTGTTCACCTAGGTTTGTTCGCGCCGACCACCTTCGCGTTTATCATTGGCTTTTTTGCCTTGTTGTGTATCGTTGAATTGATCAACAAGAGGTATGCCCTGGCGAGAAGCTACGTCCTGATGGGGTGTGTCATGGCGGTGGTTTTCATGTCGATCATGGTGATCAACTATTTTACGACCGGGATGGCGGAGATAACACCCTTTCGTTTCTTCTGGCAACACGCCGATCAGATGCGATTCAGCAAGTGGATAAGTCCCTATCAACTGGAATTGGCCAGCGAGGCTTCGAACCCGGCAATGGGTCGCTTCAATGCCCCCGATCTGGCGACCGGCTCTTCCCTTACGACATTGAGTGACGTTTTCAAGCTTGGTTCGATCAGGTATCTCTACGTGACGCCGACAGTTTTCATTGTTTCGGTATCGGCTGCGGTTCTGTGGATGGCGATAGGGGTCGGCAGGCGCCGGGAAAAGTACCTGACGGGTATCTCGGTTCCCGCCGTCCTTTTCCTGCTGGTTTCCTTTGCCAACGTGATCGCCTTTAATCTTAACCAGCCTGTTTCATTGTTGCGATACTATGTTTTCAGCATATTCCTCGTCGTTACCGTGGGTACCGTCCTGTGGTGGAAGATAGTGTTCTCCTGGATCAAGGCGAGGCGAGCGGCTCGGATTGCCGCATCAGTGGTTGCGATCCTGGTTGGTTCATGGAGTTGCGTGGATGTCTTTCAGAGATATCCGGTAAAGGATATGACGGGGGCGTTCAGTTTTGCCGTGGGAAGGACGAGTATCGCGGGCGCTTATGAGATGGGCGAAGCCTTGTGGGCGCCAGCCGTGGAGATCTGTCATCGCGTGGGAAGGGATACGCGGCTATGGTCTTTCTCTCATACCCGGTATTCAATGGCACCGGGCTGCCAGCTGGAGACCCTGTATTCCTTCGGATTGTACCAGGATTGGCACAAGATCATATTCGGGTCGCCTGAAACGGGGATGGGTCTACTCAAGAAACAACAGCTGAATTACTTCATTGTCGACCTGAGCTCACATTTTTTTGACTTCTTCCCCTACACACCGCTTTTCTCGCCCGAGAACATAGGGAGGTATCTCGGGGTTGTCTGGAAGAGGGGTCCTGTCTACCTGCTGTCGTGGAAGGACAGGAGTAGCTTCGACATCGACGATGATTTCCTTGAGAGCTACAGAAAGAAGCTGGATGAGGACCAGAGCTGCCTGTACCTGCACCGGATCTATGACAGGTTAAGAATGATCTACGAGAACAACCCCAAAGACAGGTACCCGGTCCGTCGTCCACCCAACCTCCCTCCTTTGAAGGGCTGGCAGTAGCGCCCCGGACAGAGGATCAACGTGATCTGTATCAAGCAAATGAGACATAACGCCGGGGTTTTCCGGCTTGAAAATGGCAGACAAACCTGATTTAATAAGGCATTTATCGGGAACAAAGCGGATGTGCTCACAGGTGGTTTCCTCCCGGGTGGAGTTGCCTGGTGTATCTCCGATCAGGTTGTTTGCCACGGAACCTTTGTTACCGCAGATCGTCGCAAGCGTTCCCTTGGGAGCGTTGATGCGCGCTGCCGCGTTGAGTGACGGATGCGGATCACCAGGTGAAAGCGAATTGAGGACTGAAGAGAAAGGGCTGTGACCAATGTATTCTGAAAAGACAAAACTTCATAAGCGCCAGGCTAAGTATGAGCCGGGAAATCCACGGACGATTGCCATCGATGTGACCGCCAAATGTAATATGCGATGCTCCCATTGTTACGCGGAAACATTTGTTAATGCGGTGCCCGTGGACCTTCAGGTGGTCCGGCAAATGCTGGACGATCTCTATGAGATGGGAGTATTTCATTATGTTCTGCAGGGCGGCGAACCAATTGAAGATATGGAGCGATTGGAGGCGATACTCAGGGCGTGCCACCCGGACGAAGCGTACCTGAATGTAGTGAGCAACGGGTGGAAGATGACCCCGGATGTGATCGCCTGGTTGAAGTCCCTGAAGGTGGACAAGATAGCCTTCAGTCTGGATTCTGGTATTGCTGAGGAGCATGATGCAAGGAGAAGGGAGGGTTCCTTCGAGAGGGTCATCAAGGCCGTCGATGACGTGCTCGCCGAGGGCTTGCTCACTTCGGTGTCTGTGGTGGTAACACACCAATCGCTCTACTCTGAAGGTTTCAGGAAGGTGTACAGGTACGCCCTGGATAAACAGATCAGACTTGATGTGCAGATAGCCGAGCCTGTTGGCAAATGGGATGGGCGCCGGGATCTCCTGATAACGCCCGAGGACGCGGCCTATATCAAGAAGTTGCGCTTGGAGGGACCACTGCTGCCCAATGGTCAGAGAATGGTGAATCGGGATATCTTTTCGGGCGCACATGACCATTGCCCGGCAGGGACAGAATTCCTTTCCATAACCGCGGACGGGCAGTGCTTGCCCTGCAATTTCCTGCAATACAGCCTGGGAAACCTGAAGGACCATTCGGTGAGAGAGATGCGCGACACTCTTTTGAAGAGCGAATGGTTTGCCGATGACCACCCGATGTGTCTGTGCGGAGAGAGCCAGGCATTCATCGATCAATTCGTGATGCCATACGTAAATGTTACCAAACCGCTTGATGCGTACAAGGTTTTTGGGCTGAAGGAGAATACGAACGATGAGAGAATTTGACGGTTTTAGAAAGACAGGGACGGACAACGAGATCGAGGATGTTCTCGAGGAGCACTGCAGGCAGTTCGACATAGGCCCTCTGGATGCCGTCAAACTTTTTCCGGTCCTCGCCCGTCGTCAGTGGTTGAAGAGATTCCTTGCCCATCTGGAGCTCTTCAAGATGACCCTTGACGTTCCCGGTGATATGGCGGAGCTGGGCGTTTTCAGGGGATTGGGTCTCATGACATGGGCGAATCTGCTGGAGGCATACTGCATCGGCGACAGAACGAAAACGGTCTACGGGTTCGATAACTGGAAAGGCTTCCTTGAACTTTCGAAAGAGGACGGCAGGGAAGAAGGGTCTGTTGAAAAAACCGTCGGAGGGTTCTCGCCTGAAAAGTATTACGATGAGCTTGTCGAGGCCATAAAGATATTCGACAGGGACCGCTTCGTGCCCTGGAAACCACGGGTCAAGCTTGTCGTGGGCAGTATCGAGGAGAGCGTTCGCGATTTCGTGGAGCAAAACCCCGGCATACGCTTTTCCCTGATCCATTTCGATTGCGATCTTTACAGGCCAACTAAGATCGCTCTCGAGTACCTATGGCCCCTGGTGTCTAAGGGCGGTGTTGTTCTTTTTGATGAGTATTCTATCAAGGAGTGGCCCGGTGAGACAAAGGCCGTCGACGAATACTTCTCCGATAAGCCAGAGGTGCGGATAAGGACGCTGCAATGGACAAACGCCCCGGCGGCTTACATAGTCAAACCCTGACGAACGGGTAGGAGACAACCCTGGCAGTCAGCTTCATCTCACTTTCCTGCCCCCTCGAATTCAAGACCGGTATATCTGCCACGCCTTACATCAGTAACGTATGACGCAATGCAATAGAGCCAAACCTGTGAACACGACATCAGCAAGCAGAATCGATGAGCAAGTCTGCCGGGAATTCCCCGCCGGTTTCTTCGGCGTCCTGTCCGGTATGACGGCGGCGCTGGTCCTGTGCTCGGTATTCCCTGCCCAGCTTGACCCGGCCCGGGTGGTGATGAAGATCGGGCTCTTACCCGACAATGTCGTCGCGGTAAGCGTGAACTACCGAACCAAGATCTTCTACCTCCTCTCCT
>DBQU01000018.1 GCA_002305765.1 Deltaproteobacteria bacterium UBA1386
GAGGCTGGCCTGGCGGTTCAGGATGTGATGGGGTATGGCCTCCTTGCCGATGTCCTGAAGGAACCCGGCCTGCAGTATGTTCAGTTTCAGGTCCTCGTTGAGGTTGAGACGGTCCGCAAGGGCATAGGAGAGCATGGCGACAAGGAGTCCGCGCCCTATGGAACCGTCCAGAGATTCCACGGCAAGGACAAGGTCCACCGGCACCTTGATCGCCGCCTCCACTTCCCTGTACCGCTCCGATACGGCCCGGGGGATAACGCTGTGGTCGTGCCAGCGGCTCTTTATGCTCCTGACCTCGTACACAGCGATCTTGTGGAGTTTTCCCTTGAGCTGGAACTTCTCGAACTCGTCCCTTTTGAGATTCGCATCGGCATAGGCAAGCCTCAAGTCCGTGGAATCCGGATCGAGGGCAAGGGCCCGCTCAAAACAGGAGATGGCGGCGGAGGCATCGTGGAGACCGAAGTGCACCTTCCCCATCTGGTAAAGGAGCTGCGAACTCTCTCCTTCCTGTGCGAGATTGTGCTCAAGGATGCTGAGTTCCTCGAGGAGGGCCTTGTCGCTCTGCCGGCTGTACCCCATATTACGCAGCTTCTTCACGTTAACGAAGGGTTCGACGAAATTGAAGGTGTACTCGTCGACGTATATCCGTTCAGGCTCGCAAATCTCCTCAAGGCGCTTCGCGACGTTGACACGGTCCCCTATGGCACTGTAAGCCTGTCTGTGGACACCCATCATGCCGACGATCGTGTATCCCGTGGCGATGCCGATGCGCAGCTTCCAGGGAAGGCCCATATCCTTGATCCTTTCCTGCATCTTTATTGCCGCAAGCACAGCCATCAGGGCGTGCTGGGCATAGTCGACGGGCGCGCCGAACTCGACCATGACGCCGTCACCCATGTATTTGTCTATATGGCCGCGAAAAAGCTCGATGACGGGCTCGATGGACCCGATAAAGCGGTTCAGTTCGTCAAGGACGATATCGGGGGGGGTTCTGATCGGAATAGGCGGTGAAGTCCGTAAGATCGCAGAACATGATGCTGATCTCCCGCTTTTCTATCCTGAGCTTTCCTTCCGTCGCCAGCTTTGCGACGACGGGGTCCATCGTGGTGTAGAGGGTCTTCTCGACCTTCTCCTTCATCTCCTCTGCGACGCGGCTGCGCTTGAGCTCCTCGTAGAGCCGTTTCGTTTCTTCGAAGCCCTTCGCCAGTTTCTCCTGCAGCGACCCTATACCGGCGCTGGTCAGAACGAGGAACCCGCCCCAGATGACGATCATGATGAGCGTGCTCGTAACATTGCCGCCCACGGCGAACCATTCGGGCCTGATGAGAGCCGTGACACCCACGATAACAATTATGTTGAGGGACGCGTAGAAGGCCTTGCGTTTGCCCAGAATATACGCGGCGAGAAGGACCGGGAGGTAGAAGAGGTTGAGGAAGGCGAACCTGTAAGGGAGGATGAAGAAGATGGCGCAAACGAGAACGGCGATCAGGAGGACAAAGACGAGCTCCAGATGCCGGATCATGAAGTTCCGGAAACGCAGCGCCAAGGTAACGCCAAAGGCGTCGGCTACCTCAAAATCCGGCGCATCGCGAAAAACATCCTTCCGAGGGATGCTGGGTCCAGCATCTTTTTCTGGATCGATGGTCATTGCGTGATTTTCCCCGTACCCTGATCAGTCTCCTGTTTCCCACGGAGCAAACAAATCTCTTCTTATCATGGCACCCGATTTTTGTCAAATATCTTGTTATAATAGAGCAGATTATTTATAGATAATTGTTAAATTCATTTGCAATCCCGATCCATCTATGGAATATTGTATCTCACTTCATCATGGGACTCATTCAGCTTTTATTCCGCGACCCTTTGACCTTTCTCCTCCTCGTCATCCCCCTTCTGTACTCCATCATCATTCACGAACTGGCCCACGGGTGGGTCGCCGACAGGATGGGAGACCCCACGGCAAAGTGGCTCGGAAGGCTCACCCTGAACCCCGTGAAACATCTCGACCCTTTCGGGACGATCGCCCTTCTCATCTTTGGTTTCGGCTGGGCGAAACCTGTGCCCGTCAATTTTCTCAACCTCCGAGACCTCCGCAAGGGCATGATCTACGTCTCCGCCGCCGGTATCACGGCAAATATGATCCTCGCTTTCATCGCTTTTCTCATTATGCGTCTCACGCAGGATTACGACCTCGGTCCCCTGCACACGATGTTGTATTTCGCCGCGCGGGTGAATATAATGCTCGCCGCCTTCAATCTTATCCCCATACCGCCCCTGGACGGATCCAAGATATTGATGGGGTTCCTGCCCGGTGAACTGAGGTATCAACTGGAGCGCCTCGAGCCCTTCGGGATGTTCATCATCCTCGGGCTTCTCTACCTCGGCGTACTCAACCCCGTTATCTCCCTCATCCAGGGCATCATCATTTCCATCATCCGTCTCTTCATACCTTAAGAGCTCATTTCTTTGGGTAGGCCCTGGCCAGGTGGTCGACAATAGCCGAGATGTCCGCGTCGGTAAGGGCGGCACCATGCCCCTTCATCCTCACCACGGTGGCCTGCCATTCGGCCCTGGTCTTGCCTTGCGACTTCGGTTTATCGATGCTGTGGCAAGCCCCGCATTTCTTCTCGAAGAGCGCCCGACCGCCTTTTTCCGCCGGGACCCCCACCGCTGCCCCTCCAAAAAGGAAGAGGAAAACGACCATCACCGAAAGAACACCACATTTCCATCTCATGATGACCTCCTCAAGGTTCGTTTTTACCAATTCTAGTCCCTGGACCCCTCTATCGCAAGACCTTTCGGGGTTTAGCCCTTGACTTTGCGCCCCTTTTCCTATACAGTATTGCATTCGACAGCGGGGTGGAGCAGTTTGGTAGCTCGTCGGGCTCATAACCCGAAGGTCACTGGTTCAAATCCGGTCCCCGCAACCAAAAATACCAGGACCCCGGGTAACCCCGGGGTTTCTTTTTATGCATTCCCCGGTGATTGCCGGGACCCTTCTTTCACGACACACAAACACGCAAGGCGATGGCGGTCATTGGGGGTAGAGCCTGAAGCATTCGTTGCGGGACTGCATGAGCCGTTGTTCCAGCATGCTGGCCGAGGAATAAGGAAGTTTGCACTGCGCGCCGAGGTTCATCGACCTGCATGAGTCGTTCCACGCCGTCTGATAGCGGTGGTTCGCGGTCTGGAGACATTCGGAGAGGGCCTTGCGCTTCGCCTCCATCTGGTCGCGCATCCGGGACCTGTACTGCTCGGCCTCCTCCTCGATCCGGCGCTCCTCTCTTTCCTTCTGCTCCCTCAGGTTCCGGTTGGCCTCATCGACCCGCTCCGAGAATTCTCTCCGCCGCCGCTCCCGCTCCCACTGTTCCTCGACCATCCTGTCCCGGACCCTCTTCTCCTCTCTGCCCGACGACTGGTCGCGCCACTGGTTCATCTCCTCCATCTTCTCCTCAACACGGGCCAATTGGCGCGCGAGATCTGACTCGCCCATCTGTCGCCTGCTTGAGATATGGTGTTTTACGTCGTTGATGGCCACCGCGAACCCCATCCCCTCAACGCTCAGCCCCGAGATCTTCAGGGAATTGATACCGATGACATCACCTGAAAGGTTGATGAGCGGGCCTCCGCTGTTTCCCGGACTCAGGGCGGCATCGGTCTGGATGAAAGAGGCCTTGTAGGCCGGAAATAACCGTTTCGTCGAGCTGATGATACCCCGCGTGAAGGTGGTTTCGAAGGAAAGGGGCGTACCGGCGGCTATCACTGTGTCGCCCTCGGAGCAGGCCGAACTGTCGCCGAGCCGCAGGAAAGCGTACTGCCGCGCTTGCCGGGCCTTGAGGAGGGCGAAATCCCTGTCGGGATCGACAATAATGAGGTCGATGTCGACGACGGAGCCGTCTGAGAAGGTCGCCTTGCCCGTTAACTCGCGCATCACATGAGCATTCGTGACAATAAAGCCATCTTTGCTCACCACGAAGCCTGAACCACGGGCCGCTCCGTCAGTGGTGACGGTGATGACGGATGGCTTCAGCGTCTTTATGATCGCTGAGAGGTCTCCCGTGCCGCGCGTCCGAAAGGGATCCATCACCTTGAAGGCAAGGAAGGCGGCAAGGACCACCAGGACGACCCCGGTCAATGATGCGGCCACCACGGCGATCCTTCGCCCGGAGCCCGTTGTCCGCTGCTCAGCAGGGGAGGGGTGCAACTCTTCTGAGGCGGTGGAAGCTTGAGCTCCCGCTGAGCCGTCCGTGCCCTTTGAGGAAAAATAATCCCTGACACATTCGTAAGCCCAGTTGATCTCCTTGACGTCGCTCCAGTCGGTCTTCTCCGCGATGAGGACGCGGTACGCCCGATCTGCGTCCGCCGCAGACGCATCCTCCCGGAGACCAAGGATCTCGAAGGATCTCTTTGTGCTCGTGTCCATAAGGTCGCCTCGCAAGGATATAATAACGGATCGCCATGTTTTGTCAATACAGCCGTCAATGCCTGAACGGCCCGGAAGGTTAGTATATCGGTGTCCCCCTGGTGTATAATGCGGGTATCGACGGCGGGTAACCGGGACCTGCGGACAGATGCAGCACGGAAAGGACACGTGTTACCGCTTAAGAAGACACGAGGATATCCGAACAAGAAAAGGGAGGACAAACATGTCAACGAGACCATTCAGAAGACAACTATCTATGTGGCTTGTCGCCCTAGCCGCAATGAGCTTCCTAATCGCCGGGGCGCCGCCGCTCACGCAGGCCTGCACGGCTATCACCCTGAAGGCTGGCGACGGAGCTGTCCTTCTCGGTCGCACCATGGAATGGGGCTCCTTTGATCTCAACGGTCGGATCATCATCATCCCTCGTGACCATGTATTCAAGGGGCGCACCCCGGACGGCAGGGGAGGGTACAGATGGAAAGGGAAATACGCCGTCGTGGGCACCGACATGCTGGAAAAAGAGGTTCTGGCGGACGGATTCAACGAGAAGGGCCTGGCCCTTGGCCTCCTGTATCACCCGGGTTATGCGGAATACGCACGATACGCGCCCGACAGGGCCGGCGAGACCATGGGCCCGACCGACGTCGCCCAGTATCTTCTGACCACCTGCGCAACCGTCGAGGATGTGCGGGCGGCGATGAAGAAGGTCCGTGTCGTGCCGGTGGTGGAAGAGGCTCTGGGGTTCCCGCCGCCCGTTCATTTCATAATCGCCGAGCGATCAGGGAAGAGAGTGGTTATCGAGTTCAAACAGGGGGAGACGAAGATATTCGACGCCCCGCTTGGCGTCATTACGAACGCCCCCGCCTACGACTGGCACATCACGAACCTCAGGAACTACGTCAATCTCTCTCAGGTGGCCCTGCCGGACAAGAGGATCGAGGATATAGAGTTTGCACCCCTTGGTGCCGGCAGCGGGATGATCGGCCTGCCGGGCGACTTTACACCTCCGTCGCGCTTCATCCGAGCCGTAGCCTTCACGGCAAGCGCCCGCAGGACGGCCAATGGGCCCGAGACCATGTACGAGATGTTCCGGATCCTCGACAATTTCAACCTCCCCCTTGGCGGGGCCGAGGGCTCCGATCACGAAAAAATAGCGTCAGCAATGCGTAGTTCCACCATCTGGACGGTGGTATACGATACGAAGAACATGGTGATGTATTACCACACGCAGCATAACCGGCGCGTCCGGAGGGTGGACGCAGGGGCCATCGATCTCGATGGCCTCAAGGGCGTGATCAGAACGACGCCCCTCGACTTGAAGAAACAGCAGGACTTCGAGGACGTAACGGTCCTGAGGGTTCGGTAACGGGTGGCCTCCAGGGAGGTGTCGAGTGGAGGAGGCCGGACCATGCGACGAGCCTTCTGCCAGATCAAAACAGATTCCCCGTCATAAATGTGGCAAAACTCCCAAGGCGTGCTACAATTGACGTATAGCGTGAGAACAAATGGAAAGACTGAAGGGCTAAACCAAATACTAAGGAGGTCGATCATGACAAAGAGGTATGTGTTGTTGGTGATGGCTGTGTTCCTGGCAGTGTCCCTGAGCGGCTGCGGTTGTTTCTACCAGCAGATGAAGGGTGAAACTCCTCCGCCAGCTGCTCCGCCGGCGGCCGTGACACCGCCTGAGGCGAAGACACCGGTGCCTGTGGCGCCGGCCGCTGTGGCCCTCAGAGACATCCATTTCGATTTTGACCGGTACAACATCCGCGAGGGCGACGCGGCTATCCTCAGGGAGAACATGAACTGGTTCCGCGATACGGCGAACAGGGGCAAGAAAGTGCGGATCGAGGGCCACTGCGACGAGCGCGGTACGGTGGAGTACAACCTCGTCCTGGGACAGAAGAGGGCCGACTCGACCAGAAACTTTCTTGTGGGTCTCGGCGCGGATGGCAGGCTTCTCGAAACGATAAGCTACGGGAAGGAAAAGCCTGTCGATCCGGGGCACAATGAAGAGGCCTGGGCGAAGAATCGTCGGGCCCACTTCCAGATGATGCAGTAGGTTGAGCAGGGAAGACAGGCAGGGAGGGGTTTCGGCCTCTCCCTGTTTTTAGCCTCATACGAGTTAACATAATATCCATTATCAG
>DBQU01000037.1 GCA_002305765.1 Deltaproteobacteria bacterium UBA1386
GAGGACACCCTGGAGCTCCCCGGCGACAAGATGAGGGGGATGGGCTACAAAGTTCAGTCGATGCTGATAAACGACAGGATAGAAGGCGACAGCCTTTCCCGTGCTGACGAAGCCCTGCGGGTTTCGCTCAGGATGGGGGAGTCGGCCATCATATTGGGTGAGGTCAGAGGAGAGGAGGCCAAGACACTGTATCAGAGCATGAGGGCGGGCCGTGCCGGGAGTTCGATCATGGGCACGATACACGGCGATTCGGCAAGGTCGGTATACGAACGTGTGGTCCACGACATGGGCATCGCCCCGGAGGCTTTCATGGCCACCGACGTCCTGCTTACCCTGGGCTCGTCGAGGGATAGGAGGTCTGGAGACCAGAAGAGGGCCCTCGGCGAGATAGTAGCGACAGGCAGCAGGCCTGGGGAGTTCGTCGACATATCTGATGCCGAGGGGCTTTTCTCGTCGCCCGCGATGGAGAGGATATCTTCGTCCTGCGGGATGGACAGGAAAGAGATCCTGAACGAGATACGCTCCAGGTCCGGAATAAGGAAGATGCTTGCAGAGGCGGGGTCGCGCGACGAAAGGTTCCTGGGGCCGGAATGGATAAACACGGCTAACGACCACCTGTCAAGGAACTCCGGTAAAAATCAGAAGTCTTTGATCAGCTCCTTCGAAGCAAAGATCCGCAGGGCGGAGGGGGCTGGACAGATTGAAGATTGAGAAAAAGGATTACAGGCCGCTCATAAGAGAGGGACCCGCCGCCGTCGGAATGATGTCGGTCGTCATCGAATCCGGAGGATCTCTGGATTCAGCGGTCAGGGAGGTCGCTTCCAAGGGTCCTGAGGATATAAGGGAAGCATTTTCGGCCATCGTGCATGATGCAGACGTGAGGGCATGCCCGGACATAAGGTCCGGATTGAGGTCCCTCGCCTCCGGGCTGCCGAAGGAGCTTGCTTTCTTCAGGCGTTCGGTACATATGCTGATGGCCGCCTCGGAAATGCACGCCGGTCCGGAAAAAACAAGGATCCTGAAAGATGCCTCCGACATCTCCGTCAACGGCCTCAGGGAGACGGGAGAGGCTTATGGATCCTCACTTTCCAACCCATGCATGGTCATCTTCGGCCTTGGAATCATGGTCCCCATGATCCTGATGTCGATACTCCCGATACTTCAGATCGGCGGGATGTTCGGGGAATCCGTGGGCCTCGGCCCAATTATCGTTACGACCCTGGTCGTCGTGCCCGCATGCGTCCTTTGCGTCACCCTTTCGATAAGAGGAAAAGACCCTTTCGCCAAAAGGAGGAGAGACGGAGATTGGAGGTCGATCTCGCCGTTGATATTCTCCCTGCCGCTGGCACTTATCGGCTGGAATCTGACCGGGGACGTCGTCCGGACCTTTGTTTTCTCGACGGTCCCCGCATGCGCGCTGGCCTTCGCCGTTTTGTACCCGTCTCAAAAAAGAGAGAGGGCGCGCGCCGATGTGGAACGCTTCCTGAAGGATTCGATCTTCGAACTGGGCAACCGCCTGATATCGGGAGATAACTTCGAGAATGCGGCGGCAGGAGCCCTGGAGACAAGGAGCGAGACCTCGCACGTCGCTGACGTGTTCAGAAAGGAGATCGCCCTCTCCAGGGGTGACGAGCGTTCAGCGATATTTTCCGCCCTGGGAAACGTTTCACCTGAGGCCGCGGAAGCATTCTGCGAGGTTTACGACGCATCGCAGAGAGACATAAGGGAAGCAGGAAGGCTCGCCATTTCCATAGGGCGGCAGATGCAGGACCGGGAGGCCGTGTACAAAAGCATATCTAACAAGCTGAGAAGCGTGTTCGACATGATGACCGCCACCGCCGCGGTGTTCGCGCCCATGGTCCTGGGGCTGTCGGTCGCGATGCTGAAACCGCTTTCCGAGATATCGGAGGCCGCGGACATGACGGGGACTTCCGCGGTCATAGCCTTGTACCTGGCGGAACTCTGCGCCCTGATGGCGTTCCTAACGGCGGCGCACAAGGGAGGGTGCGGTGTCAGGAACATCGTGTACAGGTTCTCGATGATGCTCCCTGTTTCGATGGTCGTTTTCTGCACCTGCATGTCTTTTGCCCTCTAAACCCCTTAATCATTTTTTATATCATACCGCAATCGGGTCCCGATGAGGGCAGGCACTCCGGGACTTGCGATCTCCACGTTTCTGTTTGCGCTTCTGGCACTTATGGTGGCACTCCCTTTGGTATATTCTCCGGGCACTTTCGTAGGCCTCGACGGTACCGCCGGGGTAATGGACCACCGTTGGAGCGCCGGGCAGTTCGTCTATGCATTGGGAGACATGTTCTGCCACCAGCAGGCCGAAAGGAGCTTCATGTTAAACGGTTCGCAGACCGCTTTCTGCGCCAGGGACGTGGGTTTGATAACAGGGTCCGCTTCAGGACTCCTTTTGACGAGCCGGTATGCCGGGAAGCCTCCTTTCACCGAAAGAAAGACCATGTACGCCGGATTCGCATTGATTTTCGTAATGGCGGCCGAATGGGCGGCGGGGGCCTTACTGAGTTACGATCTGGATGTCCTCAGGTTCGTTGCAGGCATCGTCGGAGGTCTGGGCATATCGATGGCCGTGCAGAACATGGCTTCCGAGCCCTGGAAGGGTGAGGGAGAGAGCTGAGGCTCTGCGCGGGCCTGTCTGAGTTCTCGATTTGAGGAGCACGGTTCAATACTGTGCGTTTAAGAACAGGACTTATGGCTGCTCCCTCGTAGCTCAATCGTTTTCTGAGTATTAATCACACTTGGTCCATCCGCAGGCCTTGCACACGTTGCATCCGCCCTGGAACTCCAGCTCGGAGCCGCACTTCGGACAGGGGTTGATGACCTTCCTCGCCGGCTCCGGGGGGATGTTCTCCACGCCCTTTACCTCTATCTGCATCTCCTTCCACATGTCCACGAGGGCGTATCCTACCGCCATGGGGCAGCACGACCCTTTGCTGGTGTCGTGCTTGGTGAACGTCCT
>DBQU01000101.1 GCA_002305765.1 Deltaproteobacteria bacterium UBA1386
TGGGGAGTAACATACAAGGTTCCAGGTTCCAGGCAAAAGACAAAAGCAACAATCCCGTTTCCGGTCGGATGCTGTAAAGGTTCCTATCTTCCCGGACACTCCGTCCCTCTTCGGTCAGAACCCTAAGCCACGCTTTTTGTCATCTCTTCCCTGACCTGTTTTCCCGCCTCAAAGGTCTCTATCGGTCTGCGTCCCATGTTCCGGTATCCCCGGTGGGGACGTTCGGTGTTGTAGTGGACAAGCCAGGCGTCGAGGTCTTCCTGGAGCTCATCGAGGGATGCGAAGAACTTCTTCCTGAAGACCTCCCTGAAGTACTCGTCGAGGATCGTCCGGTTGAAGCGCTCGACGAACCCGTTCGTCCTGGGTGTGGCGACCCGTGTCCTCCTGTGCCTTATGTCGTACAGTTCAAGGAGTATCTCATAGGGATGGCGCATGTATCGCCCGCAGTACCCCCTTCCGTTGTCCGTGAGGATGTGCTCGATCCTGATGTCATGCCCCTCATAGAAGGGAAGCACCCGGTCGTAGAGGGTATCGGCGGCGGTCTCCGCCCCCTTTGACGTGTAGAGCTTGCCGAAGGCATAGGACCCGTAGGTGTCGATGACAGCCTGGAGGTAGACGCGGCCTATGCCCTTCAGGTAGCCCACGCTGAACGTGTCCTGGCAGAGCAGGTATCCGGGGTAGAGGCTCTCCACCCTGCGCTCCCTGAAGCAGGGGTTTGCCTTTTCCATGAACCTGATCTGCTCCTCCGTAAGCTCCATGTCCGGTCCCCATTTCCTCTCCTCAAGGAACACAAGGCGCCTGTACTTCGTCTCCAGACCCTCCCTGAGGAGGATCTTCCTCACCGTGGTCGGATGGAGGGAGATGCCCTCGTCCCTGAGATTGTCGGCGATCCTCGTCTTGCCCCAGGCAGGGTGCTCCAGGGACAGGGCGACGACACGGTCCCCGATCTCCCGGGGTGTCGCGTTGGGGAATGACCCCGGCACGGGGGGACTGTCAACGAGGCCCTCGAAACCGAACTCCTGGAAGGCGCGTTTGTACTCGTAGAACTGGCTTCTCGACACCCCTTTGCGCCTGCAGGCCTCCGACACGTTCCTGAGCTTCTCCGCCAGCTGTAGCAATGTGAGCCTTCCCTGTGCTATCTTCTTATCGGCAGTCATGTGTTCTCCTCCTTATCGGTATTGGTGTTTGGGCTAAAACATCCTAACCGAAGAGGGCACTGACTGCCACCCTATTTTGTTGGTGCAGGTTGTCCGGGAAGATCGGAACCTTTACAGATGCAGAGCCTTCGTTCTTTGGCCTTTAACCTGAAACATGGAACCTGAAACATGGAACCGTCTTTGGAACCGTCTTTTCCCTTGTTTCTTTGCCATCCCCATAGTATAACCAAACGGAAAATGAAAGGTTTGTGGACATGAGCGAGGAACTGTTCCCCGTAACCGCTCTTGATGAGGGACAGGAGGCGACGGTGCGTCTTCTCTCGGGCGGCGAAGGTCTGACGGGACGTCTCGCTGCGATGGGCATCATTCCCGGGACGAGGATCAAGCTCCTGAGGAAGAGCCGGGGGCAGATCATCGTCCTCGCTTCGGATACGCGTGTTGCTCTGGGCAAGGGCCAGGCGGAGAAGATACTCGTCAGGAGGGAAAGCTACCACGAGGCACAGGGTGAACCCCAGGCGAGACGGAGCCTTCTGGTCGCTTTCGCGGGGCAGCCGAACGTGGGCAAGACGACGGTGTTCAACCTCCTCACCGGCCTGTCGCAGCACATCGGAAACTGGCCGGGGAAGACTGTGGAGCGCAAAGAGGGCGTCCACAGGGTCAAGGACACCGAGATCAGACTTGTCGACCTTCCCGGGACCTACAGCCTCAGCGCGTACTCCGAAGAGGAGAGGGTCACGCGGGAGTTCCTTATCCACGAGCATCCCGACATAACGGTCCTCTTTGTCAACGCATCGGCTTTGGAAAGGAGTCTCTATCTCCTCACCGAACTCCTCCTTCTGCGATCGCCAGTTATCGTGGCCGTCAACATGCTCGACGTGGCGGAGAACCAGGGGGTGCACATAGACTCGGAGGCGCTCCAGGCTTCTCTGGGTCTGCCTGTCGTGTCGACGGTGGCCACGAAGAACAAGGGCATCAAGGAGCTTCTTGAGGAGATCCTCAAGGTGGCCGAGAACCCGGGTCTGTACAGACCAAAGATCCCCCGGGTGACGCAGGACCACCACGACATATACCTGAACATATCGGAACTGATCAAAGACCACGTACCCGTGCCTTTTACCGTGGAATGGGTGGTCACGAAACTGATGGAGGGTGATTCGGAAGTGACAGAGACGTTCCAGGGGATCATCCCTCCGGAAATATGGAGCGAGATACAGACCCTGCTCGTTGCGCACGAAGATGCCCTGCGCGCCGTCGTGGGGGGGAGGTATGACTGGATCGAGGAAGCCACACGCGCCGCGGTGTCACGGTTCAGGCGCGGGCAGGTGCTGATGACGGACCGCATAGACCACGTCCTGACGCGGCCCGTAACGGGCATACCGGTGCTTCTCGGTATTCTCGCCGTTGTCTTCCTTGTCACATTCGCCATCGGATACCCTCTTCAGGGGTACTTCGAGTCTCTCGTGGCGTCCCTGGGCTCGGTGGTCCGGACTGTTCTCGAGAGGGAGCCGCAGTGGATAAAGGGGCTTCTCGTCGACGGCGTCATCGGCGGGGCGGGATCTGTACTGACATTTGTCCCCATACTCGTTATATTTTTCTTCGCCATGTCCTTTCTGGAGAATGTCGGGTACATGGCCCGGGCAGCCTTCGTCATGGACCGGTTCATGCACATCATCGGGCTTCACGGGAAGAGCTTCCTGCCCATGTGTCTCGGGTTCGGGTGCAATGTGGCCTCCGTGCTCGGAGCGCGTATAGTGGAGTCGCGCAAGGCACGGCTTCTTACCATATTTCTCACCCCTCTCGTTCCCTGCACGGGCCGGCTGGCTGTAATAACCTTTGTGGCGGCAGCGGTCTTTGCCGGCAACGCCCTCGCCGTTACGTGGCTCCTCGTGGCCCTCAATGTGGTCATGCTCGGTGTGGCGGGAATGTTCATCGGGAGGTTCCTGCTTCGCGAAGAGGCTGTTCCTTTCATCATGGAGCTCCCGCTCTATCACAAACCCGATTTCAGGACGATTGGAGTCGTGGTGTGGCACCGGACGATCGCTTTTGTGAAGAAGGCGGGAACGGTCATCCTTCTCTTTTCCGTTTTTCTCTGGATCCTGTCGAATGTACCGGCGGGGAACATCGAGAACAGCATACTCGGAAGGGTGGGGATATTTCTGGAACCCCTGGGACGACCCCTTGGCCTCGATTGGCGGATGGTGGTGGCGCTCCTTTCGAGCGTGATCGCCAAGGAGAACTCCGTCGCAACGTTGGGTGTCCTGTACAATGTGGGAGATCAGGGTCTGATGGCCGTCCTGTCGAGCAGTATCCCTCACGCGTCGGCCATATCCTTCCTCGTGGTCCTCATGCTTTTCATACCCTGCGCTCCGACCATCATCGTCATGAAGCAGGAGATGGGAGACAGGAAATGGTTCATCGTGTCTTTCGTCTTCATGCTCCTTCTGTCCTATCTCATGGGAATGGCCGCCTACGGCCTGGCAAGGATGGCAGGGATCTGAGAAGACGGCTTGAACAGCTTGAATGTTTGAGTGGCTTGAGGGTCCAAAAGAATTCCACCCTCTCGGAATGTTCTAACCCTCAAACGATTCAAGCGATTCCAGGCCAGTTGCCTCATAATTAAATGT
>DBQU01000073.1 GCA_002305765.1 Deltaproteobacteria bacterium UBA1386
TGATGACCTGCCACTGGATCTTGGCTGCCTGGGCGTTGACGTCGTCAATGTAGATACCCGTGCCGATTGCCCAGCCCCAGGGTGCGAAGAGCTTGACATAGCCGAGTTTTGGGGACGGTACTGTCTGACCTGGTTTCGGCCATTCGTACGTGACGAAGCCTTCCCCCTTGTCCTTGCCTATGGTAACCATCTCTTTGGCGAAGTACTTGCCGCTGGAATCCTTGAAGATATCTTCGGACACGTCCCTGCCGGCGAGTTCCGGCTTTGCCCCGTGGGCGACCATTTTGCCGTCGGTGCCGATTATGAAGAAATACTCATTTCCCTGATAGCGCAGGCTTTTCATGTCCGATGCTATCGTCTTCCTGGCGTCTTCGAGTTTGATCTCCCCAGCCTTGACGCGTGCCTCGTATGAGGCGACAAGGGTGTTGACGACATCCGTCACGTTCCGCAGAGAGGCCTTCTTCTCGTCCAGGAGCTTGCCCTTTACCATGGGGATGAAGTAGAGGACCATTCCAGCCAGAATGATGACGATCGTCAATACCGATATGCTCATTACCTTTGTTCCGATGGACCAATCCTTAAACCGTTTCATGCGAAAAAAACCTCCTTCTGGGTGTATTTACCCTTAAGGCCGTTTGTTCAAAGATGAAAGGCCATGGTGCCGGCTTGAGGGTGCGCGAAAACATCTTCGCTCGTTGTTTTCCGTCAGCTTGCCATTGCGAACCCGGCCGCCGCGTGGGCGGAATCCGTCAGCCGGGCCACGTCCATGATGAGGGCCACCGTACCGTCTCCGAGGATCGTGGCTCCCGATACCCCCTCGATGTCCCTGTAGACCTTGCCCAGGGACTTTATGACCGTCTGGTGCTCCCCGATGACATTGTCCACGACGAGGCCTATCCTGTTGCGTTCGACCTCGGTGATGACTATCTGTTCGATGTCCGGTCTCTTTCCCTCGATGGCGAAGGACTCCCTCAGGCGGATGTAGGGGACGATCTCTCCCCGTATGTTCGCGATGTCCCTGCCGTGGGACCTCTCCACATCGGCGCGTGAGAGCTCGACGCACTCCTGGACGATGGTGAGGGGAAGGATGAAGAACTGTTTGTCTATCTCCACGAGGAGGCCCTCGATGATCGCAAGCGTGAGGGGGAGCTTCAGGGTGACCGTCGTCCCTTCGCCCTTCTCGGAGCTTATCTCGACGGTGCCCCTCAGGTTGTCGATGGTCCTCTTGACCACGTCCATCCCGACGCCCCTGCCGGAGACGTTCGTTATCTTCTCCGAGGTTGAGAAGCCGGGGGCGAAGATGAGGGAGAATATCTCCTTGTCCTGCAGCTCCGCGTCGGCACCGATGAGGCCCTTCTCCACGGCCTTCCTGCGGATCACGTCCTTGTCGATGCCCGCCCCGTCGTCGGTTATCTCGATGAGGACGTAGGCGCCGGAGTGGCGCGCCGCTATGTGGAGCATGCCCGCCCTGGGCTTGCCCACGGACTCGCGCACGTCGGGGGGCTCGATGCCGTGGTCTATGGAGTTGCGGATGAGGTGGACGAGCGGGTCGTTGAGCCTCTCGATGACGGTCTTGTCGAGCTCCGTCTCGGCCCCTTCCGTCGTCATCTCCACCTCCCTGCCCAGTTCCTGGGAGAGGTCGCGCACGAGCCTCTTGAACCGTCCGAAGGTCGTCCCGATGGGGAGCATCCTGATGTTGAGGGTGTTGTCCCTGAGGTCGCCGGTCAGGCGCTCGACCTCCTCGGCTATCGATACCAGCTCGGGGTTGTCGAAGATCGACGCCATCTGGGTGAGCCGCGCCTGGACGGTCACCAGCTCGCCGACGAGGTTGACGAGCGTGTCGAGCTTCTCCGCTGGGACGCGGATGCTCGATGCCGCCTCCTCCTCCCTCTTCGGGGCCTTCTTCACCTTCTTCAGGTGCTCCTGCTCGATGAGGGCCGACTCCACCTTCGCCTTCGACACGAGGCCCTTGTCGACGAGGATCTCGCCGATCTTCTTCTTCTCCGAGAGGGTCCGCGCGAGCTCGTCGCCCTTTATATCGTGTCTCTCGACGAGGATCTCGCCGATCTTCTTCGTCTCCTCCTCCGCCATGAGGGAGGAGTCCTCGCTGTCGATTATGGTGATGTCGACCATGCTGGAGTCGTCCATGAAGATGAAGACATCCTTTATGGCATCGACGCCCCTGTCCGTCGTGAGGATGACGTCCCAGGAGACGTAGCATCTCTCGGGATCGATCTCATCGAGGGGGGGGACGTGGTCGAGGTTCGCGAAGACGTTGCACTCACCGAGGAACTGGAGCTCTCCGATGAGAAGCAGGGGGTTCGTCCCGGTGAGGAATATGTCAGCCGACGGAGCGAACCGTATCCTGTAGGTGCACTCCGGTCTGTGGTGGGGTGACGACGAAGCCTCTTGCCCGTGTGAATCGGTTTTCGGGTTTTGGGTGGGGGTTTGCTGGAGGTTCCCCCCGTCGGCAATGCGGCGGAAGGAATCGATCAGGGTCTGTGCGTCCTGCGGCAAAGAGGCTTCGTCGGAGGGGGCTTCTATCATGAGACGTATGAGGTCCCTGGCCTTGAGCGTGAGGCTTACGAGCTCTTCGGTCACGGGGAGCTTCCCTTCCCGTACGTCGTCGAAGACCGTTTCTATCGTGTGGGTGAACTGGGCCACGTTCTCGAAGCCGAACATGGCGCCGGACCCCTTTATCGTGTGCAGCGACCGGAACACCCTGCCTATGAGCTCCGGATCGGAGGGGTTCTCTTCAAGCTCCAGGAGTGCCGCCTCGAGGTCGGAGAGCAGCTCGAAGGCTTCTTCAATGAATGTCTGCGCGTGATTGTCCATCATCTCGTCACCTCACCGTCCTTGCGCTGCCAGAAACAACCGTCCTGCGCTTTTGCGACGCATCCGATGTCGCGCCTGAAGCCACCCGATGAGACGACCCGGGAGACCGCGGGCGAGCAGTTGCTTACCCGCATCGCCTTTCCGTCGCTGACCGCTCTCTTGTGGGCAGCGCAGAGGAGCTGGAAGAGGGAAACGTCGCAGTCCGTGACGTAGGCAAGATCGACCGTGAGGCTGTCACCGCCGCCGATCTCCCGCGCGAGGACGCCCTTGAGATCCACCGCGCTCTGGATGGTCGCGTCGCCGTAGAGCGTCAGCATAATGCCATTGTCCGTATGTTCGACCTTGCTATCCATTCTTCGATTCCTCCCGGCGTAGTTTTACTGACATACTCCTTTTTTCGCCAGTTACCAGTTTCGGTTTACCTGTTTTTCGCTGATTCGAGCGTAGGATATGTCTCATAATGGTGTAAGAGTATTCCTACAAAGTAAAGACCGTTGCAACCGCTTGAGC
>DBQU01000082.1:0-987 GCA_002305765.1 Deltaproteobacteria bacterium UBA1386
GAAGTTCTTTTCGATCCTGTCCCGTCCGGCGACGACCTCTCCGTGACCGGGAACGAGAAATTCGATGTCCAATGAAGCCAGCCTTCCTATGCTGCGGCCAAGGGCTTCCATGTTCCCTCCCGGCAGGTCCGTCCGTCCTACCCCCAGGTAGAAAAGGGTATCGCCGGATATGAGAAGTTTCTTATCCTCGCAGTAAAAACACAGCGATCCCGGTGAGTGGCCGGGAGTGAGGATGACGCGGAAGACGATATCGCCGATGGCGAGCGTACCTTCGTTGAGATAAAAGGAATAGGGCTTCCTGGGCATTTCGCAGCCCGTCATGAGGTAGAGGTCTTTGCCGCTGCCACCCAGGTAGTCGAACTCAACCCTGCCTATGGCCCGTAACGTCTGCCCGTCGAAGGCATCGGAGCCCTCAATATGGTCGGGATGGCCGTGGGTGCCGATGACGAGCCTCACTGACTCTATGCTCCTGCCGTCCCGCACCATTCCGTTCATGACGTTCCCCAGGAAGTTCTTGTGGCCCGGGTCGATGAGCGTCGGCACCGGCCCATCGATGAACACCGTGTTGCAGTTGTTCGCCTCGTATGAGGTCCAGGGGTAGACGTATATGTTGTCGAGGAGTTTCATCGGTTCTCCTGTTGTATGAGCATGGCGTCGCTGTCTATCTCCTCCACGTGAAAGGAAAAGGTCCTGGTCGCGCCGTCGCATATCTCGACGGTTGCCGTCCCCGGCACGTCCTTGCCGTAACGGGCCAGGATGCGGGCCGATGCGAGAAGGATCTCTTCGGAGGGTCCCTCAGCCTTGAGGACCCCCCGCGGTCCCTTGAAGTCGATGGGGACCACGGCAATGTAAGGCCTTTCCACAATGGCGGCCAGGTGTTCATTCTCACGTTCGTTCCGGGCGACGACGAACTTTGCCGAGGGGGACAGCCTGAAATGCCTGCCGACGGTCAGGAGTTCGATATCCTTTGTCGTGTAAGCCCTGTCC
>DBQU01000082.1:995-5654 GCA_002305765.1 Deltaproteobacteria bacterium UBA1386
CCGGGAAGATCGAACGCGGAAAGCCCGTACGTTTCGACCAGCTGGTACTGCACCTGCCGCGACCTGCCAGAGACGTCGAGGAGTCGCTCCCTGTCGATGATGCCTTCCTCTTCGGGGACGGTCGGCGGAAACAGCCTGGCGGACAGCGGCCGGACAATGAGACCCGTCAGCTCGCTTCGTTTCTCGATAAGTTCTATGGTATTGCGCCGTTGGGACATCGGCCTCTGGCCCAGGACCTCCCCGGTGACGACAAATGAGGCGTCCAGTTCCGAGAGGAGTTCCTTCGTGAGGCGGAGCATGTATATCCGGCAGTCGATGCAGGGGTTCATGTTCTTTCCGTATCCGTAGCGCGGGTTTTTGATGATCTCGATGTAGTCGTCGCCCTTGTTCTTCGTAATGATCTCGACGCCGAGTTCCCGGGCCGTGCGAAGGGCCATATGACCGCGCTGCCTGTCTCTCTTGCTCGCGAATATGGAGCTGAAGTGCAGGCCGATCACCTCAATGCCCTGTTCGATGATGAGCTTTGTGGCAACGGCGCTGTCAAGACCGCCGGATATCAGTGATATGGCGCGTTTCTTCATGATGCGATGTCCGCCGGACCGCTTTCGGGGACCTGACTATTGCATTTCCTCCGGTGTCCGCTCGTCGAGGGTGACAAGGCTGATCCCCGAGTCGACCCCCGGCAAGGGCTCCACAGGATTGGTGAGCAGAAAGCTGCCCGTTTCCACCCATGTCTTGAGGGTGGAGGCTATTTCACGGGCCTTTGAATAACTTGAAATGGGGAAGGTGGGCACATCCTTTCCCTTAACATGTATCCTGCCCGACTTGAGCTCGGCATAGGTGACCTCGCCAAGGCTGCCCCCGGTCCGCTGGGGGTAGTCCGTGGAGTAATCCACCACCTGGGCGTAGAAATCTTCGTCGCTTCGTGACGTGAAAAAGGCCATTTCCTCGTCGATGACGGGTATGGGGATCCCGAGGCCCACGAACATCGTGGGGCCGTACCCGAGGAAGCTTGCACCCCGGAGGTAGTTGCCCGACATCTGCTTCGCGTCCCCGATGACGGCAAGGGTTCCCGCGCCCCCTTTGGGCAGGCCCTCCGGGGTCCGGGCGGCGCAGGGGTTGTGCTGCGTGCCGTTCCACGCGACGTATCCGACCCCGCCTCCCAGGAATATACGGGTTCCTATGCCGATCGTCCTGTATTTCGGGTCTTTGAGAAGAGGGGACAACTGGCCGGCGCTGCAGTAATTCGCGCTCCCCAGGCTCGGTTTGATCACCCCCATGTACGTGTGGATGACCCGGTTGGAGACATTGACCCCCACGTTGTAGTTCTGGTAACTGTTCCTGGGGCTGTAAATGTACGCCTCGTTGACGGTCTCCTTGTTTATATATGTCTCGATCCTTTTTCTCGGGTAACAGTCCGTCCCGTAGGTGCTCGCTTCGAGCCTTATGGCCTTTCCGCTCACAAACCCCTCGATGACATGCCCCCCGCCATATTTGAAGGCCCCGGGGTAGACGGTGTTCCTCGGGTCGTTGTCCGGGATGGAGGTAGCGCCGAGGTAGATATCGACGGCGGCTATCCCGCAATACGCAGGGACGTCGTTAAGGTAGCACTTCCCGCCACCGATCTTGATCCTGGGCTTGGAGTGTCCGAGATTCATGAACATGCCGCTTGAACACATTGGGCCAAAGGTGCCCGTTGTCACGACGTCCACATGCTGAGCGGCCTTCTTGGTGCCGTCTTTCTTTACGATCTCCACCATTTCTTCGGCAGTTACGACGACGACCCTGCCCTTCTTTATCTTTTCATTGATCTCGGCAATACTCTTCAATATTTCCTCCCTGGAACGCCGCGCGGGTCCGGCTTGTATGGCTTAGGGGGTCCGGCCGACCCTGGATAACCCGACAGACCGGTACATAGTATACACCAATTCGGACTCTTTTTTTACTCTTTTAGTCAATGGTGACGTTGAACTTGATCTCCGCTTCGGAACGCCGTCCGTAAACGGGTTTCAAGCTGGCGGGACCACCGTCGCCGGCGAGCGGAAGCCTGTCATCGACAAGGACCTGTCCCCGGATGTGGTCGAAGTCATCGTGAAGGATGGTGACGCCCTCGAGCGCCGAAAGGTTCTCCTCGCAAAGACGGACGCCCGTGCCGAAGCATACGCAGGGTGCCTTGAGCACGTGGGGCACGTCGCCGGGCTTCATGGCCGTATAGGCCGAAAGGCGCGTAAGGACCCCGCCGGCGACATGGTAGAGGGACAGGAATACCTCGGACTTCTTCGCGTCCACCAGCGGGCACAGGTACGAGCCCTCCCGGTCGGCCAGAGCGAAGGCGAGCGCGTCGAGGGTAGGAACCCCCATGAGGGGCACCCCCGTAGAGGCATGTATACCCTTGCAGAATGACAGGGCCACCCGTATCCCCGTGAAGGAACCCGGTCCCAGGGTTACGACGAGACCCGTCAGGTCCCTGATGGTGTGGCCGTGGGAGCGGAGGATGTCCCCGACGGCCTCGGGCAGTATCTGGGATGGCGAGCGCGATTCGCTGATCCCGCGCTCATCGATGAGGCCCCGTTCTCCTGCCAGTGCGAGGAGGAGGTGGTCGATGGAATTGTCGATGGCAAGCACAAGCCTATTTGCTGCCATGGAAGTACTTGCCGAAATCGAAGATCCTGTCAAAATCGTTGTAGAAGGCGAAGACCATTATCATGAGGAGGATGACAAGGCCCACCGTCTGGGCCACCTCCTGCACCCTCTGGGAGATCTTCCTGCGGATGACGATCTCGATGGCGTTGAAGAGGATGTGCCCGCCATCAAGGACAGGGATGGGGAGGAGGTTGATGATGCCCAGGTTGATGCTTATGAGCGCGAAGAAAAAGACGAAGTCCCCGATGCCCTTCTTTGCCCTCTTGCTTGCCTCCTGGAAGATGAGGACGGGCCCGCCTATGTTCTTGGGCGAGATCGTACCCTGGATGATCTTCACTATCCCGACGACGGTTATCCGGGAGTATTCCCATGTCATGTGAAGCGCGAGCCCCACTGCCTGTGCCGGGTTCTGTCTCCTCTTTATCACCTCATCGGACCTTTCGACGCCGAGTATCCTGCGCTTGTAGGGCTCACCGAAGATGTCCTTCTCCTCGATGGTCATTGGCTTGATGGTGAGATCGACGGGAGAGCCGTTCCGGTCGAGGGTCACCGAGACGGTATCGCCCTTTGCCTGGTCCATGGTGGAGGCGATATCGAGGAATTCCTTCACCTCCTTGCCATCGATCTTGACGATGATGTCGCCCGCCCGAATACCCGCCGCCTGGGCGGGGGTGTTCTCGGCGACCTTGCCGACACGCGCGGAGGGCACGTTGTAGCCGATGATGGAGACCAGATAGAAGACGAAGAGTGCGAGAAGGACATTGAACAGGGGGCCTGCCAGGGCTACGAGTATCCTCACGTACGGAGGTTTGTGGGAGAAGGACCTGGGTTTGTCTTCTTCGCTGACCTCTTCATCGGGGGATTCACCGAGGAGCTTCACGTAGCCTCCCATGGGAACAGCTGATATGGCGTATTCCGTTTCCCCCCGGGTAAAGCGGAGAAGCTTCTTCCCGAAGCCTATCGAGAAGGTGAGGACCTTGATATTGAAGAGCCTCGCCACCAGGAAATGACCGAACTCGTGCACCAGGATGAGGAGCGCGAGAGCTATGAGAAAATACAAAAAGGAGATCATGATCTTTTTCGTCCTGTACCAGTTATTTTAGTCATTGCTATGTCCCTTGTCCACGCCGCTGCCGCAAGTACGCCTTCGAGGGTGTCGATGACCCGTTCCCCGGAAACCTCTGCCAGGGTCTCGGCGACGACGCGTGGTATGTCGGTGAATCGTATCCGTCCGTCGATGAAGGCCTGCACGGCCACCTCGTTGGACACGTTGTACGCGATGCAGGCGCTGTCGCCTTCAGCGAGCGCCTCATACGCGAGGCGGATCGAGGGGAACTTCCCGAGGTCCGGCGGATGAAAGGTGAGTTTCATACGACTGTTGAGGTCGAGCGGCGAGAAAGGCAGGGCGAGCCGCTCTTCGTCGTTCAGCGCATAGGCGATGGGGATCTTCATGTCCGGGCTCGCCATGTACGCCAGGAGGGAATTGTCGGAGAGCTCGACCATGCCGTGAACGATGCTTTCTGGGTGGACAAGGGTCTTTATCTTCCCCGGCTCGAGGTCGAAAAGCCAGCGCGCCTCCATGATCTCCAGCCCTTTGTTCATGAGCGTAGCCGAATCAAGCGTGATCTTCTGTCCCATCCTCCACGTGGGATGGTTCATGGCTTCCGAAAGTTCCACACTTTCCAGGGCCCTTTTCGTGTGTCTCCTGAAGGGCCCCCCCGAGGCGGTTATGATGAGGGACCGGACCTCCTTGCCCTCCACACCCTTGAGGAGCTGATAGAGAGCGGAGTGCTCGCTGTCGACGGGTATGAGCCGCGACCCTTTTTCGGACAGTATCCTTCTGATGATCCTCCCTGCCATGACAAGGCTTTCCTTGTTGGCGAGGGCAAGGACCTTCCCGCAGCGCAGGGCCTCTATGGTAGGTTCGAGCCCGATGCTCCCGGGCAGGGCATTGACGACGGTGTCGACGTCGGAGCGGATCATCTCCTTCATGCCTTCGATGCCCGTGTGGACGCG
>DBQU01000082.1:5694-7559 GCA_002305765.1 Deltaproteobacteria bacterium UBA1386
GACCTCGAAGGCCCCGGGGTCGTTTGCAATGACATCGAGGGTCGCGGTGCCGATGGAGCCGGTGGAACCCAATATGAGGACTTTCTTCTTCATAGGTATCTCGTCCATACCAGACAGGTGTAAAGGAAGGGGGCCGTGAAGATGAAGCTGTCGATACGGTCCAGAATACCGCCGTGTCCGGGAATGAGCTGTGATGAATCCTTGGTGTTGAATACCCTCTTGCATGCAGATTCGAGGAGGTCGCCCGCCTGTCCGAGAACGCCCGTCGCCGCTCCCACACCGAGGGCGGCGGGGACGCTGAGACCAAGCAGCTGGTGGGACGCGGTGATGACGATCAGAGAGCCCAGGGTTGCACCCATGAGGCCTTCAATCGTCTTCTTCGGACTGATCCGGGGGGCCAGGGGGTGCTTCCCGAACTTCTTCCCGATGCCGTAGGCGAAGATGTCGCTTGCCCATATGGAAAAGAGAAGGATGAGGGGAAACAGCGCCTGCAATTCCTTGAGGAGATAGAGATAGAAGAAGGGGATGAGGATGAAGAAGTTGCAGAAGAGGACAACAGCGGTCTGGCCCGTGAGGTCACGGTTCGCGTCCTCGGACGACGCCTTTCTGTCGAAGACCTTGATGGCGATGATGATGAACGCGGATGCCATCATCCAGAGCATGTATATCTGGAAGAAACGGAAATACAGGGGCGCCACCCCGGCGATGACGAGGACGGCAAGAAGGTACTTCATGCTGCAGCCGGCAAGGGAAGCCGCCTCGAGGAGCGCCACGACGGCGATGGCGAGAAGAAGGGCGAGGAGCCACACCGGCGGCAGGATATAGAAGAGCACGGCAATGACGGGGGCAACGCATACGCCCGTGATGATGCGCTTTTTCAGTTCTCCCAATCAGAAATCCTTCACGTTTCCAAACCTTCTGTCACGCTTCGCGAATTCGGCCAGCGCGTCGAGAAAGGCCTGTTTTCGAAAATCGGGCCAGAGGATATCGGTCACGTAGATCTCGGTGTAGGCCACCTGCCAGAGCAGGAAGTTCGAGAGTCTCATCTCGCCGCTCGTGCGGATCAGGAAGTCGGGATCGGGTATCGCCGGGCTGTAAAGATGCCTCCTGAAGGCCCTTTCATCGATCCTCTTGACCAGGCCATTCTTCACGTCCTCGCACAGGAGGCGCACGGAGCGTATGATCTCCTTGCGTCCGCTGTAGCTGAGGGCGATCGTCAGGACGAGGTTCTTGTTGCGTGCCGTCTTCCTCATCACGTCATCGAACTGTGTCTGGAGAGACTTGGAGAAATCACCCCTCTCGCCGATGATGTTGAAGCGTATGCCTCTGTCCATCATCATGGGGAGTTCCTGTTCGAGGTAAAGGCCGAGAAGGAACATGAGCATCCTGACCTCTTCCTTCGGGCGGGACCAGTTCTCCTTGGAAAAGGCGTAGAGGGTGAGATAGGGTATGCCGAGGTCGCAGGTCGTCTCCGTGATCTCACGGACCGAGTCGATCCCGACCTTGTGGCCTTCCGCTCTCCTGAGTTTCTGTTGTTTCGCCCACCTGCCGTTCCCGTCCATGATTATGGCGACGTGAGTGGGCAATCTGTCGGGAGCCGTCTTTGTCATCAGTAGCGTCACTCAGATGGAGAGGATCTCTTTCTCTTTCTCGGAAAAGAGCTTTTCCGCCATGTCTATGTGTTTGTCCGTGAGCTTCTGGACGTCATCCTGCTTTTTCTTGAGATCGTCCTGGGAAATGGCCTTGTCTTTTTCCAGCTTTTTCAGCTTCTCGTTTATGTCCCTCCGGACGTTTCTCATGGCGACGCGGGTACCCTCGAGCATCTTGCTGCCCTGCTTCGTGAGTTCCTTGCGCCTCTCCTCGGT
>DBQU01000070.1 GCA_002305765.1 Deltaproteobacteria bacterium UBA1386
TAAACGCTTTTAGTGACACGTGCATGTCGACCGACCAGCGCACGTGAACAGCGCATTCAATTCCATCTGACGAACCGCCTTTTCTGAGTTCTGCCTTATACTCATGAACTTTTGAACCCTTGAACCTTCTTTACGATGGGACCGTTTGTCTTGTGAGATTGTATTTCTTCAGAAGCGCGTAGAGACGGGGGCGCGATAATCCCGAAAGCCGGCAGATCTCCCTGAGCCTGCCTTCGGAGATCTTGATCACCCGTTCAAGATACTTTTTCTCAGCGGCAGCGATCGCTTCCTCACGGTATGTCCTGAGAACTGGAACGGGTTCCGCGGTTTCGCGATGGGGTTCGGAGCCGGAGCCCATGTCGAGTTCGGATCTTTTGATCCTGATCCGTATCTCGGCAGGCAGGTGTTTCGGGTAGAGCGTAGGCTGGTGAAACGCCTCCGAAATAGCCCTTTCCAACGTGCTGATGAACTCCCTGACGTTACCCGGCCAGTCATGCGCCTCGAGGGCCGCAAGGAATTCCGGTGAAAAACCCTTGTTGCCCACCCCGTATTGCTCACACAGACGGGCGACGTAGTGCACGAGAAGTTCCCTTATATCTTCGGGGTGCTCGCGCAGCGGCGGCAGATCGATCTGCAGTGTACGTATCCGAAAAAGGAGGTCCTCCCGGAACTGCCCCTCTTCGACCATCCTGTCCAAATTCCTGTTCGTGGCCGAGATCAGCCTGAAGTCGCTCGTGATCTCCGTGTCGGAGCCTATGGGGCGAAAGCTCCGCATCTGCAGGACCCTGAGGAAACTCTTCTGGATGGAAAGGGGAAGCTCCCCGATCTCATCAAGAAACAGCGTGCCCCCGTGGGCCTGTCTGATGAGGCCATCCCGCGCTCTATCCGCTCCCGTGAAGGAGCCCTTTTTGTGACCGAAGAGCGTGCTTTCCACGAGGTTTTGCGGAAGAGACGCGCAATCCACAACGACAAAGCTCTTATTGGACCGGGGGCCGTTGTTGTGGATGGATAAGGCAAAAAGTTCCTTCCCCGTGCCCGTTTCACCGGTGATGAGGACGTTCGCCTCACCCCGGGCCGCCTTGGCGACAAGGTTCAGACAGGCACCGACCAGCGGGCTCTTCCCGATGATACCGTCCATTTTGAGGGCGGCGGGAAGACCCTGGTATCCCTTTTCCTTCCTGTACTGCAGGGCCCTGAGCAGCGCGAGCTGCATTTGCTTGATGGACGACGGTTTTCTTATGTAATCCCATACCCCGCTCTTCAGGGCAAGCTCAGCAGCTCCTGAATCTTCGAAACCCGTTATAATGATGATCTCCGGTGATGAGGGGGTGTTCCTGATGTCCTGCAGGATCTCGAGGCCGTTCCCGTCGGGTAGATGAATATCGAGAAAGACCACCTCGCAGGCTCCCCTGAGGACCTTCATGCCTTCCTTTATGGTCGCCACCGCCACGGCATCGTGCCCGGCCCGCTTGACCATGATGGAAAGCAGCGCGGAGAAGTTCTCGTCATCGTCTACGATCAGAACCCGAGCCATCGCCCGTCGCCTCCCGGTGAAGCAGGCTTCTGCCGCAAGCCTTACCGGTTCACGAATGTGATGCTTCGTCTGACGCAGACCTGTGATCTACAGCAGAACTCCCGACATGAGTCCGAGCGGGAACTGCCATCCTTCCCCTTATCTCTCCGTATTCATCGAGAGGCCGGCGTTCATCCGTGGCCGGCCTTTCAGGGGTCTTCCGTCTGCGTCCCCCGGTAACCTGCAGCACCCCTTACGCCGAAAACTGCGCCCTCAGGCGCTCTCCATCCTACAATTAAACGATATCAAAAGCCCTTCACTTTTGTCAACCTCCCCCTTCCCGAAGCGCGGGCCGAACACCCGCCACGCTCTCTCTTGGGTTTCCCATGTTCTGAGACAAGCGATGACCTTTTCAGACAATACTGAGGACTTTGGCGCCCCGTATCTTTCTTTCCTTGAGTTCAAGAAGCGCCCTGTTCGCCTCATCGAGAGAGAAGATCTCCACCTCGGGCCGGATGGGTATGGATGCCGCCAGTTCAAGGAATTCCCGGACGTCGCGGGAAGCCACGTTGGCGACGCTCTTTATCTCTTTTTCGAGCCAGAGGTGCTCCGGATAGGAGAGCGCGAGGAGCTCTTCCTTGTCGATCTCCTCCTTTCGTATAGCGTTGATGACGAGACGCCCTCCCCGTTCCAGGTTTCCGAGCGCGTGCACCACGGTACCCCAGACAGGGGTGGTGTCGATGGCGCGATGCAGTTTCTCCGGTGAGCTGTCCGCGGTATCGCCCGCCCAGGCGGCACCCAGCTCCCGGGAAAAATCCCTCTCCCCGGCACTGCGGGCAAAGACAAATATCTTCGACGAAGGATACATGTGGCGCACCATCTGTATCACAAGGTGCGCCGAAGCACCGAAACCGACAAGGCCGATGTTCTCGCCATCGCGCATCCCCGTCAGGCGAAGCGACCTGTACCCTATCGTCCCGGCACACAAGAGCGGGGCGGCCTCGAGGTCGCTGAAGGTATCGGGCACCTTGAACGCGAAAGCCTCGGGAACCACCATGTACTCGGCGTACCCGCCATCGGCGTCCCTGCCGGTGGCCACAAACTCCGCGCAAAGGTTCTCGTCACCATCGCGGCAGAATCCACAGGTCCCGCAGGACGAGTAGATCCAGGCAACTCCCACCCTGTCACCCTTTTGCAGGTGCCCCGTGCCGGGACCGCACTTCTCCACCGATCCGATGACCTGGTGTCCGGGAACGACGGGAAACCTGGGAGGAGGTGTCCTGCCTTCGATCTCATCGAGTTCCGTGTGACAGACACCACAGGCGCGAACGCTGACCAGGACCTCACCGCCCGCCGGCTCGGGGACAGGCATGTCCACGAGCCTCAATGGCTCCCTCTCGGTCTTCAGGTCGCATATCTTCTCCAACACCATCGCTTTCACGGCTACCCTCTCCTTGCAGCTTGTGCCTTTTTCTGTGGCCTGTGACGTGCGACGGTCTTATCTCACCGCCAGAAGTTCGAGGTCGCAGATGATGACGGCGTTGGGGCCTATCATCATGCCGGCGCCGACCTCTCCGTATGCCAGATCCGGAGGGATATAGAGACGCCATATGGAGCCCACGGGCATCTTTGTCAACGCTTCGGTCCATCCCTTGATCGCCTTGCTCACCGCGATCTCCGCCGGCTTGTTGTTCCAGTAGGAACTCTCGAACTCGGTTCCGTCGACGAGCCTGGCCTTGTAATGGATGGTTACGAGGTCGCTCATCTTCGGCACGGGGCCCTTGCCTTCCCTCAAGACAAAGTACTGCAGGCCGCTCCCAAGGGTCACCACGCTCTTACGCTGCTGGTTCTCCTTGAGGAATGCCTCCCCTTCCCGTTTGTTCTTGTCGCCCAGCCTCTTGATGAGGTCCTTCTCGTATTCGTCGAGGGTCGACTTCACTTCCTGATCCGACATGGAAAGCTGCCCCCGAACGGTATCCCGTATCCCGCGAACGATCATGTCAGGATCGATATCTATTCCAAGATTCTTCATGTTGCGACCGATGCTCACGCCAAGCGCGTATCCGGTCTTTTCCCTCGTAAGTGCCGGTCCGCCCTTGCTTTGCGCCAGAACGGGCACCGCAGTCGTCACAGAGAGCATCAGAAACATCGCGACAAACGCCAAAACGCAGGATCTCTTCAGGGAAACAAAATTCACCCCTTCCTCCTTTCCGTCCGCACACGGCCTGTGGGTTTTTACATGTTTCATATGTTATTCCATGGCCTTAGAATTGTCAAATTCCCGATTAATGAGAACTATAGCTTTACATAACACTTCAGAAATTGTACATTACTGGAACAAAAAATTTTTTAACAACTTCAGGAGATCGGACGATGTCAGACGAACAGATCAGCAACCAGGAAAATATTGAAGAAAGGAGCGCAACAGAAAGCGGACACGAAGAAGATTTTGCACAGCTTTTCGAACAGAGCACGCAGTCGGTCAAGAGACTCGAACCGGGACAGAGGGTGACCACACGGGTCGCCGGCATTTCGGGCGATTTTGTCTATATCGACCTCGGCGGCAAGAGCGAGGGCGTCATCGACAAGAAAGAGTTTCTCAACGAGGAAGGCGCGGTCACCGTTCAGGATGGCGACGAGATCGAGGCCTACTTCGTGACCGTTGAAAATGGAGCGAGAAAGTTCACCACCTTGATCCACAGCTTCCCGAGCATCACCCTCCAGAGCATCAAGAACGCCTTCGACGCCGACATCCCCGTCACGGGAAAGGTGGCGTCGGAACTCAAGGGCGGCTACGAGATCCGCGTCGGCAAGGTGCGCTGTTTCTGCCCGTACTCGCAGATGGACCTCAAGGGGAGCAGGGATGCCGGAACCTACATCGGCGAGACATTTCCCTTCAAGGTGCTTGAGTATAAGGAACGGGGCCGGAATATCATTCTTTCCCGCCGTGCCCTGCTGGAGAAGGAACTGGAAAAGGAGAAGGAAAAGCTCAAGGAGACCCTCGCCGCAGGGATGGACATCGCGGGCAAAGTGCGGTCGATCCAGAGATTCGGCGTCTTTGTCGACATCGGTGGCATCGACGGTCTCATTCCACTGAGCGAACTCTCATGGATCAAAGGATCGAAACCGGGAGACCTCGTCAGTATAGGCGACGAGGTGAAGACGAGGATACTCGAGATCGACTGGGCCAGAGACAGGATAACATTGAGTCTCAAGGCGGTCCTTCCCGATCCCTTCCTGTCCGTTCCTGAGAAATACCCCGTGGACTCCACGGTCCAAGGGGTGGTTGTCCGTCTTGAGAGTTTCGGCGCCTTCGTCAACCTCGAACCCGGCATAGACGGGCTCATCCCCATTTCAAAGCTCGGGGCAGGCAGAAGGATCAACCATCCCAAGGAAGTGCTCGAACCCGGCCAGCAGGTCGAGGCCAGGGTCGTGGATATCAGCACTGAAAAGAGAAGACTCACCCTCTCAATGGAGCGCAAGATCGTTGTGGAAGCCGTGGACCTGCCCGCGGTCGGCACACTCCTCGAGACGAAGGTGGAACGTGTCATCTCATCGGGCATCATCGTACGGATCAAGGAAGGATTGACGGGCTTTATTCCCAACGTCGAGATGGGTACCCTGAAAGGCACCAACCACAGCAAGATGTTCCCCGTGGGATCTCCCATGCAGGCGGTGGTGGTCGCCACCGACCCCTCCCGCGGCCGCGTCAGTCTGTCCAGGACCAAGGTCGATGAGAAAATAGAGCTCGACAGCTACGCCCAGTACAGGGACAAGGTGAGGGAAGAAGAGCGGTCCGATGAGAAATTGGGCAGCCTCGGTGAGCTTTTGAGGAACAAACTCGGACTGTAACGACGATCACCCTGAGGGGAGGAGGTCGCCAGATCGATGACAGGCTGGCTCGGAAATGAACGGGGAGGGGCAGCGCGATGGGTCTTCATTATCATCATCATCGCGGCCGCCGTATTCGGCTACCAGTACCTCAAGAAGACCCCCCGGTATGCCCTGATCCAATTCAAGAGGGCCATCCTCTTCAGCAGTGCCGAAACGGCCCAGAGATACGCCCATTTCGACAGCATCGTCCGGTCATTGCCCGAAAGCGAGACCCGTGGGCAGTCTGACGAAACGGTAAGGAAACGCCTCCTCTATGAGATAGACTCCCCCCACGAGAAAACCTATTTCGCGAAGGTGAAGGGGTGGTCCGTCATGCGGTGCCCTATCACCGTCACGGCCGATCAGACCTCAGCGACGGCACAGCCGACGGAAAACACTTCCGTTACCCTCCAGAGACTGGACAACGAGCAATGGGTCATAGTCGCGATCGAGACACAATAGGCATCCGGGCGCCTCATGAAAAAGAATGAACAGGTATGCATAAAGTGGCCGATCCTTATCGGCTCCGCCTGTGCCGCCCTCATACTCCTCGCCGTCTTTGCCTTTCTGTACGCCAGGACCACTCCCCACTACAGCCTGTACATGCTGAAGAAAGCCATAGTGAACCGCGACGCCGGCCAAGTCCTCCGGTACCTCGACACCGACAGCATTCTCGATAACATGGCAAAGGACGTGTTCGCGCGCATGGACAAGAAGGAACCCCCGCGCAACAAGTTCGAGCAGCACATGCGAGCCGCGGGGAAGGACGTCGCCGCCCAGTTGCTGCCCCAGCTCAAGGCCCAGATGGGCGAATCCATAACGAACCTGCTCCTTTCCTACAACGACGAGCAGCTCTTCGGCAACCTCCGCAGGGCCACCGTCTTTGCTCTGACCGTCACAACCCACGGCAACACCGCCGATGTCCGCCAGCGCGGCAAGGACAGGATAAGCTTCACAATGGCCAAATCCCCCGAAGGCCACTGGCGCATAACCTCCTTCAACCCCGAAGAACTAAAGCTGCTGGGGAATTAACGGCAGTTCAAGAGTTCAAGAGTTCAAGAGTTCAAGAGTTCAAGAAAAAACATCCCGAGAAGAGATCCGTTGTCAACTGCACTGTTTAGCAAGAACATTTGAGGATCGAGGCTTGGAGATCGAAAAAGACTACACCTGCCGGAAGCCTTGACATTCTCTATTGGGCTAATGGCCTGGCATGACAAATCTTGAGGCACGAGAATGCCGCCAGCTCTGATGGCACCCAAAAGGAACGACCTCCCGGAAAGGGAGGTCGTCAGGTTTTAGTCTTTGTCGTCCGTACCAGTCTCGCTGGCCGGATGATTTTTGTCGGATAACGAGGCGACAAGGTGGCACAAACCGGAGGCGTACCTGACGGTACGTTGAGGATTGTGCCGCCGCACGCAACGAAGTGCGCCGGCAAAAGGCGTCCGGCCCTGCTCCTACTCGTCGCTCGGCAACTCCTTCAACTGCTTCAGCGAGAAGACAGGCCCGTCCTTACAGATGTACTTGTGGCCCAGGTTGCAGCGGCCGCACAGGCCGATCCCGCACTTCATCCTCGCTTCCAGGGTCGTGATGATGTTTTCCTCGGGGAACTTCAGTTCCGCGAGTCCCTCGAGAACGAACTTGATCATGATGGGAGGTCCGCAGGTGATGGCTATCGTGTCGTCGGCTTTCGGCGCCTCTTCCTTGAGGACAGTGGGCACGAAACCCGTTCTCTTCGTCCATCCGGGGAATTCATTATCTACGGTGAGGATGAGGTTCACGTCAGATCGTTCTTCCCATTCCTTCAATTCGTCCTTGTAGCACAGATCAGGGGGCGTCCTCGATCCATAGATAATGGTTATATCCTTGTAATCCGCCCTGTTATCGAGCATGTAAAGGATAAGGGTTCTCAGCGGGGCAAGCCCGATGCCGCCGCCGATGAAAAGGATGTTCTTACCCTTCATATCATTGTAGGGGAACCAGTTGCCGAGAGGCGCCCTTACGCCGATAACATCGCCTTCATAGATCCCGTGAAGTGCCGTTGTGACCTCTCCGGCTTTCATGACGCTGAACTGGAGGTACTCCATGCGCGTCGGCGGGGAATTGATAACGAAGGTGGATTCGCCGACACCGAAAACCGAAAGCTGTCCAACCTGGCCGGGCTCGAACGTGAAGTTCTTCATCTTCTCCGCGTCATTGAAAACGACCTGGAAGGATTTGATGTTCGGCGTCTCTTCGATTACCTTCGTAACTGTCGCTAATTCAGGAAGGTATGGATTCTGATTCCCTGTCATCACGCACTCCTAATTCTTTGCGTCTTCTTTTTTTGCGGCCCAAGCCTTCGGATCCGCCTTCGGGTCTCTCAGGTACCCTACGATCTCGCTGATATCCACGGACACCGGACAGTATCTGATGCACCGTCCACAGCCCGTGCAGGCTATGGCACCGTCGTACTTCTCCGGATAATAGTAGAACTTATGCCCGACGCGGTTCCTGAACCTCTTATGTTTCGCGGGCCTCGGGTTGTGGCCGCTCGTCTCAAGGGTAAAATGCTGGAACATGCAGGAATCCCACGACCTTATACGATCACCCGTGGTGATCGCCTGCTCGTCGGTAATGTTGAAGCAATAGCAGGTGGGGCACAGGAACGTGCAGGCGCCGCAGCTTAGACACTTCTCTATCACATTGCCCCAGAAATCCCCGCTGTCGAAGAGTTCGGCCGATATCTTATCCGCTCCTTCGGGAAAAGGATTTCTCACGGCGGCAGTCGCCTTCTCGTTGGCCGCTTTGGCCTTCGCCTCGTACGAGGCCCCGTCCTGGATCATGGGCAATGACATCACGGCCTTGCCCTTGTCCGTTACCGCTTCCAGGTAGTATCCGCCGTCGACCTCAGTCATCACAACATCCGACCCTTCCGTCACGGCCGGTCCGCCCCCGACACCCACACAGAAGCAGCCTGCCACCGGCCCGTTGCAGCACTTCGTCACGATGGTGGTATTCTCACGGCGTTTCTTGTAGTAGGGGTCGGCTGTATCGGTGTCGATGAACACCCTGTCGATGACCGTGAAACCTCTGGCATCGCAGGGACGGCCGCCGAAAACCACCGCCTTCGGGAAGTCGGTGTTCACCTTGAGCTCGACATCCATTTTCTGAGGATTGTCGGCTTCCTTCTTGAACTCGAAGGAAAGCAGCGTCTCGCACTGGGGATAGATCGCCCCTTTCGGCGGCGTGTTCGCCGGCCGGTCGAGGGAGATCTCCTTGTCAGGTGTGTACTGACGGAAGATGATCGTGTCCCCTTCGAGGCACGGAGCGAAGACGGTTGCGTCTTTACCGAGGGCCTCGACGAATTCCTTTATCTTCTCTTTCGGAAGGTATCCTTTGTCGGCCATTAGAGTTTATGCTCCTTGATCTTAGCTTCGTCAACATTGAAGATGTACATCGGCGGCTTGTCCTCCGGGTTGACTCCCGGGATATAGTCGAAGAGTTCCTTCATCTCTTTGTTGATCTTCTTCTTCAGCTTCGCCACGGGGATCTCCATGGGGCAGACGCGCTCGCATTCCCCGCATTCCACGCACCGACCCGCAAGATGGAGGGCGTGGATCATGTGGAACATGAGTTTCTCATCGAGGCTGAGCTTCTGGGTTATCCAGTGCGGGTCACGCGTCTCGGCGATGCAGCTGTCCTGGCACACGCACATCGGGCACGCGTTCCGGCAGGCATAGCAGCGGATGCACTTGTCGAACTGGCTCAGGAAATATGCCTTGCGCTCCTCCAGTGTCTTGCCTTCCAACTCGGCAACGTCAGCGTAAACGCTTTCCGCCGGTTTGTCCGACTGTATCGGATCCGCCGTAAGCTGGTCATAGACGATCGGCGTCGGGTACTGGCACGAGGTACACTTGCTGGGACAGACATCGGCTATCGCGAAGGTCTTCTCGCCCGACGGCGTCTTCACCTTGACAGAACCCTCCGTGAAGCTCACATCCTCAACGGGCTCGTTCCCTATCGCCTTCTGGACCTTTTTCTTGCTGATGATGCCCTTGCAGGGGATGCCGATAATGACGACGTTGTTCCTGTCGATGAGGCCTTCCTGCATATACTGGACGATGGTCCTCGAGTCGCAGCCCTTCACCGCGACCGCCACCTTCTTCTTCTGCGAGGGGAGGTAGCTGGCGAGGTTCTGGGCGCACAGGGGGTTCCACACAACCTTTTCGGCCTGCTCAGGGGACGTTATGAAGATCGGCGTCACATTGAGCTTGTCAAAACCCTCCTGCCAGCATATGACGGCCTCCACATCGGGGAGGACCTGCTTGATGATCTCTTTAAGCTTCTGAGTACTCAATCTGCCTTCTCCTTACTTTTGATGCATGGGGCCGAGCGCGTGGACCTGTTTGGTAAAGTCCGTTACGACCTGCTGCCATTTCGCGCCTTCAGAGGCCGAAACCCATGTATAGTGGAATCTCTTGTCGTCGATGCCCAGGAACGGCAGGAGCCTTTTGAGCATTTCCAACCTGCGCCGCGCGTAGAAGTTGCCGTCGGTGTAATGGCAATCCCTGGGGTGACACCCGGAGACGAGAACACCATCGGCACCCGTAAGAAGAGCGCGCACGACGAACATGGGGTCGACGCGTCCCGAGCAGGGGACCCTGATGATCCTCAGGTCCGTGGGCTGCCTGAACCTGCCCACGCCCGCGGTGTCAGCACCGCCGTAGGAACACCAGTTACAGAGAAATCCAACGATCCGCAGTTCTTTGGGTGCTACTTCTGACATATTGCATTAACCTCCGCTAAGAGCTGGTTGTCCGTGAAATGCTGCAGCTGGATAGCACCGCAGGGACAGGTGGATGTACAGACACCGCATCCGGCACAGACCGTTTCGATGACCTTGGCGACCTTCTTGCCGTTCCTCAAGGTGTCTTCAACGATGGCCTGAAACGGACAGGTCTTGAGGCACTTGAGACAGCCCACGCATGTATTCTGGTTGACCTGGGCAATGGCCGGGTCGGATTCGAGCATGTCCTTAGAGAAAAGCGACAGGACCTTCGCGGCGGCGGCGGAACCCTGTCCGACCGATGCCGGGATGTCCTTGGGGCCCTGGCAGGCGCCGGCCAGGTAGACACCGGAGGTGTTCGTCTCCACCGGCCTGAGCTTCGGGTGAGACTCAACGTAGAACCCGAAGGTATCGTAGGAGATGTGGAGCTTCTCGGCCATCTGCGGGGCGCCCGGGGCGGCGACAACCGCTGTCCCGAGGACGACGAGGTCGGCCTCGATCTCAACCTGGGTCCCGAGAAGCGTATCGGCACCCCTCACGACCATCTTCTTACCCTTCGGGTAGATCCGCGATACCCTGCCGCGGATATACTTCGCGCCATACTCTTCCTGGGCGCGGCGTGTAAATTCATCGTAACCTTTGCCCGGTGACCTGACGTCCATGTAGAAGACGTAGGACTGTGAATCGGGGATGTGGTCTTTCGTCAGGATGGCCTGCTTGGCGATGTACATGCAGCAGAAGTTGGAGCAGTAGGGAACGCCCAGGGATTTATCGCGGGACCCCGCGCAGGCGACGAAGACGATGGTTTTCGGCTCTTCGTGATCCGACGGCCTGATGATATGGCCCGATGTCGGACCGGACGCATTGAGGAACCGCTCGTACTGAATGCCCGTGATGACGTCGGGATACCGTCCCCCACCGTACTCGGTGAGCCTTTCGATATCCATGAGGCCATATCCCGTTGCCGTGATGATGGCTCCCACCTCTTCCGTGATGAACTCTTCCTGCATTTCATAGTTGATGGCGCCCGTGGGACAGACCTTCGCGCAGACCCCGCATTTGCCTTTCGTGAACTGCCGGCAGTAGTTGGGGTCTATCGTCGCTTTCTTCGGAATCGCCTGCGGGAAGGGGATGTTGATGGCCCGCGTCGGTGCCGCGCCGAAGTTGAAATGGTCGTAGGCATTCTTCGTGGGACACTTTTCCATGCAAAGCCCGCAACCGGTGCACTTCGTCCAGTCGACGTAGGACGGTTTCTTCTTGATCTTTACCTGGTAGTTGCCGACATAGCCCTTGATCTCGGCTATCTCGCTGTATGCGTGAAGTTTGATAAGGTCGTGCTGAGCCACATCGACCATCTTGGGTCCCAGGATACAGATGGAACAGTCGACGGTGGGGAAGGTCTTGTCGAGGCGTGCCATCATGCCGCCGATGGAAGGGCTCTTCTCGACCATGACAACCTCGAGACCGCCGTCAGCGCAGTCGAGTGCGGCCTGCATGCCTGCCACACCGCCGCCAATGACAAGGACCCTCTTGTTGATCTTGAAGGACGAGGAGAAGAGCGGCTTGTTCTTTATGACCTTCGCCACGGACATCCTTACCTCGTCAATGGCCTTGATGGTATTGGCCTCCTTGTCAAGGCTGATCCAGGACACGTGTTCACGGATGTTGGCCTGCTCGAAGAAGTAGCGGTTGAGCCCCGCCTTCTGGATCGTCCTCCTGAAGGTGTTCTCGTGCATACGGGGTGAGCATGCCGCGACAACGATCCTGTCGAGTTTGTGCTGCTCGATAGCATCCGTGATCTCTTTCTGTCCGGGCTCTGAACAGGTATACATGTAGGCCGTCGCATAGGCGACGCCGGGCATCTTCCGGGCTTCCTCGGCCACTTTCGCGACGTCAACGGTTCCCGCGATGTTGCTTCCACAATGGCAGATAAATACACCAACCCGCATCGATCAGGTCTCCTTAATTGTTTGTCTCTTCAGCGGCCGCTTCCTTCTTGGCCTTCTGGGGCTTTTTCGCGGCTGCTTCTTCTGCTTTGATCTTCTCGTACTCTTCCTTGGTGATCCTGCGCGTGATCCTGTCGGCGCTCACGATCACTTTATCCATACCCAGTTCCCTGGGTGACAATCCATAGGCAAGCCCCATAAGCTGCGTGAAGTAGATGATGGGAATGTTGTAGTTCGAACCCGTCGTCTTGTTCACCTGCTCCTGGCGGAGGTCAAGGTTCTGCTGGCACAGCGGGCACGCGACGGCTATGCAGTTCGCGCCGGCGTCGATGGCCATCTCAAGCACCTTGCCCGAGAGTCTGTTCACCATCTCCCGCTTCGGAACGCCGAAGGCGGCGCCGCAGCACTCCATCTTGAAAGCGAAATCCTGAACCTGGATACCGGCCGCCGTCAGGACCTTGTCCATGGAAACGGGGTTCTCAGGGTCATCGAACTGCGCGATCTCAGGCGGTCTGGAGAGGATGCACCCATAATAGGGAGCAACCTTCAGGTCCGGCATGATATGGGTTACCCTGGCAGCGATGGCATCAAGCCCGATATCTTCGTAAACGATCTGCAGGGAGGACTTCGACTCGACGCCACAGTTGTAGGTCTCGTCGAGAAGCCCGTTCACCTCGTCCTTGAAGGCCTCGTCCTTCGACATGTTGTACTGCGCCTTCTTGAAAGCCATGAGGCAGGAAGGACAGGGGGTCGTCAGGACATCCTTGTTCATCTTCTCCACGAGGGCGAGGTTCCGTGCGGCAAGGGCCGCGGCGAACACGTGATCCACCGTGTGGGCCGGCGTGGAGCCGCAGCAGCTCCAGTCATCGGGTTCCACAAGGTTCACTCCGAGGGCCTTCATGACGGCCCGAAGCGACTCGTCGTACTCCTTCGCGGTACCTTCCAGCGAACAACCACTGAAATATGCGTATTCTTTCTCAGCCATGCTTTTTCGCCTTTTCCTGGAATCTATTAAAAATCTGAGCTACTTTGTCGGCGCCTTTTATCGTCTTGGGGAACAAGCTGATCTTGCCCTTGCTCATGACCTTCGGACCGAGTTCCGCATCGCCCATGAACTGGCCCGATTTGAACTTGTAGCCCATGAGGATGCCCATTTCGAAGATCCTGCCGTGTTTCTTCATCGAATCGAGGAATGAATCGTAGAAAAGCTGAACGTCCTTCTCGGAGACCTTGCCCTCGCGGCGGGCGATGATCCTCAGCGTATCCATGATATGGGCCACGTCGACCTCGCAGGGACACCGGGTGGTGCATGTCTCGCAGGTGGCGCAGAGCCAAATCGCCTTGGAGGTGAGGATCGTTTCCTTCTGTCCGGCCTGCAAAAGGCGCATGACCATGCTGACCGGATAGTCGAAGTACTGGGTGTAGGGACACCCGGCGGTACAGTTCCCGCACTGATAGCACAGCGATGGGTTCTGACCGCTCTCCTTCTTCACCTCTTCAATGAAAGCCCAATCGGTTTTTTCAGTTAAATTGATCGTATCCATTCAGATTAACCAACCTTTAGAGCCGGCAGCAGTGAGCCCGTTAACCGTACGTCGAATTGTGCCCGTGAACTCGTCAATGACTGCTCCGGAAAATATATTCACTATAGTGAACACTATTAGTGAACCATCAGAACGAGACTGCTTATCAATGAACTATACCCCTTAAAACCTGTTGGTATTTAACACTAATTGGATTTTCCTTGTCAATACATATTTGCCACGCCAACCATTCAGAATAATGAATACTCCTTTTGTTAACCCCCCTCATCCTGTTGATAACACAGGGGCTTTTTTGACCGGAGTATGTAATTGTCTTCACAAGGCTATTGTGAAAAAAATTTCTTGACAATCTCCAACGCTAGTTTAAAATAGTTGTATGAAACTACTGTTTAATATGAAACGGTGGAACGGCGATGGAAGATAGACCGAACACGAGGCAGCGCATCCTCGAGGCGGCGGGTGAGATCTTCGCCGACTCCGGGTTCCGCCAGACGACCGTAAGGCAGATCAGCGCCCGTGCCGGCGTGAACGTCGCAGCAATAAATTACCATTTTCAGAGCAAGGATAATCTCTACCTGGAGACGCTGCGGTACTGGAAGGATGTGGCCTTCACGAAATATCCGGGGGAACCGGGGACATCCGAGGCCGATGAACCCGAAAAGCGGCTCGAAGGCTTCATCCGTGCCTTCGTCTTCCGCATCCTCGACGGGGGAGTCGAATCGCGGTTCGGAAGGCTCATGGCCCGCGAATTCGCCGAACCGACAGCGGCCCTCGACGTCATCGTGGAAGAGACGGCGCGGCCCATTTTTCATCTCATCACGGCTCTTGTCGGCCGCATCATAGGACGCGACCCGACAAGCGACACGGTGCTCTACTGCTGCGCCAGCATCGTCGGGCAATGCCTGTATTTTCTCTACGCCCGGCCGGTCCTCAGGAGGCTCGTCGGACCCGAGCGGGCGGACTCCATGGATATGGCCGACATAGCCGCGCATGTCTGCCGCTTTTCACTCGCGGCCCTTGCCACCATAAGACACGACCCGGAGGGATCATCGTCATGACATGGATCGCACGCCTGTTCATCGTTCCGGCCCTCGCGGCCATCGTCCTTGTCGCGAGCGCCGCCGTGGCACAGGAACCTTTCACCCTTCCCTCGCTCCTTGCCTATGCCGCGAAGCACAACCCCGCCCTCAGGGTGACGCAGCGGAACGTGGAGATAGAGGGCGAGGGCATACGGGCCGCGCAGGCCGACCGGATGCCGCGGATAGACCTGACCGGGGGATACACGCGCTACCGTTACCCCGCCCCACTCACGCCCATCGTGATAACCAGCCTGCCCATGCTGGCCAGCGATCTGCCCGACTTCGAGAAGAACGTCTATGACGGCTTCGCCACCTTTTCCGTCCCCCTTTTCAAAGGCGGGCGCCTCATGAGGGGCGTCACCATCGCCGAGCTCAAGAGGTCCATGGCCCGCGACTTTTACACCCGCAACCTTCACGAACTGACCTACAATGTTACCGCTGTCTACTACAAGCTCGCCCAGCTCCACGAACTGCTTCGCGCCTCTGACGCGCAGGTGAAGGGTCTCGAGTCGCACAGGCGGGACGTGAAGTTGGCTCTCAAGGCCGGAACGGCACCGAAGCTCGATCTCCTCAAGGCCGACACGGAGCTCGGCGCGGCCATTGAAAGAAAGATACAGACCAGGAACGCCGTAACGAACACCAGGGAACTCCTGAAGACCCTGATAGGCATGGACGACCCCGGCGACCCCGACATTGTCTTTGAGGACAACCCGTCCATGGGCGGCGCCGTCGCGAAGGCGGACCTGGAGGGCGCCCTCGCCTCACGGCCGGACTACAGGGCGGCGCAAAGCAAGGTCAGGATGCTGGAAGAACGCGTCGCCTCGGCTCAGGGTAAGAGACTGCCCGATATTTACGGAGCCGGAGATTATGGCGGGAAAGCGGGCGACAGGATGTCCTTCAAGGAGAACTGGAGCGTCGGCGTGCGCCTCTTTCTACCCATCTTCGATTTCGGCCGCATCGGGGCGGAGGTCGACCGTGAGCGTCTGGAGTTAATGAAGGCGAAGGAGGAGCAAAGGGCCCTGCGCCTCACGATAGTGAGGGAGCTCAAGGAGGCCGAGACCTCCATCGTCGACGCCGACGAACGCATCGCCGTCTCGGAAAAGGCGGTCCTTTCCGCAAAGGAACAGGTGCGCGTCGAGGACCTGCGGTACAGGTCGGGCGACAACACGAGCACCGACGTCATCAATGCCGAGGCCGCCCTCATCCGTTCCCGGGCCGACCTCTGCCAGGCGCGCTTCGACCGCCGCGTCGCCGTGGCGTCCCTCGACAAGGCGATGGGGACGATGGACCTGCCGGCACAGGCGCAAGGGAAAGGCAACAGTCCCGGGGCAAACGGTGCCGCCCCCGGAAGACCCATGACGGAGGAAGTGAAATGATCTCCAAGAAAAAAATCATTCCCCTGGCGGTCATCGCCGCCGCGGTGATCGTCGCCGTCATAGTCGTCATGAGCTTTGTCCGCGGACGCGACGACGGCACCATGAAGCTCTCCGGCAACGTGGAGGTGACGGAGTGCAATGTCGGCTTCAAGGTCGCCGGCAAGATCAGGGCCCTCAAGGTCGACGAAGGTGCCCGCGTGAAGGAGGGCGATCTGATCGCCGAACTCTCGAGCGGCGACGTGAAGGCCCTTGTCGATCAGAACCGCGCCGCCCTCGAGGAGGCCAGGGTGAAGCTTGCGGAGCTGAAAGCGGGCTCGCGGCGACAGGAGATCGTGAAGGCCCGGGCGGACTCGGCGTCCCTCGAGGCGGAGCTCGTGAAGGCCCGCAAGGATTTCGAGCGCGCCGGGACCCTCTATGAGAACGGGGCCATATCGGCGTCGCGCTTCGACGCGGCAAAGAGCGCCTACGAAACGCGCCTCGGTCAGCTGAAGAGCGCGAGGCAGCAGCAGAGCCTCGTCGAGGAAGGCCCGCGCAGGGAGGATATAAGGGCCGCCGAGCTTCGGGTGAAGCAGCTCGAGGCCCTCGTCGCGAACACGGAAGAGAAGCTTGCCGACACCCGGCTCTACGCGCCCATATCGGGGGTGGTCTTCAGGAAGAACGTCGAGCTCGGTGAGATCGTCCAACCCGGCGCGGCCGTATTCACCATCGGCGACCTCGATCGCCCCTGGGTCAAGGTGTACGTGAAGGAAGACAAGCTCGCCCTCGTCAAACTCGGCCAGAAGGCCAGGATAACCGTCGATACATACAAGGACAGGTCCTACGAGGGCACGGTCACATTCATCTCCTCCGACGCCGAGTTCACTCCGAAGAACGTCCAGACCCAGGAAGAACGCGTCAAGCTGGTCTTCGGCGTGAAGGTCACCGTCACGAACAGGGACCAGGAGTTGAAAGCCGGCATGCCCGCCGACGTGAGGATCTCTCTCAAATGACGACGGAAGATACCCCGGCGATACGCACGGAATCCCTCACCAAGAGCTTCGGCGACGTCAAGGCGCTCGACGGGATCACTCTCGAGGTCCACAAGGGCGAGCTCTTCGGGCTCGTCGGCCCTGACGGCGCGGGGAAGTCGACACTCATGAGACTCCTCGCGGCAGTCATGGAACCCACGTCCGGCAACGCCTGGGTGGCCTCGCATCCCATAGGCAAAGGTGCCGAGAGGATCAAGGAAAAGATAGCCTATATGCCCCAGCGCTTCGGATTGTATGAAGACCTCACGGTCATGGAGAACATGGTCTTCTACGCCGACATCTTCGACGTGCCGAAGGCCGAGCGCGCGGCCCGGATGGACAGGCTCCTCGGGTTCTCGGGCCTTGTGCCTTTCACCGGCAGGCTGGCAGGACAGCTCTCGGGCGGCATGAAGCAGAAGCTCGGTCTCACCTGCGCCCTCATCCACACACCGGAGATACTCTTCCTCGACGAGCCGACGAACGGCGTCGACCCTGTTTCGCGCCGCGACTTCTGGAAGATCCTCTACGAGCTCCTCAAGGAGGGGACGACCATCTTCGTCTCCACCTCCTACCTCGACGAGGCGGAGCGGTGCACCGAGGTGGGCCTCATTTACGAAGGCAGACTCCTCGAAAAGGACACCCCCGCGGCGATCAAGGCCCGGCATGCCATGCCCATGATCGAGGTGTGGTGCGACAATGCCCACGAGACCGTGGGGACCATCAAGGACGATGAAAGGGTGACGGGCATCGGCCTGTACGGTGACAGGCTCCACATCGGATTGAAGGAGAGGGGCGACATAGAGGCCGTGATAGGAACGCTGTCGGACAGGGGCTGCGCCACCGGGGGATACCGCGAGATAGCGCCCTCCATCGAGGACGTCTTCTTCACCATGATCGGCGCCCGCGGCGCCGGCAGGGACCCAGGGTGACGGCATGACCGCGGCGCAGGGACAGGACATCGCCGTTTCCGTGAGCGGGCTCACGAGGACCTTCGGTGACTTCCGGGCCGTCGACGGCATCGACCTCGCCGTTGCCAGGGGCGAGGTCTTCGGGTTCCTGGGACCCAACGGCGCCGGCAAGTCCACGACCATCCGCATGCTTTGCGGGCTCCTCCTCCCCTCCGCGGGGTCGGGCACCGTGAGCGGCTTCGACATCATGAGACAATCCGAGGAGATAAAGAAGAACATCGGCTACATGTCCCAGCGCTTCTCCCTCTACGACGACCTCACCGTCGAGGAGAACATCGATTTCTTCAGCGGCATCTACGGCGTCGCCGACGAGAAGAAAGTGGAGCGCAAGCAATGGGTCCTCGAGATGGCGGGTATCGCCGGCAAGCGCAAGGCCATCACGCGCACCATGGCGAGCGGCTTCAAGCAGCGTCTCGCCCTTGGATGCGCCGTCATCCACGAACCGCCCGTCATATTCCTCGACGAGCCCACCTCCGGCGTCGACCCCATCTCCCGGCGCCGTTTCTGGAATCTTATCTACGAGATGTCCTCGCGGGGGACGACGGTCTTCGTCACCACCCACTACCTCGACGAGGCCGAATACTGCGATCGCCTGGCCCTCATCTACAGGGGGAAGATCATCGCCGAAGGCCGGCCGGACATCATGAAGAAGGAATACATGCACAGGGAGGTCCTTGAAGTCTCCGTCGCTGCCGTGGTGGAGGCCCTCGAGGTCCTTGGCGGGAAAGGCTTCGACGTCGCCCTTTTCGGCAACGTCATCCACGCCACCGTCGACAGCGCCGCGACGGCGATCCCCGCCATCCGAGCGGTCCTCGAGGACGGCGGCATCGCCGTCTCCGACATCACGGTGGTGCGCCCTTCCCTCGAAGACGTCTTCGTGTCCCTCATCGAGGCGTCCTCATGATGAATTTGAGCCGCGTGAGGGCCATAGCCAGGAAAGAGATGATCCAGATCCGGCGGGACCCTTTGAGCCTTGCACTCGCCTTCCTCATGCCCGTGATGCTGCTCTTCATCTTCGGGTACGCCATCACCGTGGACGTCGACCGGCTGACGACGGTGGTCTGCGACAGGGACGGCTCGAGCCTGACGAGGGAGATCGTCCGCGGCCTCGAGGCGTCGGGCTACTTCACCGTCGTTGCTTACGTGAAGGACCCGGCGCTCATAGACAGGGCCCTCGATGAGGGCAGCGCGCGGGTGGCGCTGTCCATACCGGAGGATTTCTCCAGATACGCCCGGACGGGGGGCGAACCCCGGCTCCAGGTCATTGTCGACGGCAGCGACTCCAACACGGCCACCATCGCCCTGGGGTACCTGAATACCGCCCTCGAGCTCGCCGCCCGGCGGGCCGGGCTCGCCTCCTTCGACCCCGTCATCGACGTCCGTCCCCGCGTCCGGTACAACCCGGAGCTCAAGTCCCGCAATTTTATCGTCCCGGGGCTCATCGCCGTCATCATGGCCATCATCGCCGCCCTCCTCACGTCCCTCACCATCGCCAGGGAATGGGAGCGGGGAACGATGGAGCAGCTCGTTTCCACGCCCGTGAAGCCGGTGGAGCTCATCGTCGGAAAGCTGGCTCCCTACTTCGCCATCGGCATCATCGACACCGTCATGTCCATCGTGATCGTCGTCGCCCTCTTCGGGGTGCCCCTCAAGGGAAGCGTCTTTCTCCTCCTTTTCATATCCTCCCTCTTCCTCTTCGGGGGATTGGGCCTCGGCATCCTCCTGTCCATCGTCACGAGATCGCAGCTGGCGGCAAGCCAGGTCGCCGTCATCACATCCTATCTGCCGGCGCTCCTCCTGTCGGGCTTTATGTTCTCCATTGTGAACATGCCCGTGCCCCTGCAGGCCATTACCTATCTCATACCCGCCCGCTACTTCGTCTCCGCCATCAAGGGAATATTCCTCAAGGCGAACACCGCCGGGATGCTTCTCACCGAGATGGGGCTACTCGCGCTTTTCGGCGTCATCGTCTTCACCCTGGCGGTGAAGCGGTTCAGGAAGACGGTGGCCTGACATGAGAGAGACGCTCCGGCGCATCAAACATATGATCGTCAAGGAATTCATCCAGATATTCCGTGACAGGAAGATGAAGCCCATCATCTTCCTGACCCCCGTCCTTCAGCTCATCGTCTTCGGCTATGCCGTGACGATGGATGTCACCAATATCCGCATGGCCGTCCATGACCTCGACAAGACGTCGGTCACCCGCGAGATCGCCCGGCGTTTCGAGGCGTCGGGATACTTCAGGATCGTGCGCTTCGCCGCGTCCGAACAGGAGGTAAGGGACCTCCTGGACCGCGGAAAGGCCACAGTGGTCCTCAATTTCGACCGGGGCTTCACGTCGGACCTCGAGGCACGTCGCGGGGCCTCCGTCCAGATACTCATCGACGGCGGGGACTCGAACACCGCCCTTGTCGCGGCAGGATACGCCGGCGCCATCATCTCCCGGTACGGCCGGGACATCGCCACACGGATGGCCTCATGGACGCCGGGCTCCCTGGACGTGCGCCCCCGCGCCTGGTACAACGCGGACTTGAGGAGCAGGAACTACAACGTGCCGGGGGTCATCGCAATCATGGTCCTCCTCGTGTGCCTTTTGCTCACATCCATGGCCATCGTCCGGGAACGGGAGATCGGCACCATGGAACAGCTCATGGTCACGCCCATCCGCCCCGCCGAACTTATCCTGGGGAAGACCATCCCCTTCGCCCTCATCGGGTTCTTCGACATGTTCCTCGTCACCGTCGTCGGCGTCCTCTGGTTCGACGTCCCCATACGGGGCTCCATTCCCCTTCTCGTCCTCGCGACTGCCGTGTACCTCCTTTCCGTCCTCGGCTTCGGCCTCTTCATCTCCACCATCTCCCGGACCCAGCAGCAGGCGATGATGGCGACGTTCCTCTTCTTCGCCCCGGCGATCCTCCTGTCGGGCCTCATGTTCCCCATAGAGAACATGCCCCGGGCCGTCCAGTTCATCACCTACCTCAATCCACTTCGGTATTTCCTCGTCATCATCCGTGGTATCTTCCTGAAGGGCAGCGGCATGGCCATCCTCTGGCCCCAGTTTCTCGCCCTCTTCCTTCTCGGGGCATCCGTCGTCGCCACGAGTTCGCTGAGGTTCAAGAAGCGGTTGGGATGAAAGACGGCTTGAATGGCTTGAATGGCTTGAATGGCTTGACAGGCTGTTGACAAAGTGATTTCTGAAGACGATTCGTGCTCTTTCGTCATTCCGGCGAAGGCCGGAATCCAGGAAAAACGAGGGGTTAGAGAAACCTCTGGATTTAAGGCCTTCGCCGGAATGACGTAGAAAATGGGTTTATCAACAGCCTGTTGAGGGTTTGCACATTCCAGAGGCAAGCTGAAGAGTATCCGGCGGGGTGGACGGCGTTTCCCCGACAGTGTCGGCTCGACGGCCGAACCGCCTTTTGGTGTTGACAATCGGCGACAGGCGATACCAGAATGATAGGCAAAAGGATGAAAGGGAGAATATGAGATATCGCCGGGGGTTCTTCACTTCCGTTGCCGCATTACTGGCATGTAGCGTTCTTTTCTTGGCCGGTTGTTCGGGGTCGGGCAAGGGGGGATCCGGCGGGGGACATCGGCCGGGTGGGCCGGGAAACGGCTTTCTCTCCACGGTGTACGACACGAAGTCTTTCAACCCGGAGGCGGACAGGCTCCCTCCCATGTACACGGGACACAACCCGGAACTCCTCTACAACGGCATTGAGATGAGAAAACAAAGAGCGATGCGGGGAACGGGGGAGACAGAGGAACAGCACAGGGCCAGGATGGCCCGGGAGATAGCCCTTCCCCTCATGGGTTCCCTGGATTTCGACAGCGTCTATGCCGTGAGGGTCACCCCCGCCGAGGTCCGCCGTGACGGGAAGGACGGACTCATCCACGTGAGCTGCCGGCTCTGTGCCGCGTTCGAGGCGGGCCGGGAGGACCCTGGGAAAAAAGCCTTCGTCGTCAGGTACCTGCCCCACCTCGACAACAGGTACACCATAGCCAGGAAGGATGGCACCCGGGTGACCATCGAGGAGATAAAGTTCAGCGAATACGCGGTGGTCATCGCCAACGCGAGGGACCTCCCGATACAGAGGACCGTAGGGCCGCAGGCACGCGAGGACGGCAGGAGACAGAAGGAGGGCGACGAAAAGCCGGAGGGCGAAAGGATCGAAGAGGCGATAGAGTTGACGGCCGACCAGGCACGACGCATGGAGGGCGGTATCATGGCGCTTCTCATCGGCAAGCTCGCGCCGCCGTACACCTCGCACGAGGAGATCGGCCGCAAGCCGACGGCGGAAAGACCAGGCACCTATCTTGGGAGATATCATTACCTGTACATGGACCTCATGACAATATGGTTCTACGACGTGACAACAGGGAAGGTCCTCAAGAAGATGCGGTTCTCTTAGCCGTTCCGACCGCCCCTTCTTTCGGCGACTACAACCTTTGCATGGCATCGGCCATGCGCTCGAGCGCCTCGGTGAGGCTCCCTCTCGGACAGGCAAAGTTGAGCCTGACAAACCCCTCTCCGCCCTTCCCGTATTCCCGGCCGTCGTTCAGGGCCACCCTCCCCTCCTCGAGAAAGAAGCGAAACGGGTTCCCCGGTATCCGCGACTCCCTGCAATCGATCCAGGCAAGATAGGTCGCCTCCATGCGGCTCATCGAAAGGGAAGGCGATCTCTCGCCCAGGAAGTGCTCCAGAAGACCCCTGTTGCTCTCGAGATAGGCAAGACATTGGGTGAGCCACTCCTCGCCGTCCCTGTAGGCTGCCAGGGCCGCGGTGATCCCCAGGACATTCACGTGGGGGATGAGACCTTCGCTGCCCTTCAGCCAGGTCTTCCTCAACACCGGGTCCCTGATCACCGCGAAGGAGCACTTCAGACCCGCCAGGTTGAACGTCTTGCTCGGCGACATGAAGGTGATGGTGCGGTCCGCCACCTCATTGCCGAGCGTGGCGATGGGTAAGTGCCGGTTGCCGGGGAACAGAAGGTCGCAGTGGATCTCATCGGAGCAGATAAGGACGTCCCGCCTCAGGCAGATATCGGCAAGCCTTTCGAGCTCCTCCTTTCTGAAGACCCGGCCGACGGGGTTGTGGGGATTGCACAGGACAAAGATCCGCGTCCTGTCCGTGATCGCCTCTTCGAAGGCGTCGAAATCGATCTCGTAGGTGTCCCCCCTTTTTACCAGCGGAGGATCGATGACCGTGCGTCCCCGGTTCACCGGGTCGGCTATGAAGTGCGAATAGACCGGCGGCTGGACGAGAACGGCCTCCCCCGGCTCCGCGAAGAGTGTGAACGCCAGGTTGAGGCCCGTTACCACCCCGGGCACAAGGACGATCTCCTCCCCCTGGACATCCCATCCGTAGAGCCTTTTCAGTCTCTCCCGGATGACCTCCACGAACTCCTCCGTCGCCCCTCCATATCCGAAGACCCGGTGGTCCACCCGTTCGTGCAGGGCCCGGACGACCGGTTCCGGGGAAACGAAGTCCATGTCGGCGACCCACAAGGGGAGGACCCCGCCGCCGTATCGTCTCCATTTAATGCTGTCCGTGCCTTCTCGCTCGACAGCCTTATCGAAATCATATCTCATATCCCTTCTCCGTCATCAGCGAGACCCCTTCTCGATAAACCCGCGCCCCTCGGGCGCAGGGCAGCGCCCCGGACGTCCGCTGCCTCACTCTACCATTTTGCCGTGCCTTTTAAAAGGCGGCAACCGCCGCCAGCGTGAAGAGAACCTCCTTTCTTGACATTACACCAAATATGTGTATAATTATGTGTATTCAGAGGTGACCATGCAAACACGGCACAACATAACACTGAGCGAAGATATCGCGCGGGAGCTCGATTCCGTCGCGGGAGAACTGGGGGAAAAGAAAAGCTCCGTCATCGAGAAAGCCCTGATGGTCTACTTTGACCTTCTCGACCTCAGGGTTGCGCAAAAGAGAATGAAGGATCTCAAGGAAGGGCGGGACAGGACCGTCGACGCCAGAGACGTTTGGAAAGAGATCGGTATCTGAGACGTGTATACCCTTCAGTTCCTTGGCAAAGCCGTGGAGGACCTCAAGGGGATCGATTTCCCCTTCCAAAGGATCATAAAGGAAAAACTTCTCATTCTGGCTGAGAACCCCGACGTCCTCAAGAACAACATCACCAGGCTTTCCGGCACGGACGAAGAATACTACAGGCTGCGTGTCGGAAACTACCGGATCATCTTCGAGAAGAAGGAGAGAGAACTCCTGATCCTCGTTGTTCGCATCGGCCACAGGCGGGAAGTGTATCGATGACCCCCTGGCCGTGTACGAGGCCCTACCTTCTGAACCATCTCGGGTCACTGAACCATTTTGTCGTCCGCTGTATCCGGTTGGTGTAGTTCGTCACGAACTCGCGGATCAGTCTGCGGGTGATCCTCTGGAGGTCGTTGTTCTTGAGCAGGTGCCCGATGTCCTCGGGGTCCTTGAAGGTGATCTCGAGGACGATGTCGCAAAAGCCGCCGAGCACCACGTTCCAGCAGTTCGTCACCGTGACGTAGTCGATCTTCGCCATTGCCGGGAGGTATTCGTTGACGATGAAGTCCTGGTACCCCTCCTTCATGTCGGGCTTCAGGTCATAGTACTGGTTGAACTTCCAGACGCCCTTCTGGACGGGATACTTCCCCAGCTTGACCGTGCCGTCAGGCTCGAGCACGGTGTTGTTGAAGTTGGCCACATACTTTCGCAGTCCCAGGGCAAGGTCCCTGAATTCCTTGCCGGTTATGATCCTGGAAATATCCTCCAGGCTCTCCGACGAGAACGCAGTTATCGTCCTCGGCCCGAAACCCACCTCGACGAAGTATCCCCCCACCGGCACGAGACCCAGGGTCGTAACCTCTGCAAGATACGTGTTGTTCAGGTAATCCGTGTACTCCTTCTCCCTGCCCTGAATGACATCCCAGTACTGGATGAACAATAGTGACATGACCGCCCCCCCTTTTTTTCTTTCCCGGTTCATGAAGAACCTGAGAATATTATACGGCCAGATGTACGCCAAGTACAGGAGCGCGAGGACGCCCCTTCCAGGATGCGGAGAGTGGGATATAATTACTGTATTACGAGAACAAAGATGCCGGGAGGGTACCATGAAGAAGATAGACGCGCTGGCAGAGACATTTGCCGGTTCATGGGGCCGGTTTGTCCATGACTTCGTTGGGATCGTTGTCCTCAAGGTGGAAGATGTCGCCAGGTCAAAGCAGGCATCGGGGCAGGCCCCCGGCCCGTACGAAGCACGGCTGATCCCCCTTGTCGAGAAGATCGCCGAAGACATTCATGAGGATCAGGGGTCCCTGCTTCAGGCGGTACATGCGGAACTGAACGAAGACCCGGCTTCCTGGCCGGTCCTGTCCTATCTGGTGCGCGAGTTCGAATTCTTCCATGAACTGACATCCCTTTCCCGCGGCAACGATGTTGATGAAGCGATAGAGGCCGGCCGGACCATCAGGGGGTCTTTCGAAGAGGTTGTCGCGATGCCCGGGAAAGTACGGAAGAGCCTTAAGGTTCTCGACGGGGTCCTGGAACTCCTGAAGAGGGCTGCCTGATCCCTCCCGGGCCTCTAGCGGTTCTCGATGAGGTCCGTGCGGTACTGGATGTAGATGTCGCGCATGGATACGTAGGGATCCACGGCCGCCTTCTTGAGCGCCTCGTATTCACCGATGCGGAACGACGTGCTGTTGATCTTCTCATGCACGAAGAGGCCCACGTTCTGGTAATCGAAGAACTCCGTACCAACGTATGTCTGCGGCCTCAGGGCCCAATCCACGAGAAAACCGAACCCGTCGCGGGGGCTCGATGGGCCGAGAAAAGGCAGGACGAGATAGAAACCGGGGCCCAGGCCCCACTTGCCCAAAGTCTGGCCAAAATCGGCGTTGCGGCCCTTTATGCCGAAACACTCCTCGGCGCAGTTCCGCAGTCCTCCCACGCCGACCGTGGAGTTGATGAGGAGCTTCGCCAACTCTTCCCCGGCATAGCCCGGCTTGCCCTGAAAAAGATTGTTCAGGATGCGGACCGGGGCCGTCAGATTTCGATAGAAATTGCTGAAAAGCTGCCTGAACGGCTGGGGCATGACGTACTTGTAGCCCGTGGCGGCGGGTTTCCACATCCAGAAATAGAGTTTGTCGTTGAAGTGAAACATGGCCACGTTGAATGGCCGCAGGGGATCGGCTATCTGGACCTGCGGTTTGGCCGCGGTCGCGCTGTCGGGCGCCACATCACCGTACTCATCCGCCGATTCTTTCGCGGCGGCACCGGGAACCGCTTCACCCACATCTTTCGCTGTCACATCACCGTATTCATCCGGCGGCGTCTGTCTGGCGGCGGCGAAAGTCGAAAAATTTTCGCGTTCGCCTTCGGTCGCCTGAAGGCCTCTCCAGGATGTGTTGCCGGCCGCCATGGTGTAAGCGGCACGTGACGCCGGCCTGTCCCCCGTGTCCTGAAGGTCCCGTATCGTGATCTTGCCGAGTTCCGGAATGCCCTCCTCCGCGTGGAGCAAGGGGCAGCACAGAAGAAACGCCATGGTCAGACAGAGTCCGCCCATGGTCCTCAAAGAGATTCGCCTTCGGGGCTGCCCGGCGGCAGAGCGGCGCCTCGACATCATTTCCCTACCCTTTTCCGCAGGGTGTCTATCAACACCTGCGGAGGGTTGCTTCCCAGGATGTCTCTGAACTGCGTGCGGTAATTGCTGATGAGACTTACCCCCTCAATGACGACGTCGTATACCATCCAGTCGTTACCCTTTTTTATGACCCTGTAATTGATGGGCACCGTGGTGTTGCCCTTTGTGACCACGCTCTGCACTTCCGTCGTGGTCTCGGTAAGCTGCATCTCCTTCGTGAACTCGACCTTCTCATTCGTGTATGCCGTAATCCTGTCTATATAAGTGTTCCTGAGGAGCGTCTTGAAAAGCTCGACAAACTCCTTGCGCTGGTCCATGCTCAGCCTGTTCCAGTTAAGCCCCAGGGTCCGCTTCGAAAGTTCCACATAATCGAAGAGCTTTTCAGCCGCTGCCTCAATTTTCTGCTCCTTGACCTTCTTACCCGCATCCCCCTTGAGCTTCGGGTCCCTGAGCACGTCGAGAACGCTGTTCGCGTTCGTTTTGACCATATCCAGGGCCGAGGCCGCAAAGGCATGGAGAGGTATCATCGATATGATGAATATCATCAGACCGGCCAGTACTTTTCTCACTTATTCCTCCTTGATCATTTGGCAGGCGGCTGTTCCTCACCCTGCGCGGGCGGTTTCTTGACGTCTCCGAAGGCGTACTTGCCTATGAGGTCTTCGATATCCGCCGGAACCGAGGTCTGGGTGATGGCTCCTCCGGGCTTGAGGACCTCTCCCGATCCCCCCGGATCCACCTTTACATATTTATCGCCGATAAGGCCCGCGGTCTTAATAATGGCCGACGCATCGTCGTAGATGACCGTCCCTTTATCGATCTTCATCCCCACCACACCCATCTGCCTCTCCTGATCGATGGTGAGGCTCGTCACCGAGCCCACCTGGATGCCGAACACCTCGACGGCGCTTCCCACCCTCAGTCCCGCGACTGAGGTGAAGCGGGCTTTGAGAGGATAGGTTTTCTCTCCGAAGAGCGACACATTGCCAAGTTTCACGGTCATATAGCCGACACAGATGAGACCTGCCACTATGAAAATGCCCACCGTCGTCTCTATGGAATACTTTTTCATTGCTCCTCACCTCCAAAATCACACCGGTATGTCGATATGATCTCCTGCTTCGCCCGGCCCTTCTCGATTATCTCGTCGATCGTGTCCTCGGGGGAGATCTCCGTGACCCCGGCATGGATGTGAATATCGAAACAGGTGGCCTCACCGCTGTTCCCCGATGCGATGTCCCGTATGTGGTCTATGACACCGTGCTCCAGGTTGCGGGAATAGTCCTCGACCAGCTTGCGGGCCTCCTCTATGGTCTTGCGGGGAAATATGGTCAATATCTCGTCCCTGCTGTGACGAGCCGAAAAACCGCCGACGGCGTTGAAATACCGGTTGGTGTATTCTCCCAGGGCCTTCAAGGCCTCCAGGGCGGCCTGCGTCCCCAGGGCCTCGGAGAGGATGTTGAGGCGAACGCCGAAGAGCGCCGCGGAAGAGGTCGCCTCCCTGGCGGTGCTCCCCAGCATGGCGGAATAGTGCATCTTGAAGGCCTCCCGCGATAGAAGACCCGTCAACTGGTCCTCGAAACCGTCGAGGCTCCGCAGGAACTCATCGATCATGGGAACGTTCTGCTTGAGGGCATCCTCGTACGCTCCCTCGAAGCCCACGCCTCCTTCCCAGAGGATGATGACCCGGTCGGAGATGAAGAACACGTCGGGGATGTCGTGGCTTATCATGATGGCCGTGAAACCATATTTCTTCCTGTAATGGATGATCATGCTGAGGATCATGTTCTTCCGGATAGGGTCCTGGCCTGTCGTCGGCTCGTCGAAGAGGACGATCTCGGGGTCGGTTACAAGCGCGCGCGCCAGGGCCACCCGTTTCTGCATGCCCCCCGAGAGCTCGGACGGGAATTTCCCGACAGCCTCCGCAAGCTCCAGGTCCTCTATCCGCTTCATCGCCCGCTTCTCTATCTCCGCCTTCGGCAGGTCCGTCGTCTGACGCAGGGGAAAGGCCACGTTCTCGAGGACGGTCATCGAATCGAGGAGGGCGTTGTTCTGGAACAGGTAGGCTATCTTGCTCCTGTGACCTTCCCACTCGGCCTTCTTCATTTTATTGATGGGCGTGCCCCGGAAGAGGATGGTGCCTTCGTCGGGCTTGAGCAGGCCGATGATGTGCTTGAGGAGCACGCTCTTGCCGGTACCGCTCTTCCCGATGATCGTTGTGACCTGGTTCTCGTAGATGCTCAAATTGACGTTGTCCAGCACGGTCTTTCCATTGAACCGCTTCGTAACGTTCCTGAACTCTATAAGAGGGGGGGCATCCATATCTCGTCCTTACATCAGGAATGATGTCACCACGTAGTCGGAAACGAGGATCATCACGCAGGAGATCACGACCGCCGATACCGTGGCCAAACCTACCGATTTCGCGCCGAACCCGTCACTCCTCATGTGGCAGAAATATCCCTGGAAGCAGCAGATGCAGGAGACGATGGCGCCGAACACGAGGGCCTTTATGAACCCCCCCCGGATATCCACCATGTCGATGGAGGACTGGACGCGGTAGAAATATGTGCCCCCATTCGTCCCCAGGAGGACGACGCCCGTGATATACCCGCCGATGATGCCTATGAGGTCGAAAAATGCCGTAAGCAGGGGAAAGCTGATGATCGAAGCCGCTATCTTCGGGCTGATCAGGTAGCGGATGGGGTCCACACCCATCGTGTAAAGCGCGTCGATCTGCTCTGAATTACGCAGTATGCCGATCTCGGCGGCCATCGCCGAACCGGCACGCGCCGTTATCATGATGGCCGTCAGGACCGGCCCAAGCTCCCGAACGAGGGAAAGGGAAATGGCCGACCCGAGGGCGCCCACGGAACCGAACTTCACGAGGGTGTAGAAGAGCTGAAGACCCAGCACCATGCCCGTGAAAAGGGCGACGAGCATCACGATGAGGGAGGATTTTGCACCGATGTAGTAGGTCTGGCTCGTGATCTCACGGATCTGCCTCGACCTGAAGATGTTGATGAAACCGAGGAAGAAGAAGACGGCCATGGCGCCGAAATTCCCGACGGTACGGATGGTCCACCGGCCTACGGTCGAGAAAAAAGAGACAAGCATATTCACAGGTTTGTTTGTCTCGTCGCGTTCCTTCATGTCGTCCCCAGCATCCCAAGCCGAAAATGCCTGCCCTCTCTCCCGGTTCCATGACGACCGGGCCAAACATTGCGACAGGCCGATACCTCTTATCTCCGTTCAGCCATTATAAGCAACGGGACCCGTACTGTCAACTAATGCGTAAGCATTTCAAGACCATGTCCAACGTCCTTTTGTCAAGGTTTTCATCACGGGACCGGGGTGGACCCGGCCGCCTGGCGCGCTGTCGACCCAACGGACCTGTTGCCTTTTCCGCCGTCACGGAGTAGCATATCGGCGATGAGCACAGGAGCGGACGTGATCGGAAGAGAGGCGGTCCCATGGATGTGAAGCGGTGCACGGTGGTTGCCGTGCTCCTTGCGGCATCCATCCTTCTATCCGGATGCGGCAAGCCGGTACCACCCGACAAGGCCGCGTACGTCGGCGAATGGCAATCACGGGAGATGTACCTCTCCATAGCCGAAGATGGGTCCGTGAAGTACAAACGCATGAGCGGAGGCGTCTCGAAATCCCTGTCCGCGCCGCTACGGGGCTTTGAAGGGGACAACTTCGTCGTCGGCCTTCCCTTCCTTTCGACGACATTCATCGTCGCCAGACCGCCCTATGAAGCCGACGGTCAGCGGAAGATGATAGTGGACGGCGTTACCCTGACCCGCTTCCGGTAGCGGCCCTTGGACGGCGTCAGGCCTTCCCTATGTTTTTTTCCATGGTCTTCCAGAAGATCTCTTCCATGTCGGAGCCAAGCTGGAGAATGCCTTCCTTCTCCATCGCCTTGACCCGCATGTCGTAGGTGTTCTCGAGCTGCGAGAGGACGTCCGCCACCTCCGGGGAGGCCTTGAGCCTCTCCGTGATTATCTCGCGCTGCCGCAGCGCCTTCTCGAACTCCTCCTTGTCGATGGGAATGTTATAGAGCGTGTTGAGGACTTCCATCAGCCTGACCTTCCCTACGTGGTCCTCTTCCATCACGACGTACTGGGGCAGGGAAACGATAAAGACCACCGCGTCGATACCCTCCTCCGCGGCCTTTTTCGTTATCAGGTTGGCAAAGGTCGAAGGTCCCCTGTAGGTGATGGGCATGGCGCCCGCCATCCTCACATCCTGGAGCGCCTTTTCGCCCATCCCGTATCCACTCACGAGCAACGGTCTCGTATGGGGCACCACATCGTACATGCTTCCCAGCAGGACATATTTGCTCGTCCTGAGAGCCTTAAGAAGTCTCACGACGGACTCGACGTAGACATCGGCATTGGTATGAGGCTCCAGGAGATCGAGGAAAACAAGGTCATTCTGCCCCTGCCTCCGGGCATAGTGGACCGTCGTGTTCGGCACGGCCAGCTCGTTTATGGCTCCCTCGATATCTATCGTAGGCCGGTACCTGGTAAAATCGTAGAACCGCCCCGGCCTCGCGAGCCGGCCCAGCTCGAAGGCCCCGAACTGATCAACCAGCTCCTTGAGGACTAGGCTCCCCACATTGTTCACGTCTATCCACGGCCGGAGCGTCGCCAGCACGTAAGGGGCATTAAGCTCCGGAACAGGATCGATAAGCTCAAAAGCGCCTGTTCTCACGATAACCTCCGATCCTTAAAAGCTAATGCCGCCCGCGGGATTATGTCAAGGAGGAAACGACTGCTTGAAGTAGTTGGGCATGGACATACTT
>DBQU01000106.1 GCA_002305765.1 Deltaproteobacteria bacterium UBA1386
GTATGTCCATGCCCAACTACTGGCGCCCGCCTCTCACGGGTTGACATTTTGCTTCCGTGCCTTTAATATAAAGAAAGCATGGCAGAGAATCCCGTAAAGAGATACGGATTTATAGTCTTTCTCTCAACCATTTTCTTCCACCTTATCCTCATGGACGGTGGAATATACGACCTTTTGAAGGTCAAACTGAAAACGAGGACAGCCAAACTGGCGATCATGCAGATGGAAGATGAGAACGCGGCGCTCTCGCGTGAGCTTCGCAGGATACGCGAGGACGACCAGTACCTCGAAGAGATGGTAAGGAAGAAATATGGTCTTGTGCGAGAAGGGGAAAAGGTGTACAGGGTTGAACAATGAAATACGAAGGAACGATCTACAGGCCGCCAAGCGAGGCGGACAGTCTTATCCTCCAGGTCACCATCGGCTGCTCCCATAACAAATGCACTTTCTGCGGCTCCTTTAAAGAGAAGAAATTCCGGGTACGCTCCTTCGAGGAGATCGCCGAGGACGTGAACGAGGCAAAGCAGTACGCGCGCTATATCAGGAAGGTCTTCCTCGCCGACGGCGACGCGTTGATCATCCCCCAGAAAAGGCTCTTGCCCATCGTGCAGCTCGTCAGGGATGCCTTTCCGAAGATGGAACGCATAGGCATCTACGGGAACACGAAATCGATCCTGAAGAAATCCGTGGAAGAGCTGAAGGCCCTCAAGGAACTCGGCGTCGGCATCATCTACCTCGGCGTGGAGTCGGGAGACCAGGTGGTCCTCGACAGGGTCTGCAAGGGAACAACCCTCGACAAGACCGCCGAGGCCGCGAAGAGGGTGAAGGACGCGGGCATACTCCTTTCCGTGACCGTCCTTTTGGGGCTCGGCGGGGTGGAGCGGAGCAGGGCACACGCGGAAGAGACGGGAAAGTTCTTAAGCAGGATCCAGCCCGACTACGCGGGGGCCTTGAGCGTCATCGTCGTGCCCGGCACGGTGCTCGCCGACCAGATAAAGACGGGTGAATTCGTCGTGCCCGATCCCTATATGCTTCTCGAAGAGCTCTACACAATGATCCAGAACACCAACGTGGAACACACCTACTTCGCGTCGAACCACGCGTCGAACTACCTCCCCGTTAAGGCCTGGCTCCCCGAGGAGAAAGAGAAGACACTCAGGGCCATACAACACGTCCTCGCTGAGCGCGATCCTTCGATGCTCAGACCCGAGTTCATGAGGGCCCTGTGATCATGCCGGGACAGGCGAATGACCACGCAAGGGACGACGGAGGGTTCATCGATGTGCCGGTGCGCGTCCGCTACGCCGACACCGACAGGATGGGCATCGTTTACTACGGGAATTACCCGGCCTTCTTCGAGATGGGACGCAGCGAGTACATGCGGCAAAAAGGCTACCCCTACAGGGACCTGGAGACCCTGGGATACCACTTCGTCGTGGTCGGTCTCGAGGCCAAATACTACAATTCGGCAACCTACGACGATATCCTCATCGTGAAGACCCGCGTGACGGAACTCAAGTCGCGGGGCATCACCTTCCACTACGTGATAACGAGGGACGGGACCCTGGTCGTCGAGGGATCGACAAAGCATATCTGTGTGAATACCGACAAGAAGCCCGTCACGATACCACAGAAACTCATAGAAATCTTCCGAGATGGCACAGCCGGATAGCATCCTCGTCATCCGACTGAGCTCCCTCGGTGATGTCCTGATGAGCGTGCCAGCGGTAAGGGCCTTGAGGCGGCGCTTTCCCGGGGCGCACATCTCATGGCTCGCCGAAGGTTCCGTGACGGGAATCCTCGCGCACCAGGATTTCATTGACGAGGTAATATTCTTCCCCCGGGCGGCCCTCACGAAACACCTCAGATCGGGTCATCTCGCCACGGAGGCTTATATTCTCCGTGATTTCCTGAAGGACCTTAGAAAGCGGGAATACGACTGCATCCTCGACCTCCACGGCATTGCGAAAAGCGTGGCCCTTATGAAGCTGGCGCGGGGAAAAAGACGGATAGGGTTCGGAAAGACATTCGCAAAGGACATGAGCCACCTTTTCTACGGCGAAAGAGTCGAGGGAACTGAAAAGAGGATACACAAGGTGGAACGTAACATGCTTGCCGCCCGTTATCTCGGATGCGCCGACCCTCCCGGGAATGTCCCCCTTCTCGTGCACGACAGCGCCCGGACATACATAGACGATTTTTTGAGATCACGCGACGTCGCGTCCCCCGTGATAGCCGTGAACCCCTTTGCCAGCAGAGATTCCGCCTTCAAAAGATGGCCTCTCGAACGTTACGCCGACCTCATCGGGATGATACGGCGGGAACGCATGGGCAGCGTCGTAATAATCTGGGGACCGGGCGAACGGGAAGAGGCCCAAAGGCTTGCCGCGATGGTGGGGGACGGGGCCCGGCTTGCCTGCCAGACGGACATCGCACAGCTCTACGCTCTTCTCGCGCAGAGCGCCGTTTACATAGGGGGCGATACGGGAACGACCCATCTCGCGTCCGCCGCGGGCGTCCCCGTCCTGTGCCTCTTCGGCCCCACCGACTTCATCGTGAACCGCCCTTACTCGAAAAACAGCGTCATAATACGGAAGGATGTCTCCTGCAGCCCCTGCAAAAAGAAGGATTGCAGGACCCGGGAATGCCTCATGACCATATCTCCAGACGAGGTCTTCGCGGCACTGAGGAAGATGCCTTTCAGGAAAGAGGCTTAAAGGTATGCGCTTTCTCTTCGTCTATCCCAACATCAACACCCAGGTGGGGTTCAATTACGGCATCTCCTATATCTCGGGGTTCCTCAGGTCGAGGGGCATCGAGACGGGGCTCCTCAACATCAACGATAAGCTGGGCTATCCCATGGACATGGATAGGATCAGGCATGACGTCCTCGCTTTCAAGCCCGACATCATAGGCTTCTCCGTCCTCACCAACCAGCACAAGTACGCCCTCGATATAGCCCGCGATATCAAGACGTACCTCGACGTGCCCATCCTTTTCGGCGGCATCCACGTCACGATGGATCCCATGGAAACGCTGATGCGCGATGAGGTCGACCTCATATGCGTCGGCGAGGGAGAAGAGGCCGTTGCCGAGCTTGTCGAGAAAGGCGATCCCCGGGGCATTGCGAACATCGGCTGGAAGGAGAAAGGAAGGCCCGTCATCGAACCCCTTCGGCCCTACAAGGACATAGCGAGTCTGCCCTTCAAGGACTACGAGATCTTCGATTTCCAGAGACTGATAGACGCGAAGGACGGATGGGTGGGACTCACCGCGTCACGGGGCTGTCCCTTCCGATGTACCTATTGCCTCAACCACAAGATCATAGAGGTCTACAAGGAAAGTGGTCATCGCCCGCGGGGTTACATCAGAAGACACACCGTGGACCAGATGATCTCCGAGATCGAGTACCTCCTCGGCCGCTATACAGGGATAAAGATGTTCATTTTCGACGACGACATCTTCACCTTCGACAAGGCCTGGCTCAGGGAGTTCACCGAGCGGTACAGGGCGGTCACGGACATAAGCTTCGTCTGCAACGCTCACGCCCGCATTTTCGACGAGGAAACGGCCGAGCTCCTGAAGGGCGCGGGATGCCGCATCGTCAAGTTCGGGCTCGAAAGCGGCAGCGACAGGATACGCCGAAAGGTCCTGAGCCGCTATATGACGAACAAACACATCGAGGACGCCTTCGCCGTCGCGCACAGACACGGGCTCCACACGTCGGCCTTCGTGATGCTCGGTCTTCCCCACGAGACGATAGGGGATATCAAACAAACCATCGATCTGATCGCCGCCATCAAGCCGGGACGTTTCCGCTGGTCCCTCTTCTTCCCCTTCGTGGGAACAAAGGCGTATAACATCGCCCTTTCCTCGGGACAGGTCGACCTCACGGAGATGGAAAGGCTCGACAACTTCACCGACGAGACCTGCATGAGGCTTGGCCCCGACGTGGACCTTTACTGCGACAAGGTCAAGAGCGCGCTCTGCGCCTTCGTGAACGCTCACTCAGGGCTGGAACACACCGAAGGCTTCCGGCGCCTCGCGGAAGAGATCGAGAACATGGACGAGAAGACCTGGCGCGAAAAAAAGGCGAGTATCCTCGACAGGGTGGAAGAGCTCAACCAGGAAATGGAAAAATCGGGCGGACTCCATTATACTGTGAGATACAATCCTTTTATGGGCGTGCGAAGTGACTGGAAAGACGATAGTATATCTGCCTAACTGGCTGGGCGACATGGTGATGGCCGTTCCCTTCCTCCATGCCCTCCGGCAGCACTCACAGGACGAGGTATGGGCCATGGGGAAGGAAAGCGCCATCCACCTGTACAACGGACTCGGACTCTTCGACCGTTTCGTTCCCATCAGCGGGAAGGGGCTCGGCCTCTTCTTCGAAACGACGAACAGGCTCAACAGGGTGGGCTTCACCCGGGCCATCGCCCTGCCCCATTCCTTCAGGTCGACCCTCGTCTTCTTCAACCTGAGGGTTCGCGACGTCATAGGATACGCACGGAACAGGCGGGGCTTCATGCTGAACGTGAAGGTCCCCGAGGCAAGGGAGCTTCAGTCCACAGTCGAACACTACCTCAGGATCGCGGACACGCTCGGAGTACCCCGGACGATCGAGGCACCCGTCCTTTCCGTGTCGGCCGACGAGGAGAAGAAGTTCGACGAGGAGTTCTCCGACATGACGAGGCCTTACGGCGTCATGATAGTGGGCGCCCAGTACGGCCCGTCGAAATGCTGGCCTGCCGGGTATTTTTCCGAGTTCGCCGATGAGATCATCGAAAGGTACGGTATGAACGTCTACATGCTTCCCGGCAGGGGCGAGGACGTCCTGGCCCGGAAGATCCACGAAGGGATACGCGCCGGGGAGCGCGCCCGGATCAGATCCATGAACATACGGGACATGAAGGTGTGCCTGTCACGGGCGGCCTTCGTCGTCAGCAACGACACCGGCCCGCGCCACATCTCCGCGGCGCTGTCCGTCCCGACCGTTGTTCTTGCCGGGCCCATGGATGAACGTTATACGGCCTATCCGGGCGGACACACCCGCGTGGTCTCGAAGGACATGGCCTGCCGCCCCTGCAACAAGAAAAAATGCGACGGGAACCATGAATGCATGACAGGAATAAAGCCGCGGGACATCGCTGAGATAGTGGGGGATATCCTTGAAAAGAGAGTCTGAGGACAAGCTGAGGAAACCGGGGCGGAAGGCGAAAGAACGGGACGGGGCGGGGCTTATTCGCTTTCTCGACCGTTTTCGCGGCAAGAAGATATGTGTCGTGGGCGACATCATAGCCGACGTGTTCATCCTGGGGAAGCCCTACCGCCTCTCCAGGGAGGCCCCCGTGGTCGTCGTCAAGTACGAGGAGTCGAAGATCTATCCCGGGAGCGCCGGCAACACCATCAACAACCTTGCCGCGCTCGGGGCGACGGTCTATCCCGTCGGCTTCGTGGGAAGCGATTCGATGGGCGGTAAGCTCATGGATTTCTTTTCCACGAGGAAGACCATCAACACGGCGGGAATCATCCGCGTCAGCGGTGACACGGTGACAAAGACACGGATCCTCGCCGGGGACACCCACGTCTCGAAACAGCAGGTCATCCGCATAGACAAGGATGACGGCCGCAGGCGCACCACGAAGGAGAAGGCCCTCCTCATGGAAAGGATCGCCGGGATCTGCCCCCACGTGGACGCGGTGATCGTCTCCGACTACGGGCACGGCGCCGTCAGCGGCAAGGTGATCGAATACATGAAGATCCTCGCCAACGATAAGATCGTCGTCGGCGATTCACGTTACGGCCTGAAGAAGTATTCGGGGTTCACCATGATCACCCCCAACGAGTCCGAGGCATTTGCCCTCTCAGGCCTCAGGGAGAACGAACCGATAGAGGACGCGGGAGGGAAGGTCCTTTCGGGTATGCGCCTTTCCGCCCTTCTTGTCACCCGCGGCAACAAGGGCATGACGCTCTTTCTCAAGGACGGAAAGGTCCATCACATCCCCATATCGGGCAAGGATGACGTGACGGACGTGACCGGGGCCGGCGACACGGTCTGCGCGGCCGTCGCTCTCTCCCTGGCGAGCGGGGCGGGCTTCCTCGATGCCTCGCGGATCGCAAACTACTCCGCGGGGATCGTTGTCATGAAACGGGGGACGGCGACGGTTACCGTGGCAGAGCTGAAAAGGTCGATAGAGAACGGGGGAAAGATTTGAAAACGGTTCCGGGTTCAAGGGTTCAAGAGTTCAAGAGTTCGAGGGGCCAAAATGGGATGGGCGTTCAATGGGGAAGATAGTCAATGGCCTGGATGAGCTTAAAGCAATCATCGAGAGGGAGAAGGCGGCGGGGAAGAGGGTTGTGTTCGGGAACGGGTGCTTTGATATCGTCCATGTAGGGCATGTGCGATACCTCAGGGGGGCGAAGGAACTCGGGGACGTCCTCGTTGTCGCCGTCAATGACGACGCCTCCGTCACCGGTCTCGGCAAGCGCAAGGAGGTCGTCACGCCGGCGGCCGAGCGGGCGGAGATCATATCAGCCATCGACTGCGTCGATTACGTCATCCTCTTCGCCGACCCCACCGTGGAAAACCTCCTCAGGGAACTCAAACCCCACATCCACGCCAAGGGAACCGATTACACCGAAGGAAATGTCCCCGAGCGCGATATCGTCATGTCCTACGGCGGAAGGGTCGCCATAGTCGGCGACCCCAAGGACCATTCGACGCGGGATATCATAAAAACGATAAAGAACCTGAGAGAAAAATAGCGGGAAGGGTCCGGATAGAACAACCCAACAGGACCTACAGGAAAGATAGGACCTATCTATCCCCTGCCCCTTCCTTCTCATTTGATTTCAAACACTTTTTAGTGTATTGTTACACCATCGGACCACATGAGAATGGAAAGACAACAGGACGCGAGACCACCCCTATCCGTGTACATGATCACCTTGAACAACAGCGCCACCATCGCACGGGCGCTCGAAAGCGTTGCCGGATGGGCGGATGAGATCATAGTCGTCGATTCCCACAGCTCCGACGGCACTGCCGACATCGCCTCAAAATACACGGAACAGGTCCTGCAGTTCGATACCACAAGTCAACCGGAAAAGTATCAGTACGCCCAGGACCGCTGCAGGAACCGCTGGGTCCTCTTCATCGATGCCGACGAGTGGCTCACGGAAGACTTCAGGAAAGAGACGGAGACCATACTCGCCTCGGGTTCGGCAAGCGACGGCTACATAGCCGACCGGCGCAACATCTACCTGGGGCGGGAGATAAAACATGGAGGCTGGTACCCGGACCGGGAGATACGGCTCTACAGGAAAGACCGGGGCGGCTGGGAGGGCGGCATACACGCGAAGGTTCACGTGAAGGGAGAGGTGGGGCACATGAGGAACCACTACCTCCACACGCCTTACGCGGATTCGGCCCATCAGATCCGGACCATCGACCGCTATTCCGAGGCCTACGCCCGTGACCTTCTCGCGGCGGGGCGCCGCTTTCACATGGCAAATATGCTGCTCCGTCCCATCTGGCGCTTCTTCAGGGATTACATCATTAAGATGGGTTTCCTCGACGGCGTGCCCGGCATCATCATCATGGCGTCCACCATGTACTACGTCTTCATGAAGCACGCCCGATTGTGGGAGATGGAGAGAGACGATGGAGGAAAGAAAGGTGTTCGATAACAAAGACGTCCTTGTCACCGGAGGGCTCGGCTTCATCGGCAGCAACCTCTGCATAGAACTCGTGAGGCTCGGCGCGCGGGTCACCATCATCGACAACATGCTCCCGCGCCAGGGCGGCAATCTCTTCAACATACGCGACATTGCCGACAGGGTTACGGTCAACGTCTCCGATGTCCGCAATCAGCTCTCCATGAACCACCTCGTCAAGGGGAAGGACTACATCTTCCACCTGGCGGGCCAGGTCAACCACGTGGACAGTATGAAGAACCCCCTGCAGGATCTGGAGATCAACTGCACGGGGACGCTCGTCCTCCTTGAGGCCCTGCGCCACAACAACAGGGACGCCAGGGTCATCTTCGCCGGGACGCGGGGCGAGTACGGATCGAGCGTCAGGCTGCCCGTGGACGAAGACCACCCGACAAACCCCAAGGGCATCTACGCCGTCACGAACCTGACGGCGGAGAAGATGGTCCTCGTCTATGACGACGTCTACAAGATACGGGGCGTGTGCCTGCGCATCACCAACACCTACGGGCCGCGCCATCAGATGGCCCACGACGAGTACGGGGTCTTCAACTGGTTCATCCGGAAGGCCCTCGACGACGAGGAGATACCCGTCTTCGGTGACGGCAGGATACTCCGGGACTTCCTCTACGTCGAAGACCTCGTGGACTCGATTCTCAAGGTGGCCGCCGCGGAGGAGGCCTACGGGAAGGTCTTCAACGTCGGTACCGGCGTCCCCGTCAGTTTCTTCGAGCTTGCCGAGAAGATCGTGGCTATCGCCGGGACGGGGAGAACGAGGTTCACCGAGTTCACCCAGGAGCGCAAGGAGGTGGAACCCGGTGATTATTACGCCGACATAACGCGCATCACCGGGACGACGGGCTGGCAACCGGCGACGTCCCTCGATGAGGGGATCTCGAGGACCATCGATTTCTACCGGAAGCACAGGATGGAATACTGGTAAGCCGTCGGGCGTGCCATGACCGAAAAGGACGGTACCGCATCGTGAACGTGAGAATATTCGATATAGAAAAAGACCACGCCGGGATCAAGGCGGAACTTGTGAGAACATTCGAAAAGGTGCTCTCCTCCGGGGAATACATCCTCGGCAGGGAGGTCAAGTCCTTCGAAGAGGCCTTCGCCGCCTGCGTGGGCACGAGGTACGCCGTTGGCGTCGCGAGCGGAACCGATGCCATAAAGATAGGGGGGCTTGCCCTCGGTCTCACGGAAGGGGACAAGTTCGTCACCACGCCCAACACGTACATCGCCACGGCGATGGCCCTTTCCGAGGGAGGCCTGGTCCCTCGCCTCTGCGACATAGAGGCGGATACCTACAACATGGACCCCGCCGCGCTCGAAGAGCTTCTCGGCAAGGAGAAGGACATAAAACTCTGCGTGCCCGTCCATCTTTACGGACAGCCGTGCAGGATGGACGAGATACGGGATATCTGCGAAAGGCACGGGGTCAGGGTCATGGAAGACGCCTGCCAGGCACACGGCTCCCGGTACAAGGACCGGAACGCGGGAACCATGAGCGACGTGGCCGCCTTCAGTTTCTATCCCACGAAGAACCTCGGCTGCTATGGCGACGGCGGGATCGTCGTCACCGACAGGGAAGACGTCTTCAGAAGAATGCTCATGCTCCGCGCGCACGGCCAGTCGGACAGGCACGTTCACGACATTCAGGGTTTTGTCTCCCGTCTCGACGAACTGCAGGCCGCCCTGCTTTCCGTCAAGCTCCCCCATCTCGACGGCTGGAACGAAGGGCGCAGGCGCAACGCCACGCTGTACGACAGGGGCCTCGAAGGCCTGCCCGTTCGCCGGCCCGTCACGGTACCTCAAGCCTTCCACGTCTATCACCTCTACGTCATCGCCGTTGAAGAGAGGGAGGCATTGAGGGCATACCTGAGCGAAAAGGGCGTGACCACCCTCGTCCACTATCCGACACCCATCCACCTTCAAAAGGTCTACAGTTACCTCGGGTATGGCGAGGGCTCCTTCCCGAAAGCCGAAAAGGCGTCACGGCAGATCATCTCCCTGCCCGTCCACCCCTCGCTTCGGGAAGAAGAGATCGGTTTCGTATGCCGGACGATCGGTGAATTCTACGGAAGATGAAGGTACTTCACCTCTTCAGCGACTGGAAATGGACGGGGCCCGCCGAACCGGTGCTCTCCCTCTGCGAGAACCTCGGGAACGAGGGCGTCGACGTCGTCCTCGCCTGCAGGAAGTCGCCCGCGGATTTTCGCGAAAGGACCGTCGACAGGGAGGCAGGCAAAAGAGGGCTTCGCTGCTATGAGGGTTTGAGGCTCAACAGGTATTTCTCCGCCCGCGACTGGTGGCATGACCTCATCTCCTTCAATCCGTACGTGTTGAAGGAGAAATTCGACATCGTCCATACCCATCTTTCCCATGATTACTACACCGCCGTCACGGCGCTTTCCTTCTCCAGGGCACGGCCCCTCCTCGTGAGGACGGACCACAAGCGGGACGGGCTCCCCGCGAACATCTTCATGGCCTGGGCCATGGCAAGAACGGACGGGCTGGTAACCTACAGCGAAAGGCTCGCCGCGCGCGACAGGGAGAGCTTCGCCTATCCCGGAGAGCGCCTTCGCGTCATCCCGCCGGGGGTCAAGCCTTACGAAGGGCCCTTAAAGGACCTGCGCGCCGAACTCGGGATCGCTCCCGATGAACGGGTCATCGGCGTCATCGGGAGACTCAAGCCCGACCGCGGCTACGATGTCATCCTCAGCGCTTTCGGCATGCTGAGGTCACGTGTGGACAGGGTCAAGCTCGTCATCGTGGGCCGCAGTTCCCAAATAGAAACGAGCGTCATGAAACCACTCAAGGAACTCGGCATCGAGAAAGACGTCGTGATCGCCGGATACCGCATCGACGACTACTTCTCGATGATACACACCTTCGATCTTTACATCATGATGCGCGCGGGAAGCGACGGCAGCGGCCGGGCGCTCAGGGAGGTGCTCAGCATGGGGCGGCCCGCCATCGTGTCAGACAGGGGAATGCTCCCGGACCTCGTGGAGGACGGCAGGACCGGGTACGTGACGACCTGGGACGCGGCGGACCTCGCCGGCAAGATGGAGCTTCTCGTCAGCGACGCCGCCAGACGGCGCGCCTTCGGGGAGAACGCCCGGAACCGCGCCGACAGCGAGTGGAGCTTTCGCCTCCAGGCAAAGGCCATGAAGCAATTCTACGATTTCCTCCTCACCAGTGGCAGGCGCGCGTGACCTCCCTCGCCGGACCCCTCATCGACGCGGAGTGACTGAGGATGAAGATCGGTCTCGCTATATACAATTTCGACCCCAAGAAAGGCGGCGCCGAACGCTACACCTTTGACCTTGCCCGGAGACTTGCCGGCAAAGGTCACGAGATCTGTGTCTTCTGCGGCCGCGGCGTCGAGACGGAAGGTGTCAGGCTCATACGCCTTCGCACGAATTCCTTCCCCCGGTGGCGCCGGAACCTGTCCTTCGCCCTGACGCACAGACAGGCCCTCGACAGGATCCGTCCCGACATCATGCTGGGCTACGGCAACATTCTCGACCTCGACGTTTACCAGAGCCATGGAGGGGTGCAGAGCGTCTGGATGGAAAGGGAGATCGTGAGCTATGGGCCGGGAGGCGCCGGCATGAAAGCGTTCCTTCTGAGGAACAGCCTCAACCAGGCCATCCAGCGCTGGATAGAGGGATACTCCGTGAAAAAACACAGGTTCACGAGGATAGTGGCCATATCCGACATGGTCCGGGACCACATGTCGGCGCACTACGGCATTGACAGGAACACCTTCGACGTCGTCTACAACGGTGTCGACACGGACCGCTTTAAGCCGGCTCCGGAGCGGCCGGCAGGCCCCACGACGATCCTCTTCTGCGCGGGGAACTTCAGGCTCAAGGGACTCTCCCCCCTCATCGCAGCCATGGGAAGGGCGGTGGAAAAGGGAAAGGACGTGCGGCTCACCGTGATGGGCCGGGGGAAGAAGGAGAGGTACCGGGGCCTCATCGACGCGGCGGGCATCGCGGACCGCGTCACCTTCACGGGGGAGCGCTCCGCGCCGGAAGAGGTCTACCGTGAGGCCCACGTGCTCGCACACCCCACCTACTACGACGCCTGCTCGCTGACCACGATGGAGGGCATGGCATCGGGCCTTCCCATCATCACCACCCGGTGGAACGGGGCATGCGCCTTCGTCTCTCCCGACGAGGGCTTCGTCATCGACGAGGCAGACAACATCGAGGCTCTGAGCGCCGCCATCTGCGCCCTAACAGACCCGGTGAGACAGGAAGTCATGGGAAGGAACGCGCGGAAGAAGATGGAGTCCTTCACCATGGAACGCAACGCCGACGAGATGGAGGCAGTGCTCCTGGGGGCATTCGAAGAGAAGGGAAGGCGGTAGACGGTCTTGAAGGAGCAGCCACTCGTATCCATCATCGTGCCCGCGTACAACTATGGGACATATGTGCACAGGGCCATAGGATCGTGCCTGAGACAATCCTCCGGCAACCTCGAGGTCATAGTCATCGATGACGGTTCGACGGACGCAACGGGAGAAATAGTAAGGAAAATCGCTGATCAGAGGGTTGTCTATCATTATCAGGAAAACCAGGGGGTTTCTGCCGCCAGAAACAAGGGGCTCAGGATGGCAAAGGGAGATTTCATCGCCTTTCTGGACGCAGACGATTACCTCACCGACGACTCTGTGGAAACACGGGTCACCGTCATGCTCGAGAACCCCGACATAGATTTCGTAACGACGACCGCCTCATCGGTGGACGATGCCGGCAGGGTATCCTTCCGGCCCTACAGGGGACCGCGTGACATCGTTTCCAGGGAGTTGTGCCAGGCACTTCTCCTCAAACGGATACCCTACACGACATCCGCCGTCCTCGTGAGGGGAAGCCACGCGAGAAAGTTCGAGTTTGCCACGGATCTGAACAACGGCGAGGACCTGGTCTTCTTTTCCAAGGTGTTCTTCGACAGGAAGGGCTGTTTCCTCTCGAAACCGACAGCCGTCACCTTCAGCCATCCGGACAGTCTTCGCCACAACATAGCAAATCTCAGAACGCAGGGTGCGGGCCTCATCGAGGCGATCTTCGACGACCCCTATTTCGCCGGAAGGCTGGAACACATAAGAAGACCCTTCGCCGCCAACCGCTACGTGGAGTTGTTCCGGCGGTTCTACCGTTCCGGGGACGACAAGCTTGCTCGGGAGTACTACCGGAAGGCCCTCGCTCTCGAACCCTCGAGGATATTCAAGATCGACCATCTTTTCAAATTCATCAGAACATGGTTCTGAAAGAAAATAACCAAGGACCGAATCACAATGACCAAAGAAGAAGATAATGACCAATAATTTGGTCATTATCTTCTCTGTATCATTCTCCCCGTCACCCTCTCCCCTCCACTTACAACCTCGAAACGGCCCCGTTCGGCCCCCGACGGCTCCCAGCGAAGGGCGATACCCAGAGACGCGAAATGCTTCAGGTTCTCCCTCCTGTATCCTACGAGGAGAGGTATGTCGTTCCTGTGGAGGACAACCGTGACCTCCTTCGGGCCCTCGATCTCCCCGAGAACGGATCCAAGGGCGTCGCGGAATATGCGTGACTGCACGAGACTGCCAAAAGCGGGATGGTAGAACCCCCCGGCAACCATCTCCCTGACCAGTTCGTTGTCCGTGAGCCCCACGTTGACCACGTCTATACCCTCTTCCAGGGCCCTACGGTAGATCAGCGCCGCCCTCTCGAGGGCCTCGTCGAAGGCAATGGGGGTGAACCCTCCCGTTTCGTGAAGCCTGTACAAGGGCGTGTTCCTGAGGATCACCAGGGGATAGATACGGATGTATTCCGGTCTCAGCCTCACCATGTTCTCCACCGTCTCTTCAATGTCAACCATCGTCTCGCCGGGCAAGCCCACCATGAACTGAAGGGCAAGCCTGAAACCCTCCCCGAGGAGCCTGTCAAAGGCGCGAAAGAGGTCCTTAGCCGTGTGGGCCCTGTTAAGGGCGGCAAGAATGGCGTCGTTGAAGGTGGGAATGCCGAGCTCGATCATGCGGACGCCGTTGCGCTTGAGGATGTCGATCGCGTCGTCCCGGAGCGGAACGGGTTTCGTCGAGAGGCGGAAGCCCTTTACAACATCCTTGTAAGGGGCGAAGAAGGAAAAAAGCCTTTCGAGGTCCGCGGGCTCCATCCCGAAGATGTTGCCCCCGAAGAGGCCCACCTCACAGGCCTCGCGCCTGTCCCTGAGCGCGCCGTCGATCCTCGCCTTGATATCCGCGCCCCCGCTGTCGGTGATGTAGCCCTGATGACAGTAAACGCAACGTTCGTTGCAGCCTGAATGGGGAAGAAACACGGGTATGACCATCGCGCGGACCTCGCCCATATTGTCCACTCTTTTGAGCCAAAAAAGCAAATCGTTATGAACGCGGGCACGACCGGGAAACCGGTATGCCTCGCACCTTGCCGGCTGTCATACTGAAAAGGGTTGCAAAAATGCGTCTTTCACAGCACAATGGATGAACCATGGCGATGGAACGCAAAGGACCGGTGAGACCGCCCACCGAAAAAGGTACCCCGCAGGCTGTTCCCGAGCGGCCGCTGGGCGGTCGCGAGGCCTTCTTTCACCGTGTCCACGAGGAGTTGTTCGGGGGACCTTCCGTACTGTGCGTATCGGCACGTGTTGCGGGACCTCTCGACATCCAGCTCTTGAAACACGCCTGCCATCGCGTCTGGGAGCGTCACCCGGTGCTCAAGGCACGCATCGTTTCCAGGGAAGGAAAACCTTCTTTTCTCTTCAACGTACCTTTTCGCGACATCCCCATCCATTCGTTCTTCGAGCTGGGCAGGACCAATTTCCACACTGTCCTGGAACGCGAAGTGGACACCCTTTTCGATGTTTCAAAACACCTGTGGAGGGTTCTTCTCATAACGGACAAGACCGACCTCAAGCGACACTATCTCCTCTTGTCCCTGCACCATTCGATAAGTGACGGGACCTCCGCGGTCCGCCTGGCCGAGGAGCTGATCTCCTGCTGCACGAGGATCCTCGCCGGCGAGACCCCGCGCACGGACCCTCTTCCCCTCCGTGCGTCCCTCGAGGAGCTTATGGCGTCCGCCGGGGGCACGAGCAGGCAGTCCGGAACGGCCACGGGGAGACCCCCCGGCGAAAGCGGCGGCGGCTCCATGCCCTACCACGAATTCCAGCCTCCAGGCAGGCGGCACACCCGTTTTCGCGTCCACACCATGGAGGTGGCCGAGACGGCCGTCCTGGAAGAGAAGCGCCTCCGCGCCGGGACGAGTATCCACTCCGCTCTCGCGGCGAGCGCTCTTACGGTCATGCGCAAGCACTTCGGTGATGACGTCCGTCTCTCCGTGACCACCCCGGTCAACGCCAGGGGTCTGACCGGGACGGCGATCGGCGACGGCGAGCTCTGGTGCATGGAGACACCCGTCAGCATACACGGTGAAGACATCGGGGGCCGCGACACGTGGCAGATGGCCCGGGATTACAGCGACAAACTGGCCTTCGCAACGGCCGGGGGAATGGCCCTCTCCGCCTGCGCAAACACAGACCCGGCGGAAGAGATCGAAGGGCTGCGTGCGGCCCGGCACTTCCCTCTTTCCTGTCTTCTCCTTGAAGAAGGACGCGTCGGACCGGATCAGAAAAGTCCTTTCGTGGTCGAGAACATGGGCCTTGTCAGCGGACGACAGGCCGCGGACCATATCATGGCCATCTCCGCCGCGACGGCGGGAGACGCCCTCTCCCTGACCTTCGCCTACACATCTCCGCTCCTCAGGGAAAGCTGGGCGGACAGGTTCGTCAGCGAATTCCTGCACAACCTCGAGAGAATGGCAAAATAAAAAAGGACAGGCGGCGGTGGGTTTGAGCAGGGTCAATAGGGCTGGGATCGGACCTGAACGCCAGTTGCGGTCAAGGGGGGTCTCTGGCCCGGCCGAGGTCCGGAGGATCTTCGACGAATGCTAGAGAGGGCTGTGCGCTTCCGTGTCGAGAAGGGTCCGCAGTCTCTCCAGCAGCAGGGAGGGCGCTATCGGCTTGGAGAGAAAGTTACTCCTGCTGTCCACGACACCCCTGTCGAGCACCACGTCCCGGGTGTGACCGCTGACGAAAAGGACCTTGACGGAAGGGTCGAGTTTGCTTATCTCGGAATAGACCTCCATGCCGTTCTTTTTCGGCATTATCACATCGATGATGACAAGTCCGATCCTGTGCCTGTGCTCGGTGAAATGCCGGACCGCCTCGTCCCCGTCAGCGGCACCTATAACCGTGTAGCCATATTCCTTGAGCACCTCCTTCATGAGCTGGAGGGTCTCCCGATCGTCCTCCGCCACGAGGATCGTTTCCGTTCCTGAAGGCATCTTCGATTCCACCTGCCTTGCCTTCTCCCTCTTTACCCGCACCGACGGGAAGTACAGATGGAACGTCGTCCCCTTTCCCGGCTCGCTTTCCACAGTGATGTACCCGTCATGCTGCTTCACGATGCCGTACACCGTCGAAAGCCCCAGTCCCGTGCCCTTGCCCGCCTCCTTCGTTGTGAAGAAAGGCTCGAATATATGCTCCTTGACGTTCTCGTCCATGCCGTGGCCCGTATCGGTCACGCTAACACGCCCGTAGGTTCCCACCTTGCCGTAACCGTGCTTGTGGATAAAGGCCTTGTCGATTGACGCATGGGCGGTGGAGATGGTCAGGACGCGGTTGTCCGTCATGGCGTCGCGGGCATTCGTGGCAAGGTTCATGAGGATCTGCTCGATCTGCGTCCGGTCTGCCATTATGGTGACCTCCCTGGCCGAGGTCTGCACGTGAAGCTCGATGTCCTCGCTGAGAAGCCTTTCGAGAAGCCTCTGCACCCCCGTTATGATCTCGTTGACGCCGTTGGGTTCAAGGTTCACCGCCTGTTTTCTGCTGAAGGCCAGGAGACTGTTCGTGAGGTTCGCCGCCCTCTTTGCCGACGAGAGGACATGGTCCACGTAGACGCGCAGCGGGTTGTCCTTCTCCATTTTGACCTGGAGGAGGTTGCCGTATCCGATGAGGGCGGTGAGAAGATTGTTGAAATCGTGGGCGACACCCCCGGCCAGCGTGCCGATGGCCTCCATTTTCTGGGAATGCCGCAGCTGGGACTCGAGGTTCTTGCGGCGGGTGATGTCTCTGACAGTCCCCTCAAAGTAGTGGGTGCCATTGTCTCTATCGGTCACGATGCGAACGTTCGTCGATGTCCACATCCTGGTCCCGTCCGTGCGGTACCGTTCCGATTCAAAGTTCTCCGCGAATCCCCGGGCCTTCAGGATGGCATTGAGGCGCCGGTAGTCCTCGGGATCGACGAATGTCTTCCTTGCCCTCAAGTCCCCGTCCCCCGTCATCTGAAGGGGCGAGTCAAATCCGAAGATCCTCGCGAGGGCCGGGTTGGCGCTGATGTAGTGGCCGTCGACGGCGACCTGAAAGATGCCCTCCGCCGCGTTCTCGAAGATATTGCGGTACTTCTCCTCGGCGGCCCTGAGCGCGTCCTCCCGCGCGATGCGGTCTGTGATGTCGTGAAGGATGGCAACGCACCCGCCGATGGGCGCCGCCTCCTCGGAGAGCGAAGCGCGCACCTGTGATACCGTCACCTCCATGGTGAGGGAAGAGCCGTCCTTTTTCACGAATTCCCAGGAAAAGACAGACCTGTTGTTCCCCGCGATGATATCGTCGATGGTCGCGGTAAGGCGGTCGCACGCGTCATCACCCCCTGTGATGATGCGCAGTGTCTTTTTTTCTATCTCGTCCTTTTTCAATTGAAAGAGGCTGCGGAAGGCGCGGTTGCAGGAGATGATCTTCCTGTCCTCATCGAGCATGAATATCGCGTCGGAGAAGCTCTCGACGAGGACCCGGTAGCGCCCGAGAAACTCTTCCGTCTTTCTGGCCTTTGCGATGATGCGCGATAGCTTGCTTACTTCCCTGAGATATTTCCTCCCTCTGTCCTCGGCGATGCCCCTGAAGTAGGCAACGATCTTTTCCTTCAAGACATCCCGTTCCATGGACACTAGGGTTTCCTCGCGAGGATCGTGAGAACCCCCGTCCAGTCGAGGCCTCTCGTTCTTCCCAGCAGCGGTGCGAGTTCCACGCCCGAATAGAAACCGAAAAGGGGGATATTGCGCTCGCTGAGGACCTTCTGCACCTGGCCGGCCTCCTCGACACTCGTGTTGGAGTAGTCCTTTGCCCGGCCCGCGCAATCGATGTACAGGGCAAGAAGGGGTACCTTTCCATCCTTGTCTATCATGTCCACGAGGAGACGGGAATTGTTCAGAGCGGACTCCACCATCCGGCCGGCATCCCGTACCATGAACTGGACCTCGTCACCCTCTTTGAGGTCGGATTCGAACATCATCACCCCTGACCTGTCGGGAATGACGCCCAGAATCAGTCTGTTCACGTACTGGTTCTCCCGATACCTTTCGTATCTCTCTCCACAGTGGACCCCGAGGGTGAGATAATCAAGGGGCCGCTCCTCCTGCCATTCCTCGCTGTCGAAGAGTTCGTTTATCATCTCCACTATAGGTTTGCCGTCTATCTCGTACAGGAGCGGGCCCTGCACCCTCGTCACCCTGCGGTAGACCCCGTCGAGTGGGGCGCAGCCGTGCGTTATCCGATGGTAGACGGAGAGATCGCCGCCCAGCATGAGAGCCACGAGGCTCTGCGATGCCATCGAGGAACCGCGGAACTGGACTGTCCTGTTGAAACCGTAATCACCCAAGAGTCCCGCCCCGATGACGGGAACGGCATCCTCCAGGACCTCTCCGATCCCGGCTATGAGCGGCGTCGATGAATTCATGATCGGGGGAGATCCTTCCTCGGGTGGAACCTTGATCGAATCGTAGAAGACAAGGAGAAGCCTGTCTTCCGGCCCGCGGGCGATAGCGGCGGCGACCTTCCTGCCGGCCTCTCTTTCGTTCTCGTTTACCTGCCCGGCCGAAGCCAGTCTGAAGGCGATGAGGTCCGACTCGAGCACCGCCACCGCTGCCACAGGGTCCCTGTAGGAGAGAAAGTCGTTGGATATCACGCCGATCGCGGACCCTCCGACAACGGGGACGTGGGCTCCCGCAACGCGTCTTATACCGCGGAAGAAAGCCTCGGGTTCGTTTCTGCCGGAGCAGAAGGCGAGGACCAGGTCGGGCCTCGTTACGCCGCCCGACGCCATTGCGCGCCTGACAAGGGCATCTCCGGAAATGGCCCGGCCCCTGCCCCCGTCGCAGGCAATACCTATCCTCGTCATCGTCTCCGTTTCAACCCCTTTGTTTCCCGTGCCGTCCCCCGGGGCGTCACATTCCCCCTCGACACGGGGGCACTACAGTGGCGGTCCGCGGTCCACAGCTGTTACACAAGGCAGATTGTCAGGGAATCGCTTTATTCTATTTACCAGCATTGGATTTAAAAAGGCAAGCAAAAAGGCTCCTCTGCCCGCGGGCTTATTGCCTTGACATTTCACCCCCATCTCTCCTAATCTGTAGCCATGCAAAAACTGGCCATCGGCATGTTCGACTCCGGGGTGGGAGGCATGACCGTCCTCAGGGAGGTCAGGGAACTTCTCCCCCGCGAACACATCATCTATTTCGGAGATACCGCCAGGGTTCCTTACGGGAACAAGTCCTCCCGGATGGTGACGAAATATGCCCTGGAAAGCGCCCTTTTCCTTCTCACGAAGGGCATCAAGCTCCTCATCATCGCCTGCAACACCTCGTCTGCATTCGCGCTCCCGATACTGCAAAGACGGATGCCCGTTCCCGTCATCGGTGTCATCGGGCCCGGCGCCAAAGAGGCGGTGAGAAACACCAGAAACGGGAGGGTCGGGGTCATCGGCACGAGGACCACGATCAAGAGCATGGCCTACGACCGGTCGATCAAGAAGCTCGATCCCGGCATAGAGGTCCACTCCCGGGCGTGCCCCCTCTTCGTTCCCATAGTGGAGGAAGGCCTCGAACATGATGAGATAGCAGGCCTCATGGCCCGAAAGTACCTTGGCGCCCTCAAGGGCTCCGGGATCGATGTCCTCGTCATGGGATGCACCCACTACCCCGTCCTCGAGGACGTCATCAGGAAGACCATGGGTAAGGACGTGAAGATCGTGCACTCCGGAAAGGAAACCGCTAAGGAGGCCCGCGCCATCCTCGAAGAGAAAGACCTCTTCAACAGACGGGGGCGCGGCAAGTGCGAGTACTTTGTCACGGACGCCCCCGAATCGTTCCACGAGATAGGGGGCAGGATCCTCGGTGAGCCGCTGACACACGTGAGGTCCCTGAAGGGCCTCGACTACCGCGATCTCCTTTTCTCTTCATGATCGCCGATGTAGCCCTCCCGATACCCGTCGGCAGGTCCTTCTCCTACAGAGTCCCCGGTGAACTCGCCCCCCATATCTTCGAACTCGGGCGTGTCCTCGTTCCTTTCCGGTACAGGGAGGCCGCCGGCGTCGTCATCGCCCTCAGGGAAGGCGAAGAGGAGGGGCTCAAGTCCGTCGCGGGTGTGCTCGATCTTTTTCCCCTTCTCTCCGACGAGCTTCCGGCATTGCTCCGATGGTCATCGTCATTCTATGTCACGCCCGCAGGGATCGCGTTCAAACACGCCCTCCCCTCCGCGGGAGACCTCGAACGCTTCCTCTCCGTCGAGTCCGCCGGCCTCCCCGAAGTGGACGGTCTGCCCCTCAGGAAGGCCATCAGGAGACTCGGCAGGGCGGGACTCCTGCAACTGTACAGGGAGGGGGCACTCAGTCTTTGCGAGACCCTTACGGGAAAAACCTTTGCCCCGCCCCCCACGGCTCCCCCGGGGTTGGGGGAGATCCAAAGGGAAAAGGCCCTTCTCATCGATTCCGTCGAAGAACGGCTGGCGTACTACAACAGGGTCATACCGGACCACCTGGGGCAGGGCAGGAACGTCCTCGTCCTTGTCCCCGATTACCATGCCGCCGGGGCGTGGTTCGCGAAGAGACTCAGGGAAGCCTATGGTCCCCGTGTTCTGTGGTTCTCCTCCGGTACGCCCGTGAAGCAGAGGATGGAAACCTGGTTCAGGGTCCGTCGCGAGGGCGGGCACGTGGTCCTCGGGAACAAGAACTGCGTCTTTCTCCCTCTTCACGACCTCTCTCTCGTCATCGTCGAGAGATGCGACGATGACGAGTACAAGAACGAGGAGGGGTTGAAGTTCAACGCCGTGCGGGTTGCCGTCGAAAGGGCGCGGCTCAAGGGGGCCTCCATCGTCCTCGGCTGTGCCGCCTCCTCCATCGACGCGATTCATCTCGCCCGGGCAGACGGTTTCCGGATCAGTTGCAATGAATGGCCCACCCGGGGAGGCTATGCGGAAAGAACGACGAACGTCTCCTCCCCTTCGACGGGCGAGATCATCGACCACCTCGGCGCCGAGGCCAGGGAAGCGGCCCGGCAAGGCGGGCGCGTCGCCATCTACACACCGCGCAAGGACCAGGGCTCGTACCTCAAATGCCATGCCTGCAGGGAGACCCTTTCCTGTCCGGACTGCGGGGAAGCCCTCACCTACGACAGCAAGGCGGGCAGCCTCGCCTGTCCCGCCTGCCGGGCCCGGCTGGCCTATGAGGGCATCTGTCCCCAGTGTGGCAGCAGCGCCGTCGGCTTCTCCCGGATAGGAGTACACTTCATCGAGGAACACCTGCGCGCCGCCTTGCCGGACCTCAGCGTCACCCGCATAACGGGAGACTCCCTCAAGAAAGAGATAGCCGCCATCCGCAGACAGCCCCAGGGCGCAGGCTCCGTCCTCGTCGGTACCCAATCCCTCTCCAAGCTCTACAGCCTCTCCATCGACAGACTCCTCCTCGCACAATGGGAGGAACTGCGAAAGATGGGAGGATACAGATCGGAAGAAAGGACCCATCAGGTCCTTCTCAATCTCCTCGACGCCCTCACACCCCGGTCCATCATCTCCTATTCCACCAGAAAAGAGCCCGCTGACCCCCGCGAGTATCTCGATATTTCCTCATTTGCCGAACGGGAACTCAGGAAACGCAGGGATGCTCAGTTCCCGCCATTTGTCCGGGTCTTTCTCCTTGAGGCCCGCGCCAAGACCCCCGCCCGGGCCGACGCCATTCTCAAGAAGGTCCGCACGATCATAGCCGATGGAGCCCTCGAAGGCGCGCTCCTCGGCACCTTACCCCTCGAAAGGCCCCCCTATCACATACGCAAGGTGATACTCAAGGGAGATGAAGACCTCCTCAGGGACACCTTCGAAAAGTTCCACGACATCCCCGGAGTCGACATCGAAGCTGACCCGACCAGCTTCTGAAAGACCGCTTGAGCCGCTTGAGCCGTTTGAGTGGCTTGAGCGAAAAGAACCAAAAAAAAGGAGGCTTTTGGCCTCCCTTTTTTCTGTTCGCGATGCGGAACTACTTCTTGGCCGGAGCCGCGGGCTTCTCAGCCGGCTTCTCGTCCTTCTTCTCTTCCGCTTTCTTCTCTTTCTTCTCTTTGGCCTTTTCCTTCACTGCGCCGGCTTTCGTCACTGCCTTGGCAACGTTCTTGCCGTCTGCCTCGGTGTAGACTACGTTGACTTTGTCGCCAGCCGCGAACTTTGCCATCTTCTTCACCTTGGAAACGTCGAAGGTCATCTCGGTCTCACCCTTGACGACTATTGTCTTCGCCGCCTCGTCCATGGAGACGAAGTCGCCTGCGAACTTCTTCACGCCGGCTTTCTTGGCTTTCTCGGCCACCTTCTCCTTCACGGGCTTGTCCGTCGCTGCGGCCGGTTTGTCTGTCGCGGCTTTCTTATCCTGCGCCATAACGGTCGTAACGAAGGCAACGGTGATCAGGATCGCGAGAACGATCATCAATGCTTTCTTCATGCTATTTTCACCTCCTCCCCTTTTGTTGGTCACATTGAGTTGCATGGGGACTGTGTATGCAGTTGTCGTGCCACTATCGCAACAGATTGATATTAAAGGAAAGAGGTTTGGAGTGTCTTTCGGGGAAGCGGCGATAATCGGAAATATCCGACTCCGGAATGCCCTTTGAATCGGAAATATCCGACTATTCCTTCCTGGGGGACCGGCCCGGGGGGTGCTTGAGTTCGTTCACCCTGGCTTTGTAGTCGTAGAGCCCGAGCTCCTTGAGTTTCGACACGCCGACGAAAAAGGTGTCCCGGCTTATACCCAGGCGCTCCGCTATCTCTTTCGGCTCGAGGAGATGGTCGGACGCTCCGTCTCGGGGATCCAGCTTGGTGAGGTACAGGTAGAGGCGATACTCGGCCGCCGTCAGCTTCGCATTGATAAGCTCGTCGAGCCTCGACGTTATCCCGTCGATGGCCGCGCGGGGCTGCGAGTAATGCCTCACCTCGGCGGGAACATACTCCGTGCCGATGGTCCCCGCCTCGCACATTATATAGGAACGTTCCAGCACCGATTCCAGTTGGCGGACGTTACCCGGCCAGGAATACTGCATGAGGCACGCGAGGGCCTCGTCGCTCACAGCCTTCCTGCCCCCGTGAATACCGTCGAGCTTCTTCAGGAAATGCTCCACGAGAAGAGGTATGTCAGTCCGCCTTTCCCTGAGCGGCGGCAGTGTAAAGGCGATGACATTGAGCCTGTAATAGAGATCTTCCCTGAACCTTCCTGCCTCGATCTCCTTCTCCAGCTTCTTGTTGGTCGCCGCGATGATGCGCACATCGAGCTTGATCGTCTCTTTTCCGCCGATCCTCCGTATCTCCTTCTCCTGAAGGGCCCTCAAGAGCTTCGCCTGTGTGCTCTGGGTGAGGTCTCCTATCTCGTCGAGAAAGAGGGTGCTGCCGTTGGCCTGCTCGAAGAGCCCTATCTGTCGCGACAGGGCCCCGGTGAATGCGCCTTTCTCGTATCCGAAGAGCTCACTCTCAAGAAGGGACTCCGGTATGGCCGCGCAGTTGATGGCGAAAAAGGGTTTCCCCTTCCTGGGGCTGTTATAGTGAATGCTCTTGGCGAAAAGCTCCTTGCCCGTTCCGCTTTCACCGTGGACGAGAACGGTGGAGTTCGTCGGGGCCACCCTCCTGACGATCTTGTAAAGCTCCTCCATGGCACCGTGCGCGCCGACGATGTTGTCGATGTGAAAGCGGTCCCGCAGCTGGTCCTTCAGCATGATGTTGTCCTTGAGGAGCTTCACCTGGTTCATGGCATTCGTGATGACGAGGAGAAGTTGGTCCTTCTCGAGGGGCTTCTCGAGGTAGTAGAAGGCGCCAAGCTTCGTCGCCTCCACTGCCGAGGGTATGGAGCCGAAGGCGGTCATGATGATCACGTGGCAGGTCCTCCCCAGCGCCCTCACCTCCCTCAGCACCTCCGTGCCGTCGATGTCGGGGAGCTTGAGGTCCGTGAGAACGACATCGAAACTGCCGTTCTTGAGGATATCAACCGCTTTCTTTCCACACTCGGCGGCCTCGACGTAGAAACCCTCTTTCGAGAGGATCGTCTTTATGATCCCGCGCTGGTTCCTGTCGTCCTCGACGACAAGGATGGTGCCCTTCGTGTCATCCTTCATGGCGTGGAAGCCTTATGGTCATTGTCGTTCCCTTTCCGATCTCGCTCGCTGCCGATATGGTCCCGCCATGCTCTTCGACGAACCGCTTCGTTATGGCGAGACCGAGGCCAATGCCCAGTTTTTTTGTAGAGTAATAGGGCTCGAAGATCTTGTCAAGCTCATCCCTCGCGATACCCTCCCCGTCATCGGAGACCGAAAGGTACGTCACGGAATCCTCCGTCCCGCACTCGATGCGCACCCTTCCGGGCCCCTGTATGGCCTGAACGGCGTTTATCACGAGGTTGATGACGCAGAGCCGCATGTATTCCCTGTCGCAGTACATTGTGCCGGCGCCGTCGCTGCAGGAAAGCTCGATGTCGATGCCGCTCCGTATCTTGTCCTTCACCATGACGAGCGCCTCGTCGACAAGGTTCGCCGGGGGCACATCCTCCCTCACGAGCGTGATCGATTTCCCGAGGAAGAGGAAGTTGTGGATGAGCTCGTTCACCCGGTATATCTCCTTGAGAAGACTGTCGAGAAGCCCGACAAGCTCTTCCTTGTCCGAAATGGGCTCCTCCGTCACCCTTTCCTTGATGTGCCCTATGGAGAGGGTCAGGAAATTGAGGGGGTTCCGTATCTCGTGGGCGATGCCCGAGGAGAGCTGGCCGATGAGCGAAAGCTGCTCCGATTTCTTCAGCTTCTCTTCCAGTTCCTTGCGCTCGTCGAGCTTGTCCACCATCTCGTTGAAGCTCGTCACCAGGGTGCCGATCTCATCCTTGCGGTCCGTCTCCCTTATCTTGACAAGCTCTCCCATGGCGATCTTCCTGCTTGCCTTGGCGATCCTCTTGATCGGTTCCGTGTATTTCTCAGCTATCACGAGGCACACGATGATGCCGATGGTGAAGGCGAAGATCATGCTGAGGATCCTCTTGATCTGGTTGCGGTTCTGCAGAAGACGGTAGTCGTCGAGCGCCATGTTGATATGGATGTAGCCGATGTTCTGGCCCTTGATCGCGACAGGCATGATGATGTTGTAGAGCCGCTGTGTGCCGCTGCGATGCTCGTCCCCGAGGCGCGCCGTGATCATAAGGTCCTTCTTCCGCGCGGCGGGCTTCTTGTCCGTCAGTTTCTGGGTGGTGCCGATCTTCTTCGGGTCGGAACTGGCGATGACCTCCGACTTCTCGCTGACGATGGAGATCTCCTTGATCCCCTTCTTGTTGAGCATATCCACATAGCTCTTGAGCCGGGCCGTGGAATCACCCCGGTATGTCAGCTCCTCGACGCTTATCTGGATGGCCCTGGTGATGTCGTCGATGTTTTCGCCCACCTTGTCGAGAAGCGCCTCTTCGGCCCTCGTGTAGATGATGGTCAACGAGCCGATGGATATGAGAAGGAGAAACAGAAGGATGAGAAGGAGCTGCGTCCTCAGCGACAGGCTGCGAAAAACGGATTTCACGAGTGCGTAGACTTTCCCCGCCTTTCCCGTCATGCCGCGCCTGCCGCCCACTTCCATGCGCCCGCTATCCTTCGTGTCCGTGCTCGAGGTAGACATCGATGCGACCTGCAATGACCTCCGCGGGAATGAGAGGGAAGACGTCCCGCAGGGGAGGCCCGTCAGACCTTCCCGTGATGAGAGCCCTCAGGATCATGAAGAGGTCCCTTTTCTTCAGGCCGGGGGGTGACCCGAGGACGGCGGTGAGCTCGTCGAAGGTCAGACTGTCCCCGGCCGCGAGGCGGGACCGAACGGTCTTTGCGACCCCTCCGGCCGCGTCCGTCTTCATGAGGTAACGAAGCGCTTCCGGCCTGAACTCCACCCTGTCGAACATCTCCATGTATTCTCTGAGCTCGGTGAGCGTGGCCGCGTTCTCGCGCACGACGGACACCCTCTCCCTACGGGAGGCATCGATCCCCGCCCTGTCGGCGAGGTGGGAAAGCGTCATGCGCTTCATATGCTCCCTGTTGAACCAGAGAAGCTTCTCCATATCGAAAATATTGTCCGAACCGGAGACGGAGTCAAGGGAAAAGGTCCGGACAAGCTCGTCCGGGTCCATCAGCTCCACCGCGACGCTCCGACCCATCGTCGACAGGTAGTTCACAAGCGCCTCGCTCACTATCCCCATGGCACGGAAATCCGTAACGCCCGTAGCACCGTGCCTCTTGCTGAGGGGTTTGCGGTCAGGACCTATGAGGAGAGAGTGATGTGCGTACTCCGGCGGCTTGCCCCCCAGGGCGTTGATGAGGGCTATCTGCTTGGGCGTGTTGGAGATGTGGTCCCCTCCCCGTATGACGTGGGTGATCCCCATGAGCATGTCGTCGACGACGACGGCCAGGTTGTACGTCGGGGTACCGTCCCGCCTGAGGATGATGAGGTCGTCCACGTGGCCTCTCGGGAAAGAAAGCTCCCCCCGTATGCCGTCGCGGAACGTGATCGGCCTCCCGTCCGACCGGAAGCGCAGGGTGAAGGGCCTCCCCTCTTCCGCTAGCCTCAAGGCCTCCCCTGTGGAGAGGTCCCGGCACTTCCCGTCGTACCTCGGGGGCTCGCCCCGCGCGAGCGACCTCTGCCTCGCCGCGGCAAGCTCTTCTTCGCCGCAGAAACACCGGTACGCGGATCCCTTTTCAAGAAGGGTCTTCGCGTGGGACGTATAGATGTGGAGGCGCTCTGACTGGCGCAGCGGTCCTTCGTCCCAGGTGATCCCGAGCCAGGCGAGGTCCTCCGTGATGGACCTCTCGTAGGCGACATCGGAGCGTTCGACGTCGGTATCCTCCATGCGCAGAACGAAGGACCCCCCGTTCTTCCTTGCAAAGAGCCAGTTGAAGAGCGCCGTCTTCGCGTTTCCCACATGGAGATGCCCCGTCGGGCTCGGGGCGAACCTTACCCTGACCATCTTCGCCTCACATGTCGTGGAAAAGCGGGACACATACCTCTGTCAGACCCTGTCCATGAGAACGACGGCATGCGCGGCGATACCTTCGCCCCTGCCGGTCAGCCCGAGACCCTCCGTCGTCTTGCCCTTCAGGCCCACCATGCCGGCGTCAATGGACAGGAGACCGGCGATCCTCTCCCTCATCGCCTCCCGGTACGGGGCTATCTTCGGCGCCTGTGCCACGACGACGCTGTCGACGTTGACGACCCGGTAGCCCCGGTCGCGGGCGATCGCGCAGATCCTGGCAAGTATCACGGCGCTGTCGATGCCCTCGATCTCCTTGTCGGTGTCGGGGAAGTGGACCCCGATATCTCCTTCAGAGAGTGCGCCAAGTATCGCGTCGCTTATGGCGTGGAGGAGGACGTCGCCGTCGGAGTGCCCGAGAAGGCCCTTCCCGAATGGAACCTCGACACCCCCGAGGACAAGCCGTCTCCCATCCGTCAGCCGATGGACGTCGAACCCTGTCCCTATCCTCATAAGGTCCCTTTGAGCTGTGAAAGGAGCCCCCTCGCGATGGTCAGGTCTTCGGGTGTGGTGATCTTCATATTGTAGGGGGAACCCTCTATGACCTTCACCTTCTTTCCCAGGTGCTCGATGAACGTGGCGTCGTCATATCCGTAGTGTCTTTTCGCCATCCCCTCCCGGTAAGCCTTCATGATGAGGCGGTATTTGAACGTCTGGGGGGTCTGCACGTGCCAGAGCGAGTCCCGCTCGAGGGTCTTCACGACGAACCCTTCCTTGGAGATGACCTTCACGGTGTCCTTCACGGGCAGGGCCGGTATGACCGCATCGTACATTTCCATGAGAAAGATGCCTTTTTCAATGAACGCGGGGGATACGAAAGGCCGCGCGCCGTCATGTATGACGACTATGTCGCAGGGGTGCTCGATGGCCTCCAGTCCGTTCCTCACCGAGTCCTGCCTGAGCTTGCCGCCCATGACGATCTTCATGATCTTGTTGAACTTGTAGGTCTCCAGTATCTCCTCCTGGATGAGAGGGAGGTCTTTCTGGTTGACGACAAAATAGATCCCGTCCACGGCCCGGCAGTCTTCAAATATCTGGAGTGTGTGAACGATGATGGGCTTGTTCTCGATGAGCAGGAACTGCTTGTTGGTGGCGGCACCCATCCTCTTTCCCGCGCCGCCTGCGAGAATGATTGCGATTGTTCTCATGTCGGTATCACGCCTGTTCTTCCAATTGATATTCGTCGGGGTAGATGTAATCCTTCCCCGCCTCTCCCTTGAGCCTCGAAAAGATCATGCGCCCCGAGGTCGTCTGCAGGACGCTCGTGACCACGACGTCGACGGCCTTGCCCAGGTATTTCCTGGCATCGTCGACCACCACCATCGTCCCGTCGTCGAGGTATCCGATCCCCTGGCCCTGCTCCTTGCCTTCGCGGAGCACCTTGATGTTCATCTGCTCGCCCGGCAGCAGCGCGGGCCGGAGCGACATGGCAAGCTGGTTCATGTTGAGGACCTCGATGCCTTGCAGCTCGGCAACCTTGTTGAGGTTGTAATCGTTGGTGACGATCTTCCCTCCCAGCCTTTTCGCGAGGGCTATAAGCTTCGTGTCGACGTCCTTCAGCTTGGGGAAATCGTAGTCCACGATCCTGACGGTGAGGAAGGTCTGCTTCTGCAGCCTGTGCAGGACATCGAGTCCCCGGCGGCCGCGCGTCCTTTTCACGGAGTCCTGGTGGTCGGCGATGTGCTGTATCTCGTAGAGGACGAACTGGGGAATGACGAGGGTCCCCTGCACGAAGCCGGTCTCGCATATGTCCGCTATCCGCCCGTCTATGATGGTGCTCGTATCGAGGAGCTTGATGTCCTTGTCCTCTTCCAGACGGTCGAACAGAGGAACCTTGGAGAGGTCGATCGTCTTCGATTTCTCCTTCCCGAGGACAAACCCGAGGTAGCCCATGATGAAGTAGAAGAGAATGTAAATGGGAAGCGTGATGGGGATGTCCTTGATCAGGGCGAGAAGGAGACGGGAGACGAAAAGGTTTGCCACGAAAAGGCTCACGACAACCCCGGTGAGACTTCCGAGAATGATCTTCAGGGATATGTCCCGAAGCTTCAGCTCGATCTTCAGTATGGCATACCCGAGGATGAGCCCGCACGTCGCCCCGACGAGGCCCCAGACTCCGCTCGAAAGAAGTTCTTTAAGTATGAAATATCCGGTAAGGGTTGTGACGGTCAGGAGGATTATCTGAATGAATATATCCAAGGACTCAACCCTTGTGGTGATTGGCGGTATTTCCTTTTTGACTGTTGTTGTTGGCCAGGAAGATCTCTTCGATCTCCTGCTCCACTATGAGCTCCTCGGTGCCCAGAGACATGGAAAGCTCCTTGGTGATGAGATTGCGCGCCATCTCGAACATCTTTTTTTCGCCAAAGGAAAGCTCTTTCCAGTACCGGAGGTTGTAGAGCTCTTTCAGGACCGTCGCGACCTCATAGATGGAGCCGCTCTTGATCCTCTCCATGTATTCCTTGTACCGCCTGTTCCAGGGCGAGTTGTCGTGAACAACGTTCTTGTCCTTGAGAATATCGTAGACCTTGCACACCTCGCAGGCATCGATGACGCTTCTCAAGCCGGCATTCTTCGCGCCATCGATAGGTATCATGATGGTCATGTCCGTATCAAGGATGCGGATTATGTAAAATGACTGTTTGGTACCTGAGAACTCTTTTTCTTCGATAGACTCGATCCGACCGACACCATGCCCCGGATATACTGCAACCTCTCCTACATCAAACATTATGCCTCCGAATAGTTTTTCATCGTTTTTCGGCCAGGTTGCCATATTGTAGCATAATATTGAGAAAAATTAAATAAGTAATGGTTATTATGTGGTAATCGGCAGGTAATCCAAGGCTTCGCCCCTCTCTCTCGGGAGAGAAGCGGTAAACGGGGCTCAGGACACCTGCTTCTGCCTTTCCAGAAGCTTGAACTTTATGTCGTTGACGATCCTGAGGAGCCCCTTTTCGGAGGCGAGGTCGAGGGCGGTCTTGTTGTGCTTGTTCATTACGGCCAGGTCTGCGCCCCGGCTGATGAGAAAGTTTATGATGCCGGCGAATTTGCCGTTTATGGCGCACATGAGCGGTGTATCGCCGTCGTGGTCCCGGAAATTGAGGTCCGCGCCGTGCTCCACCAGGAGCCTGACGATCTCCAGGTTGCCGCTCTTGCTGGCAAAAGTGAGGGCCGTGCCGCCATCCCTGTCGGGAACGTTGACGTCGGCCCCACGGGAGACAAGGAGCCTCAGGACGCCCACGTGGTTGTTCCTGCAAGCATACGTCAGCGGGGTCACACCCTGCGCGTTCCGGGCATTGACGTCCGCCCCGTTGTCGAGAAGAAACCGCGCCGTGTCCGCGAATCCGCGCATCGACGCATACATGAGAGGAGTGTTGCCGTTCTGATCCGCATTGTTGACATCGGCGCCTTTGCTGATAAACTGGACAACACTCTCGAGGTCGCCCTTTTCGATGACGGTGATCAATTCATTTGAGAATCGTTTCTCCACCTAGATCATTATATACCACCTCCAAAAAAACGGGGGGTTTTTTTGAGGAGCTGCCAGGGAAGGTGCCGGCGCGTCTTCTGAAAAATGGATTGATGCCGGGGGATTTTTCCTTTATAATCACTACAATCTTTATCTGGAGGACACAATAATGGTCAAGTCAAGGTTCGCGCCGAGTCCAACGGGGAACCTCCACATAGGCGGCGCCCGGACCGCTCTTTTCAATTATCTTTACACGAAGCATCATGGAGGGGTCTTTGTCCTGAGGATAGAGGACACGGATGTCGAACGGTCAAAGGACGACTACGTGAAAGACATACTCGGCGGACTGTCCTGGCTCGGTATCCACTGGGACGAGGGGCCGTACTACCAGATGGACCGTATGGACCTCTACCGGGAACACGCCTACAGACTGCTGGCGGAAGGACACGCGTACAAGTGTTACTGCACCGCGGAGATGCTCGAGGAAAAGAGAAAGAAGGCGCTCAAGGAGGGCGGCAAGCCCCACTATGACAGGACATGCCGTGACCTTCTCCCCGATGACGCCTCCAGTGAAGGCAAGCCTTTCGTCATCCGCTTCCGCAGCCCCGTAAGCGGCGAGGTGAGCTTCACCGACCTCATCCGCGGCACGATAACCTTCAAATGCGAGGAACTCGACGACCTGATCATCTTCCGGACCGACTCGACGCCCACGTACAACTTCACCGTCGTCGTCGACGACGCGCTGATGGGCATCACCCACATCGTCCGCGGCGACGACCACATCAACAACACCCCGCGGCAGATACTCATCTACGAGGCGCTGAAATACCCCGTCCCGCAGTTCGCCCACGTGCCCCTCATTCACGGAAAGGACAGGACCCGACTGTCCAAACGCCACGGCGCCACGTCTCTCCTGGAATACCGCAGCGACGGCTTCCTCCCCGAGGCCCTCATGAACTATCTGGCACGTCTCGGCTGGGCGCACGGCGACCAGGAAATATTCAGCCAGCAGGAACTGATCGAGAAGTTCGACCTTCCCAACGTGGGGAAGTCGCCTTCCGTCTTTGATATGGACAAGCTGACCTGGCTCAACGGCCACTACCTGAAGACCCTTCCCGCGGAGGATATCGCAGGGAGGCTCCTGCCCTTTCTCCAACGCATGGGGATCGAGGCCTCCCCGGACGGCCGACTTGTCAGGATCGTGGTCAACCTCCGCGAGCGCGCGCGAACCCTGAAGGAGATGGCGCAGATGGCGGAGTACTTTTTCCGCGACGACTTTGCCTTCGACGAGACCGCCCGCGTGAAGTTCCTCACCGCCGCGACGAGACCCATTCTCGTCGATTTCGCCGAAGGGCTCAAGGCCATCGCCTCCACGGATGAAGAGGAGAGCCTCAAGGCGCTCATCGAGGGATTGACGAAAAAGTACAATGCCAAGCCCGTCGGGATCATCCAACCGGTCAGAGTGGCGCTTTGCGGCAGGACCGTAAGCCCCGGCATATTCGAGGTCATCGCCATCCTGGGCAAAGAGGCCGTGGAGAAAAGATTGACGCGGGCCGTCGAATCGATCCAGTGAACCAATGAAACTGGCCAGACTCGAAATCTTCGGTTTCAAATCCTTTCTTAACCGCACCGTCTTCCAGTTCGGCGAAGGCATCACGTCCATCGTCGGGCCCAACGGCTGCGGAAAGAGCAATATAGTGGACGCCATAGTCTGGGTCCTTGGCGAGAGGGGCACAAAGAGCCTGAGGGTCAAGGACATGGGCGACGTCATCTTTCACGGCAGCAACGGGAAGAGACCCGTCAACATCGCCGAGGTGACCCTGGATCTCACGGAGGGAGACAGGGAGTTCGTCGTCAAAAGACGGATATACCGGGACGGCACCAACGAATATTCCCTCAACGGCAAGATCGTCCGCTTGAAGGACGTGCAGGACGCCTTCCTGGGAACGGGCCTGGGCACGAATTCCTACGCCATCATCGAGCAGGGGCGCATCGAGGCCCTGATCAGCATGAAACCCGCCGAGCGGCGCGTCGTTATCGAAGAGGCGAGCGGCATAACGCGGTTCGAGGAGAAGAAGCGGGACGCCGTGAACCGCATGGAAGAAACGACGTCGAACCTGGAACGCATCGAGGACATATACCGTGAGGTCACCGCTTCGTTCGGCAAGGCGGAGCAGGAGTGGGAACGCTGGAAGGCATACCAGGAACTGGCCGACAGGCTCCACGAGATAGACAGGCAGCTCCTTCTTGACGGCTACGCGAAGCTCCGAAAGCGCATGACAAAGGTGCGCGAGCGGCAGGCAGACCTCGAGGAAGAGATACTCCAGAAGGAAGCGGACAGGTCGACAGTCAGAGAGGAGTTCGAAGCGAAGGAGAGCGAGTTCGCCCTCACCGACAACATCATCCGCCAGCTTGAGGTCGACCTGAAGAGCAAGGAAAAGGACATGGAGAGCCGCCTTCTCGAGATAGAGTACCTGGGCGAAGAGGTGAAACGTCTCGAGGCGTCCCGCAAAGGTCTCGCGGAAGAGGAGTCCTCCATCGCCGCGGAGACGGCGCGCCATGAGAAAGAGATCGATGCCCTCAAGGAAAGAAGCGGGGCCCTGGCGGCCGAGCTGGAAGAGGAAAAGGGCAAAGAGGCGCGCACCCGGGATGTAGCGCAGGGCTTCAAGACAAATATCGAGGAGCACGAGAAGATCCTGGAAGAGTCCCGTACTAAGCTCTTCGTCTCCATGAGCGCCCTCACGGAGACTCGCAACAGGATAGCACAGATCGAGCGGCAGGCCGAGGAGAGGCGGAAGCGTATGGAACGCCAGGCAGCCGAGGTGAAGGAACTCGAAATGCTCCTCGCATCCCTCGACGCGAAGCGTAAGGCCCTTCACGACACGCTGCAGGAGGCGCTCAGAGAAAAAGAATCCCTGTCCGCAAGGGAATCGGCCGCCGCGGGCGAGCGCGAGGGCATCCTGGAGGAAATGGAGAGGCAGAAGGCTCTCGTCGAGAGCGCGCGGAACGAGAAGAGGGTCAAGGAAGAGTTCCTCAGACAGCTCGGCGGCTACATCGAGGGCCCCGAGGACGCCGTACGCGCGGAAGACCGCCTCGCCAACCTGATCAGGACGGAAGAATCGAGGATCAAGGCGCTTGAAAGGTTCTTCTCGGAAGAGCTCGAATACGAGGTCGTGAAGAGCGATTCCGTGGAGGCCCTGTCCTTAGCCGTGCGGGAGCGGGAAGGCAACCGTGTGTTCTTTCCTCCGAAAGGGATATTCAGGAAGGCCGGGGACGATGTCGAGATGGAGGTCGCCTGGATAGCGGATATCGGAGAGGCTCTCTCGCGGGTCGCTGCCGGCGAAGAAGGGATATTCATCAATGACGATGTCTATGTCGACTCCCGCGGCATCATCCTTACCGGAGGGGCGTCGAAGAAGATCGACGTGAGGCAGTTCAGGGAGAAACTGAAGCTCGAGAAGGAACTGCAGACCCTGTCAGCCGATGTGGAACGCCACGGCAGTGCCCTTGCGGCCTCAAGGCCTCGTCTCGAGGCCTGTGACGCAAAGTGCCGTTCCGCCCGCGCGGCCCGTGAGGCACAGGAAGGAAAGGCAAGGGCGCTCGAGAAGGACCTTCTCATGGCGGAAGCCCAGTGGAAAAGCGCCGCCGACAGGCTCACGGCCCTTCAAGCAGCAACAGAGTCTCCCGACGATGCCGGCCCCGAGGTGCTGGAATCGCTTGTCGCGGATCGCGGCCGCCGGGAAGAGGAAAAGGCCGCGATAGAGGCCTCCATGGCACGATTGAGGGAAACGCTGGCAGGACTGAAGAAGGAGCATGAGGCGGCGCAGTCGGCATGGCACGCCGTCACCATTGAGATAGAAAGAAAGATGAACATGCTCAAGTCCATAAGCGACAACCGGGAGCGCTCCGAGGCAGCCATACGGTCGCTTGCAGACAAGACACAGGGGCTCAAGGAAAAATACGCGGCGATCGACAGGGACATCGAGGGACGCACGCAGAAGATACGGTATCTGGAGCGGTCATACGAGGAACTCCAGGCGGACCTGCAGAAACACGTCGCGAGATTCGAAGAGCTCAAGACGATGCTCGGCAACCTTCATGCCCAGAAACAGACGCTCCAGGAATCCATCGACACCCTTGGCAAGGAGATCGAACGGGTCCGGGCCAGGAAGGAGAACGCCGAAAAAGACCTCGCCGTCCTCGAGGAGAAACGCCTCACCATCGTCGAGCACCTCGTCGGCACATACGGCATCGACCAGCCGGACGAAATGTCGGTGCAGCTGCCGGCAGATATAGAAGAGGAGCGCGAATCGCTCACCGCGAGGATAGCCGAAATGGGTGAGATCAACTTCAGGGCCGAGAAGGAATACCTTGAACTGAAAGAGAGGATATCCTTCCTGGACAAGCAGAAGGAAGACCTCCTCACCGCGATGGAATCCCTGAGGAAGACGATAACGAAGATCGACCAGTTTACGAAGGAGCTCTTCACGGAAACCTTCGACAAGGTGGGCAGCGCCTTCTCGCGTTTCACCGACCTTCTCTTCAAGGGCGGCAAGGGCCACCTCGCGATCAACGCCGAGCAGGGCGGCGTCGATCTCTTCGTCCAGCCTCCCGGGAAAAAGGTGACCAGGATGGAGCTTCTCTCCGGCGGCGAGAAGGCCCTCATATCGCTGGCGTTCCTCCTTGCCCTCATGGACACGAGGCCAAGCCCCTTCGCGCTGATGGACGAGATAGACGCGCCGCTCGACGACGCGAACCTCGCGGGCCTTCTCGACATCATACGGGGGATGAGCCTCAAGTCCCAGATCGTCTTCATCACCCACAACAGGATAACCATGGAGTATTCGGACATGATATACGGTATCACCATGGAAGAGCAGGGCATATCCAAAACGGTGTCCGTAAGGCTCTAGGGCGGCAAAGCCCTATCCCCTTGCAAATGCTTTTTTGTACAATGTCGCCACATCCCGTTGATATACTGTATACTTCCTTTTCTGGTCGCTTTTGACGCGCGTCGGGGAAGGGATTTTTTTCTTGACATTTATCCTTAGAACACTATGATTTATTATTATAAAGGGGAAGGGGGCGTTTGGAATATCAGGTCTATCACTATATCCATACCGTTGTTGCGACAACAACGGTTTCATTTTTTCACGTGTCCTCTTTTTATAATTTGCTGAAAGGAGGTGGGACTTACCTTCAGTAGGGGAAATGTGTTTTTAAAAACGCAAAGGGGGTTATTATGCAGCCAACAGTACCAGCAGTACCTCCCGTCACACTTCCCGATGCATCAGTATTGATGGCATCCTGGTATGTGTGGTGGGTTCTCATCATCGGACTCTTTCTCATGACCTTTATCGGCACCTGGCTCATAACAAGGGGGTGGAAGGAATGAATCCGATAACGTACCTTGACTTTCAGAAACCATCAACGGAAATGGCGATATGGGGCAGCATCGGCGTTGGGCTCATGCTCCTCATCTCCATCATCCTCGGATTTATGAGCAAGAGAAAGGTGGCGAAGGGATCCTTCGAAGAATATCTTGTCGGCAAACGGGATATCGGTCCGGTCGTTACCGGTTGCGCCCTGGCGGCATCCTACCTGTCCGGCTGGGCGTTCGCCGGAAGCACGGGCGTCGTATATGCCGTCGGTTTCTCGGGCATGTGGTTCGCGGGCATCTGGAGCCTTCTCGGCCTCATCCCGTGCTGCTGGCTCGCCGCCGTCAAGACGGCCTCCTTTTCGAAGAAGCTCGGCGCGGCCACGCTGCCTGAGACGATCGGCCGAAGGTTTGAGAGCAAGATGCTCCAGACCGTCGTCGCCATCTGCATGCTCTACTTCCTCTTCATGTATTCGGTGGGCCAGCTCAAGGCGGCAGGCGGCGTATGGTACGCCACGACGGGCCTTCCCGCGGTATGGTGTTTGCTCCTGTCCATCTTCATCGCCTGGCTCTACATGGTCCTCGGCGGCTATGTCGGCACCCAGTGGTCCATGGCCTTCCAGGGCGCCTTCCTCGGCTTTGTCGGGGCGCTCCTCGGCATATGGGCGATCATCTGGGCCGGCGGCTTCTATGAAATATCCGCGAAGCTTTACATGGAACCGAAGGTGGGCCCCGCGCTCATCAAGCTCATACGGCCTGAACTTCCCAAGGTGGGCCCGACACAGCTCTTCTCGAGCATGGTAGGCATACTGGCCACGCCGGTCATCTTCTTCACCATGGCCATCGGCTTCCCGCATAACGTGAGCCGGTTCCTCGGCATGGGAACCCTCAACAAGAAGGGTTACTGGACATTGATCATCATGGTCTACCTCATCGCCGGCGTCCCCATCATGCTCGACTGCTCGAGCAACGGACTCGTGGCCAGGATGATCTACGGACCGAACCTCCTCAAGGTCAAACCCTGGGCGGCGGACCTCGCGGCGCCTGAGCTAGCCTTTGCCGTCGGCGGTGTTCCCATGATGACACTTTATGTCATGGGTCTTTTCGCTGCGGCACTCTCCACGCTCGCCGGCATGGTCTTCATCATGAGCGCCAACATCACACGGGACGTCATCAAACTGTGGTGGCCGCAGGTATCGGACAAGTCCATGCTGTACCTGGGCTACTTCCTCATCGCCCTCTTCCTTTTCCTGCCCTTCTACTGGACGCTCGTCAACCCGCCGCCGCTCTTGTCCATCTTCATGGGCCTCGCGGCCATGGGTCTAGGCGCCGTCTTCGTCTTCGTGACCGCTGCCTCCTACTACTGGAAGGGTGCTACGAAGTGGGGCGCGCTGTGCTGCGTTCTTTACGGCACGTTTGGGAGCATGTACGGCGGCTACAAGGTCCTCTTCAAGAAAGAGGTCGGCTTGGGGACCTTCGAGTGGTGGCTCGTTATCGGCTGCGGCATACTGTACTTCGTCGTCAGCGCCATCACGAAAAAGCCCTCCCAGGAACTGCTCGACAAGCTGTTTCCGGCGAAGAGCTGATATCGGTCGAAACAACATCGAGAGGGGCTTTCACAAGCCCCTCTTTTCTTTCAACCTGCAAGGCACAGGATCGGGACGATCGGACAAACGAAAACGGAGGGGAGATGGAAACATACACCGTCGCGTGGCTCGCTGCAGGAGTGGGACTCCTGGCATATTTCATCTACAGCAAGTTCAAGAAGAAATAGCGACTACCAGGACAATCCTTTTGACGCGAGATATTTCTGCGCTTCGCTGTTGCCCATTCGGGCCGCCGTTCTGTAATCGCTGTAGGCCTTCTCGCTCTCCTTCATGATCTCGCGCACCTCTCCCCGGCTTGCGTACGCCGACGAGTTCTTCGGGTCGATGGCTATGGCCTTCGAGAAATCATCGGCGGCCCTCCGGTAATCCTTCAGGAGATAGAAGACGACGCCCCGATTGTAGTACGCCTCGTAATAGTTGGGGTCTTTCTTTATGGCCAGGCTGAGAAGGTCTATGGCCTCCCTGGGATGTCCCGCGTCGATGAACTGGTACGCCTGCCTGTAATAATCCCTGGCCGTTGTCGTGTTCTCCTCATCGCTTGAACAACCGCCGCAGATGACAAGAACACATGTGAGGAAGACTGCAAAAAAGTATCTCATGGGGCCTCGCAGGAAGTTAATCTGTTAAAGGAGACCCCATGATTCTAACCTGATGCTGCCCCTAAAGTCCAAATCTATATTCGACCAGCCGCCCCGTCCGCGAGATTCGTCCCCGTTACGGTGTTACTTGCACCTTCCTATCTGTCCCGATTCGCACTTCGAACCGTCCATCCAGACCGCCTCGGATAGCTTGGCCCCGCTGAAATTTGTCTCCTTGTCAGTCAACGCCCCCTTTAGATTCGCCCCCCTGAGGTCCGCGTCATTGAATAGCGTACCCTTCAGGTTCGCCCCCGAGAGATTTGCCCCGTTCAGATTCGCCCCATAGAAATCGATCCCTTCCAAGTTCGCCTGAGAAAGGTCACACTTGCTGCATTTGTTCGTCGTGTTGAGTTTCTGCAGGTCCTGGGCATTGAAGGCCAACGCACCAGCGGGGGAACAAAGCAACGAAACAGCGGCAAAAAACATTGCGATCATCACTGTCTTTCTCATAAACACCCTCCTTTGCGAAAATAGAAAAGCCGCCACTCGCGCGCGAGATGGCGGCCCGACCATCCATATAACCCTTCAGGAATGTCATCTCCTTCCTGAACCCGAGCTATACAGCCGTTTATATTTATTTATTTTACCTTTGTTTCTCCCCGTGTCAACCCCTTTTGTCACACCTCGTGTCACATTAGGCACGTGGTATGGACATACTTA
>DBQU01000049.1:0-68773 GCA_002305765.1 Deltaproteobacteria bacterium UBA1386
GTATGTCCATGCCCAACTACTTTCCAGGAGGCCGATACTATTGACAACGCACTCGGTAAATTTTAGTCTATCGTAAATTACCGCCTGGAGCACACTGGCCGGTATGATAGAGGAAGTGTACGACGGAATTTGCCAAATCAACAGCTCTGTTGCTTGTGCTTCTCAATCCCTTTCTGATCATCGTTTATCTTATTGATATCGTGGAGAAGCTGGACAGACGGCAATTCACCCTGGTGATCGTTCGCGGCGGGCTGATCGCGACGGCGGTCTTTCTGTGCTTCGCTATTCTCGGGGACGTGGTCTTCAGCAGTGTCGTGCAGGCGGAGTTCGCTTCCTTTCAGATCTTCGGGGGCCTGGTCTTTCTTCTCATCGGTTTCCAGTTCGTCTTTCAGGGCCCCACGGCGATCGAGATACTCCGGGGCGATTCCAAGCAACTTGCCGGCGCGATAGCGATGCCCGTCCTCATCGGGCCGGGCACGATCAGTGCCAGCATCATCGTAGGGAAAAGGCTTGCCCCCCTCGCGGCGTGTGGCGCCGTGCTAACGGCAGTCACTATTTCCATCCTGATAATTGTGGCCCTCAAGATAGCACACGATTTCGCGCGCCCAAGGCGAGAGGCGCTGATCAAGAGATACATCGAGATCGCGGGACGGATCACGGCATTGGTCGTCGGAACCGTGTCTGTTGAGATGATCATGCAGGGGGTTCGGACCTGGGCAGACAAGTTCTGAAGACCCAGGTCACTGGATCAACACTCCAGCTAACGTTCGACATCGCCCGAAGTCAGCCCAGCCGCCCTTCTTTCACCTGTTATGCTTATTATCTTCTCGCTCTTCCGGAAATTCCAAAGGCCGGCTCTCCTTAACAGCAAAGCGGAATTGGAGCAAAAAGTGACACCGCGAAATTGACGGAAAAGTGGCTGCGGTCAGGCGTGTGCCTCACTGTCCGAGGATTATTTTGTCTATCTGTTCAACTTGTTCAAAGTGCCGGTCCCGTGTGAGGAGGGTACCGCCGACGCTCATGCAGCACGCGGCTATCCAGACGTCGTTTATGGGAATGGGAGCTCCCTTCGCGGAGAGCGCGGAATAGATGAGGGAGTATTTTCGGGCAACCTCTTCATCGACGTCTATTATCGAAACCCCAAGCTCGGTGACAAAACGCCGAAGCATTGCCTCGTTATCTCTGCTCCTACTGCCCTTCTGAAAACCATAGAACAACTCTCCCAGGACGATGACGGGCAAGAGGATCTCCGTGCTTCGCGCCGCAACGAGATCAACCACCTCCTGTTTCCCCTGGCCGAAATCGATGTAGGTGTTTGTATCGAGGACAAGCCTCATTTCCAGTCACCCTCGTGGATCTCTTCAAAGACCTCAAGGTTCTCTCTCAACTCCGAGGCCTCCTCGGATGTCAGCCACCCCGCCGCCTTCCTGATACGCTCTTCGCGGTTCGCCGCGAGACCCAGTTTCTCATCGATCGCGTCCAGTATAAAGGCGGTCTTCGTCTTCCCCTCCTTCTTCGCCGCCCGCCTGATCATCTCTTCTTTCTTCGGCGGAATCCTAAGACTGATAGGCATCTTGCAGCCTCCCGTATCGCAAATATACCTATTGTATCTCATCTATCCGTCTCCGTCAAGAGGGCCTGCCGGACTCTCTTGTTCAGACACTCATCCCCTGTCCGTAACAGAAGTCGTTGCCATCATCCTCTGACTCCAGTTCACCTTGCACCGGAGAAGATACATCAGCATAATCTCCAGGTACATAGTTCGGATTAAGCGCCTCTTCGATCTTATGTATCCATTCACGGACGCCGTCCGGCTTATTGAAGTTGGCAATACCACCGTAATCCCTGCCATCGGAATTTGGGCCATCATGATAATATTTGTAGGTCCGGGCATCTTTTTCCTTGCCACTAAGACCTTTGCTTTCCGCCCTTCTTTTGCAGAACTGATAATGTTCGACGACTGCATTCGCGTTGACCGGTATATCAAACATGTCTTGTTCCGCAATCTCATATTGTCTTCTCGTCCCATCCAGAAATTGCCCGAATCCGGCGGCTGATTCACTTGACGCGGCGTCGGGATTGAATCCGGATTCTGCCCGCACGATCGCAAGAACCCTCGCCGTATCGCTTGCGCTCAGGCCATGCTGTCGGCCTGACTCGATCAAGGCCCGTATCACCTGCTCCTGGACCTCCGGCGATGCATCGCCCCATCTTCTGCTGTTGCCGGCCTGCCTGCCCTGTGTGCGTTCTATGGGATCATTGTAATGAGAATAGGGTTTTACCTCCTTGTACCCTTTCTTCCTGCTTCCGGCCATAAAGGAATCATACGCGCCCATGTTGACCTCCTCCTATCCTACTCAGTGGTTTTCGACGGTTTGAGAAGTCGTATACGTTTAAAAGCATCTCGCGGCCACGGCGCGGGTAAACCCAAATGACTGCACGCCTTCCTGAATTCGACAATCAGGCGGTCCCTTTCCGTACCTGTCTGACCATGGTGAGTCCTGTCTGCGGCAAGACGATAGCCTTTAAGGGAGTATATTTCAGTCCATTCGCAGTCCTCGCACGTTCCAAAAGTCGTATACCTGACCAGGAGATACCATTCAATCCCCCCCTTGACGCAGGCCCACGAAACAGCAAGTGCATCAAGATAATTCCCCGATAACTCGCCTCCGGGGCCAGGATCGCGAACGGGCTCGCCCGAGCAGTCGACCTTCGTCGAAGCACCTGTCTTTCTATTCAGAAAAACCAAGTCCTGCCTCGTGCATTCAAATACCGAACCGGGCCTATTCCCTGAAGGACACTCCGTGGATACCTTTATCACGGTGTCAGAGCACTCCATCTCATCAACGTTTGCAAACCGTTCCTTCCCATTTACAGTCCCCGAAAATACGCGGGAGAACGAAATAACAAGAATAAAAACAACAATGCATCGTTCGGTGAAAGGGTCAGTCTTCATGGTCCATCCTCCCCGCTAAATTGGCTGCCGCATCGTTTCCGTGACAGGCTAGCATGGACTCTGCCCGACAACCCGTCATAGTTGCCTATCCGCCCACGATAGTGACCAGCCAACATTGCGTTGAGCCCAACCAGCTTGTCCTACACTTCTTTCACTGCGGATAGATCACCCTCCGCGAATAGACCCATCTCCCTTCGCTCATCACCCCCACCGTCCCTCCATAGGGTGGAAGCACCGACGACCACGACCATTTCGGACACGGGGCGGGAGGGACGGAACCCACCGATGTTCCATCCACCTTTGTTATGAGGCCCACCGTGACAGGGTTCCCGAAGCCGTCGGTGCGATACAGATCGCCGGCGTTGATGGCGGTGAGGAAAGCCGCGATGGTGCCGGCGGTCGTCGTGTTGTGCGCGGGTTCAGCGCTCCAGATGGACTTCTCAAAAGCCGCACAACCGCATCTACCAGAGGTCGCTCCGGAACACCTCGAATTCGGGGCGCTCCCGACGGCCTGCCAGATCCAAGGGATCATGATGTCGTCGTTGCTCGTCAATCCACCATTTGGCCCGCAGGGATTCAATACCGCTTCCGTGGTGAGTCGGCTGAGATGGTATGACTTCATCGCCCGTGTAATGGTAAGGAGCTTCTCCTGCGAACGGACCATGTACTCGCTGTCGAGGTAGCCCGAGGTCCAGGTATCCGTCATCGACGTGTTCCCACCCGCCGTTATGGTAACACTGTAGGGTGTGCGGTTGTACCCGTTGAGGTAGACTGTCCCGGTGGCGTGTTCGTTCATTGCCGCAAAGGTGTAGTCAGACCCGTATCCATCCATACACGTGGCGCGGAACAGTGGCGATCCGCCGGAGAGAGTGCAGTTTGCTTCACGAAATGCGCTCACCACCGCATCGCTTCCGGTATAAATCATAAGAGTCCTCCCCGATTTATCATCGTCGTCCACAGACGGAAGAATGGCCAGAGCAGCGCAGGCGGGATTGGTCCAACCGCCGCAATTCTCTTCCACGTGTCGAACGTTCTCCCGATAAAGGACCTCAAAGGCATCCTCGATCTTCTCGAACCCCTTGATCGTGTCTGCGGTACCTTTGAAATGAATGACCCTGCCCATGAATGTTACGACAGCACCCATGACGACGGAGGCAATGGCAATGGCCACAATGATCTCCAGCAGGCTGAGTCCTGTGCGATTTTTTGTGAGAGTTATCGTCATCGCAAGTCCACAATATCATAGAAGGAACACCCGGGGTCGGTCGTGGGTCTGGAATAGTAGTAATTCCGGACGACGCCCTCTGAGACTTCCGACAGCATTCCTTCCGGGATCGCCTCTCTGAAGAGATGCCTGCCGTACCGTGCGTAATCAAGGTCCGTTGCTCCGTCGCAGTCGAGGTTCGTTGAGACCGGGCCTGCGCGTATCTCGGCTACCGGGCCGCTTTCGTTGGGCATGAAGGTCCAGAGAAGATCCACGTTATCGTTGCCGCACCGGGTTTGCAGGGTGATGCAAGTATTGATTATTGCCTGTTCAATGACCGCCTTGCGCCACTGTCTGCTTTCCTGCATGCCCTGGCGCAGAGAAAAGAAATCCAGTTCGTCCACCCTGACAGCGATCTGCCTGCCCAATACCGTCACATTCTCCGGCACCTGCCCCGTCTCATGAAAAGCGGATCTCGCCCGGTCATTCGCCATCCTCTCATATTCCGAGGATGGCAGTCCAGTTATCCCGGCGAGAACAGAAAGAAGCACAAAGGGCAAGACTGCAAGTGTCAGGAACGCGATGAAGGGGAACATAAAGGATCAGCAGAACTGTTCTTGCAGCTCCATCAGCGGCACCGAGCCGTACCCTGAAATGCCGTTAGAATACAATTGATACTTAGATTGGTATGAACCGCTGAGGTATCCGCGCAGATTCTCTGATCTATGAGCCTGGTCAGGATCGCTCCGGCCGCATCCTTGCTCTCGAACGTAGGAGTCTGAAGGACCACATCGCTTCCAGCACATTGATAGCCATGAGCAATCGCCCCGGTTCTGAAATCCGCCTCCACGTAGTCATTGAGTGCCGCTGGCCAATCGGTGGTCATACTCGCTGCCACTGGCAGCGAGTGCTTGAACATGACGTATTCTGTCAATCCCGTTGAAATAGCCCTGATCCTTTCCTGAGTTGTTGAGAAGTTGGCGGCAGCTTTGCCCTTCGCAAGAAGGATTGCCGTCAGGCCTATCAGCGCCGCTGCGAGCGCCACAACAACGACAAACTCGATCAACGTGAAACCGCGCTTGTTTCCCAGACATTTCTTCATAGTTCCTCCTCTCTAGATTTACCCCTGATCGACCCTGTCGAGAAGCTCCATCTTCAGGTAGCTGTCTATGATTCCCTTTTGCTCCAATACCGAGAGGGACATCTCGAATGTGACGGCATTCTTTATCGCGTTGCCGCGGAAGGCGCTTTCCACCTCGTTATATGCCCCCCTTTCTATACCGGCTCTTATCGTTGCCGGAAAGAAGAGCACCTCGGGGACAAGAATATAGCCCGTCTTCTTCGATCCGTTCACCGTGTATTCCTTATGGATGAGCTTTTGACTCACGATCGCCGTGAGGCACTGTGCCATCTTCTTGCGCCATGCGTCGCGGTCCTCCCCGTAGCCATCGAGGAGGCGCAGAGTCGTCATGGCGTCGGGGGTGTGGATGCTGGAGATGACGAGAAACCCCTTTTCCGCGGCGGTGAAGAGAGCGGTAACCTCCTCGCGTGTGCGTACCTCGCCGACAACAAGACCGGCAAGGTTGTTCCTTAAGGCCATCCTCACTCCTTCGAGGATGCTCGGGATATGGGTGCCGATCTCGTACTGGCGAAAAACCGTCCTCTTGTTCTGATAGACGTACTCTATGGGATCCTCGAGAGTATAGACTGCACCGTTCATCCGTTCTGCCAGGTAATCGAGTTCAGACGCGATGAGGGTTGTCTTGCCGGAGCCAACCACGCCCGTATGGAGAATGAGTCCCCGGGGATAGGAATAGGAGAAATCGAAGAGGCTCTTGATGCCGGCGAGCATGTTGAAGGGATCGAGATTCTCCAGCCCGGGTATCGTGTAGGGCAGGACGCGGGCTGCAAAGCCAAGCCCTTCCTGCGAACTGGAGACACTCATGCGGAACCTGCCTATGTCCTTCACCGAGAAGGCATATTCGAAGTATCCCTTGTTTCTGATGTGCTTTATGATGGCCGTGCCAGCATCGGTGTCCGTTTCTTCGTCGAATTTCCTCTGGCGGGTTTCGGCGATGGCGGCAAGGATCTCTGTCTTGCCTGGTTTTACCACAATGCCTTCGCCGATCTCCATGACCTCGCACTTCTTGAGGATGCCAAGCCTGACGGGCCGCTTTTCAACAACGATGATATCCGTGGCGTTTCTTTCCTTTGCATAGACGAGGACGTCCCGGAACCAACCTAGGTTCTCGATGTTGAGTTCCGCCACATTGACGTTGATGCCGCCCTTTCCTGCAGTCATGTTCAATGTCGCGCCTTCTCCTTTTCTTTCCACGCTTGCCTCCCCTAGAACATTTTGCCCGCAGCCGATCTGTCGATGAAGGTGAAAAGCATGGTATATACGGGCGACATCAGGACTACGATCTGGACAGCAACAAAAACAAAGGCAAAAACGTTCACAAAAGATCCCACGACGGCAAATCTCGAGATGGCATCGTTGATCATCTTCGTACCGATCATGGCGAAACCCTCAGACATGTTCGCCGTATCTATCTTCACCTTGAGTAATAAATAGCTTTCGAAAGGCAGATATTCCTCGATCTCATCGATAACCTCCGAAAAACTCCGCGATACGGACTCCTCGGCGACCATCCGGAATATCTGTGTCCAGACGCCTTGCGAGAATTCCGCCACGCGGCGGAAGGCACTTGCCGGGGAGAGACCGGACATGAGGGCGAGAGATACAACCCTGAACGCCTGGCCAAGAACGAGAGAGTTGTACACATTGCGTATGACAGGCATCCTGTCGGCATTTTTTGCCACAACAGCTATGACTCCGGCGGCACTTCCCGCGTATAGAATGAAAAGGATGCTGCGGTTGGCAACGACAAACTGACCCATTCTGTAGGGCAGTTCCCTCTCGATGCCTGGAAGCTTCAGCGCGTTCAGAATGTTCCCGAGCACGAAAGTGAGACCATACCCGACCGCTATCGATACGCCCGTCACAACCAGGGGATAGATGATACCGGATATGATCTTCTTTTTCGCCGCCGCCAGTTCCTCTTCCATGTCGATGAGTTCCTTGAGGACGGTGTTCAGATTTCCCGTCTGCTGCCCTATCTCGATAAGGTCGACATACTTTTCGAAAAGACCCACCTCGCGCATCGCCTCAGGAAGCGTGCGCCCCTCTCTGCTCACCATGTCGGAGGCAACCGCCAGCCGGTCCGCCATTTCGCTGTCAGGAAGTTTCTCCGCTATTCTGCGCAATGCTTCCTGAATGGACACGTTGGCAACCATGAGGAGGTGAAGGCTCTTCATGATCGTGATGTCTCTGACCTCTTTTCCGACATAGCGCGACAGAACGCTCATCAAAGGAGCCTCGTAACAGCGTCAATGTCTATTGTTCCCAAGGCCATTTTGTTGTAGGCATCCATGAGAATGCTGTGGCTCATATCCGCCGCCTCGACCTTTGCCTCCATGTGGTAACCGGATATCTTTCCATCGGAAAAATGACGGGGCCTGAATTCTATGGCCTCACCAAGGACCGTGCGACCCGAATAACCGGCGGAAAGCAGGCGCCGCGCTCCACCGCTACCGATGGTCTTCCTGCAGACGTCGCAGCCTTCGGACAGACTCGGGACAAAGAATCTCTTCTCACGGATACTGTCGAGGAAGAGGTCTCTTTCGGGATAGCGGAGTTTCTTCATCCATTCAGGAATATTTCCCAATGGTTCCTCCATCTCTTCCTTGCAGGCGCTGCAGAGTTTCTTCACCAGCACCTGGTTGACACCCATGATGAGGTTGTCCGCCACGGCGTCGACGGAGAGTCCGTAGTCCTCCACCAGCATCTGCGGGATCTGCGTGGCCCGCGATACGTGGAGGGTTCCCAGCACAAGGTGCCCCGTCTTGGAAAGATGCACCGCCGTACTGACGGTTTCTTCGTCGCGCAACTCCCCTATGAAGATGACGTCCGGGTCATGCCTCTTGAAGGCCCGCGCAAATTCCGGAAAACCCACCACGTGTATGCTCGCCTTGCCGCCCTTCTCGCTACCAGCATCCTCCACGTACTCAAAGGTCTGGAACTGTCTTCCGCCGGGTATCTGGTACTCGATGGGATCCTCGACACAGAGTATGCATTTTGTTGACGGAAGGCCTGTCAGAAGGGTATTCACTGTCCTTGACTTTCCGCTCCCTGTGGGGCCGGTGACGAGGATGATGCCCCGGTTGCGGCTGACAGCCGTTGCGAACATTCCCGTATGGTACTCCAGGTAGCCTAGGTCCTGGAGCTTCTCATTGCGGATGTCCGTTTTGGCGAGGACGCGGAGTGCCACATCGCTGTTCGTCCCGTCAGGCTTCCAGATGAGCGACATCCTGAGATCCACGTCCGTGTGCCATCCCACATCTTCCTTTCTGCATATGATCTTGCCGTCCAGCGGCCTTCGCTTCTCGTCCGTCTTGAGGGAGGGCGTCATTTCCTTTGCCCAGTTGATAAGCACGTTGACAAGAGAACGTCCCTTTTCGGCCTTTAACGTGTGGACGTCGACAAGGTCGCCAAGGAGCCTGAAGCGGATCCTGTATATGTCCTGAGCGTCCAGGGGAAAGATATGGATGTCCGTGGCGCCGTGGACGAGGGCGTCCCTGATGAAAGGGTAGATGAAATTTCTCGATACCTGCGTATCGGCCGCCACGGCCCTGACGGCATCCGTCGGTCCCGAGAACCCGCTCTTGACCTCGATGTTGTGGAAATAATCCTTTCGGAGAAGAAAGAACCTGCCTTTGCCTATATGCTCCTTCTCAAGGTCTTTGAGCGCCATGGGATGCCAGGCATAGACATGTGTGGAAGAGCCGCCCCGGCCATCTTCTATCGTGGACGTGATGAGCCTGCCGGTGTTGACATGGCGGATACGCCCTTCCACCACCTCCGCCGCGGGGATCCCCGTAAGGGATTCGAAGACGGTGCGAAGTTCCTCGTAGGTCATTGCATTCTCTATTTCGCAGATGACGCTGTAAACGCTCTGATCGATGTGTTTCGCCCTGTCGAGGTAGATACCAAAGGATTCCTGTGCCATGCCTTTCGTCTCGACAAGATACCGCGAGATTGCGTTCTCCACATGGAAGCGATCGAGCGATCTTATCCGGTCAATTATCCCGGCCGCCGGGCACGCGTCGGGCGTCATCGAGGGTCTATTCGTCATTGTGCCGTCACCTTGAAGGTCTTACCGCTCTTTAGCCGGACCTCGTTTATCGAGATCGCCGTGACAGCATCGCCGTCCACCGGGGAACCCACCTTCAACTCACCCCTGTTCGTCAACGCTATTGAAACCTCCCGGGTCTGTATGACTCCCACCACCCTGAGGTCTCCTGGACGATCACCTCCGTAGGCGATATCGGGAAGGATGGGAAGCTCGCCGCCGGCGAGGCCCGATCGCGAAGAACGGGATATCTGACCGGTCCGCGCTAAACTCCCTCTCTCTTTCAGGGATGTCTTCGGCGTCCGGGTATCCTGGAACCTCTTCAGGAATTTCTCGCGAAAGGGGTTGTCATCTCTCAACACAAGCTGACACAGAAGTGTCTCGGGTTGGTCCGGCGAGGCAGACGCCTTCGACGCCATACCATCCGGGCCGGCCTTCTCCACGGACGATGGAATTGTCCTGGGAGAAGGAGATGCCTCCCTCACGGACGGTGTCTCGGAGGCGACCTGAGTCCCGGCCCCTGTCTTTTCGGGTGACACATCGCTGACCCGTGAATCCGGGGACGATGGATGGGGCGTTCGCAGGATTTCTCCTGCCTGCCCTTCGATGAACGGCGCCTCCCGAGAAGCCGGAACATTCTTTCCTCCTCCGACATCGATAGCCCTTACAAGTCCGGAAGGATCGCCGGAGATCCTCCTGTTGAGCGACCCACGTATGTAGTTGAGGTAATAGTAACCTCCCAGCGCAGTCACGAGAACCAGGAAAACTCCTGTGAACAGGGCAACTCTGAACAGGACGCTTCCGCCTTTTTTAGAACTTTCTCCCTCAACGGGATAATCGTTTCCAGCATGCTCATCGCCGAGATCATCATCTCTGTCTTCTTTCTTCAGAAATGGAAGTCTCACAACCTGCCTCCCGGATCTAGAACTTGTGGCATGTCAACTCTCCCGTCGTGTTCCCCTCATTGACGGTGATGGTGTCGATCACGATAGGAGACAGGTAGATGTCGTTGAATATCCTCACAACATTCCCGTAGTCCTTCTGGGCCACCGTGAACTTCCACTCCCTCTCCCCCCTGGCTGCAACATCGCAAAGATCGATGAGGGTTTCAAAGGCCCTGGTATTCTGCCGCGCCCTGTCCTCAGCTTTCAACGCCGCCTGCATGTCAACCCTGCTCTTCGCGAAAACGATCTCCTTTCCGAAGACGAAGAGATCGCCGCTCTTTTTGCTTCCTCGAAAGGGATAGAAGGACTCGAATTGAAAGGACAATGTGCCTTTGAGCTCCTGTTCTCGTCCCTTTCCCCGGGGTGAGCCTGAGACGGGCAGGATGCGGAAAACAGCGTTCCTCAAGGCAATGTCTTCTGGAAGTGTTTCGACGTAGAGTTTATACTTTACGAGGGCTTCGCCGGTGATGAGTATCGACAATGCCCGTATCTCCTCATGGGTAAGAGGTGGTATTTCCTTCGTCGCTCCTGCCTTCGCGCCGGGCTCCGTTTTTCTCTTCGCAAAGACACCCGCATAGTTTAGAACTGCGACCATGATGACGGCAACAACGACAAGCCACACAACGGCCTGAAGGGGAGTAACCCCGATGGTCACTTCTTTAAGGAGCTTCTCGTAAGAGATATCAACATAATCCGGTTCCATGGAAAGGGAAGCATCGCCGAATATCCCGTCGTACTGTCTTCCTGCCATGGCCATGAAGTTCCCGGGGCTGCTGTCCACGCTCAGCATGTATCGGGCCTCAATAGTCATGTTCCCGGTTTTGATCTCCATGAAGACGTACTTGCCGTCCCCGCGGTCAAAGAACCCGGCGAGCACTGTCTTTTTGTTCTTCACCATGTAATGGGCCATAAGGTACGCTAAAGACACGCGTCGCGACGCTATCCATCGGTCGCCTATCTTGTGGGAGAGTTTTTCCCGGGGTTTGAGTTTCCGTACGGATATATGCTCCGCAAAAGGGATGATCTTTGCCCCCCTGCCCGGCCTGACCGTCTTCGGATCAACCATTTTCTGTGTAACGACATCGAAAACGACATTGTCGTCGAACTTCACATAGAGCTTCACTTCATATCTCCCTGTCGCCCTTCTCCTCGACGAAATTGATGAGCACCGTCAGCTCGGAGGTTCTGTCACGAGAACTGTTGTACCCGAATAGATAGGAAAGGACGGGTAAATTGCTCAGGAGGGGTATGCCCACCCGCTTTTTGTCGGCGCTCTTGATCTTGAAACCCGATATGGCGACCGTCTCTCCGACAGACATCTTGATGGGTATCGAAACATAATTGCGCTCTACCTGGGGGAGTTCGGTCTTCTCCACGACCTGAAAACCAAGGAGATTGGAAAGATCGACGCTCGTGTTTACGAGATACCCTTTGTCCAGCCTCAGGGGATTGACGGTCATTTTGAGTCCTACTTCCATGCTTGCCATCTGCGGTGTCGTGATCGTTTGGTTGTTGACAACCTGGATCACGCTGCCCGTTGAGTACCAGACCGTCTGTGACATCTCAAATGGAAGAACTGCACCTGAGACGGCCCTTGATTCCCACGAATGGACCACATGGACGTCGCCATAGGTCCCGAGCATCTTTATGAAGCCCGCGAAATCTTCATCGATCACCAGCAGGGTAGCGACGTTGCTGTCTCCCATCGTCTGCGTGAAGTTCGTGCTCAATACAACTGAGGGGCTTCTCGACTTGAGCATTGCGTACCAGTTGAGCCCCGTCTCGTATTCATCCTTGTAGTCTATTCGAACAAGGGTGATCTTCATGGTAACGGTCTTGCGTTTCCTGAGGTCCGTGTCGAGCATTTCCCTGACCATCTTGATGCGTGACGGTATGTCTCTCACGTAGACAAAACCGCTCGTCATCGGCGTGACAACACCCTTGGCCGAAAGCATTTTCTTGATGCTTTCGATGATCTTCGACATCTCGCGGTCTTCTGCTTTGTCCCCCGTCGATGAGGTTCCCGATGTGTTTGCCGACGTTCCCGAATTTGCGTATCCCACACCTGTCGACGTCGATGATGTTCCGTTCAGCGACCGGTTATTCGATGACGAAGTTTCGCTAAGCGATTCCTTATGCCTCACATATACGTCATGAACATTGAGGATGGCCTCCTCGTAGGGGGTGACAACGTATGCCCCGTCGGCTACCTTTCTGTAAGCATAGTCAAGACCGGAGACTATGGTCTCGATGGCCTCCTCGAGGGATTCTCCTTCGTAATAAGCGCTTACCTTCACCTTTGAGGTGTCTATTTCGCGGTCGATGGTGATGCTTGCCCCAGCCTGCCGCCCCAGAGAAAGAAGGGCATCGTTAAGCGGCACACCATTGAAATGAAGGTTCACCGTCTTCGTTCGCGCATCCTTCACAACCGCCTCGGACAGGAGGGCTCTCCTAAAAGCTCCATCCACCGTTTCGGCGCTGTTCGCACGCCATCCGGGGGCGCAGACCGCAGCAAAGACCGCCATTGCGAGGCCCCACCTGAAGATATTTTTCCCCTCACTGGATTCCTCCTCCATCGGATGTATGTCTCTTTATCCGGCAGACAAATCCGTCGGGTGTTAGAAATGCCCCCTCTTCCCCTGAAAATGTGAGCGCAACCTTTCTCGCCGATTTTTGCGGTATGTAGAACACACTGAAACCATCCTTGTCGCTCATGATGGTGTAGAATGTCCTGCCGGCACTGAAAGTTCCCCCTGCCGCGGGCACTATATGCAGGAAAGCTGTTGAGCCCCCGGCAAAAAGCATCCTTACCCTGGGCCATATGATCTGTTTCGCTCTGTGGACTACACGTTCTGCGCCGGTATCGAAAACGGCAACTATGAACCTGGTGCCTGGCGCCTCAAGCAGTTTAAGGTTGTGGCCATCAGGCGGCGGCACGGCGGGTATGTCGAGAAAGACCGCAAGTCTCGCCTGCCATTTTTCACCCTCTGTCAAAGACCGTTCTTCTCCCCCCGAGGCGGTCCGCGGGTCTATTCGGCTCTCACTTTTGACGGTCTGCGGTTTGTCGAGAAAGGCGTCTTCCAGTTCCGAAGACATTCCTTTCATCGACATGGTCTCGCCTTGCCCTGAATATGCACAAAGACACATGCATGCCGCAAACAGGGTCACAAGAATGCGCCTCATGGCCTCCCTCCTTCGCGGGAGATGGCGACAAGGGCATAGGTTGAGCTCCATGACAGGCGGAGCACGCAATGGCGTTCATGGTTGTACTTCCCTTCCTTCCTGAGTGTGATCACCAGCTTCTTGAGTTGCGGCACAGTGTGGAAGGTCCCGAGCACCTCACATGTCAGGCCCTCCAGCTTGCTCCTGGCATCCATAAAGGCAACAAGTCTCTGGGTTTCGTTCTCATACGTCTTTTTCATCCGGACAAGAAGATTGCATTTTTCGTCGACGCTCACATACGCGTTCGTAGGAAACCATGACGGGTAAAGGTCGACAGGTGTGTAGATGCCGGGTATTATCGCAAGCCTGCCACCGGCCGCATACCCTCCCCCGAACGGCACGCGGTCCGACGCCGATGTCTCCCAGTCGTAGGACCTCCGAAAGGATTCAGCCGGCACTATCCGCAATTCTCCTCCGGTGACGACAAGATTCATGTTTTCGTTGCCTCCCTGCGCCATCGACACGACACCCGATTCCCCTTCACTCCCGTCCGCTCTTTTCATCCTGTAAAGGTAGCGGGAATAAGGTCTTGACGCCGCCGCACCATCGAGGATGTTCCACATGTCGGCGGCCGTTGCCGCTGACGATGGATCGCCCGGGCCTTGTCCCGCATGCTCGAGACCACTACAGCCCGCCACCGCGGCGATGATAATAAGAACTTGGAGGAGAAGTTTCGTACGCATCTTGTCTTTTCCCCGACCTACGGTGCGAAATAGATCAATACGGGAACTCCCTTTTCCATAATGAGGGTCGGGCTCTTTTTCGTCGAGCCTTCCACCTTCTTCGACAACCCCTGAAAGATCGTGTCTCCCGCCGCCAGCCCGCCTTCCCTCAGGCGATCGTCGCTTTTCGTCTGGCCCGTTACCGTGACGCCTCCGGCTCCTACCTCTACTGTCGTGGTGTCCTTTCTGAGCGCGTTGAGAAATGACGAGACTCCAGCCATGACTCCGCTCACGACCGTGCCGGCGACATCCTCGTGCTTTACTGCCGATACGATCCCATCGGTCTCATCTATCGATGCCACATATCCTTTCATCTGATGATGGGCGTTATCGGGGCCGATCACCCCGGACACCTCCACGTGGAACCTGTTATCGGTGAAATTGGCCGCAGCTCTACCGACCACTTTCCAGCCTTTCAGGGGTGGCTCGGCCCCGGTGGCCACAAATGTGGCATTTGCCTGCGCCGAGGTAAAGGTTCTATCCACTACTGCCCGGTAGGGCTTGTAGTAGCTCACCTTCGGCCCCCCCGCAGCGCCCGGGGAGCCCGGCTTCTCGCCGTCCTGATCTTTAGCGACGGGTTGCGGTTTGTTGACAAAACCACCGGAGCTTTTCTGGAAATAGAGATACTCCCATGCCTTTCTCTTTGATTCACCGTCATCCCTTTCTCCGGCGGCCTTTCCCCTTTTTCCTCGTCCGGCGGCATCGTTGTAAATGCTTTTCCTGCCCTCACCGTTCCCCGACACGGGCGGATCCAAAGGATCGTCGCCATCGGGCTCTTCCACAACAATGTCATCCAGGACCAGATCGCTTTCCTTTTTCTTCTTTCCCACACCAACCCCGCCGATGTATCCGCCCTTGTCGCTTTCCTTGAGCATCTGCTGTTCTTTCCTGATCGCATCCCCTATGGTGCTTTCGGTCGTTTTGGTTTCATCCACGATCCGGGATTCCTCCTCCTGACCGCCCTTTTCTCGACCATTCTTCGACGGACTCCCCGACTGATTGACCCCACGCTGAGAGATGCGCGTCTTCTTGGACGTATTTTTCAAGAGCATGCCGACCATCACCGACAATATCACCGCCAGCACGACAACGCCCAGCGTGATCATAATTGCGGGTCTTGAGAGCTTCCTCATCGTCAGAGCCCTGCCGCCATAGGTCGGACGATATGCTTCGAGCCTGAAAAGAGTATCGCGTTTCCACCCCGTATCCTTGCCGATCCAACGGTGCCCTGCTTATCATTGAAATATATCGACAGCGCTCCAGAGCCTTCCGGTCTGATGGCAACCACCACGTCCCCGAGATCGAGGGGCTCCTTTTCATGGAGGCAGTAGACGGCCTTCAAATTGTGCAGCGATTGAAGATATTTGTAATCGTCGGGGGTGATCTCGCTCCATTTCCCGTCCACAACGGGCAAATGCTCACTATCGAAGACAAGGGCGATGATCTCGCTTCCGCCGCGGGGAGCGAAGATCTCTATCCTGTCCGGTATCTCGTATTTCGTACGCACCTTCTCCAGGAAAGGATTCCCTCCGGGAAGCGCCTTCTTTCCGCCCGAAAGGGTCTTCATTCCTCTGAGGAACTCCCCCCAGGGCATCCATGGCGGAACTATCCGTCTGCGGTCTCTCCATTGCCGGCACCGGTAAAGCACCCGTGGCGACGATTGCGAGCATTACGATCAGCATGCGAAGAACGATGGTGTCCCCCCTTCCCCTCTTGTTCCCTTATGAAAAATAGCCGTCTGACTCGATCTTCTTCATTACGGCACCGATATCGACGGACTGTCCGATGCTCCCCAGAGGAAGCATGTCCGAGAGGACCTCGACGGCAACCGCTTGAGCACGCCTTTGTGACACCCCCTTCTCCTTGAGCGTCGATGCCACGGTTTCCCTCAGATAGCGTTCGTCCTTGTGGGTCGTGTAGCTCCACCGGGTTCGGGGCGTCTGTACGTTGACAAGAACCCCCTTGCCGATATCCTCGTTGAGCGCCAGGATCTCGGCGTATTTGCCGGGATAGAACTTGAGCGAGAGGAGAAGCTCCCTTTCCTGGCTGCCGAGGCCAATGATCCTCACCAGATTGTCGATGCCTTCCATTGTGGGATTGTCGGGGGACACGTGGCGTGTGAAATACTTGTTCGATGCGGCGGAGATGAAATGATTGCCCTTCTCCGCCACATCGAGGATATCCTGTGTCACAAGATAGGTCGCAAGCCCCAGTGTCCTTTGCTGCCTTGCGTCCTTGTCGAGCACGTCCAGAATGGGCTCGTTGTTCTTCAGATTATGGAACTCGTCATAGACAAAGAGCTTCGGCCGCCTCTGAGCAGCGAGGATCCAGTCGATAGAGGCGGCACCGAGAAAGGGCGGCATCTCGTTTGGGAGATAGACCGCCTTGCGATACGCGAAGTCCCGGTAGAGGAGCAACAGGAGCGCAAGCATCTCCTTTCTCTCGCTGACGAGGCCCATGTGAATGCAAAATATATCCCTGTCCACGGAGAAGTTCGTTACCCCGTTCAACAAGGCAGCCTGCTCTCCCTGCGCGTACAGGTTGAGGATCCTTCTCATCTCTTCGGCGATCTGTCTGTCCCTGGCATTTGTGTTGATCGCCGGGTCCGACGCGAGGATCCGCATAAGGTCGTTGAGTGTCGGGGTGGCGAGGCTCTGCGCCGTCTCCGCCCGCAGAAAATCCTTTCTCTCACCCGTCTTCAGGAACCGTTCAATGTAATGGTTACGATACTCAATATATGTGTCAAAGGAAGGTGCGTCCGAGAAGATCTCTTCCTGGGTTCCGTTCACTATTCTTACGTTCCGCACAAGCCGGGGTTCCTCTTTGAAAAGATTGTCATACATCCTTCTAACAGCCCGCTCCAGGATGGATTGGGTCTCTTTGGCAACACCTCTTCCCTCCTCGCCGAGCATTGCCGTGAAAATGGCGTTGAGAGACATGATCTTCGATCCTGCGGGCTGCTCGAATCCCACCCTCAGGTCAAACATATTGACCCTGTTGTCATTGCTGCCGAAGGTGATGGGGATAAAGCTGCCGCCAAAATTGGAGACAACAGGTTCATACGAAGAGGCCTTCGACATGTCAATGACCACAACAACAGGGTCATAGGCCATGGCCCCGGCAATGATCCCGTTGGTGAGTACCGACTTTCCGCTGCCCGTGGGCCCGATGACAAGGCCCGCCCATCTGTTCTGCCTTGAACTGAAGGGATTGAGCGCCGTAACGCCGCCGTAGCGGTTTCTCAGGACGATCGCCGGCTCGGAGCGATCGCCACGGTACATCCCGCGCAACGGGACAAGCTTCAACACATCATGACCAAAGACGATGTGCGGGTCATAACTCCTCACGCCACACCCTGGAAGGGATGCAATGAAGGCCCCCTCCTTTCTCATCCATTCGGCGAACACGCCTGCCCCGTCTACCGCCTTGGCCAGGGCCACACGAACTGCCTGGATCTTCTCCTGAAGCTTTTCAATGTCCTTGTCCCATACAAGATAGCTGTTGAAACACTTGACGAGCTTCCAGCCGTGTCTCGCCCGGTCCTGCAGAAGATCGTCGATGGCCGTGATCTTCTCCTTGTTCTCTACTGCTGCGGCTGTCCGTTTCCCGCTGAAGATATTTGCCATCAGTCTTTGCCGCGCCAGATCGCGGGTAATGGTCGACAGGTCCTCGCACAGAAGGGTAGTGTTCATTACCATGGGGAAATCCACGTTTTGCAGGATCCTGGAGCCTGATCCCACCGGAATGGTATTGGGGATGGTGTCCATTACCAGGGCTGCAAAGTAGTAGCGTCCATTGGTCAGGTAATAGTCTTTTGAGTAGAAATCGCTATTGAAGACCCGTTTTCTCAGCGCCAGGAGCATGCCGCATTCCGACATCTTCATTTCAGGCGGCGGGTCTTCTGGGTTCACTATCCTGGAGATGGTTCGCATCATCTCTGCGCCTGAAAGATCTCTCACAGCGTAGCCAAGGGGTACCAGGGTGTCCTTAAGGATCGCCACCGCTTCCCCCATCTGCCTGTCGCGGTTCAGGAAGTCGCCACTGTCAAAACGTTTCTTCTTCCTGCCTTCTATGGAGGCCTCGACAGAGAGCGGAACGATCATGGAGCAGTAGAGCGATGTGTCGATAACGCCTCTGTTCGATACAAGTTCAGCAATGTTCTCCATTGCCATCGATTCCGACACGGGATCGCCGTTAAGTTGCCTGTACCGGTGAAACAGATCCTGGAGGTCACGGTTGAAATACGTCGTAAATTGGATGAAGACATTCTGTGCCGTGAGGTTTTTCAGGAAGTCGGAACACTTGCTCACTTCCGTTTCCATGACCGGGTTCTCGACCCCTTCGGCGGCGGCCTGGGTGATTTCGAACCCTCTGGCCTTCTCGAAATTCTCGAGGATCAGATGGTCGGTACCTACCATGTTGATCGGTATGCGCCGATAGAACGGGGAAGATCTCTGAAACATCGACCTGTCCATCCCCCTCTAAAACCCTTCGGGCAACCCGCTGTCCTCGGCATACCGTGAAACATCGGGATCTTCTGTGACCAGCGATTCAGTCATTGCCCTAAGCGCAAGAAGTTTGAGTTTCTGGTTCTCCATACTCAGGAGATAATAGTTAAAGCGAGCCAGGTCCTTCCAGGCCATGTCCTCGTAGCCCCGGTCTATGGTAGCCGGGTCAAACCCCGAGAGGCCCGACCTAATAGCGGTGGCCGTCTCCAGCGATATTCGGGCAACAATATAGTGCCTCACCGCCAGCCTTCTGCGTAGCATGGACGAGTTCCTTCCCGCGAGGAGGACCGTTATCTTCTTGATGTCTTCCCGGTCAAGAAGCGAGACCCTGCTTCTGTCCCGTGCTACAGCTGCAAAGAATCCGGCATCACCAAGAAGCCTCTTGATCTCCTGTTCTATCCCGTTGTAAAGGCGGTTTATGGCACGCTCCTTTTCTTTTTCCAACGACATGGCTTTGTTGACGACCAGAAGGGCTGCAGCGATGCCATCCCTCATTCTTGCTGTTAACGAGGTTCTGATCCCTGCGGCCATATCGGCAAGTCCAGCCGTGGATGTCCCCACATATTCCGAGGGCACGGCTATCGCTGCTCTGTCCACGCTTTCGAGGACCCTGGCGATATCCTGAGAAGAAACGGCGGCTTTGCCTTCCAGGCCGCGAAGCTTCTCAAGCCGTGCCGCGAGATACGTACCGCTGGCACCGCAAAACCCTCTGCCTATGGAATCTGCAAGAGAGACCTCTGCAATCGCGGCGATGTTCTTGAGGGCCCCTTTTGCGTGTATCGCGCACTCGTCGAGTATCTGCCGCGTATTGCCGCTGACCTCAGCGCCTTGCCTTCCCTGTATCCCGTCGGCTACGTCCATTTTCCCGCCAAGCACCGTCATACGGGAAAGCAATCTTGCCGATACCGGCAGGAACTCCGCCGTCCGGATTTGAAAGTCTCTGACCTCATCCGTATAGGTTGCCAGGGCTCGCCGGGAATTGAGAAACTCTCTTCTGTAGTCGCTTAAGACCTCACGGACCCGGCTTTCCTCAAATCCAAGTCGCTTCAATTCCTTGCTCAAGGCCGTGACTGCAGCTTTGTTCAGGCGGGAGGCAAACACCTCAATGTTCATTCGGGTCTTGACGAAGGCAAGCTGTGAACCAAGGCCGTCGCTGACAATATCATCGACAAGGGTTGAAAGGTCCGTGGCCTTGCGAAGACGTGTCTCGAGCGCTCTGAAACTGCCGGGTAAGAGTGCAAGGCTCAACTGTTCAGAAAGACAGAGTCTGAGCTCCGTGATAAGGCGATCCTCGACGAGGTTTTTCAGCAAAGCTGAGAAATATGGGTAATTCGTCACGGCAATAACAGGTGAGCACTTGACGAAGCAGTCACCCTTGCGCGGAACAAGACCGGCGCCCAAAAGAACGCCGCCAGCCAAGAGGAAAGACACCAGAGACAATAACCGTTTCCTGGCCCCGATACGGTTCATTTTCTAACGTTCCCCCTCAAGAGCTTCCATCATCTTCAAGAGGGAGAGCAATCTGAGTTCCTGTGCCTGGACCAGCCCTCGAAGATATGCAAGCTTTGCAGCATCTTTCTGCGCCTGGTGTCGGGAGCAGAAGTCGAAGGCCGTGGACGAGAATTTCTCCAGAGCCTTCTCTACCCGGGAGGCCTTCGCAAAGGCTTTTTCTCCCGCGGAATATGTTGTCAGTCCGGCACCCGACCTCAATGCCCGCAGCTTTGCCGCGGCCATATCCGCCACCCCCTGGTTCTTGAGATTGATACGGCGGGCGACTTTTTCAATTCTCTTCACAATACTTGTTGATTCTTCAGTAACCCTGAATATCTCCGACATCGCGGAGGTCTGCTGCAACACACCTGCGACTAGCTTCTGCTTCAGCAGGATGTTGCGGCGCTTATCAAGGTAAGCACAATAGGGGGTTTTGAAAGACGCAGCCCATTGCTGTGCCATTTGGGCAATCGTTGCGTCAGTGGCAACGGGGCACGGCGGAACAATTGCGGAGGAATTTCGGGCGAGGCCAAACGTCAAAAGGACCGATGCAATGATCACCACGATGATAAGCCGTGACACCACGGGAAGGTTCAGCTTCATCTCTAGCGGCCCTCCAGAGCCCGGCGCATTTCACCCTGAGACATTACGGCAAGCATCTCCGATTGGAGCATGGCGTTGTAGTAAGCGAGCTTCGCCAGGTCCTTGACTGCCTGGTCGGACTTGGCGCCATCGATGTATGCAGGATCGAAAGAAGATAGTTCCTTCCGGAATCTTTCAGCCACATACACGCCCTCGGATGCCTTTTCGTAGGCCACTACCGATGCCTGGTTGAATACGTCGCGGAGCTTCACCGCCGCGTATTCCGCCGTGGTGAAGTGCTTCATCCTGTCGGTGCCGCCGCCCGGAGCACCCGCCAGCAGGATGGATACCTCGCGGATCTTTTTCTGGAACTCCTTGAAATCCGAATTCGCCGACGGGATGATGGGCGCCGTCTTGCTCTTTGCCGTCTCGGCGAAAAGTTTGCCGTCGCCTCTGGCAAAGGCCCCCGCATTGTTCTTCATGTACTGAGATATCATCTTGTCCGTGAACGAGGAGATGTTGTACTTGACGAAAGAAACGGCTTTCGTATTGATCGTGCCGGGCTCGAGCTTTATCTTCACCTCTTCATTCCACACGGCTTTGATCTTGTCCGTGATCGCCTGGGTGACCATCTTCTGCACCATGCTCATAAGGGCGGGAAAGTTGATCACCTGCACCGCAGTCGCATAAGCGCTCGTGGCGAGCAGGAAAAAGATCACGACCCCGCAGATGACTTTCCCCATTTTCGTCCCCGGAATCATTCTTAGTCTGTCTTTCATATCTTTCCTCCGAGATATGTAATAGCCTTCAAAATCGAGAACTCGACCTGGGACGGTCGACAAAAGGTTTTATTCGCTCTGCCGGTGCACGCTCATTGATAGGCTGGAGTAATTTGAGGTCTCCGGTGAGTTCTCTTCAGGACCGAACCTTGGGAAAGACACTAGCCTTATTCTCCGCACCTCATGCGGATAATAAGGTTGACTTTGCGGAGATTAGACCTTATAATCTCCGCATGAGGTGCGGAGATTGACCACTTACATCCATCAACTGCCCGACTGGCCACGTTTCTCCTGGAACGAGAAAGGCCTGTCGCGCCAACTCGCTCTCGTTCGTCACAGGCAGGGAAGGCTGATCGGCCATATGGAAGCCCTTGGGTTCTCGTTGAGGACCGAGGCGGTCCTGCGTACGCTGACACTGGATATCGTGAAGTCAAGCGAGATCGAGGGATCGGTACTGGACGCGGTCGAGGTGCGGTCTTCCATTGCCCGGCGGCTTGGTGTGGATATCGGCGCTACAGCACCGGCAAGCCGGGACGTAGAAGGCGTCGTCGAGATGATGCTTGATGCCACTCAGAACTACAACAAACCCTTAACGAAGGAACGTCTCTTCGCATGGCACGCTTCCCTCTTTCCCACCGGCCGCAGTGGAATGAGCAGGATAAAGGTCAATGCCTGGCGCGATGACAGCAAAGGTCCGATGCAGGTCGTGTCGGGACCCGTCGGCCAGGAGCGGGTACATTTCGAGGCCCCGGCCGCAAGCAGGCTGGAGCAGGAAGTGAAGGCCTTTCTCGATTGGTTCAACACGGATGATGACACGGATCTGGTCTTGCGGGCGGGTATAGCCCATCTCTGGTTCGTCACCATCCACCCCTTCGATGATGGTAATGGCCGCATCGCGCGTGCCATTGCCGATATGACCCTGGCCCGCTCGGAGGCAAGCTCACAGCGTTTTTACAGCATGTCGGCCCAGATCCGCAACGAGCGGGACATCTACTACGACAGGTTGGAACAAACCCAGCAGGGGACGCTGGATATCACCTCCTACCTGGAATGGTTCCTTGCTTGCCTCCAGCGCGCCCTTGCCGGCGTGGACGACACTCTCGGAACCGTCCTGAGGATGGCCCGTTTTTGGGACACCCACGCCAGCGAAACTTTCAACCTGCGGCAACGTCTGATCCTGAACAGACTGCTCGAGAGCTTCGAGGGAAAGCTGACATCAACAAAATGGGCAAAGCTGTCTAAGTGTTCCCAGGATACGGCACTGCGCGATATCCTCGATCTTGTCGCAAGGGGAATCCTGGTGAAGGACCCGGGCGGCGGCCGCAGCACGAGCTACTCTCTAAGGAACGACACATCGTGGTGACCCGTCTCCGATCAAGTCCCGGTCCTGTTAACACCCGTCACCAGAGAGTCTTCGTCTTGTATTTGGCTATATCGGCATCCCGCGTGACAACAGGCATCTTTTCCAGAATTGACTGGGCTATGATAGTGCGATCGAAGGGATCCCGGTGGATGGCCGGAAGCCGGGACACATAGAGCGCATGGCTCATCTCGACAGGAAGCGGCTCGATAGCGTTCTTCATCAGCTGGCCCGGAATGAATCGATCAGGTCTGTCCGGCAGACGGAGCCTTCCCAGATTGACCTTTATGACTATCTCCCAGGCGGAAGCCACACTCAGGAAGAGCTCGTTCACCGGATTCCTCATGACATCACGCACGCGAGATGACGGTTGCGGGCTATCGACTATCCACCAGAGAAACACATGAGTGTCAAGGATAAGCCTCATCCCTCGTACTCGCCAAGGATCGATTCAGGCAATGGTTCGTCGAAGTTCTTTTCGATGACCACTTTCCCTTTGGCCGTTCCCGCCACCCGTTCAGCGGTCTTGTCCCGAATGGGAACAAGGCGGGCTATTGGTGTTCCCGCCCTCGCTATAGTGCTCCCCTCTCCGCTTTCCACCCGGTTGAGCAACTCTGATAATCTCGTCTTGGCTTCGTGTATATTCACCCTCATAGACCCATAATAGACTAAGTAGTGGACTAATCACTCTCTCATGAACAAGGCAGGATCGTTCGTTGCCCTGCGAGCGTCGGCCTCCTCAACCTCTTCGGAATCGATGAGAACCCTCAGGCTCTGGTTCAAGGTCCAGCCTATCTGCCCGCTTCGCTGCTGCTGACGCAGCAGGTCATATCTGCCCCGTACCAGGAGCTCGCGGATGGCAGCATCCTTGGTGTCCAGAAATTCCGTGGCAAGGACCAGGCGGCCGCGCTGGCGGTCCGTGCCGGCCGTCGGTACCAGGACCTGCGCCATTACGGCAAGGAGAACGTCCGTCAGTTCCTGCACCATCCACTCCTGTTTCTCCACGGGGAACATGGACGCTATCCGCGAGGGGACCTGCGTGGTCATGAGCGTATGGATGGTTGTGAACACGAGGTGACCCGTCTTGGCCGCTTGGATCGCCGCCGACGCTGTTTCGGGATCTCTCACCTCACCTACCAGGATCACGTCCGGCCGCTGGCGCATCGCCGCCCTCAGCGCCCGTTCGAAGGACAGTGTCGTGGTGCCCACCTCGCGCTCGATGATGTTGCCCATCCCTTCAGGGATGTCGTATTCAATGGGGTCTTCTATGGTGACGCAGTTGAGGCACCGTGTCGCCACAAGATACGCTATGAGGGAGGCGAGCGTTGTCGATTTGCCGCTGCCTGTGGGGCCGGCAATGAAGATGATACCCCCCGTCGGACTCTCAAGGACAAGTCTCAAGAGGTCGCCCGGAACGCCGAGGTTGAGCGGGTTCGTTTCCACGGACTTCAGGCGCCTCATGACGATGGAAACCCCCCTTTTCGTCATGCACAGGTTGACGCGAAACCTGAAGGTTTTCTTCTCTTTGCCGCTGCCCACCTGTCTCGCATAGGACAGGTCCTTCTCCTCCCTGTCGTAGAGCTGCGCCCGGGCGCCGGAGACCCTGAGGATACGCTCTATCGCTTCGTCTATCTCGTATCCTTCGGGAGGATCGGCGGCAGCGGCCATGCGCCCGCTTATCCTCAGGAAGACCGGGCTTTCCGATTGGATGTAGATGTCGGAGGCGTCCTCACTGATCGCCCTGTCGATGATATCGTCGAGGAAATTGCTCATCGTCTACCTGCAGCGCAGCCATTCGGCGCCAAGGAGGTATGCGAGATATCTTCTCAGAACGCCCGAGCGGCTGCAGCCCCTCTGCCTGACCTCTTCCTTTCGCTTTCCCCGCGCGAAGAAATAGAGGGCCACAGACCCGCACATGCCCGTCGTGATGAGGAAAACACCAATCTCTTCCGACACGTATGACAGAATTGAAGCGATGCCGTTGCCCAGCATAGCGGGGCAAATGCAGATAATCAGGTCTTCCAGGGATATATTGAGCCTCGGCACGATAATGGCGCTGTTTATGTTCTGGTAGTCATGACGTGTCCCGGGTTCCATGGTGATCTATCCCGCGCTTGCCGTCATGGTCGCCTTGATAATCCCGAGGATCGCCGAGGTTGACACGAGGCAGCCTCCGAAGGCAACCTTCTTCCACGCACCCTGGGCACCCTGGGGGTTGTTGTCCTTGTTCGCCATCACCACGAAGCCCCATATGATGAGACCCGTCCCAGCGCAGAAAGAGATCGACAGGAGACCGTACATGATTATATTGGCCAGATTGCTCAGGAACTCCCCGGCATCGGTGGTCTCCGTTGCCCACCTGCTCTCGTTGAATGTCTGCGCCCATCCGTCCCCGGTACGCACGGCGCCGAATAACAGGCACAATGCGGCGGAAAGGAAGAACCTGCACAGGCTCCCCAATTTTCCCGCCCTTATCTTCATTGATACAGGGATCATGTTACCTCCTCTCTTCCTTCTTCAATATGTCCGCGAATATCGCTCTTTCATCGTCAGACTGGAAATAGATGTCACCCCGGTCAAACGAGAGACCTCCGTAGAGGCACCTCTCAACTGCGGCCTTGAAAGACAGGGAAACGTACACGACAAGGCCGCCGCTGACGATGAGCTGGAGTACGGTGATGACACTGAGGCCAGCAACACCCTGAGAGAACGCTTCGAGGGCGATGCCGTATCCACCGGCAAAAAAAGCTATGAGCAGGACGATGAGGCCCGCCATCTTCAGCCACATCGTGATCTTTTTCTGTTTCGACATGAGCGGGCTGCAGTCATCGAGGCTGACCTCTTGCCTCTTGCCGTCGGTGGTCTCGAAGACCAGCTTTCCCCTGTTTCCTCCCTCGCGTCCGTGAAACACTATCTTCCTTTGAACGGGTACCGGGATCCTTTCGTCAAGTCTGCCCGGCAGATATCTGACAAGCACCGTCAACTCCTATTCCACCCGGACCGCCTGGCGGCCGAGCTTCTTGTAGAACGCCATCGCCACATCGCACCTTGCCTTGAAGGTCTTCCCGATCACCGCCCATTTTCCGGCGTCGCCGTGAGGCGCTGTCGTCAGGAAGACGTCGTCGGGCTTCGGGGAGTTGCCGACGAATTGAAAAGCCTCCGCCTCCGTGGCGAATGAATCTACCAGGAAATAGCAGAAATTGGCCCGGTCCCTGCCGAGCCAACCCTCGCCTGATTCATCGGAAACGAACCGGGGCGGCGACACGATCTTCCAGACGAGGGTCGGTGCCGAGTAGCTGCTTCCGTCCCGGCTTATCTTGGCCGGATTGTAGACCAGCCTCACCTGTGCCGGTACAATGGCACCGCCCTTCGTCAATTCGAGATATAAAAGCTCATCGCGGTACCTCCGAACGAAGTCCCGCAATCGCTCATCCAGTTCTTCCTTACAGAGGCGCGACCCCTCCCGTCTGCCCTCTTCTCTGCCTTCTTCCCGCGCGATCCGCACGGCTTCCGCCTCGATGACATCCTCGGATACTGTCCTGATGGTGGGAGCGCATCCGCCTCCGCAGAGAAGGATCCCCGCCAGGGCCGTGATACCGACGAGCGAAAAAAGGCGCCTGTTTCCTTCCATGCCCATACCCATTTTCATTCCCCGCGCGCCTTCCTGTCACCGGCAGCAGGCGCACCGGTCAATGCTGCCCCGGCCTCCTGCCGGAACTGGAATGGGTATTCCACCGAGAAGGACCTCACGAAGGCGATCTGCCGCGAAAGGGCGCGTATGAGGGACGAGCGGCCGGCGTCGGGAGCAGAGCCTTGCGGTCCCTCCTGCGCCTGCGCCACGAGCGGCGATATGAAGCCCCAAACCAGCACAAGAAGAGTTGCACAGCAGCTAACGGCTGTTTCTGAACGTCTTGCCATCGCCCACCCTCCTTACCGTTATTTCCCGGCTCCGCGATGCCACAACGCTTGTCCCGTTGCCGAGGTCCAGGGCAAAATCGGCATCGCCCACGGGCATCACCTTCCCGGCTATCATGAAGACATGAAGCTCCGGTTTCTGGAGTTTCATCATCCGTATGAAAGGATAGTCACTGAGATTCGTCAGTGAAGGCGACCGGCCCTCGAGGAGAATGTCTTCTGCTGTGCCCTTCTCGGGGATGCGCTGTGTCGTGATGACGCGCACCATTGCGTCCGTTATGTCGGACACGCCACCCATGCCTGACCGCCTTACGTTGACGGTGAGGTCCGCCTCTCCCGATGCCCCGTTCTCGACAAGCAAATAATGGTGGGGCAACTGGTCACCCGCTTGCGTTCTTTCGAAAACAATAATGTTGGTCGACTTGAATTCTCTCACTGGAAAGATGATGAGGGAGTTGCCTCTCGTCTCGATGTTGAATTTCTCCCTTGCGCCGATCGCGATATCGTCGACGCTGAAACTGTAAGGGAGATTGATGACGCTGCCGTACCCGTATGAGAGATGGATGGTGGGCACCGCACCCGGCACTTCGTCGACATCGCGCTCCCTCGCCCGTGCCAGCTCGTGATCCTTTTCTATGAGAGGCTTGAGGCGCTGCACCTTCTCCTTCATCTCGACGATGTCCTTCTCGGGAAGATCGAAGGGAGGGACAACGATCTGCCCCTCAGCCTGCTGCTTCGGGGTCTCCTGAGGCATGTCCGGCGCGGCCTCAGCCACCGGCAGGCTCAGAAAAACGGACAATATACAGACCGAAAGGGTTCTCCACACTGCGCGCTCCTTTGTACAGCTTGATCTCGTACGTCTTTAGCTTGAGGTCTTCGCTCGCCGCTTCCTCTCCAACCACACGAACGGCATTGAGTCTGACCGAGGCAAGAACGACCGCTTCCTTGCCGCGTATCTTCGAGTCCTTGAGAGCATTCCACTCGGCGGTGACGATGAGCTTTTGGTCCGACAGGGACTTGAGATAATTGTCCCGGTACGGCTCGTAAAAAGCCTTGAAGGACGCGGGATCGAAACGCTTCGACACGCGACTTATCCGGTTGGCAAGATCGCTTTGGGACCTCACCTCCACATAGGTCCAGCCGAGGATGTCCCTGATCGCGTCCCTGCAGAAGATCTCAAGCTCCGGCCAGTGGATCTTGTCGGGATCGTCTGCGCGGACGAGAGATGGCCTTCCCGTGGAATCCATGAAGACGATCTTGTCCCTTCCTTTCCCGGCAACCACGATGACGATCGACGCAACCACCATGATGATGCTGAGGACCACCGTGGCAACGGGAATAACAAGCAGAGCCCGGGACGTGAGCTTCAATCCCCGGAATATGCCTATCTCTATCGCAAGGGCCTCGCCGCCGTCCGGGTCTGGAGCCTCTTTCTTTTGTTTTCCGAAAACAGCCATCGGTCTCCTGCTATATGATAAATAGCACCATCGAACATATGGTTATTCGCGCTTTTGACGCTTGAACCCGTGAACTCTTGACCTTTTGAACCGCTTCTATGACCGAATTGATCACAAAACTCATCGGCACCACGCAGACAATGGTCTCTCCCTTGATGCCCGTTCTGGGAACCTTCCTCATCATCAAGGGCCTCATACGGCTTGCCAACGGAAATGAGGCCGCGAAGGGAGGAGCCGGGGGTGGAAAGATGATCATCATCGGAGCCTTCCTGACATGCTACAAGCTGACCTCGTGGATCGTCATCTCCACCCTCACCCGCTGCGGCCTGTATCTCGGCAACGCAGGTCTGTAGACCTTCTTTCCTGCAAGGTGCCCAATGTCGTCTTCTTCACATATTTCATCAATCTCAATTGTTTCACGTTACCCGCCGGGGGGATGTAGCGCGTTCTGAACCGTCTCACCTCGTCCCCGGCAAAGATGTACCCTTCACCGACCTTGAGCCCGGCCAGATCTCTCATCTCTACGCGGCTGCCTTTCTGAAAGGCATAGGTGCCGTCCCAGTTGCCAAGGCTCTCCATCATTTTGCTGTCGTTCCGGATGTTGGGCATCATGAAGAAGGATTCGCCCGCCCTCTCCGCCAGAAATTTAGCCGTGTCCGTATCCTCCACCTTCATAACGATCTTGTAGTTCGTGTTCCCGATGAGCCGCTTTGCGTCCGTTTCCGACGTCTTGAAGAGCGATGCAAGCTCCTGAACGGATATGATGACGCCAAAACCGAGAGAGCGTCCCTGGGCAAGGATGGTATCAAAACCTTCAACGGCATAGGACCCGTATTCGTCGGCAATGAGGGTGAAGGGGATCGAGGGTCTGCCGCGGCGGACATCACGCCGTATCTCTTCATAATCCCCTTCCACTCTCGTTCCGAGGGCCGTCGTCAAAGCGATCTTGAAGGCATTGAGGGCGAGTCTCCCCAGCGCCTGAAGGGTCGAGATGGAATACGACAGGGAAGGAAGGAGAACGACGAGAATGCGGCTGTTTGAGACCACGTCGACCATGTCGATCTCGGGAGCGTCTGTATCGAAGATCCTGTTGAAGGTTCCAGCGAGGAGATCGAGGGGGGCGCCCCACTGCTGAACGAAGAACCCGTATTGCCTGAGGGCCTCCCCGGCCGCGGGGGACATCCGGCCCTGGCCCCTGTTGCGGTATTCCTCCCAGCCGGGCAGGTCGCCGAGAAGCCCCCTCAGCCGGGCCTTCACAGGCTGCCCGCCGTCGTACAGGGGATACCTTTCGTCAGCCTCCAGCGACAGGAGCTCATCGAAGGCGAGATGTCTTCGCACCTCCGACGGCGTGAGGACATACTCTCCGAACACCTCGGGGTGGTCCCTCCTGTAGACAAGCTGGGTAAGCACCGCTTTCATGAGTATCTTGCCCCGCTCCTGCCAGTAGACCTGGTCCCCCTCTGCCTGTTTCAGGAAACCCGTCATGATCTCGGCGAGAAAATCGGCGTCGCCGTATGTCATGAAATTGAAGGTGTGCGACTGCGAAGGGTTGAGGAAATTGAGAACCAGAAGATCTTCCACACGGTCGCACCTCTCGATGATCTCGTAGAGCACTTCATAGGTGTCAGTGACGTCCGACTTGCCGTCGATGAAACAGAAGCCTCCCCCGAGCCTCATGATGGAGTCGGCGATGGTCCTGATGGCTGTCGTCTTGCCCGATCCTGTCGTGCCGATGAGCATCCCGTGACGGGTCAGCTCCCCGATGGGCAGCATGACGGGCAGCCCATAGTGGTCCTTCCCGAGAAACACGGCGGCCTCGCCCTCACGGCGCGCGAAAACGGGGGCGGGTGAATTCGTCGATGCCATGAACTGCAGGACGAGTCCGGCTCCGAAGAGACAGAACGCCGCAAGGGGGCTCAGAAACGCCATTGCCGCCGAAACAGCCGTCATCACCCAGGGGTTGACCCACCGGATCTTCAGCCACGTCCCGGGACTCAGCCGCGAGGCAGGGGTGATCCTTGCCCGGTGCGCCCTTTCGTCGATGGAACGTGCCATGTCTTTGGGAATAGCAGAAAAGACGGTTCAAGAGTTCAAGGGTTCCAGGTTCTGGGTGCCTGACCTCGTTCGTGTTTGGCGCGGACCTGTCCGCATGCATGCGGGAAGCACAGACCTCTGAGGCCTGCGACCTGCGACCTGCGACCGTCCGCGCGAAGCGCAGACTATTGCTCATGGGGCCAAATCATGGTACATTCTGACGGTTTAGCAGTCCCGTTTCCAGACGTTCGAACACATATCTCAGTTGAAGGAGCAAGCATGCTGTTCTCGAAAATGTTCATCCCCACCGTCAAGGAAGACCCGAAAGAGGCCGAGGTCGCGAGCCATCGCCTCATGTTGAGGGCAGGGTTCATCAGGCGCCTGGCATCGGGTGTCTATACCTGGCTTCCTCTGGGGCTCAGGTCGCTCCGAAAGGTGGAGCAGATCATCCGCGAGGAGATGAACCGGAAGGGCGCCCAGGAGATCTTCATGCCCGCCGTCCAGCCGAAGGAGCTCTGGGTCGAGAGCACGCGGTGGGAAAAGTACGGCAAGGAGCTCCTGCGCTTTGTCGACAGGAACAACCGCGAGCTGTGCCTCGGGCCCACCCACGAGGAGGTGGTCACCGACCTCGTGCGGAGGGAGGTCAAATCCTACAAGGACCTCCCCGTCAACCTCTACCAGATACAGAACAAGTTCCGCGACGAGATCAGGCCCCGCTTCGGGATCATGCGCTCCCGCGAGTTCTCGATGAAGGACGCCTACAGCTTCGATGTCGACGAGTCCGGGGCGGAGAAGAGCTACAAGGAGATGTACGAAGCCTACGTCAGCATCTTCACGCGGTGCGGGTTCAGGTTCCGCGTCGTCGAGGCCGATACCGGCCAGATAGGGGGGAGCTTCTCCCACGAGTTCATGGTGCTCGCCGACACGGGCGAGGACATCATCATCTCCTGTGACGCCTGCGGGTATGCGGCAAACCTCGAAAGGGCCGAGGTGGGGTTCACGGACGGGCCCGTCTCCGGGAAGAAGGGCCTCCACAGGCGCGTGGAGACGCCTAACCAGCGGAAGATAGACGAGGTCTCCTCCTTCCTCGGGATAACGCCGGACAAGCTCCTCAAGACCATCATCTACAACACGGATAAAGGGACGATCGGCGTCCTCGTCCGGGGTGACAGGGAGATAAACGACACGAAGCTGAAGAACCTCCTCAAGCTGGAGGAAATGGAGCTTGCCGACGAGAGGACCATCGAGGAGGCAACGGGCGGGCCTTTAGGCTTCTCGGGCCCCATCGGCCTTTCCATTCCCCTTTACGCCGACATGGACCTCACGTTCATGGAGGACTTCGTGATAGGCGGCAACGAACGTGATGTCCACGTGGTGGACGTCAACGTGGGTGATCTCACGGTCAAAGGGTTCTACGACATAAAGGTGGCCGTGGCCGGCGACCGCTGTCCCCGGTGCGAGAGCGGCAAACTCGTCGCGACGCGGGGCATCGAGGTGGGGCACATCTTCAAACTCGGCCTCAAGTACAGCAAGGCGATGAACGCCACCTTCCTCGACAGCGAGGGCAAGGACCAGTTCATGGTCATGGGATGCTACGGGATCGGCGTCGGCAGGACCGTGGCCGCCGCCATCGAACAGGGCAACGACGAGAACGGCATGATACTGCCCCTGCCGATCGCCCCCTTCGAGGTGGATGTGCTGCCCGTGAACACCACCCACGAGGAGAGCATGAAGGTCGCCCGTCAGATATACGAGGAGCTCCTGGCGAACGGCGTCGACGCCATCCTTGACGACCGCGACGAGCGACCGGGTGTCAAGTTCAAGGATTGCGACCTCATCGGGATACCCCTTCGGATCACGATAGGGGAACGGGGCCTCAAGGAAGGCATCGTGGAGATAAAACGACGGGACAGCAAGGAATTCGAAAAGGTGCCTGCAAAGGAAGCGGCACGGAGGGTCATGAACTATGTTAAAAACGCTAAACATCCCTGATCTCACACCAAAGGAAGAGATAACGGCACGGATCGACAAGCTCCGCAAGGGGATGGTGGAGAAGGGCATCGAACTCGCCGTCATCCTGCAGAACGTGGACATCTTCTACTTCACGGGAACGCTCCAGCGCGGGGTCCTCGTGGTGTCGGCGGAGCAGGGACCGCAGTTTTTCGTGGAAAAAAGCGTTTATCGCGCCGGGATGGAGACACCCCTCGATATCATCCCCATCAAGCGGGACAAAGAGGTCAAGGACCTCCTGGCGGAGAAGAAAATGCTTCACGGGCGGTGCGCCATGGAGTTCGACGTCGTGCCCGTCGCGATCTGTGAACGATGGAAATCGCTCCTGGGGAAGGACAGGATGGAAGACCTGTCGCCGATCATCAGGGACGGGAGGCTCGTAAAGAGCGAATTCGAGGTCGCCCAGTTCCGAAAATCCGGCGAGATCGTGGAGCGCGTCTTTGAAAAGGCGAAGGACATCATAAAGGAAGGGATCCGGGAGATCGATATTGAGGCCGAACTCGTTGCGGAAGGGAGGAAATGGGGACACCAGGGATTCCTCAGGATGCGCGGTCTCAACCAGGAGATGATGAACCTCTACGTCACCCACGGCTACTCCACGACGATCACCTCCGGGGCCGATGTACCCATATCCGGGATAGGCGTGACGCACGCCATCGCTCAGGGGGCCTCCGTCAACACTGTGAAACGGGGCATCCCGGTAATCGTCGATTACGGTGGCGGGTACAACGGGTACATCACCGATGAGACGCGGGCGTACGCGGTGGGGCCCTTGAAAGACCTCTTTCAAAAACCCTTCGAGGTGGCCCGGGACATCATCAACGAGACAATGGACACCGCGAAGGAAGGGACCGACGCGACGGAGGTCTTCGGAAGGGCCATGGACCGGGTCAAGACCGCGGGACTGGAAGAACATTTCATGGGCCATGGGGAAGGCCAGGTAAGCTTCATCGGCCACGGCCTCGGCCTCGAGATCAACGAACTTCCCGTCATCACGCCGCGGCACAGGATGATACTCAAAGAGGGCATGGTCTTCGCCTTCGAGCCGAAGTTCATCTTCCCCGGTGAAGGCGCCGTAGGCATAGAGGTGGACTTCGTCGTCAGAAAGAATGGCCTGGAAAGGCTGACGAAGACACCGTTGGACATAGTGTACGTCTAGGGTTTCACGTTCCAGGTTCCAGACTGAATATCTTTTTGTTATTCTGACCTGTGACCTGCAACATGTGACCTGTGACCGCATGTTTCATCACCGGGGGAAGCATTCACGACAGGGGCTTGCACTCCTGCCTTTCCGTCACGCCCATGAGAGCCTTGAACCGCTGGAGCGCTATCCGGCCCAGGTGGAAGGGTTTCTCAATGCCTTCCATGTAGATATCCCCGTTGCGGTTCCTTTTTCTCAAAAGGCGGACGTGATGCCTGTTGATCAGTAAAGAGCGGTCGAGACCCATGAAGATGTCCGCAGGAAAACGCTCCTTCCACTCCTTGAGGGGGGAGCGCATCACGAAGCATTCACCATCGACACTGAAGATCCTGATATAGTTCTTCTCCGACATGACGGCGGCGATCTTCATGAGCTCAATGAAGACAACCTTCTTCCCGGTGTTGAGGCAGATCCGGTCGTTCTGCGCGATAGCGGAGGACTGTCCCCGGTCATGGCCGCTCGACAGGAACCTTTCGAGCGAAAGGTTGAGACGGCCCGGGTCAACAGGCTTCAGAAGATAGTCGAAGGCCTTGTTCGTAAAGGCGCCGACGGCGAACTCGTCGTAGGCGGTCACGAATATGACGGACGGCCTCTCTTCCAGCCTGTCGAGGAGGTCAAACCCCGACCCGCCGGGCATTCTTACATCGAGGAAGACAAGGTCCGGTCTCTCTCGGACGATGGCCTCCCGGGCAGCCGCCGCGTCTGCCGCCTCCCCTATCACATGAACGTAGGGGTGTTCGCTCAGAAGGTCTCTGAGATTCTTGCGGGCCAGGCGTTCGTCGTCCACGATCACCGTCCGGATCTCAGGTCTAGGATCATTCGACATCGCGTTCCCCTTTTTCTGGCTGGTTTGTCGGATCAATCCGATCTGCCATAAAGTAACTGGATGCAAAAGCATCAACTACCCGCCATTGTACACATTACGAGGGCTGCGGAGAAACATGATTGGTACTAACGTGTCTCGACAAGTGCCCAACAGGCTGTCGATGCACCCTGTCCTGCTGCGACATCGGTATTTGGACTTTCTTCTCCGACCGCTCTTTCGACAAGACCGGCTGCACCTTAATTTCCTTGCTCCATCGGGAATGCCCGGATATAATTGACCATCATGTCTTTCGAACAGTTCCTGGACGAGGTCAAGGGGTTTCTCGGAGAGAACCAGGTCGTTCTCGATCGGGAGCATCTTTCCCATTTTTCCTATGACGCAACGGAACGGCAGTACATGCCGCAGGTCGCCCTCCTCCCGCAAAGCACCGAGGATGTATCGCGCATCATGAAGTGTGCCTTCCTCCATGGAATTCCCGTGACGCCTCAAGGCGGAAGGACGGGCCTCTCCGGCGGCGCCCTGCCGGTACGCGGGGGAGTCGTTCTCTCCTTCACGCGCCTCAACCGAATCGTAGAGATCGACGAGGCGAACATGTTCGCGGTGGTCGAACCCGGCGTCATATCCAACGATCTGCAGATCGAACTGGGCAGGAGGGGCCTGTTCTTTCCGCCCGACCCGTCGAGTACCGTCGACAGCACCCTCGGCGGCAATGTCGCCGAGAACGCCGGATATACGCGGGCGGTCAAGTACGGCGTCACAAGGGACTACGTTAGGGGCCTCGAGGCCGTCCTGCCTTCCGGCGACGTGATAAACCTCGGCGGAAAGACGATGAAGAACGTCGCCGGGTACGACCTCATCTCGCTCCTCGTCGGGTCCGAAGGGACGCTCGCGATCATAACGAAGATAATTCTTCGGCTCCTCATGAGGCCCCACGCCCGCCGGACCGTCATGGCGTATCTCAACGATCTGCCGGAGGCCGCCGACCTGATCGTCGCCGTCTTTCGCTCCGGGATCGTTCCCTGCGCCATCGAACTCATGGACAACATCGCCATCAACACCGTGGCTGACCATCTGGGCGCCGCGCTGTCAAGGGACGCCGCCACGCTGGTGCTCATCGAAACGGACGGTCATGGGGAGGAGGAGGTCCAGGCAGAGGCGCTGGAGATAACCAACCTGTGCCGGCGATCTCCGGGCGTGACGGAGGCGCGCCTCGCCGCGGACGAGGCGGAGGCGGAGCGTCTCTGGACCTACCGCAGGGAGGTGTTGCCATCGCTCAAGGCGCTCGGCAAGGACCATCTCGAGGCGGACGTCGTCGTCCCCCGTTACAATCTCCCGTTCCTCGTCAGGTTCACGGGCGGACTCGAACACAGCGATGCCATAAAGATCGCCACCTACGGCCATGCCGGGGACGGCAACCTCCATGTCACCATCCTCCACCGCCGGAGGAACTTCTCCGAGCTTGAAGAGGCGTACCGCCTCCTGGAACTGATATACAGGGAAACGATCGCCATGGGTGGATCCCTCACGGGTGAGCACGGTGTCGGCCTAACCGTCATGGATTACCTCCCCATGCAGATCGGAGGGGAGGCGTTGCCGCTCATGAGGCGCATCAAGGCGGCCTTTGACCCCCGGGGCATCCTGAACCCCGGCAAGATATTCACGGATTGAATAGTGTTGGAAATGCCCGTTCGCCGGTGATATAATGAGTGGCATCAAAGACGGCATGGCACAGAAGACAAGGGAAGACGAAAATCTGTACCAGGTTCTTTTCGAATCCTCGGAGATCGCCACCATTATCGCGGAGAGAGACGGAACGATCTTACGCGTGAACAAGCGGTTCCTGGAGCTATCGGGGTACCGCCGGTCCGACGTGGTGGGAAAGAAGAAATGGTCCGAACTCGTCGTCAACGGCGATCTCACGAAGATGACACAGTACCGTGACTTTCTTGACCATGACGCCTCCGCTCCCGCTCACACCTATGAATTCAAGTTGGCTGCCAAAAACGGTTCCACCAGGGACGTCCAGATCCTCCGCCAGGCCGTCGCCGGGACGAAGCACGCGGCCATACACTTCGTGGACATCAGCGATCTCATGCGCGTCGGCAAGAAGGTCATCTCAAGCGAGGAAAAATACCGTTCCCTCATCGAGTCCACGGATGACTCGATCTACATGATCGACCGCGAAGGCACCTATCTCTTCGTCAACAGGCAGGTACTGGCACGGTTGTGCGTGACCGAGGCGAACATCATCGGCAAGCACTACAGCGACTTCCATGACGCCGAAGACACCATCGAGTTCGCGGGGTACGTGGACAAGGTCTTTGAAACGGGATCGTCACATCGTTATGAACACAGGAGCGGGAAAGGCGGGGACCGCTGGATGCTGCGCACACTGAGCCCCATAGTCGAAGGCCGCACCGGGCAGGTAAGGTTCGTTGCCGTCGTGTCAAAGGAGATCACGGACCTCAAGAAAACGGAAGAGAAACTGAAGTACCTGAGCCTCCACGATCCCCTGACGAATCTCTACAATCGGGCCTATTTCGAGGAGGAGATGCATCGTCACGACAACAACCGGTTCGACGTGGTCGGGCTCATCATGTGCGATATAGACGGCCTGAAGCTCGTCAACGACACCCTCGGGCACGACAGGGGAGACGAACTCCTCACCGTCGCCTCACAGGTCATCCGGAAGTCATTCCGTGAAAGCGACGTCGTCGCGCGCGTCGGAGGCGACGAGTTCGCTATCCTTTTGCCGAACAGCCCCAAATCAAAGGTTGAGGAGATCTGCGCCAGGATCAGGACCAGCGTGGCCGCGTACAACAAGAAGAACCCTCACCTCCCGTTGGGCATTTCCACGGGGTTCGCTATCCGCACCGGTCCCGGCCAGAGCATGGCGGAGTTGTATCGGGAAGCGGACAACGCCATGTACAAGGAAAAGCTCTTCGGCAGTCAGCACGCGCGCAATGTCATAGTGAAAAACCTCCTGAACACCATCGAGAGTAAGGGCGTCACGACGAAGCAGTCCCTCAAACGGTTGAGACAGCTCGTAAGCGTACTGGGAAGCGCCGCCGGCCTGACCGAGAAGCGCCTGAAGGACCTCGCTCTTCTCGCGCAATTCCACGATATCGGGAATATCAGCATCCACGACCGCATACTCCTGAAGTCGGGCAGCCTCACCGAGGAAGAACTCAACGAGATGCGCAAGCACTGCGATATCGGTCACCGCATCGCCCAATCGGCCGCAACCCTGACACCCATAGCGGACTATATTCTCAAACATCATGAGTGGTGGGATGGCAGCGGGTACCCCTTGGGTCTCACGGGTGAGGAGATACCCCTCGAAAGCAGGATCATGGCCATAGCAGATGCCTACGAGTCAATGACCGGCGGGCGGCCCCACCGCAAGGCGGTGTCCAGGGAGGAAGCGCTCAAAGAACTGCGCAGGTGCGCCGGCACTCAGTTCGACCCCGATCTCGTAAAGAAATTCATCAAAATAGTAGCATGACAAGTGGAGCTCTTCTTTTCCCGGGTCATATGGGACCCATGTAACCTATTGAACCCATTAAAACGGCAAGTCGAACCCTTTCACACAAAGAGGTCCGTGAAAGTGAACTTCTCCCCGTCGAAGAGTCCCTTGTCGCTCAGTTTGAGTTTCGGGATCACCACGAGGGCCATGAAGGAAAGCGTCATAAAGGGCGCCTTGAGCGTCGTGCCAAGGTCCCGGGCAAGCAAGGTGAGACGGCTGTACCTTTCGGCGACACTGTAACCGTCCTCGTTCGACATCAGACCCGCCACGGGAAGGGGCAGCACCATCTTCATCTCCTCCGAGACAAGCGAGATGCCGCCCTTCTTCTCGATGACAAGATTGACGGCGTCGCAGAGCATCTCATCGCTCGTGCCCACAGCGACGATATTGTGGGAATCATGCGCAATGGACGAGGCCATGGCGCCTTTCTTCAGGCCGAATCCCCTCACGAAGGCCACCGCGGGCGGCCGATCTGCATAGCGGTTCACAACAGCTATCTTCAGTATGTCCCTGTCCGTATCGCAGGCCAGTGCGTCCCCCTCAAGGGCGGGAGCCTCGAGGTGAGCATAGGTCACGACCTGACCTTCTATAACCCCGATGACACGAATGGCGTCGGACCTCTTGAGGACCCGAAAATCCTCCGGTTTCCTGACGGTCGCCCGAAAAATGTTGACCGGGGTGGCCCTGCGATGCGGTATGCGGCTTTCACCGGCTTCGGCAACGATCTCGCCGCGTACTATGGTCTTCAAGACCTCAAGGTCCTCAAGACCGTCGACAACGATCATGTCGGCAGGGTCAGAAGGTCTGAGCAGACCCACGTCGAGACCGTAGTGAAGGACAGGGTTGACACAGGCACACCTCAGGACCTTCATAACGTCCACGCCTTTTCTGATGGCCCGGGCGACAAGTGTGTTGATGTGTCCCTTTACGAGGGAATCGGGGTGCTGGTCATCGGTGCAGAGCATGCAGAAGCCCGGAGATTCGTCGATGAGGGGATAGAGCGTATCGAAGTTCCTTGCCGCCGAACCTTCACGGACCAGTATCTTCATACCCAGGGAGACCTTCTCGCGCGCCTCCTCAAGCTCAAAGGATTCGTGGTCCGTGGATATGCCCGCTGCTATGTACCTGCGCAACCCTTCTCCTCGAAGGCCCGGTGCGTGCCCGTCCACCGGCTTTCCTCTTCGTCTTGCCGCCTCTATCTTCGCCTGCACGTCCGGGTCGCCGCCAATGACACCGGGGACGTTCATCATCTCGCTGAGATATCCAGCGCCTTGCTCGTCAAAGAGGGCCTCCATCTCGGCGAGGCCCATCGCGGCGCCCGACGTCTCAAAGGGACTCGCGGGAACGCAGGAGGGCACGCCGAAAGCAAAAACGAAGGGTATTCCCGCGGCGTCCTCCATCATGAAACGCACGCCCTGCGGCCCCAGGACATTGGCTATTTCATGGGGGTCGGAAACGGTCGCCACCGTTCCGTGAACGACGGCAAGGCGGGCGAAACCGGCCGGCGTGAGCATGGAACTCTCAACGTGAACGTGGGAATCAACAAAACCGGGAAGGATATAGGTATCATACCAGTAGCGCTCCCTGTCAATGCCGGTTATGATGCCGTTGGCGATATGGACTGTTCCAGGAAAGACGGTCTCGTTATGGAGATCGACGATATTACCGGAGATGGTCTTCATTGAAAGACCCGAAGTATCGAATAACCAATAACCAAATTCCAGTGACCAGGGGAAAGACCTTTGCCGCCGGCTGTCTCTTGACTGGTCATTGGAGGTTGGTCATTGGTTATTGTAAGTATATCACTCCGCCTCTATCACTGTCGCTTCGTTGTATGCCCTGGTGTAGGCGTTGATGTTCTTCTGGCCGTTGACGCCGAAGCGGTTGCGAACCGGCTCTTCCAGCGTGCTGAGCTCGACGACGCGCGTTGCCCGAACGAGGGCCCCGAGCATCGTTGTGTTCGTTATGGGAACACCCAGCTCTTCCCTGGCGATCTTCGACGCGTCGACGGCAATGATGTTCTGCCCGGGAAATGTGTTTTTCAGCTCTTCCACAGACTTGTTGGAATTGATGATGATATAACCACCCTTCTTGAGACCTGCCGTCGGGTTTGCCGAGGTGATGAGGGTGGGGTCCAGGATGAGAACGCTGTCAGGTTTGTAGACCTTTGACCTCAGCCTGATGGGCTTGTCGGATACACGCAAAAAAGCCTGGACAGGGGCTCCGCGGCGCTCGGGACCGAAGCTCGGGAATGCCTGCGCGTTCATGCCCTGCTTGATGGCAGCCTGTGCGATGATCTCGGCGGACGTAACGGCTCCCTGCCCGCCTCTTCCGTGAAATCTGACCTCTAACATATACTCTCTCCTTTTAAGAAACTGAAGTCTTTATCCGCCACTGTGTTCCTTTGGGTGTGTCAAGGAGCATGATCCCCTTGTCCGCCAGCATGTTCCTGATCTCGTCGGCCTTTTGAAAGTCTTTGTTCTTCCGTGCCTCAACACGGTCGTTGATGGCGTCTTCGACGAAAGAAACGTCAAGGCCCATGCGGGCCAGATGCCGCACCTTCTCACGGGATTCCAGGGATGCCAGATCGTCGCCGAGAAGCCCCAGGGTAGCGGCTAGCGATTCATAGACGGCCTCCGCGGAGGCGATGAGGGCAACGGCGCTCTCATCCTTCTCGTCGACCATCCTGTTAATCTCTTTAGAAAGCTCAAAAACGTGCGAAAGGGCAAGGGCGGTGTTGAAATCGTCGTCCATCGCCTCGGTGAATTTTCGGGCGATGTCGTCGGCCTGCGGATAGGACCGCTCTTCGAATGTCTTGCCCTTCTGCGCCTCGAGCGCCCGTTCCCGGGTATAATAGAGCCTGTGCAGTGCCGTGTTGATGTCCTCGATGGACTGCCCGCTGTAGTCTACCGGGCTGCGGTAGTGATTGGACAGGTAGAAAAGCCGAAGGACCTCGGGATGGTATTCCCTGAGGAAGTCCCTGATAAGCAGCGTATTGCCTATGGACTTCGACATCTTCTCACGGTCGATGTTGACGAACCCGTTGTGCACCCAGTAGTTGACGAACTTCTTTCCCGTCGCCGCCTCGGTCTGGGCCTTCTCGTTCTCGTGATGGGGGAAGACAAGGTCCTTCCCGCCTCCATGGATATCGAAGGGGTTCCCGAGGTAAAGGGTGCTCATGACGGAGCATTCTATGTGCCAACCCGGCCTGCCAGCACCGAAGGGGGCATCCCAGGAGGGTTCGCCCTCCTTGGATGCCTTCCACAGAGCGAAGTCGAGGGGGTTCTTCTTCTTTTCGTCCACCTCGACCCTGGCCCCGGAGATCATTTCCTCGAGAGGGCGACCGGAGAGCTGGCCGTAGTTGCGGAAACTGTCCACGGAGAAGTAGACATCCCCGTCGATATTGTAGGCATGGCCTTTGTCTATCAGGGCTTGCACGAGGTCTATCATGTCCGCGATATGCTCCGTGGCACGAGGCTCGTGGTTCGGCCGGAGCACCCCCAGGGCATCCATGTCCTCATAGAAAGAGCGAATGTACGTCTCGCCCACCTCCTGCCAGGGTATGTTCTCGGCATGAGATCTCTTGATTATCTTGTCGTCGATGTCGGTGAAGTTCCTGACGTAGGTAGCGTCGAAGCCCTTCGAGCAGAGATACCGGTATATGGTGTCAAAGACGATGGCGCTCCTCGCGTGACCGATATGGCAGTGATCGTACACGGTGACCCCGCAGACATAGAGCTTCACCTTCCCTTCCGTGACGGGGGTGAAATCCTCTTTCCTGCCTGATATCGTATTGTAAACCTTCAGGGCCATAGTGTTGACCGTATTTTTACCACAGCTGTCGCGGCCTTGTCAAAGCAATTGAATCAAGCGTTCCGCCCCGCGAGAGTGAGCTGGCGGGCGCCCTCACGGAAGCTCTGGATGAGGTTCGCGATCCGCTCATGGTAGTAGGGGATGCTGCCTTCCGCGGCGTCCGTTATCATTTCGTTCGCCTTCATCGCGTTGGCATGGTCCCTCAAGGTCCCCGTATCGGGCATCTCGCCGGGGCGAAGCCCACACTCCTTGATCCGCAACGCGCCGATCTGCCGGGGGAGCTTGCTCTCGTAGAGCATCTCGAAGGCATCGATCACCGCAAGGTATCTCGTGAGAACGTCAACGGGGAGTTCCTCGATGATCCCGTCCTTCCTGGCCACCTGGAGATAATTGCACGTCATATCGACGAACCCGGCAAGACCGATCATAAAGAAATCCAGTTTGTCGAGGGTCGGGGCCCCTTGGTCCTTTGCCACGTCCATGACGATGGAAGCTACCTGTCTCACCTGCGGCATGAAGACCCATTCGCGCGAAGCTGCCTCGACCCGTCCCAGAGTGTCATCGAGGAGCGCGAAGACCTCATCTTCCGGGAGGTCTCCCAGCCCGCCGCCACCGGACCGCTTTTTAGCCGCCTGATCGAGATCGGCGGGCCTGACAAGGTGGAGAGCGACGGGAAAACGGCGCGCAAGCTCCTCCTGACGGTCAACGGGGATGCATGCCATGGCGCTGCACAAGGCATCGGTGACCGAACCCTCTCGATCCGCGAGCAGGCGGGAAAGAGAGGGGCAAAGCCCGTGCGCTCCGGCCGCGGGCCGCGCTTTTTCCTGAAGATATTTCTGGAAGACTGGGTCGACCTTCCCCGAGAGGTCCATCTCTCTCACAAGATGACCGTACCGCCGGGGCTCCTTTTTCGCGGCGGCCACGATCTCCGAGGCTTTTCTCATCGTATTCTGATGGAGTCCCACCACCTTCGCCGCATGGGACCTCGCATGTCCGTGTGTGCGATTGACCAGTTTCCCCGCTGCATTCGCGTCATCGGTCCCATCGACCCCGGAGTGGTCGCCGGCAGCACCGTCACCTGCACCTGGTCCGCGGGTACCGGCCAGGATCTGCCTTTCCATTCCGATCCTCAATTGCTCTTCCTTGACCGCCTCGAAGATGGCCACTTTTTCCGATATCGTGAAGTCCTTCCTGCAGATGTTCTCGTCATGCTCGCCAAGTACAAGGCTCTCTATGTCGATGAGGTTGACGTGGGTGCCCTCGACGAGGGAGGTTATGCCGAGCTCCGTGAGGGCTTTGAGCCTCCGATAGCCGGCAACAAGCTCGTTCGTTCCCTTTCGGATCACAATCGGCTGGAGGAGCCCCAGTTCCGATATGGAGCGCTTCAGGTCCTCCATGTCTCCGAGTTCCTCCCTGTAACGCCTGCCAACAATTATATCATCAATCTCCATCTGCCCCTCCCTCACCGGCCGTTTGTTCCCGATTCCGCTGCGTATGATGGTCATGTCGTGCACTCTATATAATATATCCTTCTCACGCGACGCACCGTCATTTCAGGGATCTCTTCGCGTGGCGGGATGGAACACCCCTGTACAATTGGGGCAGGGGCCACAAGTGGCCCCTATCCCGTGGATCACGGTGGTTTCGGGGATTATCGCGCACCGCCCCAAGGTAAAGGTGCACAGGATGCATGTTGGAGATGAATGCCTTCGGGTATCCAGGCCCTTTCCCGCGGGCATGGACCCGGTAGCGGTGCTCCAGGCTCACCGTTTTTCAAGAGATCCGGGGTTGGACCATCTCTCCATGGGAAGAAAATAGTAATGATTCTTGTTCCCCCTTCCTCTTCCCTTGCGTTGCACGATCATCCACCTGCCCTTGAGGACCTTGAGGGCATCGATGGCCTTCCTCCTTGATATTCCCGCGGCATCGGCGATCTCGTTGATGGACAGGCCCCTGCTTCTGATGAGTCCCCTCTTCCGTCTGTCGGCGTCGGACTTCAGGAGAAGAATGAAGAAAACGGAGCTCACGTAGGGCCCGAGCCCTGCCATGTAACGGTCCACATAGGACAACAGGATATCCGCGGTTCCGGGACCACCCTTTGCCACCATCTTCGTCGCCTCGACCTTCACACCTTCTCCGAGCGCGAGGGACCGAATATGGAAAGGACATTGCGTTCGCTCTTGCGCGCACCCGAGGCGGTCATCGAAATCCGTTTTTCAGCCACGCAGACCTTCTCCCAGAGTCCGGCGGCCGACGTGTCTTCCGTGGCCGGTCCGGGCGGGTGATATGCTTCAGTCCATCCCGGATTCCAACTGTTAGCGGTCCCCTCTTCCACGGCGATGTCACCGGCGGAACCCTCGATATCATCCGTGGTTTCCAAGAGCGAGAACCTCCAACGTTGATCCTTTCTGGCCATTCTCTTGACCCTCTGCTCTATCCACAAACAGATGTAGGAAGCGATCTCTCCAGCGGATTTCGTGAGGTCGAGCTTTTCCTGTCTGGCCAATTGCATCAGGACCACCGTCGCATCCTGAATGTAGTCATTCAGTTGATCGCCAACATAATGTCCCCTGTCGACCCTGCCGAGGATCCTCCTGACGACACCATCAATGACCTTTCTCGAATACAGCCTCTCCACCAGCCACAGCTGACCCGATGATCTGGCGTTTTCTATCATCAGGGCAAACTCATCGGCGCCCATGGACCTGAAGAAGGCCCTGGCATAGGACGCAACTGCCTGTGCCCGCTCCCCGGCAGTCACCATCGGGGACACTCCCTGCTCCATACGCATCACTTTCAGATCTCCTTTTCAATCTTATTCCGACGGATCCCTCCGTCCGTCTCTTCATCGGCAAAGGTGACGCGGACCTTTCCGTATTGCAGGAGGGCCATGCGCTCTCGCGTGCCTCGTTCGAACAGTCGCGCGACAACCGAGCAGGGCATGTTCACCTTCGCCCGGACCACACCGAAGGCGTCTGCGAGCTTCTCCGGTGTCGGTGCGCTGCCGAGGCGAACCGCCATGTCGGGCTCGAGATATCTCCCTGCCACCTGAAGAAATCCTTCAACCCCCTTTCTCCTGCTAAAACGCACATTCTCCCGGTTGTCATGGAGCCGGCGCCGCACCCGGACGCTTCGTATCGCGACGAGGGAGCCCAGCGCGCACACAAGGGCGCACGAGAGAATGCGTGTTGTTCTCTTCGTGCGTTCTGAGGCGGCGGTCATCGCCTTCCCGAGAGCCTTCGTGCTGATCCGGCCGTAGTTGCCCGTCCTCCCAACCTCCCTATCGACTATGGCAAGGATGTTCTCTATCCTCAGTAATTCCATCGCGTGGCCCTCACCAGTGGGACAACAACTGTAGATCTTCGCCTGTATCCGAAGAAGCGGCAATTCTATCCTGTGGAGCACGACGGGGCTCCGCGAGGCAAAAAAGCCAAGAAGACCGAGCACAAAGATGCCGGCCACAAAGAATATCCCATGGTCCGAGGCCTTTCCGTCTTGCCGTTCCACGGCAAATCCCTCCCTTGAGAACAACAGAAGTGAAGCGTCGATATGGATTGTTCTGCGAAGAAATTACTTTGGAAATCTATGAAAGTACATTTAAAGCAATCTTGTCAATATGAAAGACTTCAAAAAGACCCTTTTGCGGTTCAAAAAGACCAGGCGGAGGATTTCCATGACCAGCAAGAGCGGACCGCCTTCGCTCGCTTTTTGAGCAGTCGATGTCTTCACCCGGAGATTCCCGCGCCCGGTGCTATTTTTGTTTAAAGGATCGGATGAGAGAGTTATGACGAACAAGAACGAAATAACCGAGGCCTTCATAGCGAGAAGGTCCGAAGGTTTCGAGATAGTCCTTCCGCGGACGGCCATAGAAAGGGCCGCGAGGCGGCTTGCCGAAACCACCAATGCTGCCGGTTTCCATGACGCGATGGAACTCGCCTGGTTCAGATTCGATCCCAATGTCGACAGGGAGATGCTCGACTGCGTTTCAATGCTCCTCACGCTCTACCGCTGCTCGCTGGATGGAAACATCAGGCCCGCCCTGAACCTGGAAGAGGTCTACGAGCACGCGTTCAACGAGATGGAAGCCGAACATGGCAGCCTTTCGAACAAGGGAACGCCATGGCGCTCTTCCTATTGCCCCGGAGGATGAGTTGCCGGCAGGAAAGGTCATTATCGTCCTGCTGTGCGCTCTAGGGATCTCTATACACCCCGGCATCAAGGGACATTGTGGACCGGGCGGCGGCACCGGGTGCACAACAGAACTGTCTGCCGAGATCGAGGCCATGAAAAACCGCAACCCTGACAAATACCGGGATTTCCGCCATGTCCTGCGACATATCCGCACGATGAACAGGAGACAGAACGAAAAGACGTCACTCTCCGTCGCGAAGGCGCTCGTTGACCATGTATATTGGGAAAGATATCGTTTCACTTCCGCGGAGCACAGGCTTAATTTCCTTTCCGTCCTCATGGGCATCGTGCGCGTTGAGAGTCTCTTCGACCCCGCCGCAGTGAGTAACAGGAACGCCCGGGGACTCATGCAGATCCACTCGCCAACGTGGAAGCGGTATTTCTCCTCGCCCGACGAGGCGCATGACCTTCGCAGGAACCTCACGGTGGGGACAGGGATCCTCCGTCATTACATGCGCCGGTCGAACAATGACCTGCGCCGGGCCCTATACAGGTACCTCGGGGCACCGGACGACCGGTACGCCGACAAGGTCATTGAGAGCGCGGCCGCGTTCAAGGCCCGCGTGTTGTCGGACACCATGGAATGACCGGTCGGAGAGGGTAAACCATGAGGGATTTTGCCGTTACTTTGCCGTGGCAGGAACACCTGAAGAGGCGTTCGAACACGGCAGAGCCCACAGGAAGACAGGGAACAATCGTCCTTCGCCTCCTCCTTCTATTCTGTCTCTTCGGTCTTGCGACAATGGAACAGAAGGCGTGCGCCGAAGCCGTCTACATCATACCGCCCGCGCCTGAAAGCGGTGCCGTGCTGAAATACAAGAGCGTGCATTACAGCGGTGCCTCCCTTGACAAACCCTCCTGCGACCCCGGGATGACGGCAAAGATATTCGTCACTCCCGTGCGTATGCTGGGAGGGCCGTCGACCACGATCGTTCCCATCGCCGGCGTAAGCACCTTCGCCACCGATAACGGAAACGGTAAGTGGACGGTCAGAGGCCAGGTCAAGACCGCCGACAACGGCCTCCTGGAAGATAGCAGTGCGATCGTCCTCGTCGTGGAGGTCTACTGCTGTGTCAATGAATTGTGTAACTGACGGGCATTTCGGAAATGGAGATACCGGGCTGCCGGGGTCCCCGAAGGACCCCGGCAGCCCGGTATCAGGGGAAAGGGGCCTCTTTTAGCCCCTGGCGAGCTTTACGACAACGTAGATGTTATTCCCTTGTCTGTGGATGAGAAAGAGAACGCTTTTCTTTCCGCTCTCCTCAGCCATCTTCCTGACAAAGCCTTCCACGTCCTTTACGGCAGTTCTGTTCACTTCCCGGATGACATCGCCCCTGATGATGCCCGCTTCTTCCGCCGGACTCCCCGGTTCGACGGACGTCACAACAACACCTTGCCGGGTCTTCAGCTGGAGGGCCCTTGCTATCTCGGGAGTGATGGCCTGAACCGCTATCCCTGCTTTGTTCTCTCCGGATTCCTTTCCGGCTACCTCCGCCACGGTGTCTTCCATCCGCGCTATCTTGACGGTCTTGCTTACCGTCTTCCCGCCGCGGAGCAGTTTCACCGACACATCCTTGCCCACAGGCGTTGCCGCTACGACCCGCGGGAGATCGTTGGAGGTGGCAATATCCTTACCGTCAAATTCCACGATCACGTCGCCCTGAGCTATTCCGGCTTTATCGGCAGGCCCATCCTTGATCACGTCGGCCACGAGGGCCCCTTTTCTGTCTGCAAGCCCGAAAGAGGAGGCGAGTGCTGGGGTGATCTCCTGTATGCTCACGCCGAGCCAGCCGCGGGTGACCCTCCCATTACCTTTCAACTGCGCGATCACGTTCCTGGCCGTATCGACGGGAATCGCAAAGCCTATCCCCTGTCCTGAGGCCACGATCGCCGTGTTGATTCCGACCACCTCCCCTTTCATATTAATGAGAGGACCACCGCTGTTTCCGGGATTTATGGAGGCATCCGTCTGAATGAAGTTGTCATAAGGCCCTGAGCCGATGATCCTGCCCTTGGCGCTGACGATCCCTGCCGTCACCGTCTGTTCGAGACCGAAGGGGCTGCCTATCGCAACGACCCAGCTGCCGACCTTGAGTTCGTCCGAATTGCCCATCGTTATCGGCGTGAGGTTCGAAGCGCCCGTGATCCTGATGAGGGCAAGGTCGGTCTTGGAATCCCTGCCGACGATGCTCGCGTCGAACTCTCTCCCGTCAGTTAGTTTCACCTTTATCTCGTTGGCACCGTCAATCACGTGGTTATTGGTCACGATATAACCGTCCCCGTCGACAATGAATCCCGAGCCAAGGCTTTTCTGCCGGAAATCCTCGGGTGACCCGTTCCCTCCCCGGCGGCCGAAGAACTCTTCGAAAGGGTCCTGCCCGCCGAAGGGGCTTTCCTTGCCGAAGGGGTTGCCAAAGAAATGGCGAAAAACGCGTCCGTTTCCTTTGAGCGTCTTGACCGTCTGAATGTTCACGACACTCGGACGGGCCTTCTCCGCGAGTTCCGCGAAATTGCCGGGGACCATGATGGGCACCGCGGAGCTCTTCGAAGGCACCGGCGTGTTGTTCGTTCCCTTGACAGCCTTCGAAACCCCATAGCCGAGCCCCACCGTAAGGGCGATGGTCGCCAGTACGATAACAACAGCTCTGATTACTCGTGTTCGTTCCATACAGGTCTCCTTGATGTATATTGGCCAGGCGCTGCCTTGCCGATACTCCAGTCTACATCGCGAAGTTCATCAGGACATGACGGTGAGATTACAAATTGGTAATGAAGACGGGTAATAGGTTATGGGTTATGGATCATGGGAAGGACGGGTCTCTTTGGCCCTCAAGCGGTTCAAGCGGTTTCGGCCGTCTTCTTGGGGAGGGTTACGGTGAAGGTGGCACCTCTGTCGGGGATACTTGTCACGGTGATGTCTCCACCGTGAGCACGGGCAATGGCCCGCGCGAGGCTGAGGCCCAGGCCCAGGCCCGCTTCCGAGCGGCTCCTGTCGCCGCGGTAGAACCTGTCGAAGATGCGGGGAAGGTCTTCCGGCGAGATACCCATGCCGCTGTCACTAACAGTAAGCGCGATGCGGTTCGAGCCGTCCCGCGAAAGGCGGACATCGACGCTCCCGCCGGAGGGGGTGTATTTGATGGCGTTGTCGATGAGGTTGGCGACCATCCGCCGGATCATCCTCTTGTCCCCTGCCACGTCAACCGCCTCCTCGATCTCGCAGGTCAGAACGATACCCTTGTCGGAGGCGGCGGGCTCATACAGGTCGCAGGCCTCGCGCACCAGCTCGGCGGTCTTTATCCTCTCCTGCGGCGGACGGTCCACTCCAGATTCCGTCCTCGATATCATAAGCATGGTGTTGATGGTATCCAGAAGGCGGTCGCATTCCTCGATGGTGCTCGCCGCCATGTTCTCGAACTCTTCGGGGGACCCGGATGTGCTCAGCGTCACCTCCGCCGCTCCCCGTATTCGCGTTATCGGGCTCTTCAGATCGTGGGCAATATTGTCGCTCATCTCCTTCATCTCCCTCACGAGCGCCTCGATGCGGTCGAGCATCTCGTTGAAGGTGACGGCCAACTGATCGATCTCGTCACCGCGCATGTTGACGGGCACCCTTCGACCAAGCGTCCCTGCGGATATCTCCCGCGCCGTGCGCGTCACGGCCTCCACCCCCGATACTGCCCGCCTCGCCATGAACCATCCGATACCGGCGGCAAGGACGATGAGAAACCCCATCGTGACGATAAAGATCCGTCTGAAGGCCTCGAGGAATCGCGACGATCCCTCGACGGCCTCGCCGATCTGCAGGATGATGTTCGGGCCGAGCGTCACATACAGGATGCGGACCTCGTCCCGGCGCTCGGGCAGGTCCATCGTCTCAAAGACATGGTCGGCACCCTCCACCAGTTGGCGGATCGCGTTCACGTGAATGCCTATGTCCTTCCAGTAGGACATGTTCGACGAAGAGAACGTCACGCCGTCGGCATAGAGCATGCGAAAGAAGACCTTTCGCAAACCGGCGGCCTGGGTTTCCACGACGGCGGCCTTCTTGGCCTCTTCCAGCCCCTCCGTCGACGCAAGGACGACGTAGCGCCGGGCCTGATTCATGAGTTCCTCGTCCGTCCGGCCACGGACAACAGATGTGACAAGCGTGTAGAAGAGAAAGAAAGCGACGAAGGAGGAGACGGTGAATATCCCCGCGTACCAGAGGGTGAGTCTCAGGGCCAGCGTATCACGGGTTTTACGGATTTTCCCTGAGGACATAGCCTACCCCCCGCACCGTGTGGATAAGCTTGCCGGGAAAATCCCTGTCGATCTTGTCCCGAAGCCTGCATATCCTGGCCTCCACCACGTTCGTCTGGGGATCGAAGTCGTAGTTCCAGACGTGCTCCATGATCATCGTTTTGGAGACCACCCTGCCGGCGTTGCGCATGAGATATTCGAGGAGTGAGAATTCCATGGGCTGGAGTTCGATCGTCTTGTGGGCCCTCTTCACCTCCCTGCTCACGAGGTTCACCGAGAGGTCTCCCACGGCAAGCCGCGTCGGCTCGGTGATGCCGCTCGCTCGGCGCACCAGCGCCTGAACCCTTGCAAGAAGCTCGGTGAAGGCAAAAGGCTTGGTGAGATAGTCGTCGGCACCGGTCTGCAACCCCTTGACACGGTCTTCCACGGAACCCCGGGCGCTCAAGATGATAACGGGCGTCGCGACCTTGCCCTTTCGCATCTCCCCGACGACGGACAACCCGTCGAGGCCGGGAAGCATGATGTCCACGATGGCCGCGTCATAGGGTTCCGTCGTCGCCAGCGTGAGGCCCTCCCTGCCGTCGGTGACATGGTCCACGGCGCACCCCGCGGCCTTCATCCCTTTTATGATGAAGGACGCGATCTTTTCATCATCTTCAACGAGCAGTATTCTCACGGCGCTTTCCTGCGGGCCCGCCACAGGTCACCGGACACGGGACCCTTCATTATCCTTGCACAGACGGGGGATATTCGTCAATCGGCGGGCGGCTCATGCCCGGCTTTTCCCATCTATGATCCTGAGCAGATCGAGGGGGTGCTCGAGCAGGGATCCCGCCCCGTGAGCAACCAATTCTTCCTCTGTCCGAAAACCCCAGAGGGCCCCGGCCGGGTACATTCCCGCATTGCGCGCGGTCTCCATATCGACGTCGGAATCTCCCACGTATATCAGACGTTCAGGTTCGATCCCCAGCTGCCGGGCGACGGACAGAACACCCGTGGGATCCGGTTTCTCCGGCATTCCGGCCCCGGCCCCAACGACAACCGGGAATGACCTGCCGGGAAAGAGCGCCTCCACGATCCTCTTTGTCAGATGATCGATCTTGTTGGAAAAGACGGCCCTATTCATCTTGCGCCTGTCAAGCCCGTCAAGAAGATCCGTGATGCCCTCGTAGGGCCGGGTCTTCTTCAGGCAATTCCTGCCGTATTCCTTCAGCAACGAGTCGCGGCACAGGGCGATGCGGGCTTCGTCTCTCGCGTCCTCGGGCAGAGAGCGCACGACAAGATTCCTCATCCCCCTGCCGACGAAGGCCTTGTATTCCGTGAGGCCATGCGTCGGAAAACCATGTTCCCTGAGGACGGTGTTCATGGAATCCGCTATGTCCTCCAGCGAATTGACCAGAGTTCCGTCGAGATCGAAGACCACTCCCTCGAACTTCATGATACCTCCCTCCATTTCCTGACCCTCCGTTTCACGGGTAAAGTTTCACTCATGAAGATGGGGGGTTCTTACATTTAGTTAAACCATAGAACTGTGGAGCTTTGAAACACTTAATGACAACAACTGCGGCGCCCGCCCCGCGTACCGTCACCCGCCCGCGCTTTTCTTATTCGGGGTGTGCGCCCGGGGTGGCCGTGCCTGTCAATTACAGTCTTCGGGTGCTGCAACAGTTCTCGAGAACCGGAGTGTGAAGGCTATTTCCACATCATCTTCGCACCGCAATGTGGCCGATTCGTCCCGTACTGCGTCTCCTCTGTTACATACCGGTCCTGAGGAGCAGGATCGTACCGTAAAATCTCCTCATTGATCGACCGTTTTCTTCGTAGTGGAAGGGATAATGAAACGGGGCATGGGGCAGGCGATCCTCCGTAAGAGGCCAGTCAAAAACCCCCTTCGCCCGGGAAAGAAGGGGATCGATGAACTTTCGCACCAGACTTCTCATTGTCGTTGCGGTGATGATCGCTGTAAGCGTCTTTTTGTCCTCGGCCACCACCTATGTATCCGCCAGACGACACCTCGAGGCAGCTGCCAGGAAGCAGATGGAGCAGACGGTGGCTCTCATCGCCAAACAAAGCCAGATAAGCCTTGAAAGATTCAAGATGGACATGGAGCTTCTTGCGGAATCACGCCTCGTCCGCGACGTCACCAGATCCCCGAAGAACGAAGCACTCGTGCGGGAGATGAATTTACGTTTTCTGGACATCGTAAGGAAGAACAATGTCTATACATCCATAAACCTCATCGACCGGGACGCCTGGTGCATTGCGTCCTCTTATCCCGACCGCATAGGATACTCCCCCATGCGTCAGATGGTCGCCACACGTTCGGATTTCAAGGCTGCCATCGCCGGAGAGGCAACGATCTCCCAGGTGATCCTGAGCCACGGCACGGGGCGCCCCATCATAGCGATCAGCGTCCCCGTGAGGGAAGGCGGAAGGGTTATGGCCGTGGTGCGCTCCACCCTGGACCTTGATCACATCAACGATCATTTCCTCGCTCCCCAGGAGACCATACTTGGAGCCAAGGCCTACGTCTACGACCCGTGGTTGGACATGAACCTGCCCAAGGGCTGGGTGGTCCCCAACGCAATACGGTCCAAACCATACATGCGTCCCGACATCCCTTACCTGCCTGAGTTGGCGACAAGCCGCAGCGCCATTGTCAGCTATTCCACCAGATCGGGGCGCCGCCTGGCCGCGTTTCTGAAGACCTCAGACCCTGAATTTCTGTTCGTTGTCGAAAGACCTCTGCGGGATGTTCTCGCGCCTATCGAGACGATGGGCAAGGTTACGCTCGCAACCCTCGTTGTCATGCTCTTTGTCATCACTGTCGCCGTCTTCAGGATGGCCAGCCCCCTCTTGAAAAAGCTGGAGGGATGCATGGCATTCGTCCGGAACATCGAAGCCGGGATTCTCGACGGGAGACTGGACGCAAAGGATACCGACGAGATCTCCGGGCTTGCCCGGGGTCTCAACACCATGGCGCAGAGCCTCAAGGAGAGCCGCAATGCGCTGGAGGAGGCGGAACATTTGTACCGCGGACTGTTCGAGAACGCGGTAGAAGGGATATTCGTGACCGACCCGGAAGGCATCGTCCTCAACGCCAACCCGGCCTTCGCCTCCCTCGTGGGATACGCTTCTCCGGCAGAGGTAGTTGGCAGGAACGTCTCCCTCTATTATTCCACCACAAGGCGCAACCGACTGCTGGATATGCTTGAAACCCACGGAACGGTCAAGAACTTTGAGATCCTCTTTCACCGGCGTGAGGGATCTCAAAGGAGAGGATCCATCTATGCCCGGGCGGACAAGGACGAAAAGGGAAAGATACTCCGAATTCAAGGCATCCTCGACGACATCACGGAACAAAGGGAGATCGAAAAGGAGCGGCGCCGGGCGGAAGACGCCGAGCTTCGGTCCGTTCAGGCGAAGCTTGAGGCCCTCAGGTATCAGATCAATCCTCATTTCCTCTTCAATGTCCTCAATTCCTTAAGCGCCCTCGCCAGAATAAGCCCGCGACAGACCGATCAGCTCATTCAACAACTATCCCGCTATCTGCGTTCCACCATCTCCTCGAGCGAATCCGGCTTTGTTCCCTTAAGTCAGGAAATGGGGACCATAGAGAGTTATCTCAACATCGAGAAGGTCCGTTTTGAGGATGATCTGATGGTGAACATAGACCTTCCCTCGCAGGCCATGGATGTGCGGGTTCCCGAACTCATACTCCAGCCTATCGTGGAAAACGCCGTCAAATACGGGACGAAGACATCGGAACTGCCGCTCAAGATAACCATCGAAGGCTCGGTCACCGATGACCGTCTGCTTCTCCTCAAAGTCACCAACACCGGGCACTGGGTATCGACAGACGACGGGGGAAGGACCGGAAAAGGAGTGGGTATCGAGAACCTCCGCAAGCGCCTGACCCTCATCTATGCCGATCAGTACCTCTTACGGACGGAGGAAGACAGCGGGCTGGTCCGTGTTATCATCGGGGTACCGCTGGAAACAGGAAGCAGGCAAACAGGGTCTCAAGGATGAGGGTGTATCGGGACATTTCGGCTTACCAACGCGCCTCTACGCCTTCCGTTCCGCTTCAGTCGGGGTTGCAGGCAATGGTTTCCCTGGCGGTGGTAGCGCGTTAAATTTGAGGTTGAAACAACCATGAAGGAAGAACAGGAAAGCGAGATCAGAGTACTCATAGTGGACGATGAACGCCTCGCCCGGGTAAACCTTAGAGGGCTTCTCGACGAGCATCCTTATGTTCGCGTCGTGGGTGAGGCCAGGAACATTGCGGAGGCCCGGCGGGTCCTGGATGCAACGCAGGTCGACCTCATCTTCCTTGACATACAGATGCCCGGCGGGTCCGGATTCGATCTCGTGGAAACGCTGGAGCACCGGCCGCATGTGGTCTTTGTTACCGCCCACGACCATTATGTCACGCGGGCGTCGGCGTCGCAGGCCCTCGATTTCCTCCTCAAGCCCGTTGACCCCGATCGCCTGGGCGAATCCCTCCAGAAAGCCCTGAGCTACCGGGAAGACCGATCAGTCTGTTGATAAAGCCCTTGCTCAGTGAGGTTAATGCTGTATCAACGGCCTGTAAGACGATCGACCGGCTTCCCTGGGCATGGCGTGCCGTCACCGGTCCCTGCGATGAGGAGGCACGGGAGAGGGCGGGGCCTTGCTGCCGTCCGAGCGTGGTTCCTCTGGCCCCCTTGATGGCAAAGGTCTTGAAGGGCGGGGAGAAGGTGGGGCAGCAGGAGGAACGGGGGACGGAGAAGATGACCGCTCTGTGGAAGATGGTCTCGCCTCGGAGGGAGCGGACGTGGCGCTCTTGCCGCCGCGTTTCGCCTGGTCCATAAGATACACGGACACGGTCTGCTCACCCCTGGAGAGAGCAATGCTGTCTGTGTTTATCTCCGTCACCGAATAGCCCGCGTAGACAGAGCCTTTCCTCAGTTCCGTCTGTCTCTTCCCCCGTCCGGGAGATGTTGTCGGGTTCTTCTTGTCTTCCACGAAGGCGACACGCTGGTTCCCATGCATGATTATGCCACACAGTAAAAGCTCCGGTTTCGGCAGTTCCTTCTTCGCATCGATAGGTATGACCCTTTGAGGATGGAAAAGGTTCATTTCACTGACGACGGCATAGTCGGTGGGAAGGGGTTGAGCGGCCTCTTCCGCAGGTCTCTCCGGCAGGACCGTCTCCTTCGGAACGATCCGCGGAAGCTTCAAGCGGTCGCTCACGGACATCGCCGGGCAGACAACGCCGATACCTGACAGGACCAGGGCGACAGCCAGAAGGACGTTCAGGAGGGTCACATTGCGCGGGATTGACCGCAGCACCTTCATCATGTCACTTTCCTCCCGCCAGCGAAGACAGGCGCAGCTTCACCATCAGTTCCCTGGGGTCGCGGAAGTTCCGCACCCGCGTGTCCATTTCCCTGACGACGATGTAAGGTGTATGGGTCTCGATGCCGAAGAGGACGTCGCTCAAGGCTCTCGTGTCGGGCAGCGCCGCGTCGACGGTAATGGTCACCACCTGGAATCTACCCGATTCCTCCGTTTTTTCCACGCGCTCGCTGGTGATGGACCCTCCCCGCCCCGTTATGATACCCTTGACCGCCTCCTGGAGAGCGGCCGCACACAGTGTCGGCGTCTGCGCCTCGATGGTCTTTGATGCGGCGGCTCCTCTCTTCTCCTTCAAGGCATCGAGCTTCTTTTCGATCCTGGGTCTCCCGGCGATCGTCTCCATGCACTTCATGAGCAGCCTTTCCCGTACGGCCCTCGTCTCCCTGAGAGAGACCATTTCCTTGCGGGCGTTCACCAAGCCATATTGATAGACGGTGAGAGCGGCGAGAACGATGGTCGCGGGGATCGCGTATATGAGGATCCTATTTTCCTTTTTCATCCTTCTTCACCGTCCCTTCCGTCTTTGCCTCCTCTTTCTTGAACCCTTCCAGCTCCATCCGAAGGACAAAACGCTCCCCGTTGAGCCGTGCGTCCTTCATCGTCGGTGAGGCGAATTCGACCTTCCTGAAAAGGTCGGACTGCTCCAGGATCGAGAGTACCCCCGTCGCCGAAGCGGCATAACCCTCGATCTCCACCGTCTCTTCCGTGACCCTCGCTCTTGTGAGCCACACCGTTTTCGGAAGGAGCAAGGTCAACCCCTTGAGGATATTGAGCGACATGGGCCTCTTCTTCTTGAATTCCTCCATGTGATCCAACTCGCCCTGCAATGCTTCCGCCTCCTTCTTCAGCCGTTCCACTTCCATCACATCCTTTCTGAGGGATCGTATCTGCCCCTCAATAGCGGCGATCCTGCGCTTTTCGATCTCAAGAGGTACGACAACGTAAGGGATCAGCATCATGACGAGAAGCGCGGCAAGTACGAGAGAGGCGACCAGATGGCCCTTCTTCTTTTGCCCCGCACCGCCGCGTGCAAGATCAAAGGTTGCGAGGCCCGGGAAAAGGGCTTCATGGAGCATGGCCGCGAGAGAAAGGGGGACATTCTTCTGACTTCCCCCGAAGAGTGACATCGTTTCGCTATCCCCGATCTGTCTGTGCGCGATGTCCGGCAGCACGTCTCCGGCCCCGACACCGTTCTCGGCAACAAGGTACACGGGCCGCGACCCATCGGCTGCGCCGGCTGCAGCAAGGGCAGCCCTCACATCTTCGTAGCGCCTCTGCGGGTCCTCTTCATCGCCGCACGAATCAAAGGAACCGTAGAAATTACCCGCCAGGTTATCCTCTTCGACCGACCAGCCTTCGTATCCATAAGGGTCAACGTGAAGGGACACGAAGGTCCTGCTCCCGGCAAGACGCCCGCACAACCGTGCCATCTCCACCGAAGGCGTCGATACCTTCACGGGCGGGAGCCCCTTTTTCCTCAGTGCCGCCACGCAGGGATTCAATCTCTCTTTTCTGGCGGCCATGAGAGTTATGGCGATCCTTTCATCCCTTTCTGCACCGACGACATGATCGTACATGGCGTCGGCGGCCGTGAGGGGAGTAAGCCTGTCGATCTCGTAAGTCACTACAGGTCCCATGTTCTCTTTTACGGTCGAGGGCATGTCCGCAGTCCTTATGACAACCCACTCCCTGGGAACACCCAGGAGCACCTTCGAGCCTCTGCGCCCCAGTTCCTTCATTGCGCGGGACGCGGCGGCGGCAAGATCGTCGGGGGCCGGAAATCCATCTCCTTCAAGGGCGTACCTTCCAGATCCTATGAGCCGCCTGCGGTTGAGAAAGCGCTCACCCGCTGCCGCTGACACGCATCCCCGTTCCATGCAGACCGCCAGGAAGCGCTCGGGCAGGATGATGCCTTCAACGAGGTTGCAGTTCAGCGCAGCCCATATTCTCAGGCACAGGGGTTCAACTTTTTCCCTCACGGTCCTCACGTATGCGATGCCTTTCTCAATGGCGGGGCTCAGAGCCAAGGATCCAATTCTCATTTCGTTGTCTCCGCGGGGATCTTGTAATAGATGTACTCGTATGTCCCTCCCGTCCTGACGAGGAGTGTGGCCCGGATACCGTGGCCTTCCCCGGCGCCCTCTCTGTAACCTGTCGATTCGATGGCGTAGCCGACGGATTCAGCGACGTCTATGTAAGATGATACGTTGCCGTATTCCCCTCCCATGATGCCGCGAACATCATCGATGGTTTTCAGCTCCGCCTGTTTCCTTCGATCGATGATCCTTGCCGCCCGGTCCTCCGACACGCCGGGCAGTGCCATGATGACCTCTTTCGCTGCAAAATTCACATTTATCTTTGACGCATCCCCATAGACGGTGATGAAGTGGATGAGCCCTTTATGCTCTTTTGTTCCGAAGAGGATGTCGGGAGTCATACCTTTTACCAGAAGGAGTTCCTCCACCGTATCAAAGGGCCCGTTCTTCGCCCTGTAAGGGTTGGGGAGGGACTGGTAGTAGTCGTCTTCGGCGCCGTTCAGACGGTGGAGGACGTCCTTATCCATCCAGTCGAGAGCCGAATCCACGACGGTGTCCGCCGTCTCCTTCGGAACTCCGAGGTTGACGAGAAGATTGTCGAGGATGATCTTGTTCCCATCGCTCATGGTATTGAGATTGATCCGCCCCGCCTCGTTGAAGATCCTGACGACATACCTGCCATCACCGACATCGCCCTCGATAGCCGTGCCGTCGACCCTCAAGGTCTCTCCGCTGTCGGGGACGACGGTCTTGTTCAGGTTGTCCTGCCGGTAGTATATCTCCAGGATCGCCCGCTCCAGCCCCGCCTGCGCGAGAAAACCTTCTGCCAGTGAATCTCGAAAGAACAGGGCCGCCCTGCTTTCGGTCTTCGCAAGCACGGAAAAGGACATGACGATGACCATGAGGATAATGATCACCCACAGCACCATGATGAGGGCAAAGCCATCTTCTTTGCAAAGTAAGTGTTTCCCTTTTCTCATGTCCCGCTCTCTTCATCAGGGTCATTCCCGGGAGGCTTCCTGGTTCGCAGGGGTATCGTGAGAGAGAACTTCCTGGCGCCTTTTTCCAGGTGGAGCTTTATCTTTTGCGGGAGATGGGTGGTGTCCGCCAGTTCGTCCGACCAGTCGCCCCCTCCCAGCCCCTTTATCCCCGCGGATTGAAGGTATTCAAACCGGATGTCGTCGAAACCGACGAGGAGTTTCGTTTCCTTCACGTTCTTCATGCCTATGGTGGTCTCCTTCAGATAGAGCGCCAGCTTTCCCTTTTCATCCTTTTCGATCCTGTATGAGGCTATGGTATACCCCTTCCGGCCGCCAAAGAGAGAACGGTTGGATGCGAATGTCATCGAATCGTGGGCACCTATGAACACCGATCTCTTGAGGTCCTTTTGTTCCTTCACGGTGAGGGGGAGGCAGGATTGCAACTGGGAATCGATGAGTCTCATGGAAACCCTGAGGCGCTCCATCCACTCCGCCTTTCTCTCGCCCCCCTCGAGGGAGCGGTGCCCGGCACGCATCGAGGCGGCGAGAATAACTACGATCATGGCGACAAGTGCGATGGAGACCACGAGTTCCAGGAGAGTAAAACCCCCTGACCGCGAAAGCTTGTCCCTACATATTCTCATTTTTGATCACCTCTCTCCTCACTGTTTTGAAGGTCTTCAGAGAGAATGACCTTTTCCTCACCCCCTGCTGCCAGGAGACATTGAGCACCACCTCGAACACCTGCCACGTGAAACCCTTCGTGCGCTCTTTGAGCGTCTCCGTTACGGTCATATCCATCACATAGCCATCCTTCGTCTCGCTTGAGGTGCCCTCCTTCAACTGCCCACCCTCAAGCAGTTCCCTCATCCTTATATCAGCAAGCACGGTCGCCGTAAGGTAGTCGTCGGACATCGAGAGCGTCGTGAGATTCGCCGAAAACAACTGGAGGACGACGGTGACCACAGTTGCAAGAATAACGAAGGCCACAAGGATCTCGAGGAGGGTGAAACCCTCCGGGCCTGCGGGACAACGGCGCCTTCCGGATCTTTCAGTTTTCCTTCCCATAACCCTTCACGACCACGGACCCGATCACAGGATCGATCTCGATCCTGAGGGTCTTCTTTTTGGTACCGAGAACGATCTCGCATGACCCAACCGTTCCCGACGCATCGGCGATGATGTCGTATTCTCCTCCATAGACCGCGCCCCTGACAGGGTCCACCACGCTGATGGCGACATCCTCAGGAACCGCGCGGCGGGCCGCTCCTTTGAGGCCGTATGTCCTGCGGTTAAGGTCGATCGTCACGCGCCGCTCTTCCCTTATGCTCATCGCCTCTATGCGCGCCATGCGGATAAGGCCTGAAAGCTCCCGCGCCGTACCGTCAAGCTTCGCTGAGGGAAGACGGTTCGCGAAATGCACGCCCGACAGGCCAAGAAACAGCACCATGAGGGTCATGACGATCACCAGCTCGAGAAGCGTGAAACCATTACCGTTGACCTTCAAAAGGGCAGCTCCAGGATACCGAATATCGCAACGAGCATGGAGACTACAATGAAAGCGATGACGAGCCCCATGGTAAGGATGATAGCGGGCTCAAGAAGACCCATGAACCGCTTGACCGAGTCTTTCAGGCTCTTCTCGTAGGTTGTCGCCACCTTGAGCAGCATGGTATCGAGCTGCCCCGTCTCTTCGCCTACCTTTATCATGGACAACGCCAGCTGAGGGAAGACCTTCGCCTCGGTGAGCGGCACGGCAATGCCCTTGCCCTCCTTCACGTCCCTTGCCACCGCACCGATCGCGGCAGCCACGACGCGGTTCCCGATGACGTCTTTGGAGTTCTGCAGGGCCTGGAGGAAGGGAACGCCGCTTTTTATGAGGGTCCCCATGGTCCTGCAGAATCGGGCCGTTTCGAGCTTGCTCACGACGTCCCTGAGGAACCTGAACTTTATCGTGTCCCAAAGGATCCCGCCCCGCTCGGTCTTTACAAACCGCCATACTACAAACGCTCCCGATACAGCCGCCGGAAGAAGGATCCACCAGAGGTCCCTCAGAAAGTTACTGAAGTAAAGGATCATCTGCGTGGACGCGGGAATCGTCCCGCCCATCTCTTTGAAGAGAATGGAGAAGCGAGGTATGACGAAGGTAAGGAGGATGACGATCGAAATACTCCCCGTGACGCCGAGGATCACGGGGTAGATCATGGCCGAGTAGACACTGTCTTTCAGTTCTTTCGCTGTTTCGAGAAACTCACCCAGCTTTTCGAGGACGATATCCAGAACACCGCCCGTTTCACCGGCCCGGACCATATTCACATAGAGCCTGGGAAAAACCCTGGGATGCTTCTTCAGGGCATCGGAAAAGGAACCCCCTTCCCGTATGAGTCTCAGGACGGAATTGACTACCTCCTGCATCTGCCTGCCCTCGGAGACCCCGGCCAGGATATTGAGGCTCCGGTCGAGGGGAAGGCCGGCGCCGATAAGCGCCGACAGCTCTGCGGTGAAGGTGAGAAGATCGCCCTTCGATGAGTGCAGCGACACGCCCTTTTTGAGGACCCCCTTTCCCGGTGACGAAACCTTCAAAGGGATGGCGCCCCAGTCCTTGATCCTCTCCAAGGCCAGGTTTTCATCGGGCGCCTCGATGGTGCCTTCGATGATTGCGCCTTCAAGGGTTGTCGCCTTGTATGAATACACTCCCAATCAATCCTCCCTCGTCACCCGAAAGACCTCGTCCAGGGTGGTCACACTCATGCGGATCTTCTCCATCCCGTCCTCGAGAAGCGTCTTCATGCCCGACCTTCTCGCCTGCGCCCTGATCTCGCCCTCGTCGGCACCCTTCAAGGTCAGCCGCCTCAGATCTTCATCGACAACGAGAAGCTCGAAGAGCCCCGAGCGCCCGAAGAACCCCGTATGTCCGCAGGCCTCGCAGCCTGCTCCCCGCCAGACGGGCACGCCGCCGCCCATGCCGAGGGCCATGAGTTCCTCCACGTCGTCGGATACACCTGTCTGGCGCCTGCAATCGGGGCAGATCATCCTCACGAGCCTCTGCGCGAGGATGCCCCTGACCGTGGATGACAGGAGAAAGCTCTCCACACCCATGTCAAGAAGGCGTGTTATTGCGCTCGGCGCGTCGTTGGTGTGGAGCGTCGAGAATACGAGATGCCCCGTCAGTGCCGACTGGATGGCTATCTGAGCAGTCTCCAGGTCCCGGATCTCGCCTATCATGATAATGTCCGGGTCCTGCCTGACGATGTGGCGCAACGTGCTGTTAAAATCGAGCCCGATCTGGGGCTTGACCTGGATCTGGTTGACACCTTTCAGCTGGTACTCCACGGGGTCCTCCACGGTGATGATCTTCTTTTCCGGCGAGTTTATCTTGTCGAGTGCCCCGTAGAGGGTCGTTGTCTTACCGCTGCCCGTCGGCCCCGTCACAAGGATGATGCCGTTAGGTTTCGTGATGAGCCTATCGAGGGACATGAGCATGGCCTGTGAAAAACCCAATTTGTCAAGGTCAATGACGATGCTTTCCCTGTCGAGCAGCCTCATGACGACGCTCTCTCCGTTCACGATGGGGATGGTGGAAACTCTGATGGCGATCTCCTTCTCGCCCACGCGCAGCCGTATCCTTCCATCCTGGGGAAGCCTGCGCTCGGCAATGTTGAGCCTGGCCATGATCTTGATGCGCGAGACGATGGCCGCCTGAAGTCTCTTCGGTGTCGATTCCACGTCATTGAGGACGCCGTCTATGCGGTAGCGGATCTTCATCTCGTCTTCGAAAGGCTCGATATGGATGTCGCTCGCCCTTAACTCCACGGCACGGGTGATGAAGAGGTTCACGAGCCTGATGATGGGTGCCTCCGACGCAAGGTCCTTGAGGTGGCCTACGTCCTCCTCTTCCTCATCACGTATGAACTCGTATCCCTCCCGTTCGTCGATTCCCTCTATGATCTTATCGAGGTTCTGCTGGTCCTTCGTGTAGAACCGGGAGATGTGCTCGTCGATGACGGCGGGGTCCCCGCTATGGACCAGGACGTCGCTTGCGGTGGCCGCCCTCAGCGCGTCGACAAGCTCCCGCTTGGAAGGATCGGCCATGATGATCTTGAGCGTACCATCCTTCCACTCAAAGGGGATGATCTTGTTCTCCCTGATGAAACGCGTCGCTATGCCGTCCATGACAAGAGGCACCCTGGGAAACTCCTCCGGGGAGAGATGAATTATCGTCTTGCCGTTCACGACTCTCCTGTGCTCCCCGCCGCCGCCTTCGCCGCTGGTTCCTCTCCGGCCGACGGGACCTCTGTGTGCGTCGCCTCGTGTTCCTTTGTTCCCCGCCCTTCCCTGGTTTCGCCGGCATCGTTCTTCCCGTCCTTCTCCTGCCGGGGGACGTCGCGGATAAGCTCTTCCTTCTTCAGCTTGCCCTTGCCCGTCTTCGTTATATCGTCAACATAGGAGGACGTGGCCTTCCGGGCGTCGTGCTGGTTCTTGATGACCCGCGGGGTGAGAAGTATGATCAGCTCCTTACGGTGATTTTCGTCCGTGGTACTGCCGAAGAGATATCCGAGAAGCGGTATCTTGCTGAGGTACGGAATGCCCGATCGTGCCGCAGATATGTCCTCCCTGATAAGCCCTCCGATGAGGATCGTCTGGCCGTCCTGAACGACAAGGTTCGTCGTCGCCTCCGTCTTTTTCACAATGATGTTGGTTTCGCCGTCGAAAAGGGTGATAGTGTCGTAGGAGGAGACCTCCTGGGCAAGGTCAAGGGTAACAAGCCCGCCTTCGTTGATACGGGGTTTTACCTTGAGGATGATACCGATGTCCTTGTACTGGATGGTCCGCTGAGCGGTGGTGGTGGTGGATGCTATCGTCTCCGTTGTCACGATGGGGACCTGTTCACCCACCTGGATCCGAGCCTCCTTGTTATCCGTCACCAGTATGCGCGGTACGGCAAGAAGCTTCGCCTTTGATTGCGTCGCGAGCGTATCGATGACCGCCTTGAAGTCACCTCCGACGGTTCCCGCAAAGGTGAATGTCCCGCTGCCTGTTGTGCTCGTCGCTGTCGCGCCGGGCACATCGAATCCGACGGTGCCGTCCACCGCCCCCAGCACCCCGTTCATACCGTCCGGCGAGAACTGAAGGGCCCAGGAAACGCCAAGCTTCAGGTCATCCTTCAGGGTGATCTCCGCGATCACCCCTTCGATAATGACCTGCCTCGGGATAATATCGACGCGCCGGATGGCCTCCTTGATGACCTCGTAATCCTCGGGCAGGCTAAGGATAATGAGGGAGTTGAGGTTCTCCTCGGCGATGATCTTCGTTACGGGAGAAATAAGGCCCTCTCCCGCCTGGGAGCCCGACACGATCAAGCCGCCCTCCGGCCCGCTGCGCGCGGCCGGGGTGCCGGATGCGCCTGCCGTCTTCCCCGCGGAAGGCAACGCAGCGAGGGGTGGATTTGCTGCGCCGCCTCGGCCGGAGGAAAGAAAAACCTGCTGCAGAATGTTCGCTATGTCTTTAGCTTTGCTGTTCTGGACATGATAGACAAAGACCTGGGGTTTCCTTTTTCTTGTTTGTTCGCTGTCGAAAAGATCGATGAGCTTGAGCAGTCTCTTTACGTTCGCGTCGGTGTCGACAAGCATGATGTGATTGATGTTGGGAACATCGATGATCACCGCGGTTGTCGTGAGAAAAGGCGTGATGAGCTTGACGATCTCCGACGACTGACCGTACATGACGGGCACGACGCGTATGATCGATCTGCCTTCCACCTCGATGGAATCGGGGTTCCTCCCGACGGTCACCTCCGCCGGTTCTCTGGCAACATCGCTTATCGGCACAATACGGTAAAGGCCGCCTTCCTCCACAACGCCCACCCCATTGAGTCTCAGGATGACCTCCATGACGGACAGCACCCTGTCACCCTCGACAGGGGTAACGGAACGGAACGTGACCCGTCCCTTTACCCTCTGGTCAACGATGTAATTGACCCTCAGGATCTCGCCGAAGACGGTCTGGATGACCTGGTACATGTCGGCGTCATCAAAGGAAAGGCTGACGGGGCTCGCGGCCCTTGCGCCGGGCTTCTTCGCCTGCGAAGGTATCCTTCCCGGAGGCGCGGACGGATTCCCCGGAGGCGAGATCTTTCCTCTATCACCGGCCGTCTGCTCCTCTTTTTCCGTATTTTCGTCCTTTGCCGACGGAGACGTCGCGGCGGAACGCAGTGCCGACTGGCCGCCCACTGTTCGCTTCGGCGCCGACGCTTCGGGTGTCTGCCGGGAGGGCACCGCCTCCCGGCGATTGTCGTCGGCATGCAAAGGCGGTACGACAATCGCAAAAAAGAGACACGACAAGAATATGAGCTTTCTGACATTTGTCATCGATTCATCACCCGCTGTAGTTTTTCCAGGACCAATAGGATTCTAGAGTTAACCGGGACAAGTTCACATCGTAATGGGATTAAACTGACACATTATGGTTTCAACAAGGCGAGTGCCATTCCAAGCCGGCAGCAGCGACCGACGTGGGGGAGAGCCAAACCCGGAAATAGTACCAACACGCACCACCATGTGACGAACAGGCCGGTCGGGGTAGTGACAAACCAACGCCCGCCGGATTAGTCTCTTTTCAAAACGCTACAGCCGGTATCAAGACACGGCGCATTGAAGGAGGACTCATGACAATTCAGTATTCATATTGCACAGACAGACGCGGCTTCACCCTGGTTGAACTCCTCGTCGTCATGGTCATCGTCGGGCTCCTCGTGGCCCTCGTCGGCCCCAAGGTATTTCCGAAACTGGGCAAGGGCAAACAGGCCGCAGCCAAAGCGCAGGTCGAGCTCCTTTCGCAGACCCTCGACCATTTCCGCCTTGACGTCGGCCGTTACCCCACCACACAGGAAGGCCTCACAGCCCTCGTCACAAACTCCGGAGGAACTCAGAACTGGGAGGGTCCCTACCTCAAAAAGGCCCTTCCCAACGATCCCTGGGGCAAACCCTACCAGTACCAGTCTCCCGGTTCCCACGGAGAATTTGATCTCTATTCCTACGGCAGGGACGGTACGCCCGGGGGGGAAGGTGAAGACAAGGACGTGGCCAACTGGGAGTAAAAGAACGGTACGCGAGGGGCAATTAAATAATGATGGGCGGCCTTGAGGGCCGCCCATCATTTGTTATCTTCCCAATTCATCGGTTACGTTTCATTTAGTTTTCCCATAACCCATAACCTCTGACCCATCACCCGTCTTCTACCAGTTGAACCTCAGTCCCCCCGTGAAGCCGTGGCTTATCTGGTCGCTTGTAATGCCCAGATCGTAGCCCACGAAGAAGTTGAGCATGTCACTCTTCTTGCCGGTGAGATTCAGAGAGAAAACACCCGTATCTCTCTTTGCGGTGCTGGAATTGATGACGAAGGAGCCTGCCGGCTCGCCTGCGAACCGTGCGTTGATGTTCGCTTCCGTGTCGCCGAACTCATGAAGCCATTTGGCGCCGAATTCCGGGGTAAGGGTGAAGTCCTTTGCTGCCTTGAACTCCCGGGACAACTTCACACCCAGACCGCTCTGGTACGAATCGGTGTGGTTACTGTCGGATTCGAGGTTCAAAGCACCTGCGCCTGTTTCCGTGAAGCTGTCCGTGTGGTTGCACATGGCAAGGAAGGAGGCAAGGGGTGTTGCGGTGATGCCGCCGAAGATTGGAACCTTGTAGCCGCCCTCGAGATAACCCGATATGTCGCTGCCGTCATAGGAGCCGCGGGCCACCCGGTAGATGTTGCCGAAGTTGAGATAGCGCTTCGTCTCGTAGCTGTTCTTGCTGTAGGCAAAAGCCGCGTCCACGTACCACAGTTTGCTCGTCGGGACGTAGGAGCCGTATATCGCCCCCTGCCAGCTCTCTGCGTCGGAGTTGTCCCGAAGCTGTTTCATGTCGACATTCGTCTTTGAATACCCGACTGCCACGCCGGCCCGGATATTGGGGTTGATGAGGTAGTCGAAACCTGCGATGGCCCCGCCGATGGTGTAGTCATAGCGGGAGCCTACGTCGTCGCCGTGGCGGTTGCCTGTGACGCTGTATCCTTTGATCCACATTCCGTAGGGCAGCTTCTGCCCGTCTCTTGTCAGGGTAAACCCCGCGTCGGATGCCACCGGGCCGCCCGAGGCAAGCATCGTCAGGGGATCCGACTGGCGGTCGTTGAGCCCGAGGAAGCCAAGGCCCGTAGTGCCGCCGGTACGGCCGAAGAGGTTCTGATAGAAGGCCCCCTGCTTCGCGGGAGTAACGGTTGATGATACGCTGTGGGTCGTTCCCGATATCTGGTCGAGGGCGGAGTTGAGAGCACCATCGTCGAGAGTGAACAGCTCATCGACAACGGCCACCATGTCATCGGAGGAGGAATTGCTGTAGGCATCGTCGATCGCCGACGCTGCGTTGCCCCTTGTGCCCCTGGCCCCTGCCTTCTTGAAATTGGACCTCATATTGAGGTAGCTGTTCTTTGCGTCATAGGCAAGGGACATCTCCCTGTACTTCGAGTCTGACGTCACCGAGTCGAAGGTGCCGGTAAGGCCGTTTGTCGTCTCGACTATGGTGTGCGTGCCTCCTTTCAGACCCTTGGTGACGACGGAGACGCCACCGCCGTTCAGCACCGCCGTGTCGGCCGTTATCTTCCCTGCCTTGCCGTCCGAGCCCGCTCCCACCGTGTAGGTTGCCCCCGCCTCGTGCGTGTAGACACCGCTCACCTTGAGCGCACCGCCGAGGACGGATATGCTCTTGCCGCTCGAGAGGTCTCCACCCAGGCTCCAGGTGCCGTCCCCGGACTTCTCTATGGTCTCCCACCCGGTGATCGTGCCTTCGGTGATCGTGCCCGAACCTTCGAGATAGATTGTATCGGTACCTTTCCCGCCCGCTACAGCACCTGTTATCGCGGAACCGTCGCGAAGATAGGCCGTGTCATCGCCGGAACCCATATTGACCGCCGTCCCGTCGGTGCCGATGATAGTGCCCGCGTTGTCGAGCATGTCATTACCACTACCACCAAAACGCACACCCTGGCCCGCCGTTATAGTTGCGTTCCTTTCGTTGATCACGGTACCCCCGTCGACGATATAGACACCATAGCCGGTGCCCGTGCCCGTCAGAGTGCCCCCCTCTTTATTGATCAGGGTGTTGCCGCCAGATTCCATGTATACCGCAGCCGCGCCGCCGTTTATGCTGCCTTCGTTGATAACCGTGGAAGAGCCGCCAGTCAACCAAACGCCAGTGCTAGTTGATGATGTGATGGTTGCACCTTTCTCATTGACCACGGTGCCGGTGCCCAGTGTTACAGCGGGTCCATCTGCCAGTATTGTCCCCTTGTTGGTGAGATTGCCGTTCAAATTGGCCTGTGTGAGATCCTCTGCGGCATTCAACCAGATGGCTAAACCGTCAGACCCTGTAGCTGCGACGGTTGCGCCCTCCTCCACGGTTATATTCCATCCGTCGGTCTTTCCAAGGATAGCGTACTTCCCGGTTTCAGCCGTCACGGATGCCCCGGATTTGATGGTGGCATTCGTCTGGTTGTCAGCAGAGTTTGCCTGATCTTCAAGGACGAGCCCCGTCGTGTAGGTGTCCTGCAACACAACCTCCGAGAAGGAAGGTCTCACAAGTCCGGGACCCGCAAGCAACAAGAAGCCCGCGCCAATTATAATACTCTTTGCGAACCGTCTCTTCATGATCTATTTCCCCTTTTCTGTTCTTCTAATTTCGTAGAGAGACGGGTGTTTATACCCGCCCCTCTACTTTATTTATTCTGGTGCCGTTGGAACAACTCCGTCCCTTGTCAGTGCCTCATTCGAAGGTGACGCTGATCGTGTGATTGGCCGTCACGTCCATGAAGGTGTAGGTCGTTATCCTCCCCTTGAACCCGCCGTCCACGACGACGCCCGCGACCTCATACCCGGTAGAGGCTGTAATGGTGAACGTCTGGCTTCCGCCGGATGTGACCGATACGGAGCCCGAGGGGCTGATGGTGCCGTTTGCGCCCGCGGAGGCCTCGATCGTGTAGGTCGTCGCCGGTTTCCGCTTGAAGGTGACGCTGATCGTGTGATTGGCCGTCACGTTCGTGAAGGTGTAGGTCGTTATCGCGCCCTGGGACTCGCCGTCCACGAGGACGTCCGCGACCTCATAGCCCTCAGAGGCTGATATGTTAAACGTCTGGCTTCCGCCGGATGTG
>DBQU01000049.1:68795-135013 GCA_002305765.1 Deltaproteobacteria bacterium UBA1386
TCGTGTAGGTCGTCGCCGGTTTCTCAAAGCTGGCTTCCATCCGACCATCTGCCTGCACATTCGTGAAGGTGTAGGCGTATGATGTCTTGCCTGCCGCATCCTCTATGATCTCGCTTGTTGTGCCCTTGACCACTTTTACCCTGCTTATCACGTAACCCGTACTGGCCGTTATGGTATATGACTGGCTTCCGCCTATAGTGACCGTTGTGTCCTTACGGGGGCTGATGGTACCGCCTGTGCCCAGTCCTGTCCTGATGGTGAACTGGGACTGTTGCTTGAAAATGGCGCTGATCGTGTGATTCTCACTTACTTTCGCGAAGGTATATGTGTATGCGCTCGTTCCCGACGCTCCGGCCACAACACTTCCGTCCACCGTCAGCGCGTCAATGCCATAACCGCTGGCGGCAGCTATTGTAAAAGCTTTCGTGGTGCCCCGCTCTATTTGTGACGTCCCGGGACTTATCGTACCGTTCTCGCCTGCCGAGACCGTAATGGTGAGGTACTGTGGTTTCTTGAAGGTGACGCTGATCGTGTGATTCTGTGTCACGTTCGTGAAGGTGTAGGCGTACGTACTCTGGCCCGATGCCGCACTCACAATGTTTCCGTCCACCGCCAGCGCGTCAATCACATAACCCTTGGCAGTCTCGGCCGTTATCGTGAACGTGACGCTCTTTCCGTTCTCCACAGTCTGGTCTGAGGGGCTTATGCTACCGCCATTACCCTCTGTGGCCGTGATGGTGTGGAATTGCTTGAATGTGGCTGTGATCGAGCCGTTTGCCGCCACGTTCTGGAAGGTGTAGCGCCACAAGGTCTGGCCTGATGCTGTTATGGTTTCTTTTGTTGTGCCCTTGACCACCGTCAGGGTGTCGATGACGTAGCCCTCACTGGCGGTGACGGTGAATTCCCGGCTGGCGCCGCGGCCTACGGTCTTTGCGCCGGAAGGGCTGATCGTACCGCCCGTGCCCGCGCTGCCCGTAATTGTGTAATACGTCCTCTTGAAAACGACCTCAATTTTATGATCGTCAGCCACTTTTGAGAAAGTGTAAGTGGTCCTCGACCAATCCTGAGCCGTGCCGTCCAGTATCACCTGGGCAACACAGTAGCCCGCACCGGGCTCAAAGGTGAATCTCTGATCCGCGCCGGGCTTCACCAAGGTTTTTCCGGCCGGCGTGATGCTGCCATTTCCTCCAGATACCGATGCGTTGATGACAAACTTGTAGTTGCTGAGTTTCAGGACGGAAAAGTTGGGATTGAGACTGCCATCAACGTGGGGGAAGGTGTATATCGGCTCTGCATTGTCGTCACCTTTCCAAGATACATCACCGGTGCCGCCGACAACGATATCGCCCGTTGTCGGGTCTGTCGCCACGGAGTAGGCTCTGTCTGCACCCAGACCGCCCCAAAAGGTGTGCCACTTGCTCTTGCCGGTGGTCACGTCAAGACCGAGGATCGCCATGTCGGTAATGCCGACTGTACCGGAGAAACCATGAAGGGGATCCCCATCGCCATATTTCTTCCAGGGACCACGGACCTCTCCTACCACGTACAGCGTAGCGCCATCGCTACTCAGAGCCATCGAGTGTGGAACGTCTTCGGTACTCTTTCCGCCGCGGAACGTATGCCACTTGTAGCCGGCCTCGTTGTTCATTTTCATGACGACGAAGTCGTAGTCGGGGACAGGCACTGTGTGTTCAGCTACCGGGCTGACGTCCCGCACCGACCAATTGGACTGGCTGTATCCAGCGAGGAAGTACTTGTTGTTACCATCCACCGTTACCGCCGTGGCCCAGTCGTCGTCTGTACCACCGAAAAAGGAATGCCAGTGATACTCAAGATCGCTTCTGGCGAGTCGGGCGATGAACATATCGAAACCACCGGAATGGGAATTGCGGGGGGAATCGTTGTAGTGAACATGGTTGTCGTAATTCCATTCCTTGCTGCTGGAGCCGGCAACAACCGGAAAACCATCCTTGTCGATGGCGATGGCCTCGCCCCAGTCGTCCGAGGCCTTGTTGCCGAGAAAGGTGTGTTTGATATACTTTCCGCTAGTGGCGTCAAGCGCCATGACCCATGCATCGTTTCCGCCCTGATAGGCCCGCGTCGGCTGGCAGAGCCTCTCGACCCTTTCCATGTTGTCGGGGTCTATTACATACCAATCCGTGTCGCTTCCTGATAATTTAGGCCAGCACCCAAAAAACTCGGCATCGGCCTTTCCCACGAGGAAGACCCGTTCTTTATCTGCGGCAATTCCGTAGACCTCTTCATTCCACTTCGATTCTCCGTGGAATGTGTGCCACAAGTAGTCACCGCTCTCAGCATTAAGGGCGAGGACATAGACATCGGTCGATAGATAGTGATTCTCGTGGCCACCGAAATTCAGGAAAGTAGTTGAGTAATACGTTATCGCCCTGGAATGTTGATTTACCGATGACTCATTGTTGGGTCCACCCCAGTTGTCCCTGCTTGTGCCCGTGATATAGAGCCTGCCATCGGCTATGGCCATACCCCTGACGCTGTCGTACTCATGTCCTCCATAGTACGTGTACCATTGGAATTTGCCGTCGGGACCGAACTTCACCACCAGAATGTCCCTGTTGTTTTCAGCGTTGCCGCTATGCGCGTGCAACGGCTGGCCGAAGTCATACTCCTGACCCGTCAACCATTTCAGACCGGACGCTGCGATGAAGGTGTTCCCATCTGCATCAACCGCAACGGCGCTTAAGCTCTCTGCTCCCGTCCTGGCCGACCCCGTGAACAAATGCCACAGATTATACGGATCCACGGCCTCTTTGCCGGACGCGCTCCGGGGGAGCGCCGGGAACAACAGCAGCAAGAGAAAAAGGGAAGTGAAGAAATAGGTGATAAAGAATCTGCTGCTCCGCTGGTTCATTAGTACCCCCTTCTGCTTTTCTCCAGGACCCTTCCTGATCGGACATTGATGATGGTTCGTCGCTGTCGCCCCTTCCGGAGAAATCCTGTTCTTGATAATGGGAATTCTTATCGCGGGGGATATCTTTTTGAAATGGCTATGTCCCCAGATTGACTGATTTAGGGACGAACGTGTTCCTCACGGGGTGCGGGTCTCATCGGATACCATCACGTATATCCCGGCAATCCCTAAGAGGTGCATTTAAGGAAGTGCTGCTACTTCTTTGTTCCGTCTGTCCAGGTTGCGCCGGTCAGGTCGGCCTCGTTGAGGTCGGTGAGGGTGAGGTCGGCGCGGGTGAGGTTGGAGCCGGCGAGGTTGGCGAAAGAAAGGTTGGCGCGGGAGATGTCCACGCCGGAGAGATTGACGCGGGCGAGGTTCGCCCGGGCCAGGGTGGCATAGGAGAGGTCCGCGGCGGTGAGATTGGCGCCGGTGAGGTCGGCGCCGGTGAGGTCTGCAAGGGCGAGGTCCGCCCTTTCGAGGTCGGTGCCCGTGAGATCGGCCTCGTTGAGGTCTGCGCCGGCAAGGTCGGCGCGGGTGAGGTTGGAGCCGGTGAGCACAGCGCGGGAGAGCACAGCGCGGGAGATGTCCACGCCTGACAGGTTGCAGCGGGTGAGGTTGGAACCGGCAAGGTTCGCGTGAGAAAGGGTGGCCCGGTAGAAATTCGCGCGGGAGAGGTCCGCTTCGGAGAGGTCCGCTTCGGAGAGGTCGACGCCGGATAGGTTAGCCCTGACAAGCGTTGCACCCGACAGGTCCGCCGAGCGAAGGTTTGCGTGCGACAGGTCCGCGCCCTCCAGCCTGGCCCCGGACAGATCGGCCCCGGAGAGGTTGGCGCAAATGCCGTCGTCCTCGCCGTCCAGCCACTTCCTGTGCCGCCGCAATATCGTCCTGAGTTCCTTATCACTGATCTCCATGAATTGTTCCCCGTGTCAGTGTAGAATGCATCCAGCCCGATAGGTTGAACCCCTTTCCCCTCGGCCTGTGGATACCCTGTCCTACTGGCTTCTCTTCCACCCCTTGGCTATCAGGCAGGCATCGACCTCGTCGCAGATCCGGGTGCCTTTCCGAACGTATTCCTTTTCCGCGACCTGGTCGCAGTACGCCTTGTCCCTGTTCCACTCCGCCTGGGTCATCCCGGGTTTCTCGTAGGCCACGAAGCAGCCGCCAAGGCCGGCCATGATCAGGATAGCCGGCACCAACCATTTCCCTTTTACCCTCCTAAGGCATGACATCATCCCAGTTTCCCCCTTGTCTTTGGTGCTATCATCAAGACGATGTTTCCGGCTTCGCCCACAGCATTCCAATCTCCATTTTCCCGCAATGAACACCAATTTACAAGGGATAATCTGACCGGGACAAACGAGCAACCAACCGTCCGCAGAAGTCGGGCCGTTGCCGCCCCGCCATGCCCCCGTACTCCCGGAGCAGGATAGATAACCGGCGTGCCGACATCCCCCCTAACCCCGGGGCCAAGGAAATGATAAAGATTGACAGACCACAGATACGGAAGAAGTGTCCCGGAGAATGCCCACAGGTTCGCGCATCACGTGATCTTCATGTGCGCCTTCGGCACTCGCTGGAATCATACCGGCGACGCTTACCCAACTCGCCGGCCCCCATAATAAAAACATGGCGCCACCCGGATACTTGTCAACAGCCCTCCCTGCGGCAAAGACAGTATTCCGGCGGTCTCACACGCAAAGACAGTCCTTGTCCCAAACGATTCCCGCAACCCCTCCAGGGATTCATCTGAACGGGATCTGCACAGGTTCTTCACAATGAGGCCGGATAAGCATCAAGCCATCGAGACCGGGAGAATAGTATTTTTGACTGAATTCCTTTGCATCTTTCTCGGACGGAGCATCTTCATTGTTCCAGCCGACCAACCCGTACATCTTGTCATCCCTGCAAACGATCACAGGATTGATCTGGAAAAAGCTTGCCACCTTTCTGGAATACTCGGGAATGAGGAAAAAAACCCAGGACCGGGATTCCCGGTCGGGATAGACCGTAGCGCCCCATTTTCGTTTGGTGCTGTAAACACCGTCGTTGAAGAAAGGCCTGCTTCTGAGCAGGTCTACCCTCGAGAGGTCATGCTCCAGGGCAAATTTGAGCATGAAATAGTACTCGGCAGACGCGGCGCCTCTTCTGATGTATTCCTCGTCTCCGTGCAGGATTCCCGTCCTTCTGGCCAACAGGGTGTCGTTCTGTACTTCGCAGAGCACACCCGCGACACATGTGTCCCCTTCCTCGATGACCAGGAGAAAACCCTTGTCGAAGGAGTCCTTCATGTGACTGTAGGAGTCAATATCCGCAAGGTCCTCAAACCTTTTTTGAATGTGGGGCGCGTACATCTCATTGTAGAAGAGCTCGAAGTCTTTCTGGTCCTTCGAGACCCGGCAAGAGAATGTTGGCCTTTTGTCCATTCTGTTGGAGAACTGTCTCTTGTTGTGCTGAAACCGTTTCTTGATCTCAGTCCAACCGCCCGACATATCCATGAAAGAGCAAATGAGCATCTGGCTCCTGAATTGTGCCGACTTTTCAAACTTCGGCTCATAGCTCAGAGGAAGCACGGCAACGCACATGTCGATCGAGTTGGAGTGATCTCTCAGAACCCTCGGTAAAGAGGGCGTCCAGATGCGCCACTTCCTCAGAACAGCAGGGCGGTCATCGTACATCCGAGGGAGCATATACCCCATGAGGTCCGTGTTCTCCACGAAAAGGCAGCGGAATGTCTCACCCCCGTTTCCGAGCCTTCCTTCGACGAGAGTTGCATGGCTGATGTACCGGGATACCACCGGATAGACCTTGAGCTTGACCTTGTCGATGAGTCCCATAGTTGTCTTCCCCCTTCCCCGGAACCGGGCTGTTGAATCGACAAGAGACCCGCGGCAAGCACCGCAGGGCACAGTCTCCGCTTAACATGAAATATAGCAGACCGGAGTCGACTGTCAACGATGGGCCTCCACGGTCACCGCCCTCAAAGGCCCGTCAATGCTATGTTTGGGACAAAGTCTTCGCCACGGAACAATCGGCCGATATGATACCACGAGGTGGTTCGTAACAAACACAAGGCAGACTTATGGGTTTGTCGCTTGCACGGCAGGTCGGAAGAAAAGAGCAACCGAAGCGAGATCCGTGTCCCTGTCGCGAGCCGCTCTCAGGACCTTCGTGTCAGGTCCCGCTTCCCGGGCCGGCAGGTTTTGATTGTTTCAGACAGGCGTCCCGCATGATTTCCACGGGAACATCCCGGCCCAGCCATATCGCCAGGGCCTTCGCCCCCTGCTGGACCAGCATCTCCAGGCCGTCAACGATGACCGCTCCCCTCTCGCGGGCCTTGCTCAGGAACAAAGTGGGCCGGGGTGAATAGATCAGGTCATAGACCACGGTCCCCGGCTGGATACCCCCTATCACGTCCTCAGTCACGGGGAGTTGGTCCCCTCTGGGATACATGCCCATCGGAGTGGCGTTGACGACAAGTCGCGTCCCGGATATCATACCTCCCAGTTCATCCCAGGCATGGACCCTGAGGACATCGTGAACGGGCGTGTTCTTCCAGCTATCTGCAAAATCGGCCAGCTTTTGGGGGTTCCGTCCGAAGACGTGGACCTCGGGGCAGCCCAGTGACTGGCAGCCAACGAGGACCGACCTCGCCGCTCCTCCGTTCCCCAGGATAACGGGGGCGATGCTCTTCCAGTTTTCCTTCATCTCCTTCAGAGGGGCCATAAACCCGAAGGAATCGTAATTGGTCCCCTTCCAGCCGCTCTCTGTCCGGGAAACGGCGTTCACCGCACCCGACAGCTTCGCCTCGGCGGTGATCTCCGTCAGGAGCGGCATAATGGCCTGCTTGTGGGGAATGGTAACGCTGAACCCCTGCACATCGATGGCCTCAAACCCGCGAAGGGCAACGGCCAGGTCCTCGGGCTTGACCGAAAAGGGGACATAGACATAGTCGGCTCCAAGATGCTCTATCGCAGCGTTGTGCATCACGGGAGAGAGTGAATGGACAATGGGGTAGCCGACAACCCCCAGTATCTTAGTCGTTCCTTTGATCATCACCACCACCAGGATCCGATTCTGTATGTGCAACCGCTGACGAACCAGTTGAAACAACAAAATCATCCCGCACCGTACCGCGCATGTCAAGGTTTATGTGGCACCCCTCCGGCGCACCTTTCCCCGTTCTCGCGGTCCCATCACAAACGAACCGCACGGAACCATGCTCCCGGAAGCGAAATAGACTACTTCCCGTAACCTCCGCTTTCGATGCGCACGAGAACCCCATTCTCAAACGTAAGGTAATATACGAAGAGGGACGGGCCCAGATCATACGTCCACTCCTCTATCTCGACCACGTCATAGTACCCTGAGGCAAGTCCTCTGGTCACGGACCTCCGTGAGACGGAGGTTGGGGTGTCGCACCTGAGCGTGACCGTCGAGAGCCTGTCATTGACGGAGATGATGGCGCCGTTGGGGCACCTGAAGGTGTCCGACGTCGTCGCGCCCGCGAAAGTACACAGCAGGCAAAGGCAGACTGCGACAAGCACGATCTTTGAGAATGGACCTTTCATCCTTATTCCCCCTTTTACTCCGCCCCTGTGAAACATATCCAGGGGTGCATCATCATCTGCCGATACGTTTCGGAGGGGTCTTCCATGTGGGCTCCTTGTGATGATCACAGGTGTGCGGCACGCATCTGCATATCAGCAATACTATCTCAGAGATACAAAAGTGTCAATCAGAGGCCGGAAACGGCTCTTCAATGACTGACCCCTCACGTTGCGACTGATTGAGGACGCTCCGGCCCTGGCACGCCGGTGACGCCGCGCCCCGGTGTCTTCTAGCGACACAGGGTGTAGCGGGAAGGAATACCCTCATCGGTGCGCAAAACGATACCATTCCCTTCGAGAAGATCGAGATGGGCAAAGACCTCCGAGACGGCCAGAAAGATCTCATCCCGCGGAAGCCCGGGGAATACCTCTTCGACGATCTCGTATATCGTGAGATCGGGCCTCGTTCCGAAAATGTCCGCGACCTGTCCTGTTCTCGCGTTCATGAAACCCAGCAAGGCCGCTACCCTCTTCCGGGGGTTCCTCATCATCTCTCCGTGCCCCGGCAGGGCGAGTGCGAGACCCATCGCGGCCACGCGCCTCAGCGATGACGCATAGGCCTCGAGACTCCGGTACCCGGCGGGGAGCTTCGACGGTCTCTGGGCCAGAGGGTTCGACGATATGTCCTTCAGCAGGAAATCTCCCGTGAAGGCTATCTTCTCCCTGTCGTCGACCATCATGACGCACCACGGCGTGTGGCCGGGCACGTGCTCCAGCCTGAAGCGGCCCGAGGCAAGCTCGACAACCTCCCCGACCTCCAGGAGACGGGACACCCTGACGGGGCAGGCGAACTTCTTCAGGTACTGGAAATACCGCCCGACATGGGCAACAAGATCCGCGGGCACGCCGGCACGATCAAGGAAGGTCTTCTGGAATCGTTCCTCCTCGAGGCATTCATCGTCGTAATTCTCGAGCCACCGGGCGGTATTCTCCGTGGCCCATACCTGCGCCCCGGACATCTCCGCAATGTCCGCAGCCGCACCGAAATGGTCGATATGAGGATGTGTGACAATGATGACCTCGATGTCATCGAGGGAGTAACCGAGGGGTTGAAGCTGTCCGTTCAACCCGGCGAGGCACAAAGCGCCTTTCATGGGAGCATCGATCAGCGTCGGCACGGGTCTCTCCACGAAATAGATGTTGACCTTCAAGCCGGGGACCGGTGTTGACGCCTCAAGGAGATGGATCCCGCGGCCCTTCGCAAGGTCCACGAGAACATGTTCCGCATTTTCCAGACCTGCCTCTTTCATCTCTTCGCCGGGCTCCATTATACCACGCGATGCGATACCCGATGTCAAGGGGATTGCGCAAGCAAAGTATCTGGCTTACTCTACATCTATAGGAAACGGAGGTGAACATGGGAAAGGCAGGATGGTGTGCCATGTTGCTGGCCGGCTTGATCCTCTGCTCCTGCGTGACCCCTGTGCTGCAGCGGTCCTTCATGGACCGGGGAAAGAGGAATCCGGACCTTGCCGAACTCGTCGCCAACCCTTCAGGGCATCTCGGGCAGCTTTTCGTGTTCGGCGGTATCATAGCCTCCACAACAGTCACGAGGGAAGGCTCCCTTCTCGAGGCGGTCTACGTGCCCGTCAATCAGTACGGGAACCTCGGAAGCGAGCCTACCCCTTCACGGAGGTTCCTGGCTCTCTATCGTGAAGGTGTTCTGGATCCCGTCATTTACAGTCCGGGCAGACAGGTCACCCTTGCGGGAACATTTATGGAAACACGCCCGGGAAAGCTCGGGGAAATGGAGTATACCTTTCCCTTCTTCCAGGTGACTGAGATCTACCTGTGGCCGAAGGAACCGAAGGTGTATTATTACGTTCCCCCGCCCTATTATTCCCCGTACCCCTGGTACCGTCCGTGGTACTGATGGCCCCGGCACGGCAGGGGGTGTGCCTCAGGAGGCAGGCGGCTCGAAAAGAGCCCGTATCTCAGGAGAGACTCCCCTGAAGTCGAGGTGCCTGGCGAGCTCTTCCAGGGTGAATCGGAACTCCCGGAAAGAGGCGGTGCCGCGAGCGCATATTTTGCCGCGTTCGTCTTCGATGACGCCCGAGAGGTAGTATATCCGGCCTGTGTTCCGAAGAAGGCTTCCCGATGCGCGGTACGTCTTGCCGCATTCAACGGGTCTCTTGAATTCAACTTCGATCCTGGAGGTAGCGTACATTCGCTTTGTCCGGGTAAAAACGGTCCACCACATGACCTCGTCGAGTATTCCCGTCACGATGCCGCCGTGAAGCATCCCGTCGTACCCCTGGAACCTGTCACCGGCCGTGAACTCGCATATCGCCCCGTCATCGGTATAGTGCAACTCCAGGCCGAGCCCACCGGTGGCAGGACCGCAGAAAAAACATTTCTTGTAACCCGGCAAAAGTCCGTCCATCATTCATTCTCCTTCATCCATTCTCCCGGTGCGTGCCTCTGCGGCCTATTGTTCCCGCGGCTCCAGCACCGTCCGGACCCTGCCGGCGAGATCATACAGGGAAAACGGCTTCGCAATGAAATGGACACCTTCCTCCAGGATCCCCTTGTGGGCGATCACATCCACCGCATATCCGGACATGTACAGGCACTTAAGGTCCGGTCTTATGCCGATGATCTGTTCCGCGAGATCTCTGCCGTTCATCCCCGGCATCACCACGTCGGTCAGCAGGAGGTCTATGTCGCCGTCATACTCTCTGGCCAGGCGGAGCGCATGGACGGCTCCTTTAACCGCGAGAACCCTGTAGCCCAGTTTCTCGAGCATCGCCCTGGTGAGGTTCAATACCGACTGCTCGTCCTCCACCACCAGGACCGTCTCGCTGCCCCCCTGCATCTTCGTTATCGCCCTGTCATCCACGGATTCCCGGACATCGGCCCCGTAGCGGGGCAGATAGATCCTGAATGTCGTGCCCCGGCCCGGTTCGCTGTATACATCGATGAAACCGCCGTTCTGCCTGACAATCCCGTACACCGTCGACAGACCGAGGCCCGTCCCCATACCCTCTTCCTTGGTGGTGAAGAAGGGTTCGAAGATGTTGGCCAGCGTTTCCTTGTCCATGCCGCAGCCGTCGTCAGTCACTGTGAGCAGGACGTACTCACCGGGAGCGGACTCGGGGTGGGCCGCCTGAAACAGTTCATCACAGATCGCGTTAGACGTCTCGATAATGATCTTTCCCGTCTTGTTCATGGCATCGCGGGCGTTCACCGTCAGATTGGCAAGGAGCTGGTCCACCTGGGAGGGGTCCATTCTGACAAGCCACAGTCCCTGCTCCGGCCGCCACGCCAGATTGATGTTCTCGCCTATGAGCCGGCGGAGCATTCTGAGCATTCCAGCCACCGCGTCATTGAGGTTGAGAACCCTGGGGCTGACGATCTGCTTGCGGGCAAACGCCAGCAACTGGCGCGTCAGGTCCGCGGACCGTCTCCCCGCGGTAAGGATATCCTGAAGCTCCTCGCGGAGGGCCTCGCCGGGAGCCGCTTTGCCGAGCGCCATTTCTGCGTTCCCGATGATCACATTGAGCATGTTGTTGAAATCGTGGGCGACTCCACCCGCCAGCTGTCCGATGGCGTCCATCTTCCGGGCCTGAAGCAACTGGCGTTCCAGCCTCTGACGATCTTCCTCGGCCCTCTTGCGCTCGGTGATGTCAAAAAAAGCCACGATGACGCCGCCTCTCACCGATTCCGTCGCGATGACCATGGTGCGCGACGTCCCATCCTTGCACAGCACCGGGCACTCCAAGGACTCCGTGGCCGGATCCCTTGCCGTCGAGTCGGCGAGCGCCGCGCGCCATTGTGCCGCAAACCCGTCCCTGATGCTGGGGTCGGACATACAAAGGTCCCACACGCGCTCCACGGTGGGGAGGTCATCCGCGGTGTACCCCATTACCCGCGTGAGGCTGTTGTTCACCTCCAGAACCCTTCCGTCCCGGGCTATGTTTGCCAGGGAAATGGGGGCCATGGCAAAGAGGGTGCGAAAACGCGCCTCGCTCTCCCTCAGGGAGTCTTCCGCGCGTCTCTGCTCCTCGCGGTGCTTGAGCGCGGCAAGGACCGCGCAGCCGCAGACGATGGACGCCATGGGGAATGTCGTTCCCACGAACAGGCCGGCGTGAAAGAAGACCTGCTGCATTGTCAACCACAGGGCGGCAAGGAAGAGCGCCGTGGCGACAAGGCAGAAGGCGGTACCCCTGAAGCGGAAGAGCAGGCTCAGTGCCGCGCCCGGAATGATGACGAGAAGGAGGACGAGACCTCTCGACCAACCGGGCTCGGCAACGAGATCGCCCGTCAGCAGATTGTCGACCACGGCGGCGTGGGTCTCTATTCCGGGAAAGGTGGGGCCGAAAGGCGTCGCCAGCCACTCGGCCATGCCCGCGGCTGAGGTGCCGACGAGCACAACCTTTCCCCGCAGTTTCCCCGATGGAACGCCGCCGTCCATGACATCCGCCGCCGACACGTAGGCGTGGGTCCGCTTCGGGCCCCGGAACCTGACGAGCAATTGGCCGCGATCGTCGACGGCTACAGACGTTGTCCCGAAACGCAGTGACTGCAGGCTCTTCCCATCCTCTTTAAGAAGGATGCTGTCTGTCCCTTTCAGTTTCAGGACCGTCGCCAGGGCCAGGCTGGGGTAGACTTTTCCCCTGTACCGGATGAGCAGCTGCAGGCGCCTTGCCACACCGTCGCCGTCGGGACTGAAATTCAGAAAACCTGTCGCGGCGGCTTTTTCCGAGAACATGGGCAGACTGCACAGGAGACCGGCACCCTCGGGTATCCCCCGGTTCTCCTCCTGCCTCCCACCGCTGCGCAGAAAGGATGCTTTCAGCGGATGCAGAACGCATTGTTCCGAGCTGTTCCCGGAGTTGCCGAAATGGAACTGATTGCCCAGGACAAAAGGTCCCCGTGTCAGTGTTTCCGCCAGGACGCCGTCGTTATCGCTCAGGTCCACAGGGAGACGGCCAATGGCCACTTCACGTCCGTGGAAGGCGCTGAGATCGTCAAGCACCCTTCTCGCGGACGTCCTGTCAGGTTCGGCAAAGACCATGTCGAGAGCTACGACCGCTGGCTCCGCGGCAGCTATCCTGTCGAGCAGATCGGCCAACCGGTACCGCGGCCAGGGCCATTGACCGTATCGCTTGAGCGTCCTCTCGTCAAGATCGACAATCACCACCCTGCCGCTTTCGTGATTGTCGGGGAAATGCCTGAGAAGCAGGTCGTAATTCATGAGATCGACCTGCCGGAACAGGTTGGGCATAAACGCGTAGATGGCGGCGAAGAGCAGGGTGAACAGAAATCCCCAGGCAAGGATGCGCCGGCTCCCCGACCCGCCGCCCGACATGGGCATCCTGAAATCGTCTGCTGGACGTTTACCCGATCTCATTTTCATCAATGACTTCGCCGTGCGATATCAGAAGCTACTTTACCGCTATCTCTACTCTCCGGTTCCTCGGTTCCGGAATGTTGTCGCCCGTCTTGATGAGAGGGTTTCCTTCACCATGCGAGGTGGCGGTGATGCTTGAAGCGGCCACACCTTTCGCCACCAGGATGTCGTAGATGGCTTTTGTCCGGTCAAGACCGAGCCTGTAATTGTAATCATTTGTGCCGACCGTGTCCGTGTGTCCCGATATGACTATGTCGACAGAACTCCTCTTCCGGATGGTCGCGAGGACCTCGGGTACGACTGCCTTCGATTCACGGGTCAGCTCGTCTGAATCCATCAGGAAATAGAGGATGAACCGCGCCGGCGGCAGCGGCCGGGCTGCCAGAGCATCGGAAAAAACGGAGCGGATCTCGTCGGTCGTCATGGTCTTCACCGCGCCGGGCGCTGCATTCCTGCCCGCCACGATCACCGACTGATTCGCCTCGTTAAGAACCTGCTGTCCCTGCTCGTTCGCCACGATCACCTGTCCCACATTGCCATCGGGATCAGGGATCAACACGACCGTACTTCTGGCAGCGCAACCCACCAGAAGCGCGAAAACACTCAAGACTGCAAGGAAGATAACGAGCTTGTTCACGTTCCCCCGCCAGATAGGACGGCACATCGCCAGGGTTCACCGGGCTGCGGTTCGGAAGCTCACCCCTTATCCGCCCTCCGCCTTGACCAGGAACTGTGTTCCACGGATACCGATCGTGGCATCGGGAGTGTGGAACTTTACCGACTCCGGTGACTGCCTGCCTATGATGCCTGACAGATACGAGGCGGTGCCTTTCAGGATACGGGCAACCATGGACAGCATTCCCTTTTCGGGGGCGAAGATGTATTCGTCGATGACCATTTCGCTGTTCGGCCCCAGCGACAGGACCGTATTGTCCTCGAAAATGATCCCGACGGCGCTGTCCTTCCCCGTCCGTATGGTATCCTTCTGGTAAAGCCGGTCGCCGACCTTGAGGAGAATCTTCTGGCCGGCTCGCACGACAACGATATCGCCTTTTCCTGTCCTGGCTTTCCCTATCGAAGAACCTTCTCCCATGACGAGGCACGGGGAGAGGACCGTCATCATGAGACAGAGGAGACACAGTTTTTGTATAACGTTGATGTCTCTCATTGTATTAATATACCGACACAACAATAAAAAATACAAGCATTTACTTGCCGAAGCCCGGGGTTAGGAATAAAAACATGGTCTCAGATAGTGACATTCCGCTGTCACTCGGCTATTATAAGATGGGGATGGCGAAAGGGGGCATGCATGTCGTACAAATTCGATTCACTATTGATCATCCTGAACAGGATAGACAGCGGGAAACGGGTCACGGCCGATTCACTCATGGAAGAGCTGGAAGTGAGCAAGCGAACCGTGCACAGGTACATCACCACTCTGCAAACAGCGAACTTCCCCATCGAGTATGACCGCGAGAGAAGGACCTACGCCTTCACCGGCGGATACACCCTGAAGAAGCCGAACCTCTCCATCGAGGAGACCCTGGCCTTTTCCCTCGCCCGGAAGATGCTCGGCAACTTCGGCCCCGCGATGGAGAAGAGCCTGGGAAGCATCGAGGAGAAACTCGCCGTCGCGCACAAGCTGGACCTCAACCATATCGTCCTCTCGCCGGATACAGTCTCGCCCGGTACGGAGCATTACATCACGCCCATCCACCGGGCGATCATCAACCACCAGAGGATCGAGATGGCCTACAAGGGCTTTTACGCCAGAAAAGCCACCCGGAGCGAGGTCGATCCTTACTACCTTTTCTTCTCGAACGGCATCTGGTACTTCAGGGGCTATTACCACGCGGACAAGGCGGCAAGGACCTTTGCACTCGACCGCATCCAATCCCTGACCGTGCTGGACAGGCATTTTGTTCCCCCTGACCTCGCCCCGGAAGAGGAGGTGTCCGGAGGCTTCGGCGCCTTCATCGACGGCGATCCCGTCGACGTGGTCCTCAGATTCGATGAAACCTACAGGCCCCTCATCCTGAGAAAAACCTGGCACCCAAGCCAGCGGCACCTCGAACTCCCCGACGGCCGTATCGAAATGACCTTCAGGGTGAACGGCTTCCTGGGGATCGGCAAGTGGATCCACCAATGGATCCCCCACGTCGAGGTCGTCACCCCGAAAGAACTGCGCGACGCCTTCCTGGACGAGCTCAAGAACGCCGTGGAGAAGCACGGGTAGAAATAATACACGCCTCGCAGCGCCCTTCTCTTGGTCCTCTCCCTTCTGACACACTGCTGTCACACCACATCATTAAATTATAAGCAAGAGGGGTGATGGTCATGATCGATGCGGGGAGATGTGATGGTGGTGAGGGCGTTGCGTGTGACTGGTGCGGGAAGGAGGAAGCCGTGGGCGTATTCTTTGTGCCGGGCAGGGGCGTGCTCAGTCTTTGCGCTCACTGCCGGGTATTCCTCGTGGCTGTCCTCATAGACGTCGCTTGACGACGGAAAGGACTTTCCGTGGTTGGGAGGTGAACAACATGAAGTCGGCTCGCGGCAGGCTGTGGAGGGCGTGCCTGATAGCGTCGGTGATCCTTGGTGGGTCCACCGCTGCGGGATCCGCAGGGGAAACGACCAAGATATACGACAGGAACTGGAACATCAAGGGCTATATCCGGGACGACGGAGGAACGACAAAGAAGATCTATGACAAAAATCGGAACCTTCAGGGCTACATCAAGGAGGACCGTATCTACGACAGGAACTGGGGCCGCAAAGGAACGCTCCGGGACCCCAACCGATGAAGACCTTGCATAGACACTGGTGCATGGATAACCCGCGAGGCTCCGATCCGTCTCAAGGGACCGGGGCCTTCGGGGCGGGATCGTTCGATCTCAACGGTGGGAACTTAACGATATCAACCGTCATAGAGGCCACGGTGATCTCCGTCTCTTCGCCAAAGGACGTGAGGAGTTCTCTGTGGATCTGTCCTTTTATCGATCTGCGCTCCCTCGCTTCAACGATGTAGCGCAATGTCAGCTCGACCCAGTTGTCCGTCATGGCAATGTAGACGGCTGGCTCGACAGGAACGGCGGGGAGTGAGGGATACTTTTTTGCCATCTCCTCGAATTCCGCTCTCGCTTCGGCATGGAACCCCAGCGTCAGCTCCTGCCCCTTCGCGAGTATGATCTCAACGGCACGGGGCCAGTTCGTATCATAGGTGACGGGGACCATTATCTCGTCCCAGAGGTATCGCGAATACTGGGTGTAGTTGAAGACAGGGTCGGAGAAGACCACCCGGTTGGCGAGGCTCACTATCCTGCCCGTGTACTGGTCAGCTTTCACCCATTCGCCTATCTCCATGACGGTCGTTCGCAACAGGCTGATGTCGAGAACGTCACCGACGACATTGCCTATCCGTATCCTGTCGCCGATCCTGAATATGCTCCCGGTGATTATGTTCAGGTAGCCAGCGAAGGAGCCTATCACCTCCTGTGAGGCAAAGGCCACGCCGGCCCCCAGGATACCCAGAACGGTGCCGAAGTTGCTGCCCAGCTCAAAGACAACCACGAGAATGATCACGACGGCCGTAATGTAGGTGATCTTGCGGACGAGCACACCCAATGTCTGCATTTCAGAGCCGTCTTTAACGCGTTTTCTCAGCAGTCTCGCGGCAACGCGGCTGACGACAACGGCGAGGCAGGCGATGATGATCGAAATGGCCAGCTTCTGCAGTATCTCAAGGTAGAGCGGTGGAATCTGCGGCACGATCAACCTCCCTGAGGTCTCAAATCCTTCGATCCATTTGCCCGGCTGGCTTCTCTTTCAGCCGACGCCTTTTCAATTCTCCTGTAATGTCAAATAATTTGCAAGATATTATCGGAAATATGTCCCGGACACAGGGCCTGGTGAGAACCGGCATCCCCGCCTCAGACCCTCAGACCCGATGCCGCCTCGAAGATAAGGGCCTCATCGGGATGAAAGGCCATGTGTGCCCAGTCGCCTGGCGCAAGCTCCTCCTGCGCCTCGGCCATACCCCTCAGGACCGCCGGGCCCCATGCCACATCCGCCCAGTGAAAGGGACCGGCGGGCTCGACGAGCAGGACACTGACCGCTATCCCCTCACCATTCACCCTTTTCGATATGGAGATGTCCTCCGGCCTCACGCCGATCAGGACATGTTCCTCTTCCGGCGTCCTTTTCACCGCGGGAGACAGGATGAGGCCGTTGCACTCGACCGTGAGCGGCTCCCTCCGTCTCACAACAGCGGCGATGAAGTTCATCGAAGGGCTGCCCATGAACCCGGCCACGAAGGTGTTGGCCGGGTCCGAATACACCTCCCGGGGCGTCCCAACCTGGCGGATGTCGCCGCGGTCCAGCACCGCAATCCTGTCTGAGAGACTGAGCGCCTCGGCCTGGTCATGCGTGACGTAGACGGTCGTCGTTCCCAGCTGCTTGTGCAGTCTCTTCAGCTCTCCCCTGGTTTCCAGCCTCAGGCGGGCATCGAGATTGGAGAGGGGCTCATCCATCAGGAAGACCTTCGGCGACCTGACGAGGGCTCTCCCCAGGGCGACGCGCTGCCTCTGTCCACCCGAAAGCTCCCGGGGTTTTCGTTCAAGAAGCTCCGCGAGACCCAGCATCGACGCGGCCCGCGTTACCTCCGCTTCTATCCGGGACCGTTCGTATTTCCGCATCCGGAGGGGGAACGCCATGTTGTCGTAGACGGTCATGTGTGGATAGAGCGCGTAGCTCTGAAAGACCATGGCCACGTCGCGCTCCCGCGGGGAAAGGTCCGTCACCGGAACGTCGTCGAAATAGACCGCGCCGCTGCTGACACTCTCGAGCCCCGCAAGCACGTTCAATATCGTCGACTTCCCGCATCCGCTCGGTCCCACGAAGGTGAAGAACTCCCCGTCGTGGATGGAAAGGTCCATGCCCCTTATGACTGTTACGTTCCCGAACATTTTCTGCACATTTTCAAGCCGTATCGCTGCCATGGCCTTACCCTTTAACAGCCCCTCCCGTGAGCCCTTCGATGATCCTCCTCTGGAAGACGAGAACGAGCACAACCAGAGGGGCGGTCACTATGACGGACGCGGCGGCTATTTCCCCCCATGGGATCTCGTAGAGACCGGGAAAGAGCGCGATCGCGACAGGGATGGTTCGGGAGGCCTCCGTCGACGTGAAGGTCAGCGCGTAGAGAAACTCGTTCCATGAAAAGATGAACACCAGGATGGCAGTTGCGAAGAATCCCGGCGCCGCGAGGGGCAGAACGATCCTGACGAAGGATTGAAAGACCGTGCACCCGTCCACCCTGGAGGCGCGATATATCTCATCGGGAAGCTCCCTGAAGAAGCTCGTCAGGATCCAGATCGAAAGGGGAAGGGAAAACGTGGTGTAAGTAATGACAAGGGCCAGCCATGTATCCCGAAGGCTCATGGCCCTGATCACCAGGTACAGGGGGCTTACGGTGGCTATGGGCGGGAACATGGATATGGAGAGGACAAAACCGAGAATAAGGGCCTTATACCGGATCTCAAGCTTGGCGAGCCCGAAGGAGCACAGGGAACCGACGGCAAGGGCCAGAATGGTGGTGCACGATGCCACGAGCGCGCTGTTCGCGATGATCCTGAGGAACATCCTCCCTTTGAATATGGCGATGTAATGGGCCAGGCTGGGCGCTTCGGGAAGAAGCGGTGGTATCCGCGTCAGTTCGTAATCCATCTTCAGGCTCGTCAGGAATTGCCATACCAGCGGTGCAACTGAGTAAGAAACAACGACAAGTGCCGCGAGATAGAGCATGCCTTTTCTCATCGAAGTCCCGCCTTCCTGCCCATGAGCAGAATGTAACCCGTCGCGATGAGGCCCACGCAGACGAAGACCGTGACGGCCAGGGCCGAGCCGTAACCGATCTGGAGGGTCTGGAAGAGCACCTTGTAGGCATAGACCGAAAGGGTCTCCGTCGTGTTGGCGGGACCTCCGCCCGTGAGCACGTACACGGCGTCAAAGACCCGGAAGGCATCGAGGGAGCGGAAGATGAGGACTATCAGGATCACCGGTTTGAGAAGCGGGAGAGTGACGTACCGGAACAGGCGGACCGGGCCGGCCCCGTCAACGCGGGCCGCGCTGTAAAGATCGGCGGGGATGAGCTGCAATCCGGCGAGAAGAAGTATCGCCGCGAAAGGCGTCGTCTTCCACACGTCCATGATGATCGCGGCATGGAGAGCCCAGAAGGGGTCCCCGAGCCAGTTCACCTTTGTCCCGAGAAGATAATTCAGGACCCCGAAATCACCGTTATATATCCATTCCCACATCTTTGCCGAGACAACGGTGGGAATGGCCCAGGGTACCAGCACCAGCGCCCTCACCAAACCTTTTCCCCTGAAAGCCCTGTTCATCAGAAGGGCAAGGGCAAGCCCCAGGACGACCTCCAGCACAACGGAAAGCCCGGTGAAGTAGATTGTGTTACTGAGGGCCCTCCAGAAACGCTCGTCCTGCAGGAGGAACCGGTAGTTCTGCAACCCCGTGAATTCTGATATGCCAAAGATGAGAAGCTTCCGGTGAAGGCTGAGATAAACGACATCCATGATGGGAAAGATGGTGACCGCCGCCAGGAGGAGAATGGCGGGCATGACGAACCAGGTGCCGGTCTCCACACGCCTCATCGTTCAACTCCGAGAACATGTCGTATCTGCCTGTCCGCGGACGCCAGGGCCTCGGCAGGCGTCTTGATGCCGGAGATAACGGCGCTGAACTCCGGCTGGAGGATCTGGGTCATCATCATGTAATAGGGCGATACCGGCCGGGGCCGTGCGTTCATGAAGATGTCGTGAAGGCCGGTGATGAAGGGTTGCTGCCTTATCAGATCCGGGTCGCGGTAAAGCGACCTGCGCGTCGGCTTATAGCCTATCGTCAGGGCCATGGTCTTCTGTGATTCCCGGGAGGTGATGAAACGGACAAAACGTTCTGCCGCCTGAGGGTGTCTCGAGTTCCTGTTCACTCCTATCTGCCAGCCGCCCAGGGTGGAAGCGGATGGTTGGCCGGGCGCCGCCGGCAGCGGGGCGACGCCGATCCTCCCCTTCACAGGGGACCCATTCCTTTGAAAGATGTTCCACGCGTACGGCCAGTTCCTCATGAAGACCGCCCTGCCGTTTCCAAAAATGTGCCGTGAAGACTCTTCCACTAGAGTGGTGACGAGCGGAGGCGAGATCCGGTGCTTTGCGATGAGGTCTCTCATCAGGGTGAGCGCCGCGATATTCCCGGGGCTGTTGAGAACGACCTTCCCATCCTCGAGCACGTCGCCCCCATGGCTCCACAGGTATTCGAGAACATTGCAGACAAGTCCCTCGTACTGCTTGCCCTGCCAGATAAATCCGTAAATGTCTTCCGAGCCCTTCGTCATCTCGCCGGCGAGCCTGACAAGCTCTCCCCAGGTAGCCGGGGGTTTTGCCCCCACACCGTCGAGCAGGTCCTTCCTGTAGTAGAGCAGTCCCGCGTCTATGTACCACGGGATCGCGTATATCCTCCCGTTGCTGGTCACCGCCTTCAGGGGGCCGGGGAAGATATCACGCCGCTCGGCCTCGGGAAGAAGGGCGCTCAGGTCGCGCAGCCACCCGGCCCGCGCGAACTCCGGTACCCATATGACGTCCATGCTGAGCACGTCGAAATCGGCGGAACCCGCGTCGAGGTTGATGACGTAGAACTGATGCTGCTCGTCCGTCGAGGAGGGAAGAGCCTGGCCCGTCACATGTATGCCCGGGTTCTCTTTTTCGAACCTGAGGAGAAGCTGCCTGAAATGCTCCGCATCGCCCTGTATCTTTCCGTGCTTGAAAACGATGGTGACAGCATCATCCGCTTTTTCATGATCGGCAGGCGTCTCGCTGCAGGCGAGACCACAGAGCATCAAGAAGCCTGCGAAGAGGGCGAAAAGGCATCTTTTGAGAGATATCCTGGTCATGGGCCGTGTCTTCGGAACGTCGGGAAGCGATCTGTTCTTCTCCCAATTGTCCTACAGGCCTGCTGTCATTTCAAGAATAATAGACCCGCAAGGTCTTTCGCCCGCACAGGAATACTCTACGGAAGCCATTCCCCGGCTAACAACAGCCGGCACGTATTTCCTCGTACCAGGCGATCTCCCGGTGGAACTTGAAGGACACCTTGAGCCTCACCCGGTAGCTCACCACCTTCCCGTTTTCAACCGTCACATCCTGTTTCAACACCTCGCCGATGCGAAGGTCCTTGACCGTCTTCGAAGCGGTCTCCACGACCTTTCGGGCTGCGTCTTCCCAGGATACCGTGCTCGTACCGACGAGCTCGCTGACAACGTACACCCTGTCTATATTGTCTCCCACGGTGACCTCCCTCTAACCTTCGATGCTTCCGGTCATACGGTGTTAATAGCACAAATAGCGCCCCTGTCAAGAAGGCGTGAAGAGAACGCAGGTGCCGGATAACGCCGGGGCAGACTATTCGGAGCTGTCCTGCCGCGATGCCAGGCCGTGTCTTTCCAGGCGGTCCTCCAGTTCATCGAGGTACGCGGAAAGAACGTTCCCCGTCTGTTCCACGGCGGAACGCAGATCGTGATCGAGCTGGTCCAGCCTCGTCAGCACCGCGGCCCTCGACTCGGTGTCAAGGTCCGTCTGTCTCTTCAATTCCGCTTCCAGGTACCCGCGCAATTCAGTCAGGCGCGAGGCCTCGGCCTTATCCGCAAGCTCCCGTTTTGCCTGCAGTTCCTTCGCGTTTCGCCGGGCTTCGATGAGAAACGAGGTCTGCAGGTAGACCACGAATATGAGGAACAACGCTGCGAGGAAAACTAGAAGCCCAAGCATGACCAACCCCAGCGGCGCCTGAACAACGGTCACTCCCAGAGAAAGGGTTGTCGGCGCAAGGAACGAGTTCCAGTTGAGAACGACGAAAGCGGCGACCGCCGCAATGATGACCACAAGCAAAAACGTGCGTGTTTTCATGGCAAGAAACCTCCTTGAAGGGATCGGTCCCGTGATGTCCCTACCTGCGTTCCACCTTATATAATTGTAGCAGTCTTCACCGGACTTGCCCAGACTCGCCGGCTCGCCGGTATCATCATTTCTCTTTGTCCGGGGAGAACACCTTCCGGAAGTCTTTGAGGCGGGCCAGTAAACGGGAAGCGAGATCTTCGACCTTCTCGTCGACCTCAACGTGGACATTCTCCATCTCAGTTCCAAGGTCCACCTTGAGCAGGTGCGATTTCTGCACGCCCAGCAACTGATATGGGTAGACACTGCGGTGCCCGGTCATCAGAAAGCTCATCGCGCACGCGATCGTCGCATAGGGCGCTATGGCTGTTCCGAAAAGCTCCAGCGCCATGATGCTCGCGGCTATGGGGGTATTTGTCGCCCCCGCCATGACCGAAAGCGCGCCAAGCGCGGCGAATGTCGCCGGATCCAGTCCGAAGATCTTCGCAAACAGCGATCCCGCCGCCGCGCCGATGAAGAATACGGGGGTCACTATGCCCCCGCACCCGCCACTGTTGAATGTCACACTTGTAAAGATCATCTTCAGCAGGAAGGCGTACCAGATGATATCTCCCCCTCTGAGCACATTCTCCGTCGTCGTGAGGCCAAGACCGAGATATTGGGGAGATACGGCGAATGCGAGAGCCGCAAGGACAGCGCCTCCTATCACCGCCACGAACGGCTCGCTCAGCTTTATCCTGTCAACAATGCTCTTCCCTATGCGCAAGGAATAGATCAACAGGAAAGAACAAAGTCCAAAGAAAAGTCCCGCCGCTACGACCTTCAGCACGAATGCCTCGGCAAACACCGGCACGACCGTGATCTTATACGAGAAGTACTGGATCCCCAGGGCGGACGACACATGGTAGGCGGTGACCCCGGCAACGAAGGCGGGCATGAGGACATCATAGAGTATGCTTCCGACAGCCAGGACCTCTATCCCGTAAACGGCCCCCGAGATCGGGGTACCGAAAACAGCCGCCAGACCGGCGCTTATCCCGCATATGACGAGCTTCTTCCTGTCATACTTGCTGAGCCTCAGAACATCGGACAGGATCGATGAGATGCCGGCCCCTATCTCCGCGCAGGGCCCTTCCTTTCCCGCCGATCCTCCCGTCGCCACCGTCACTATCGTCGCGACAAGTTTCAGGAAGACGGCACGGGGCTTGATCTTGCCGGATTTCTTATGCACCGCCTCGATCTCCGCACCCAGGCCTTTCGTCTCATCACCCGTCATCTTCCTGATGAAGACACTGATGAGAAGACCCGCGGGGAGCAGGAGGAAGTAGTGATGGTGCCCTTCCATCAGCCGAATGCTGAAGTTCAGGGCCTTCAGGAAACCCGCCGACACGAGACCGATGACCGTACCGGTCAACGTAGCAAGGAGGAACCATTTGGCTATGCTGGCGAATATGGCGGATTCTTCTTCAAACTCCCTCTTCATGCCGAAGCACTCCTCATGTACCGATCCTGTATCGTATTATCGCGGCGTACCGGTCACTGCATAAACAGGTTTCGGAAGCTGCTCATCCTGCAGGACCCCGGGTCTTCCGTCTGTGCCCTGCCGCTGCGAGACCGCGTTCGCACAGCTGGGTGACCGGGACGACGGGGAGAGAAGACGCCCCGGCGGACCGGTACGTCCTTCCCGCAAAGATACGCAGCTTCCGAAACCTTAAGAGAGATTCCTGAAAGATGCAGCTATATCGAACAAAGTTATCTGCAGTTATAGAACTCGGGTTCGCCGAAGATGATCTTGTCGGCCTTGTCGTGATTTATCCTGAGTTCCGACCACACGTTCAGTCTCCTGGCCCCCCTGATCTCGACATCAACATCCACCGTTTGGCCCGGGTAGACCGTCACGCTTTTCAGGACATCCCCCTTCCTGTCGTTGTTCCTTACAAGGAATGTCATGGGGGCCTTCACGCCCCTGTCTATATATATGGATGTCTTGAAATACCTGTACCTGCCCTCGGGCCTGACGTAAAAGGTAAAGTAGGCCATGGACAGGGTCTTTGAGTTCTTTATGCCCCAACGGTAGTTCCTCGCCGGGGTGCTCAACGCCGCGGCGTCGCTGGTCATCATCGTCCCGTAGTCATCGCTGTACTGTGTCCTGGCTCTCACGGGCACAATGTCCTTCTTCTCGCAGGTATAAGCCGGCGGCGGCGGAGCACTCGGGCCAGGTGACCCAACGGGCCCGAGGGTCTGGCAGGCCCATAGACCGGACAGAGCCGCGCACATCGCGAACAAGACAAATCTTTTCATTCAGATCCCTCCTTTTTTCTCTCCACCCTGGATGAACGTTGTAGCTTCATTCTCTCCGAATCACCACCCGGATGCAAGAGAAAACGAAAAGGTGGCTCGAGTTGCCCGGGCGGCTTGATTCGCTTCAACGGCCTTCTACTTCCCCTGTTTGACCAGGCGAAGGGTCTGCAGCATGTCGTAGGCGGTTCTCGCGTTCCTCTCGTACAGTTTGACGGGCGACGTGTAGAAGAAGACATGATACACGAGATCAGAGGCGCGGGGGATGATCACGGCCCATTGCTGGAATTTCTCTCCCTGCAGCGCGTACGTGACGCTGAAGGTGATCGCGTTCACGGGCGTCGCATCCTCCGACGTGAAGGCGAAGGTCTTTTCGCTGAAGAACCGTGTATTCGGGTCGCTCTTTCTGAACTGCTCCTTGAGGTCGGAGACCAGGGAGCCGACGTTCTGGTGGGTGCCTCCGTACTTCGCCGAGGCAACGTTCTGCACGGTCACCGTCGTATAGTAATCGTCGGTACCCTTGGGGCCCGCGAAAAGCACGGTGACCTTGTCGGGCCTGTCGATAACCCAGCCCGAAGGGTACCGGACCTGATAGCCGGCCCATTTCTCATAGAACAGGTTCGTCAGGTTGCCGGAAACCGTATCCGCCGACAGGGCCGCCGAAGTCATCAACAGCACTATTGCCGCCACTCCGGCCAGCACCGCTGCGTTTCGTCTCTTCATATCTCGCCTCCGTGATCTGCGTCATAGGAACTTACCTATTTTCCGACAACACAGGCCGGATGACAAGAGCAAAACCGCGGACCCTGAGAGATCCACGGAGGGCAAAAAACTTGACACGCTCCGTGTTCACGTACGAAGATTTATAAAAAAGAACGGAGGGATGTTTATGCGAAGAACAAGGGGGATGTTTTGCAATGTGTTCAAGATCTCGATCATTGTCATTTGCTTTGTTGCTGTTTCAGCGCTTGGAGCGAATTATGTCTTCGCGGAGGCGCCCAACGGCAGCTACAAGAAGACGTGCAAGAACATCAACTACAACGCCAGTGCGGACAGGATAACCAGCGCGAGCTGCAAGAAGATGAACGGCAAGTGGATCACGACGCAGTACCACAACTGCAACGGCTGCATCAATCAGGGCGGTGATATTTCGAACTGCGATGGAACACTCGAATGCACCGGCGTCAACCTCCCCAACGTAGGGTCCTATCAGAGATCCTGCTTCTGCTGCAAAATGGTGGGATCCACGCTCGGCTGCTACTGCAAGCCAAAGAAAGGCACGTCGAAATGGACCACCTTGAGTAATGCCAGCAACTATTCAGACATCTGGAACGATAATGGAAAACTGAAAGGTCAATAACGACCGGCACGAAGGACCGCAAGAGGAGGTAAAGCGCATGTACGGAACACAGAGAAGACTTTTTGGCCCGTGGAAGGTCTGGGTGGTCGTATTTTGCTTTGTTGCCGCCTCTCTCCTGGGAGCGGCTTACGTGTCAGCGGGGCCGTCGGCGCCCGATGGCACATACAAGCGGACGTGCAGAAACATAAATTATACCCCTGGTTCGGACAGGTTGACGGCGACCTGCAAAAAGATAAACGGCAGCTGGACCGGTGCACAATTCAACAACTGCATGCAGTGCCGCAACGGCGGCGGTGATATCGAGAACTGCAACGGGAAGATCGAATGCACCGGCATCCGTATTCCCAATGTCGGCTCTTACAAGAGGTCCTGTTTTTGCTGCCGGATGGAAGGCAGCACGCTCAGCTGCTACTGCATAACGAAGAGAAACACGTCGCACTGGACATCTTTACCCAATGCCGGCAGTTACAGAAACATCTCGAATGATGACGGCATATTAAGGGGCAATCGCTGATCGCGATACACAGTTGCGGCCCGATCCCGTGACATTCCGGGTCGGGCCGCAATCTTTTCCTGGCTTGATAATATCCTCTGAGAAACTACCTCACGCACGCGTCCCTGCCATTATAGCGTGTGTAGCTATAACCGGGGTTGCACCGAACGCAGGCATCCCTGCCGTTGTATCTCGTGTAGTTGTAACCCGGGTTGCACCGCACGCAGGCATCCTTATTGTTGTACTTCGTGTAGTTGTAGCCCGGGTTGCACCTGACGCAGGCGTCCCTGCCGTTGTATCTCGTGTAGTTGTAGCCGGGGTTGCACCGCACGCAGGCATCCTTATTGTTGTACTTCGTGTAGTTGTAGCCCGGGTTGCACCTGACGCAGGCGTTCCTGCCGTTATAGCTCCTGAGACCATAGCCGGGGTTGCACCTGCCGCCGGAACCGGGTGTTTGCGCGCTTGGAGTCTGGGCGCTTGGAGTCTGGGCGCTGGGCGTCTGTGCGCTCGGAGTCTGGGCGCTGGGCGTCTGGACTGATACGGCGCACACCGTGGTGGAGCATAATACGACATAGGCTACTGCAAAAAGAACAGCAAAAGCACCGAAAACTGACATGCGTCTCATTGTGGCCTCCCATGATGTGGTTTGTCACGTCGATGTATATATATCAAAAAACACCTTTGACGGTCAATCAACCGGTAGGTCGAATGACGCTCAAGGTGGAGGAACACAAGGTGTGTGCAGCCGGTACAATTCTCTTCATTTTCCGTCCCCTCGTCTGCTAGAATGATATCATGGTAATTTTGTGCCGCCTCGTTCAGGGGCTTGCCGGATGGATATGATATTTGCGATGGAACCTGTTCACGTCTCCGGAAATTACGTGTGAAAAATCCGGGTAGACTCAGGTTTTCAATGTATTGGACCAGTCTCGGCCTGGTTTACGTCATCGCCGTCGTCTGCATGTCCCTGGCACCCGAGTCGCCCACCGATGTCCTGCATTTCCCCGGCTTCGACAAGGTCCTGCATTTCTCCGTCTATACCTTCATGATGCTCTGGTTCGGCCAGATATACCATGAACGGCCCGTCCCGTTTCTCATCGCGTCGGCGCTTGTTATGCTGGGTATACTTCTCGAGGTCCTTCAGGGCCTCGGCGGCTACCGGATGTTCGACTACACGGATATCGCGGCAAACACCATCGGGGTTGCTTCGGGGTTCTGCATCGCCCGCACGAGGTTTGGAGGCCTTCTACACGCCTTCGAAATCTTTCTGGCCCGGTCCGGGTACTGACAGCGAACACTGCGCGTCATTTCCGGGAGGTGTGCCGGGATAACCCAAGGACCGGCAGTATCATCTATACGACTATTCTGCGTATCTCCGCCTTCTGGTTGACGAAGTTCACGATAAGCCCGATCTTGTAATTGGTTGCCTTGAGAATGCCGATCACGTCCACTTCGTGCTGTTTCTGTATCTTCTCCACGGTCATGATATCGATAACGACCTGGTCTTCGACAATGACATCGGCAAAGTACTCGCCCACATCGACGCCTTTGTACTTCACCTTCACCGGCACGTGGTTCCTGCCCCTTAAGCCCTGTTTCCTCAGTTCCAGCATCAGGGCGTTCTCGTACACTTTGTCCGGGAAACCACTGCCGAGTTCCTTGTTGACCTCTATGACCGCGTCGCTTGCAGTCTTGACGATCTTGTTGACGTCCAGCACCGCTTCGTTGGGGTCGACAACACCCCTTCTGATCCGCGCGTTGATCTGGGTCAGGATCTCTTCGTCATGATCAAAGGACTTCTGTTTCATGTCCACCTTTGAATTGGCTTATAGTTTCGATATCTTATCCGAGAGCGAGAGAGCGGTCAAGCAAAAATATCCGGGAGAGAGCAGCCGCTTCCTATCAACCGGGTCCTTCGAATTTCAATGCCTTGATTGATCTCTCGAAACCGGATGGGGATACCGGCAAGACGCGTCAGGGCGGTGTGGCATTGTCCCTCTCCGGCCCGGATGGAAGACCGGCAAACCTGCCTTTCTCCATGGTGCAGACTCCCCGCGCCACCTCCTGTCAGGATACGAGTCCACCCGAACAGCTTATCGAGGAGATCCTCTGGAAATATTCCTTTTCGTCGGGGAATTCCAGGAAATGGACTATCTGGTCGACGGCAACGGCCGTCTTCAACCCCGAAGCCCAATCATTGATGTCGGCAGGCACCTCGCCAACAATGAAGCTCCGACCAAACAGCTCCCGGATCCTCGGCTTCTTGATCGCAATGCCCCCCGTGAAACCCTCGGAGGCGTTCATCAGATACACGAGCAAAACTTCTCCCTCAAAATGATATGTGCTGTTATCGGCCTTACCCATCTTCCGCCTCGCTTGCTCCTGTTGAGCTATGTGGACGCATGTGTTCCGTCTTCCGCGCCATCCCCTATTTTTAATCAAATTCGGGGTCCTGTGCAATAGAAAAACTACCAGGCGAGGAAAGGGGCGGCTATTCCCCCCCCGCCGGTGTCGGTGGCTTTTGTCTACGCATATTGTCCACGCATATTGTGCCTTGCAAAACAGGGCCGATAAGGGCAGAATTGAAATGAGCCAATTATACGAATGGAGGAACTGTGAAGTTACTACCGCTGTTGCTGATCCTGATCGCCATGCTGGCCGGATGCTCCACCCCGCCTCGACAGCAAAAACATGTCAGCTTCCTAACAAAGCATGTCACGACAAGCCTGCCTGTCGCCAGGACATACGAGAATCTCCGGCAAGGCTTCAGGTATTGCGACTTCGCGAATATCGGCACCCTGAACTGCAGGCCGCCTGAAAAGAACGGGCAAATCTTCTGCGATGTGCACACCAATCATACCGGGGGAGAGGGAAAGACCCTCATGGGCACGATACAACTCTCGCCCGAATCAACAGGAACAAGAGCGGTCTTGCGGATACAAACCCGTGTTGCGAAAAACGAAGACATCCTGACGGCCTGGGAGATACTCATGTCCGGCAAAGCAAGGGAAGCCTGCCCTAGCCCATAATGAACAGTGAAAACAGCGGAGATATTGCCTGCCGTCGGTGCGGTAATTGCTGCCACGTTGACGTGGCCGCCTATGTCACTCGTGAGGACATCGAACGATGGGAAAGGCAGGGACACACCGATATTCTTGCCCACGTGCGCGCCAACGGCGTAACCTGGTCACGGGACGGATTCACGAACAGGTTCGGCTCAGACATAAGAACCTGCCGGATGACTTGCGTCTACCTCAAATGGAACGGCTCAACCGCTTCCTGTGCGATCTACGAGACACGAACCAGGGTGTGTCGCAATTTTGTTCCCGGGTCATCAGACCTGTGTCCTCAGCACCATCGAAAACGGTGATGAGTTCATCGACGTTTCGATCGGTCCTTTTCCTTCGCCTCGATCTCAACGCTCCTCTTTATACCAACCTTCCTGCGGCATTGAATCGAAGCACACCGCCTTCGGGTTTGTCCATTTGCCTTCCGGCGTGATCTCCCATTTTGTGTAGAAATCCAGCGGCGAGGCGGTCTTGTCTATACGGTAACCGTCCGGGTGAAAGCCCTTTGTTACATCTGACGCTTTCGATGTGTTATCCGCCATAATCTCACTCCCTCTTTTCAAAATCACGGCCTTTCGCATCTCCCAATTCACGGACACATCGAGTGCCCTGGCAGGTTTATATAATACCCAGCAGAGGCCCATAAAAACAACACCCCGTCCTTCTTTCTGTTGCCGCCAGCACATGAACGTGTTACAATCAATTGCATTTTAGTCATCGATGGAAAGAGTCAAGGATGAAGCAAGCCCCCAAGTTTCTTTGCTAAGTATCCGAAACGCATTTCAAGACTAAACAATCTCACTGGCAATGGAGCCGTGGAAGGAGACACAGATGAAATCTAAAATTATTAGCGCCCAACGTGCGGCTGAGTTGATCAAGGACGGGGTGACGATAGCCTGGACCTCGTCAAGCCTGCTCGGTTTTGCTGAGGAAGTGGCTATGGCTATCGAGAAGCGCTTCCTCGAAACGGGATCTCCCCGGGATCTTACCGTCACCCACAGCACCGGCTGCGGTGATTATCCCCTTGGAGATACCAAAGGGATGAACCACTTCGGCCACGAGGGCCTGGTGAAAAGGGTAATAGCGGGTCATATCGGCCAGGCTCCCCGCCTGGGAAGACTCGTCACAGAGAACAAGATCGAAACCCACCTGTTGCCCCAGGGAGTCATGACCCAGCTGTGGCGGCAGATGGCCGGCAGGAAAGTGGGCGTGATCTCCAAGATCGGCCTCGGGACGTATGTGGACCCCCGCCTGCAGGGAGGTCGCATATCGGAGATCACCAAAGAGGAACTGGTGAAGCTCATCGAGTTCGAGGGGGAAGAGTATCTCTATTACAAACCCTTTCCCATCGATGTGGCCATCATCCGGGGCACCACCGCGGATGAAAAAGGCAATATGACAATGACTCACGAGGCACTTAACCTCGAAGCAATGTCTCTGGCCACCGCCGCCAAGAACAACGGCGGTATCGTGATCGCTCAGGTAAAATACATCGCCAAGGCCGGAACTCTCAATTGCAGGAGAGTGAAGGTGCCCGGGGTGCTTGTCGACCATATCGTCGTTGCACAGCTGGAGAACCATCTTCAGACAGCGGCCACCTCTTATGAGCCGGCCCTCTGCGGCGAGACGGTCGCGCCCCTTGCCGCGATCCCCCCGCTGCCTCTTGACGAGCGCAAGGTGATCCTTCGCCGTGCGGCCATGGAGATGCTGCCTGATTCCACCCTCAACCTCGGCATCGGCATGCCCGAGGGCGTGGCCAACGTGGCTGTCGAGGAAGGGGCCCTCGAAATGGTGACCCTCACCACCGAGGTGGGCAACTTCGGAGGGATCCCGACAAGCGGCTCCGATTTTCCGGCAACCTGGAACGCGGAATGCACCGCCGATCATTCCTTCATGTTCGACTTTTACGACGGCGGGGGCCTCGCCACAGGCATTCTGGGTTTGGCCGAAGTCGATGCCGAAGGGAATATCAATGTCAGCAAGTTCGGCCCGCGGGTGGTCGGGCCGGGCGGGTTCATCAATATCGCAACCAGCGCGAATAGGATCGTCTTTATAGGCACCATGACCGTCGGGGCCAAGAGCACCGTGCGGGACGGTAAACTCGTTATCCTCCAGGAGGGCAAAAAGAAGAAATTCGTCAATCGGGTGGAACAGATCACCTTCAGCGGCACATACGCCCGCAAGGTCGGCAAGCCCATCCTCTATGTTACCGAGCGGGCTGTCTTCTCTCTGGAGGCGGACGGCTTGACGCTGATCGAGGTCGCGCCCGGTCTCGATGTCGAAAAGGATATCATCTCGGCCATGGAGTTCAGACCCAGAATATCTCCGGCGTTAAAGGAAATGCCGGGTGAATTGTTTGCGCCTCATTGGGGCAAACTGAGAGAGATCATGGAGAAGAATGCCTCCGGAGAATAAGATGGCCCCGTACAGCAGGAGAACATCCGAGCGGGACCTATAAGATATGTGGGGACGGTCAGGGGACGCTTCCTGGAGTACCAGGTTGTCCCTCGATCACGCGTGAGAGGCCCGAGTGTCTCTTGAATTGCCGGGAATCTCCCCTACCCGTCCCCAAACTCTCTCTTCTTTTCATGGTAATCATCATGGTATGTTACCATCGCCTTGTACAGATCCGTTTCGCCCTTGTTGCATTGATCAACGTAATACTCCCAGAAATCGGTCTTACCCACCATTGATTTGAGGGCGTTGGTCCCTATGTTCAGCAATCTATCCTCATAAAAGGTTCTTCGGGGCGGAACGTTCTTGTTGACGTAAGATTCCGTGTGACGCAGACAGAGCGCCGCCAATTTGACGCAGTCCGTGGCGGCGTCGGGACGAACCACGTCGCGAGGAACCGACAGGCGCGTCTCATCCTCGGCCACATCGATATACATGGATCTTTCCCGCCCGTCCTTTATGTCGCTGACAAGGCCAACGCCGATCCTCAGCATTTCCTGGGACGAATCGGTAGATGTCGACCAGGCCCTGAAAGCGGATACCAGTTTGCTGGAGCGGTCTTCGAACTTATCTCTGACCTTCATGCAAACAGCGTTATCATCGAGATTTCTGCCCTTGGCGTCAAATGCGGAATAGGCTTTTCCGGTTTCCTCGATACAGGCCATAGCCAGAAAATAGGCCCTCGCATAATGCTTTTCCGACAATAGCAGCCGAGCCTCTTCAAGCAGTTCCCGTGCGTTTGCCAGAGCGGCATCTTGATAAGCATCCAGGAGATCTATGGTGAGGGCGCACCCTCTCTGCTTTCGCATAATACCGTCCCGTTCTATTATTGCGTACGCGATGCCGGTTCATCCTCTTTCGACGGACGTCTCCGACGGCATTCCGCGCATCTCCGTACCATATCCGCCGTCATCCTTCGATATTTGTGGTCTGCTTCGTCTATTGTACCACCTCTGAAGCCGGTTTCTCAATCAGGGAGCCTGCTTAAAGGACTGCTAAGGAGGAAATGCCGGTCTTCCGGCAGAATAGACGAGTAGCTTCGAACCACCCGGTAAGCTCGTCACCGATACACCGGTTTTGAAATGAAGGGTCTTGCGCAAAGCGTTCACGATATGATAACGATAATTCAAGGATGGTTCTATTGAACCACGAGAACATACGTTGCCGGCGCTGTTTTTCCGCGGTTATAACTGCCTCCCGGTCTGGAGCGCGAGGCGACCTTGTGAGGGTATGTATTATGAAAATGATCGCGAAAGGGTTCCGTATCGCAGCCATTCTCTTTTCCTTGTTCCTGTCTCTCTGCGCGCTTTCCTACGCGGATGGGCCCCCGGGGCCGGCTCCGGCTCAAGGAACGAAGCTTACATTGCCGGAACAGGAAGAACTGGCGAAGGAGCTTTTCACCATCATGGTCAAGACAGATACGTACGATCTAAATACCTTCATAGCCCTCTACGGCCGCGTGATAAAGGAATGCCCCGACACGGCAAAAGCGCAGATATCCCTCTGGCGCCTTTCGAACCTCTATCTTTTTTCAGGAGACAAACCCGACTACCCGAAGATCGTGGAGCTTATGGAACACCTTATCCAACGATATCCTGATTCACCTTACATACCCAACGCAAAACAGCGGCTGCTTAATGCCTATGAAGAAACAGGCAATATGAAGAAGGCTCTCCTTCTATACGAAGAGATCTTCGTCCAACACCCCGAGACTCTGGACGATCCCAAACTGGCCGCATTTATGCTGGGGTACGCAAAAGCCCTTGCCGCAACCGGAAACAGCCAAAAGGCCGTTTCGGTATACAACAAGGTCATTTCCTTCGGAGACAGGGCGCAAGATTTCATTGTCGATATAGCAAAGGACGAAGTTCAAAAACTGGGAACGAAATGATGGTCCTGATCGATCAGTATCAATGCTCGGTCGTGCGAATGTTTGGCTAGCAGGGGTGGGCAGGCCGGTCCTGCCCACCGTGTTCTTCAAGAGTTCCTTATCTTCTTAAAAGCGTTCGGCTGGACTATTTCACGCACTTGTCCTGACCCTGATACCGTGTGTAGTTGTATCCGGGGTTGCACTTCACGCACTTTTCCTGACCCTGGAAGCTCGTATAGCTGTATCCGGGGTTGCACTTGATGCACTTGTCCTGCCCCTGGAATTTTGTGTAGCTGTATCCGGGGTTACACTTCACGCACTTGTCCTGACCCTGGAATCGCGTGAAGTTGTATCCGGGGTTGCACTTGATGCACGAATTCCGGCCGTTGAACATGGTGAAGCCGTACCCCGGGTTACACCTGTTGCCTGAGTAGGGAGCCTGCACGTAGGGCGCCTGGACGTAGGGAGCCTGCACGTAGGGCGCCTGCACGTAGGGAGCCTGCACGTAGGGCGCAGCTATGGCAGTGGAACACAAAACGACATGGAGCACTCCAAGAAGCACAACAAAGAGACCTAAAAACACTTTACGATTCATCATATCCTCCCATGGTGTAGTAACCTGCTGTATCAGGATGTTATACCAAACAGCCCCCCTTCAGTCAAATTGTGAAAAGGTCACCCGCCTCTGAGGTCTGATTCCACCATCTCGGCCGTGCCACATGCGGGGCCGATACGGCCTTCGATCAGCTCAAACTCAGGAGCCAGTCTGTGAGAAGCGCGGCGAAGGCCGAGGCCAAAGCCCGCAAGCAGGTCAGTCGCTCTTCGGCCACTGTTTCCCGGGATAGGCCCAGTCCTCATGATCGGCCGAACCGACCGCCCACTCCTCGGCCGTTTTGTAGGTCAGATGGTGCTCATCATACATGATAGGGATCCACGGCGGAAAGGTTGAGTATTTGCTCTTGTCATAACCAAGAGCGGCTTCCAGTTCATCGGGAATCTGGTCCGTATCCTTGTCAACATAGATCACCTGACCGCTTTCATTGGTATACCTCCCTCCCACTGGCCGTCCCCCTCTTGGATTCCACCACTCGATATAGTGCTTTCTGTGGGAAAGCTCGTGCAGAACGATAATTGCAAAGGTATCAATTCCGGAAGCCGGTTTGGAGGAACCAATGATATATGTGTATATGAGGTCCTTGTTCAAATTGGTGATGAGGTTGCATATGTTCACGTAAGAGTCGCCATGAAATCTACCATCGTCATCCATTCGTATATCATAGTAACCTTGAATTCTTCTTTCCGGCTCGCAGCCTTCCCCGTTCCCTCGATAAAAGACATCTTTTCCGACCTTTTGTCCGTGCCCCGCCGCGGTTTGCATCCAGTAATAGAACCAATTGGGCTGGGCGGGGTCGAAGCTGCTTGGTTTATCTCTTTCAAAGAAAAGCTGGACGTTCTGCCGGGCTGTGAGCTTTCCGCAGATCGAGCCGGCGTCGCCTTCCACCGTTATCACCGTATTGCCGAGGTCCTTGTTGTACTCAGGGAGCCCCTCGTAGATTATCGTGATCTGGCGCCCTTTTCTGTCTTCCGGTATGAACCGGACCGAGGAACCGGTCTTTTCCGGAGCGGACCACACCAGATCCCTGGCGTACTTTTCGGGGAAATCATCGTTCACGCGGGCCTCTATTCGAACACTCCCCGTCTCCGAATCAAAAAGATATTTCCGGTTGAATTCAGGACTCACCACATTCAGTTTCATGTCGCAGGCGGGAAAGAAATCGAGTTCGATCTCTATATCCCCGTGCTTATGACTCTGCTCCTCATCTCTATCATTATCTCCATTGTAGACAACTTTTGTCCTGAACTTTTCCTTTTTTTGCATGGCTTCGATGATGCGGTCATAATCCATCGACGCCAGCAATTCGTTGTTCAATATGAGGGGGCCGATATTCCATTCCTTCGTTCCCTGCCCGAAAACAAGTTTGGCGCCGGTGACGAAGAAGGGATCTTCGCTGACATGGGGAGTATGGAACTGGATCGTTCCAGAATTCGCTCCCATAAGCTTCTTCGCGGACAGGTCATGGAATGCATAATCGATCCATTTTGTACACGTTCCACCCTGGGGATTCTGGCAGCTTCTTCCAAAGCCTCTCATCAACCTCAGAACATCTTCGCCTTTGAACACCTGCGCCGACCCGTGAAGGGCGAGTATTTTCTTGTCTGTCTTGTACCACAACTCACCCAGGTAGGACTGTTGATACTTGAACTCATAGAAATTGTCGCTCATGTTCTGAAAGTGTTCCTGCCATGTCACTTTGACGCGCAAGGGGACACAGGAGTCTTTCATCTGAAAGCTGTGTCCGAAGAGATCGATGATCTCCGTCTCCGGCGGCATAGCATACCGCTTCGTCATATTCTTTGCATAACACGGCTCTATCTTTATTCCAGCCGCGACACATGGCTGCATCGATCCCGTTACTATGAGAGAAACGAAGAATAAAGTAATAAGAGACATCAAAAACCGCATCAAGCCCTCCTGTGATCGACCCCTTTGCTGACGGCGCTTCCTGAACTCGCAATCTATCTTGAAACTTGTACCGCGTCCGGAACTGGAACTCCGGACACAGGTGTCCCGACGCCAGTTCGTACAATATCACGCGATGAAGGAATTATAAACAAGGCCTTATTCGAAGGTCAACACTGTTGCTGCAATCGATCATTACCTGTCGCGTCGGTAATGATCACTCTGGCTTTTCACGAACTTGAGATTTCTTCATGAGGTAATACCCGACAGTCAACGCGACAACGATAGCTGCAATCCCGACGAGGCTCAGGCTATCGGTCTCCTTCACATCGAGAATGATGACCTTACGGGCAATGGCTATGATCGCGACGGAAAGAACGACCTCATAATGAGGTTGATCCTGCGTGATGTAAGTCTTCATAATGCTTTCCAAGAGCTCTATCCCTATCAGGACGAGCATGAAGAGCCCGAATATCTCGAGAAGCTGATCGACGCTCAGGAGAAAATATGGTGGCTTGATGATGTCTTTGATGATGAGCCAGCCCAGGTCGATGGTGGCCAAGCCCAGCACGACCGCCATCATCACCATGAGGGCTTGGATCATTATCTTTTCATACTTTTTCAATATCGTGAACATGCCCGCCTGCTCCCATCATAAACTGCAATAAGTATGGTGTTCAGTACAAAAAAGGGACAACCCTCTCTTTTTCATTCTCCCGTAATAACGACCAAATGACAACGATAAAAATAGGACAGGCGTGGGCCGAAGTGATAGCGCGGGCACTCAGGCACAATTCAACCTCCCCCCTCCGGTCAATTGACAAAACCTTCATTTCAACTAATAATTATGTTGCTGTGATTCGCGGCGCCGGATCACACCCCGGCAGGGGTTATTGCATAACCTGTTTTGAGTGGTGCGGGAATGTGCGAATTTTGTGTGAAACATGGCGAGGGAGAGAAGTGGTATCTGCAGGCGAGAAACTATTCCGATGATCTCCTGAGCGATATCCGTCGGCGCAGGTTCATCGAGGAGTTCGTCTCCGACACGGACGGGCTTGTACGGGCGAACAAGCGTCTTGAGATGTTAGGCAAGGCACCGCGGCTGATCAGGAGTGTCGTAGGCCGCATTGTGACCGGGAGGATGAAGAAGAACCACTTTGGCCAGGTGGTGCCCATTGAAGATATCGAAAAGATCTTTGGCTTCGTCAATTCCATCGTACGCATCTCCTGCATTTGTCGGCGGGTCACTCTCGGAAAAGAGAAACGTTACTGTTACGCCGTGAGTCTGGGACCTAACGGCGGAGGACTTGCCGAGATCATGCGCGGTGTCGACAACAGTTTCATCAATGGACCCGATGCCGCTGAAAATGAGCTGCTGACCAGGGATGAAGCCATGGCTGCCTTCCGCGAACATGAACGGGAGGGCCTCTGTCACAGCGTCTGGACCTTCCAAACACCCTTCATTGCCGCCATATGCAACTGTGACCGCTCCGATTGTCTCGCAATGCGCACGACGGTAACGCATGCCCTTCCTGTTATGTTTCGCGCCGAGTACGTTGCGGAAATCGCCCCTCAAGCATGTTCGGGCTGCCGCTCGTGCCTGTCAGTCTGCCAGTTCGGCGCCATCAGCTACAGTGCCTCAAACAAGAAAGCCGTCATTGACCAAAGATGGTGCTATGGCTGCGGTGTCTGCCGTTCAGTATGTAAAACAAAGGCGATCCGCCTTGAAGAGCGTGCCAGGGTCCCCGTTGCCGGAAAACTGTGGTAGAACATAGGCGGAAGAACAACTTTCCGGGGTCTGTCACAACCCCAGGCCAGGCAGGTGACATTCTTCTCCGAGACACCCCCCGCTGCTCCTCAACAAGACTTGACGCCCATGAGGTTTGCGATCATCCGAGACGCTTTACCAGCATTTCTCTTAAGAGTTTGGGGTTTGCTTTTCCTTTTGATGCTTTCATGGCGAGGCCCATGAGGAAGCCTACGACTTTCTCATTTCCCTTCCGAAAGTCTTCCACGTCAGCCGAATGATCCGCGATAATGCCGTCGATGATCCCTTCCAGCTCTGACGTGTCCGAAACCTGGCGGAATTGACCTTTTTCGACGAGATCTTCAGGGGATTCGTTCGATTCAAGGAGCTTGAGAAGGATCTCCCTGGCCCCATGGGCGTTGATCACACCTTTTTCGAGCATGGCTAGAAGCCGGGCGAAACGCTCCGCCGTGAGGGCCGTTTCCTCGATGGTCTGGTTCCGGTCCTTCAGCATGGGGGCAAGGTGGGTCGTGATCCAGTTTGTCACCTTGTGCGGGGACAGACCCCTCTTCGCCGTATCCTCGAAAAACTCCGAAATGTCCCGGTCGAGGCTCATGGCGAGGGCTTCGTCCGGCGTGAGGCCATATTCCGTTACAAAACGCTCCGCTTTTTTGGCCGGCATTTCCGGGAGCCTCTCCTGCATCCTTTTTAACCAGTCTTCGGTAACGCGTATCTTCGCGACCGACGGGTCGGGCACACAGGGGCCCGCGAACTTGCCCCGCATTGCGGTGGTCACCCGCTTGTCCGGATCCCAGAGTCGGGTGTGAAGTATGATCGCCTCCCCTTTTTCGAGGCATTCGGTCTGCCGGGTTATCTCGTAGGCAATTGCATCGCCCACGTTGCGGATGGAGTTCATGTTCTTGACCTCCACCTTCGTGTTGAATTCACTCGTCCCTTCGGGGCGGATGGAGATATTGGCGTCCACGCGCATCGTGCCCTGCTCCATGCTGCACTCGGCGGTGCCCGTGTAGCGGAGTTGGGTCCTCAATGCCTTGATGTACTCCATCGCCTCGTACGGACTGCGTATATCGGGTTCACTTACGATCTCTATGAGCGGCGTACCGGCGCGGTTGAAATCGACCAGGCTTATCGGCGTTTTTCCCTCTGTTTCGTGGACCAGTTTCGCGACGTCTTCCTCCATGTGGATGTGGTGTATCCTGAGCCTCTTCATCCCGCCCTTTTCGGCCGCGATATCAACCCAGCCGTTCCGGGAAAGGGGTAGGTGATGCTGGGAAAGCTGGAACCCCTTGGGGAGGTCCGGATAATAATAGACCTTCTGGTCGAAGGCGCTTACGGGCTGTATGGTGCAGTTAAGGGCGAGGCACGCCACGGTGGCCTTTTCGAGGGCCTCCCGGCTTAAATGCGGCAGGTTCCCCGGAAGCCACAGGCAGACGGGGCACGTGTTCCTGTTCGGCTCATCGCCCGGCCTGTTCGGGCAATCACAGAAAAGCTTGGTGGCGCTGTTCAGCTGGACGTGTATCTCGAGACCGATGACCGCTTCGTATTTCATGCCGCGTTACCCCCTTAAGACAGAAGATGCGATTGCCGATGCCGCGGAGAGGAGTCGGGCATCGTCACGTCGCCTTCCCATGATCTGCAGACCGATATCGACCCCGTCATGTACAGCGCACCCCGGTACCTGGACCGCAGGCGAGCCCGTGACGTTTGCGGGCAGGGTCAACATGAAAGATTCATAGACGGCCCTGACCGAACCTGCCGCCCACGCGTCGTGCTCCATGCGACGGGTTGGGAACACCAGGAAATCGACGGCGCCCAGAACGTCCGTGGTCTCCCGGACCAGCCGGTTCCGTATCCGGCAGGCATCCTCAAAGGCGCCATAGTCTTCGAATTGGAAGAAAGCGCCCTGGAATAGGAACGCCTTGACAGGCAGACGGAAGGATTCTCCCCGGGATGCGAGGTACATCTCGTTCCAATTCCTGCCCTGGGGCGAACGATGTCCGAACCGGACGCTGTCATATTTGCCTGCGCTCGACGATGCTTCCACCGCAGCGACCGTGTTGTGGACGGCCCGGAAGAGACTGTACCCGGGAAGGCTAACCTCCTCAATCGCCGCTCCTATCGCTTCCATCCGCGCGAGGCCTGCCTTGAAGGCGTGCGCCTCCGTTTCGTTGAGGAGATCCAAGGACTCTTTCACGATGCCCGCCCGAAACGGGCCTTCAAATCCCTGTGGAGTTGAGGTGAAATCGACGGGCGGTTCGTCGGGCATCGAAGGGTCGTTGGGGTCCTTTCCCGCTATGGTCGTCATGATATCGATGATGCTGTTCAGGTCCCGCCCCGCGACGCCCGTGCACTCCATGGAAGGGACGAGCCCGATGAGGCCGAACCGGGAGACGAGACCGAAGCTCGGCTTGAAACCGAAGAAGCCTTCAGTGGCGGACGCAACACGCGCCTCGCCCATCGTATCCGTCATAGCGGCCACATCCGCTCCTTCTCCGAGCGACCGGACACTTGTTTCCCCGGTAAGGCCGAATCCCAATTCGGCCATCCGCGAACTCCCGACAAGGAGTGCGCCGGCGCTCTTGAGACGAGTGACCACTTCTGCGTCCTGAAGAGGGACAAACCCTTCGAGGGCCTTTGAACCGGCGTCGCATGGCCATCCCCGGACTGAGATGTTCGGCTGGACTACAACCCTGACGCCGGCAAGAGGGGATGCCGCGCCGGCGGGGGCATCGGTTAAGACGTTTTTATACGTGTAGATTCCGGACATTATATCACCCCTTACTCGAGAACGGCGGCTACCTTGAAAAAGCCGCCCTTCTCAGCAGGGGCGTTCTTGAATATCTCCCCTGTCTGCGCAAATTCACTCACCCGTGCAGTTGTTCCCTCCCGGGTGTGGTTTTCAACGACAACAACCGAAGTCATCGGCTCGTCATCGCCCGAATTGTTTCTGACAAGACCCGCCACATTCTTCGCATCAGCCACCGCCGCAGCTATATCGGCCCGTTCCGCGTCATCGATCGCTATCCGGGAAACCCAGACAAGCCTGTCGACGAGGTCCTGCTGCTCGAGCCCCCCGGGTAATGCCTGCCCGGCTCCGCCGAGGTCAAGAAGGCCGAGTTCCGCAAGTTGTGCGGAGGCAACCGTCGACGGGGCGTCGGTCAGCGGGCAGTAAGCGCTGCGGTTCTTGGGAAAGGCAATGACCTCCCTTATGGAAGGCGTTCCCAGGATCATCGCGACCACGCGGTCCATGCCGAGGGCAATGCCCCCATGGGGGGGCGCCCCGTATTCAAGCGCCTTGAGAAAGAACCCGAATTTTTCCTCCACCTCGGCGTCGGAGAGACCCAGGGCCTTGAATATCCGGTTCTGCAGGGCCCTGTCGTTGATACGGATGCTCCCCCCGCCAAGCTCCTCCCCGTTCATCACGAGGTCGTAGGCGCGGGATTTCAGCGCCAAAAGCTCATCGACCTTTTCGGGATCGAAATCCGTGCGGTCGGGCATGGTAAACGGGTGATGGCTCGACGTGACCCCGTGTTCCGTGGCCTCAAAGAGTGGGAAATCCGTGACCCACAGGGGATAATACACGTCCCGGGGGATAAGCCCCAGCCGTTCAGCGAGGTGCAGCCGCAGCTGCCCCAGGGCCGAACAGACAAGAGGCCACGAAGGATCGGCGATCATGAGTATGACATCACCCTTTTCTGCCGCGAACCGTTCCAGGATCCCGCGCCGTTCGGCATCGCTGAAAAACTGCACGATGTTCGATTCGAGGCCGCCGTCCACGACCCGCATCCATGTCATGCCCTTCGCGCCGAAGCCGGGGACAATCTCTTTTGCGTACTCATTCTGGAGAATGTTCTTGCTGAGCCGTTCCGATTGACCCTTGACGTTGATCCCCTTGATGCAGCCCCCCCGACCGAGGATCTGTTTGAAGATGCCGTATCCCGTATTTGTGAAGACATCCGTCGCGTCCTTGAAGGTCATGCCGAAACGCAGATCGGGCCTGTCGGATCCCGTTAAATTCATGGCATCGAGCCACGTCATCCTGGGGTATGGGCGGGGAAGCTCGACCCCTCCCACCCTGAACATGCGCACCGTCATTTCCTCGAACAGCGAATAGAGATACTCCTCCTCTATGAAAGACGCCTCGAGGTCGAGCTGGGTAAATTCCGGCTGTCTGTTCGGTCTCAAGTCTTCATCGCGAAAGCAGCGCACGATCTGGAAGTACCGCTCCATGCCGCTCACCATCAGGAGCTGCTTGAACAGCTGCGGCGACTGGGGCAAAGCGTAAAAGCTCTTCGGGTAATGCCTGCTGGGTACCAGGTAGTCCCGCGCGCCCTCGGGTGTGCTCTTGGTGAGCATGGGTGTTTCCACCTCGACGAACCCCTGTTCATCGAGGTAATCGCGCACAATTTTCGCCACGCGGTGCCTTTTAACAAGATGGTCCTGCATCGTGGGCCGCCGAAGATCGAGATACCTGTACTGAAGCCGGAGATCCTCGGACACGCTCTCGTCGCGCTTCGCTGAAACACCGGCCACCATGGACTTCTCCGATATGGGAAAAGGAAGCGTCCCCGCCTTGCTCAAAACGGTGAGTTCCGTTGCCGCCACCTCTATCTCGCCCGTGGCAATTCCCGGATTCTCGGTCCCTTCTATCCGTTTCACCACCCGACCCTTCACGCGGATGCAGTACTCGGCCTTAAGCCCCGCCGCCGCCGTACAAACCTCGGCGCCCGAAGGTCCGGGGCTGAACACCACCTGCACGATCCCGCTCCTGTCGCGCAAATGGATGAACAGGACCTCCCCATGGTCCCTTAGAGCATCCACCCATCCCGCAAGAAGAACCTCTTCCCCCACGTCCGGCAAACCCAACAAACCGCAATGCAATCGCTCACTGAATGTCATGGCATTTTCCTTCTTGTGTATTGGATCAAAGAAAAAACCTACCATCGTACTGAAGAATGGTCAATGAAAACTGGCCATCAATTTACTTTATCTCCCAGCTTCCTGGCAATGATGATAAATGGGGAATATATAACACCCTTCACATCTTCACATTCGGCATCCGTGCAGGACCAAAGGAACATCGTCTAGACATTGAATCCGAAGATCCGAAAAGAGGCGCGGCCGTTATTGACATTCTGAGGGGAGAGGGACAACATCTGCCTGATACCATCGACAATCATCATTGCTCGTTCAGGCCTGGCAGAAGAGAGAATGTGAAGATGTGAAGGGTGTGCCCAAAGTACGAACACTTCCATCGTAACGAACTTGACCCATTGTTACGCGCTATGGTATATAATCAACGTTATTGTGGTGTATAGATAACGCCCCGTATCGCGCACAATATGACCGGTATCAATCCAACTGACGGGAGGATGTAAACCATGGAGCGCCTGAAGATCCTTTGTCTTGTTTTGACATTGGTATGCCTCGCAGGGTCTGCCGCCTACGCAAAAGAGGAGTTTCCTATCAACATCGCCGTTGAGTTCACCGATCATGCCACGAGTTTCTATGTAGCTCAGCGCAAAGGATGGTTTGAAGAGGAGGGATTGAAACCGACTTCCTACAGTTACGTCACCGGGATGGCCCTGGCCTCTGCCCTGGGTCGCGGTGACATTCAGGCTGCGTATATGTGTCTTCTACCCGCTATCACCGCCTATGCCAACGCCAGGGTGCCGATCAAGGTGGTTGCGGGATTACACAGGCACGGATACGGCCTGGCAGTCGATCCGGCAAAAATCAAGACCGTTGCGGACCTGGAAAAACCGGGGATCCGTATAGGGTGCAACAAGGCAGGCGGCCCCGCGGATGCGATCATCCACAAGACCATAGAAAAATACAACCTCGACAGGGATAAGATCCTGAACAAGATCCAGAGGATGAATCCGGCGACACAGATCCTGGCAATCCGAATGGGAAAGCTTGATGCCTTCTTCAACTGTGAGCACTGGCCTGCAATGGCTGAAGACGCCGGCTTCAAGATGTTGCTCACCAGTCAGGAAGTGTGGCCAAATATGCAGGGCAGCGTTCTGATAGTCAGGGAAGATCTGATAAAAAACCATCCCGAGGTCGTCAGAAAGCTCGTAGCAATAACCGGCAGGGCCATCGAGTGGATAAAGAAGAACCCCCGGGAAGCCGCATCCATTATGTCCAAACAACTGCAGATGGCGGGCGGCAGGAATTCCCCGTCCGATGCCCCCGAAGGCACGCAAAAGCTGAAGGTGACTCCGGAGACGGTGCTGAGATCGATGACGAGGATAGAACACTCTTTCACCATTGACCCGGCGGAGGTTCAGAGATCCATAGATTTTGCCAAAAAGCATGGCAACATAAGGAATGACTTCAAAGCCAGCGACATTCTTGATCTGAGGTTCTCCAGGTGAACAAGGAATCCAGACATCTCCAGTCTGCCTGGGGGGCCCTGCCCGTTGCCGTCTTCATAGCAGCATGGGAGATCGTTGGTCGCTTCGATCTCTTTCCGGGACAGTTCTTTTTCCCTCCTTTTTCAGCGGTGCTAAAAGAGTTCTACTACCTTACGGCAGACGGCGTCCTGGGAAAGAACTTCACAAGCAGCCTGGTGCGTGTGGTTATCGGTCTTTGCAGTGGTTCCATAGCGGGCATCTTCGTGGGGGTTGTCATGGGCTGGCGCCGCGTGATCAACGGGGCTCTCAATCCCATAATCAGCCTCCTGTATCCCATTCCCGCCCTGGGATGGCTACCCCTTCTGATGCTGTGGATAGGGATAAACGAAATGTTGCCCATCACCATCATATTCATATGCTCTTTTTTTCCGGTGGTATACAACACGGCCACGGGGATCAGAAACGTGGATGCAAGGTATGTACGGGCCGCCGAGACTCTCGGTGCCTCGAATATGCGGATACTCTTCAAGGTCATCATACCCCTCGCGCTTCCCAATATCTTCACCGGTCTCAGACTGGAGGCCGGGATGTCGTGGCGGGTCCTCATAGCGGCGGAGATGGTCGCCATCCCGACGGGCATTGGAGCCTTGCTCATGCAGGCCGAGAGCCTGGTCCGTGTTGATATCGTCATGGTATGTCTCATAGTCCTTTCCATCATGTGCCTGCTCTTCGAGAGGATCTTTGCGTTCATGGAAAAACGCATGATCGGCAAATGGAGTAACCATGCCTGATATCGAACTCGTGAACATGGACAGGCACATCTGCCGGAACGTGAATCTTAAGATCATGGACAGGGAGATCTTTGTCGTCGTGGGAACGACAGGGGCCGGCAAAACAACCCTGCTCAACGTCATTGCCGGGGTTGCGGATTACAGCGGCAGCGTCCTTATCGATGGTGTCAATGTGGACAGGGTCTCGCCGAGAAAGAGGGGTGTGGGTTACCTGTTTCAGAGCCTTGCCCTCTTCCCGCACATGACCGTCGAGTCAAACATTGCCTTTGGCCTCAGTGCCGGTGGAACGGAAAAGAGCGCGGCGGACAGCCGGGTTACGTCGCTGATGGAGATGATGCATATAAAACACCTGGCACACCGTTATCCTCACACGCTCTCCGGGGGCGAGAAGAAACGTGTCGCACTCGCGCGCTCCCTTGCGCCCTCCCCGCAGATACTTCTCCTCGATGAACCAACAGCCAGCCTTGATCACCAGACGGCCAAATACCTGCGAACCGAGCTTGTCTCACTTCTGAAGGAACTGGAGATGACAACAGTGTACGTCACGCACGATCTCAGGGAGGCGGAAGAGATCGCCGACAGGATAGCCCTCATGTCCCACGGGAGGATCGAACAGGTATCGACCCCCCACGATTTCTTCTTCAATCCCCGGACCGAGTTCGTTTCTGAGTTTGTCGGAATGCTCAACATCATAGAGTGCACCCGGTCTCGTGTTCTGACCTCAGGTCTCGTGGAAGTGGTTTCTGATGAAATGACGATGGTCCTTCCGTATGATGGAGGCGCTATCAGAAAGATCGCCATACCGCCCGACGACATCTATATATCAGACGTGAAACCGCCGGGCCCGGCCTTGAACCGTTTCACCGGAAAGGTAGAGGAGATCTCCCGTTACGGATCAAACGTACGGGTCAGGGTGTCCATTGGAAAAAACAAACTTCTGGCTGAGCTGCCTTCCGGTGCCTTTGATGAGCTTTCCCTCCAGGAGGGAAAAGACGTCCATGTGGTGATAAAACTAAGAAGGCTGCGTTACGTGGAATCCTAGAAGCGCCATATCGCCGGCTGGCGGCCGGGACTGAATCTTGTTGCCAGGAGGTATCTAATGCAAGATGTTTGTTCTATAAAAGCTGTCTTTTCGGGGAACGAGAAAGGAATTGTGAGGGGTGTGATACTCCTTGTGATCTTTGTGGCCGGTCTGTTAGCAGGGAGTCCGTCGTGGGCCGGCGAACCCACATACAGGCAGGGAGTTGACATATTTATAGAAACAGGGGTGGATCAGCCTGACAGGATTCCCACGTGGTATGCTCCCATGGTGGCTAAACCCTACTCACCCGTGTTCGAGATCCTTGCTACACGGGGAACACAGGGGCGATACTACCCGTACACGTTTGCCGTGACGATGAAGGATATCGTGAAATTCCACGGCCACGATTGCGAGGGGCTGAGCCACGCCGCCGCGTGTGCGAAGCTGGCATTCGACATACTTTTCCCCGACGGCATAATCGACAGAAGCCTTCTGTGGGGGATATCGGGGACTTCCCCGTGTTGGTCCGATGCCGTTGCTTTTCTCACCGGCGCGCGCATACAGTACGGAAACCTCGGGTTCTTCAGAGACAGGAAATACGGTCACGCAATAATCCTGTACCGGCAGGATACCGGCGTTGCCGTCCTCGCCACCTGGAAGAAAGGAATCAACAATATCCCTGATGAACCTGTTGTCCTGCCCGGTAGCATAACTTGGAGGCCACAGACCAGCATGGAAGAAATGATGAACCTGAAAAGAGCCGTCAAGAAGGCCGACGGAAAACAAACGCCCTACCAGGTGGACCAGATGCGCTACTACCAGTGGAGACACGTAAACGACATTTTCAGCCGGCCCCTCGAAGAAAGCTACCAAGCCAAGGTGCTGGATAACTTCAAATGGACAGACTGGGTGGATGGAAAGAAATCGATCCCCAATCCCCATGAGCGGTCGGATACCAGGCTGAAGAACGATTTCTACAGAAAGAGACCGGTATCGCTTGAGTAGCAGTGCCTCCCGATTCTTGCCGTTTGGAACCGGATGTTGCGTAACTTTGCGGGATGCCCTTCACATCTTCACATTCGGCATCCGTGCAGGACCAAAGGAACATCGTCTAGACATTGAATCCGAAGATCCGAAAAGAGGCGCGGCCGTTATTGACATTCTGAGGGGAGAGGGACAACATCTGCCTGATACCACCGACAACCATCATTGCTCGTTCAGGCCTGGCGGAAGAGAGAATGTGAAGATGTGAAGGGTGTGCCCAAAGTACCGAAGCACGAAAGGCACTTCTTGAAGTAGCGCAATAAAGTTCGCCACTAAAATCGGAAACAAATAACCAATGATTTCAATAGTAAATGGCGGAAGTGCATGGGAATCGAACCCATATTTCAATGCCAGAAAACCCTTGTGGTTCCTACTATTCCAGCATAGCGTAATTGGCAAGATGCACGATTCTGCACGATAAGTGCTGCACGCCCTGTAATGACAAGGCTTTTTTGACCATCTTTCTCGCTCAATTTGTTACAATTGCGAGATGGACGTCGCATTGGGCCTGATCACCACATCTCAAAAACCTGCCCGACAGAGATCATTATCCACTTTGGGATCGATTCATCAGGGTTGTCACACTATCTGCCATTCTGATTCGTTCTTGTGTTCGGTACCAACTTGTGTCGCCTGAAAGAAGCCGGTTAAGTCGGCAAGCGCAAGGAAAGCTGGCAAAGTCAAGTTTTGGAACGACTATAAGTCACTTTTCCGGCTTTACCAGCTTTTGTTGACTTTACTGGCACCACTCCGTAACGTTAGGCGAGAGAAGCCCCATGCGAGAAGTGTTCTCGTCCTATCATCTAAAGAGAAACGCCCGGAAGAATCTTGCGATCTGCCTCGGCGCGATCGGTTTCGCTTCCGCCCTTCTGGTCACCGGCGCTGTCTCGGGCGTCCTCGTCGGCCCCTCGGGACTCTTCGTCTTTGAGGTAAAGCATCATCGGGGTCTCATCTTTCACAGAAACGGCATCTGGGCACAGATAAAGGCAGGTAGGGGAGGTAGCCCTTACGCCGGTCATCTCGGGGATCCTTCAGGTCAGCTGTCTCGAAATATCAGATATCTCAAGGACCGACTGGAAAGGGCCGGTCTGAACACGCCATGGATTCAGGGAGCCATCGTCTTCACGAACCCGCGGTCCGTCCTCGACATTGACGGACTCCGGCGGATCAAGGCAATCACCCCGAAGAATCTGCGTCAGATTATCTCGGCAAGAAGGACACTTTCCTCCGAGCAAGCTCATGGGATAAACGCCTGCCTCTCTATGTCCGAAAAGTAATAGATCGATAGTTGTTTATTCGGATGGGCCGGAAGAAATAGCACGGCCGCGTCCGAAATACTTTCATTAGGCGCTTTGCCGAACAGTGAAATCAACCCGGACATGAGTGCGGGTTTTCTGTTGCTGCAATCAGGGGAACGCAAAAGTAACGCAACACAATATGAATGTATTCATTCATATCATCCGCAAAAGAGGGAAGTGAGGTGGCTATGGCCAGGGGAACGGGCATGATCGAAAGGATGTTGACTGACCTAACAGGTCTTTCCAGAAACAAAAGCATAGAGCTTTTCATTCGCTGGATGGAAAAGGCGGACAAGGCCCTTAAAACTGGAGCTTTTATCGGATGGATGCAGTCTGAAAATGACGCAAAACTCAAGATGGCCCTCTTTATCTCATGGATGACCGTTGAAAGGGCCAATCCCCGGTTCCTCCAACAAATATGCACGAAAGCCTCCGCCCTGGTTGTCACGGAAGGATTTGCCAGCCGCGATTCATCAAAGATTGAGGGCTGGATGGAGCAGGCATTCGAGAAGGACATGACGCTCACGCCGAGCGAAGTCGCCCGTATGGCCAGGAAGAAATTCAGAATGCCGCAAAGAATGCTCTTCTTCCTCAAGAAACTCGCTCGAACCATAAAGGAGCGGATACGCTTGCGGCGCAGGAAGATCGGCAATCCAAGCGAAGTCCAAAACAAAAACGCCTTTTCGGCGACAAAGAAGTTACTCGCTGAAGGTACTTACTCGATGGGTAGTCCTCTCGCTGAAACAGAAAAAGCCGAGCGTAAGAAGCGTTTCGATCAACCGGGTCTCCCCGGCATTCTCGATGAAACTCCCTCGCTGACTTCAATCAAACGGATCGAAGACTACGAAGCATTGATCACCCCCTACCGATCCCTCCTCGCTGGTGTTTCCTCGATGGATGTCCTCGATGAGCTTCTCAGGCTTCTCTATGAAGAAGGCGATGTTCCCTCGGTGGTCGGCTGGCGCGGTAAAACCGCTGACACTGAATATATGAACCTGAGGGAGCACAGGCACTTCCTCGAAATTCTCCAAAGCATCTCCCTCTATGACCACACTCACAATGTACTGAAGGCGGCTTTGGATATTGCCCGAGATATTTTGCGGCGACGCCACGATCTCCTGTTCCCTTCCGTCATTACCGCGGCTGTAGCCCATGACATAGGGAAGATCGCTTCCTTGTGGAGGTCTTCAACCATCAAGAGACGCGACCATGAAGCTGTGAGTGCGGCCAAACTTGAGGATATGCTGGCGTCCCACGGCAACGACGTTTTCAAAAAGGGTGTCGCTATAGCAATCAGACGACACCACTCAGGCGCTGATAACGACACCGTTTCCAGGATCATTATGGATGCAGATGCTCGTGCACGGGAGTACGAGATCACATCTGCCGATCCCGCCTTCACCGTAAAGCCTATGGCCGAATGGCTGGAATTGACGAGGTTCGCCGAGGTTATTCTGCCCAGCATTAATGAGCTTAGCTACAAGAACCGGAGGCTTGTCTGGAAAGCTATGTCTTTCGACGGGATCATATACTGTATACCGGAATACGTCCGCAGCGTACTCAAAGCACTGGCGTTCGAAAAGAAGATCCTCGACTACCGACTGGTGCGTCAGTCTTTCAGAAGCGACAACAGGGCGGTCCTCAACGAGGTCTCCGGCTTGCTGGCCAAGAACGGTTTTCTTGCTTATGACATCAAGGCGGGCAATTTCGGGCTAAGGCTTCTCTTCCAGTCGAACATTGCTGGTGTGACCAGCCAGTCGTTATACGCCGTTCCCATCAAAGCGGAACTCTTTTCAATTGAATCATCGGAGCTCGAGAAGCGCAAAATAGACTACCTCAGGACCATCGTCTCCGTAATGCCGGTGGGTCGGGGTCAGTGACGCCCCTCGTGGCGTAACGCCGTCATCCAATGTTGTGTACGAACACCTGATCAGATCCGGAGGTCTTCGTAGCAAGGTCAACCAAATGTTGGTGATGCGTGAAGAAAATGACCTGCGTCTTGGAAGACAATTCCAACAGCAGCTTAAGAGTGGCTTCCGCTCTTTGGTCGTCGAAGTTGATAAGCAGGTCGTCGATGATGAAAGGAAGCGGTTCGTTTTCCTGAAGATGCTTTTCAAGACTGGCGAGTCGGAGAGACAGGTAGAGCTGATCGCACGTACCATCGCTCATGCCGTCAACTCCTACATCCTGTCCCGACGAACGAACCCCCATGAGCACAGGCGTATCATCATCCGTATAATTCGTGGTCAAACCTGAAAACGATTCAAGGGAGAGACGGGCAAAGATCTCACTTGCCCTTTTGAGAATGGGACCTTGGTTTTTCAGCCGATAACGCTCAATCTCGGCTTTCAGTATGGTCGAGGCAAGACGCAGACGTATGTAACGTTCTGAAGACTCCCGTATCTCTGCAAGGATACCGTGGGCCCTTTCGGATGCCTCAGCCGCCTGTGATCGGCCATCCATTCTTTTGAGCTCGTTCTTCTCCTTTCCGATCATCTCGCCTACGTCAACCTGTTCGGCTTCGAGCTCCCGAATTCTTTGTGCCAGCTCCTGTATTTGAGACGGGAGTGCGTCGGCATCCGTATCTTCTGCCTCCCGGATCAGGTCATCTATACTGCCGCCACCGGCATGGGCCATCAACTGTCTCTCGAGTTGCTTTATCTCGTCGTCGAGCGCCGTCGCTTCTTGGGACCGTTTCTCAATCCCGTCCAACTGTTCCGCATCCTCTGTTTTTGCCTGCCTGCACATCTCCAGGAGTTCTTTCGTCCTCTCCTTTATTACACTCTCGGCCTGCTCTATTTCCTCTTTTGCATCTTCAAGCTGCTTCACGAGCTGTTCTTTGGTCACCGCCTTCTCGTGGCCCTTTGAAACTCGCGCGTGCAGCTCATTCGCAGCTTCGGCAGAAGAAACCCCGATGAGGTCCGGGGCCAGGCGGCCGACCAGGTCTGATGCCCTGGAAACAAAATCAACTTTGTCGCGCTCGATCCCCTCGATGCGTTTGCGCAGTTTGCCCAGCTCCCTGATCTTCTCGAAAACATCCTGGATACGTTCGAGTACCGTATTGGCCGCAACGGGTGTCACCAAACCTTCAAGAGCCACACGGGCGACGACTCCCGACCACTCTGTCTCCCATGTAAGAAGACTCTCGCTGGCCTCTGCCTCGGTTATCCGAGCCTGATTCAGGTCACCGTGGAGGCTCAACAGGCTGTTCTTGAACTCATTGCGCGAGGCTTCAATCTTCTCGATTTTCTCCACGAGCGCTTCGCCCCGGTCCAGCAAATCCACGAGGCTCTCGGCATCGTCGAGGACATCGCCGAAGGAAACCAGCTTCGTCCAGAGTTGACCGCGGAATTCATCGATCTGCTTCTGAACACGTGATAGGGTGTCGCGACAACTCCTTATCTTTTCCGCCTGTTCGGTCAGCTTTTGTTGTCGTCCAACCCAGGAGCGCATTTCGGTGGGTGAAAGCGGCTGGATGCCCATCTGACTCCACAATTGGTCCCACTCGGCCTGTGTTTTCCGTAAACGTTCTTCGATCGCATCCTTGTCCGCTTGCAAAGAGGTCAATTTCTCCCGGTGTCCTGCGATCTCGGCCTTGAGCTTGGCATTCTGAACAACCCTTTCGGCTTCCCGTCGAAGGCGATCGCTCACCTCGTCGGCTCCATAAACACTCTTCTCGTAAGCCTCGTCCAAAGGGTGGTCGCAATCGTAGCTTGCCGCTTCGTTAGCGACATCTTTGCCCTCCAGCCAGACCTCACGGATAAGTCTCCACCCTCTTTCCCGGTGCTCGCGCACCTGGATAAGCTCCTCCTCGCTCGGCACTGCCCCGGCGCCATGAAGGGCATTCAGTTCAATCTCAAGTCCGGCCGACCGTTCTTCCAACTCACCGATCGTTTTCAAGGTGCCATTGAGTTCCGCTTGAGCCTTCTCGAATTCAGTCCGGAAGCGTTCTATCGTTTCATCTCCCGGAACCGGAAGTATCTCCAAAGCCTCAAGCGTTCCCGACCACAGGGTAAGCTTCTTCATGTCGATCTCAGCGCGCGTTTCTGCAGCCTTGACCTCGTTCTGTGCCTGGTCGAGCGCACGTGCAAGATCCCCCTCTTTTCGAATGCGGCGGATGAGATCGTGCAGGCCTTGGATATCACGGACTGGAGGCAAGGCGTCAAGCTCTTTCTTGACGCTCTCGATCTTCGAGTCGATCGTGGTCATCATCCTCTTGGCGCCCTGCTGTTTCTCGACAAGGCCGGAATGGCTTGTTACGAGTGCCCTGATCTTCTCTCTCTCGGTCGTGCTCAAACGGAGTGATTCGACGTCGTTAATGGAGAGACCTGGACGCAGATCTTTCAGGATCGCTTCAATATCATCCTGCAGCTGGACTGCCTCCCCTTCAAGAGTCGGGAGATCGCGCATTGCTTTGAGGTGGCTTCCAAGCTGCCTGTGAAGGTCTGTAACAATGTCTTCCTGGACGAGCAGGGCGTCAGGCACGATAAGAACGTCAAGATCACTCTGTATGGCCGAAAGCTTCTCACGGCCCCTGGTCTGCGCTTGTTCGGCCCGCTTAAGCTCCTCCACAACCGACTGCCTGGTCTCTGCGAAGTCGACGGGGAGTATAAGTACTTCGCCCATGTCTGCCCGCGTTGTCTTTGCCGCTTTCCACTCTGCTATGATAGGCATGGCATCGTGAAATCGTTCGAGCCGGTGGATCTTGGGCCTCAATTGCAGAAGCTCTTCATTAATTGCATCCCTTCTTGCCTCGAGTCTCCTCAATTCGCGGTCATGCGTATCCCACTCCTTACCCGGCAAGGCCGCCTTTTCGCTTTCCCTGCGCGCCTCGTTATATAGTGAGATCCTTGCGTTGATGAGCTTGGTTGATGCACGGGGCTTGAAGAGTTCCTCGGCTTCGTTGTCCAGCTCTTCCAATATCCGGTGGAGGCCGACGCCGCCGATCCCTGCGGCAAACAGACTTTCACCTACATCGCCCTTTCCCATCACTATGTCTCGTCCTCCGTTCACCAAATCAGTGTGGCTCAAAGCGAACAAGCGGATGAACTGTTCGGCGCCGACACCGCCGAGAAAGGGATCGAGTATTTCGTCGGGCAGGGCGGTCCCGTCCGGCGCAAGCAGTGTTTTTGCCCGCCCTTTCCTCCTGGCAAAAGACAGGGTCGTGCCGTTCGATCCGCGTATGACCGCCTCAATCCTCAGCTTCCCGCCTTCGTGGAGGAAATTGTCCGTTGTACGCTCGGGAATGCCGTAGAGGAGTCCTCTGATCCCACGCAGTGACATACTCTTGCCGGCTTCGTTCGTTCCGTAGATGATATGGAGGCCTTCGCTGCCTTCGGAAAGATCCAAAGTTCGGTTGCTGAAATGACCATATGCGGCGAAGTTGAGGCTCAGAATCCTTATGGTTTGCCTCCCAGGGTGAGGAGCCGGGGAATAAGAAATTGCTTTGTCTCCTCCAGGGTCTCCTTGGTGTTTTCAGGATTTAAGAGATCGACAGCGTCAGGGCCGTGAAAAATCTCGATCGGGAGTTTCGCCCGGAAGGCCTGCAACTCGTCCTTCAAGGAAGCGAGCACCTCGTCTGTTGAATCGAGGCTGTTTATGAAGCGCAGCAGATCGCCCAGTGCGTCATTGCGGTTCAAAGCCTCCTCAAGCGCAACCTGCGTTCGCGTCCTGAACTGCACCTTCTCGATCCACACCGTTCCGGCGCTCGCATCGGTAATGCTCGATCTGATTTCGTTGATCCACCTGACCGGTTCCGCTACGAGCGGATCATGGGCCCGGCATGGGCCGTCGATGATCACTCTGACGGCAAGCAGACCCGATCGGCATTCTGCAACCCGCTGCTCGACAAGCTCCCTGGTTCGCTCGACAATGTCCTCGGGGCTGTTCGCGCCCGATGCCTCCACCTCGCAGAGCGCCCACTCAAGTACGTGAAGGTCCCGGTGCTCCAGCGTCACCGATCTGTCATCGGAAACGCTCACGAGCGTACATCCCTTCGGCCCTCGCTCCCTGATGTGCCGCCCCTGCGTGTTACCCGGAAACAGGATCCAGGGATTCTCGTTGAGAACTTCCCGTTTGTGGACATGCCCGAGAGCCCAGTAGTCATAGTTTCGCTCAAGCAGTGCGTCGACGCGACAGGGCGCATATGTCTCGTGTCCTTCACGTCCGGTGAGGGCAGTGTGCAGGACGCCAATATTGAAGTAACCGGACAACGCGTCCGGGTAGCTCGCGGACAGATCCTCCGTGACCATGCGCTGAGCAAAGCTTTGGCCGTGAAGGGCAACGCCCAGGGAATCCAAACGGATGGTCTGCGGTTTCCTTGTAGAAAACAGGGTAACGTTGTCAGGCATCCTCAGGCTACGGGTGATCTGGCTTGCGGCATCATGATTGCCCGTCACAGCGAAAACCTGGATACCCGCGTCACGGAGTCTGGACACCTCTCCGACAAAGAAGAGCGCTGTACTATAGTCCTTCCACTCTCCGTCGTAGAGGTCGCCCGCGATGATAACGAAATCGACTTTTTCCTCTATCGCCAATGTTACCAGGTTTTCGAATGAGCGGCGTGTCGCTCCGCGGATCTCGTCCACCGGGGCGCCTTCGTACCGCTCGAGACCCCAAAGGGGGCTATCTATATGAACGTCAGCGGCATGAATGAAGCTAAACACCTGTCATTACTCCATGAAACAAGAGCTCCAACATACTCCCCCCTGCTTCGTTGTTTCAGGTTTTTCTTGGGCACATTTTAGGTCGGGCTAGTGGTTATGTCAAACAAATTAAGCGAAGGCACGCTGCCTACACGTGCCTGATCATCGGGCCGCCTTATGAGCGGTTTTCGAGACGAGGTTCAAGGATGGTGTACGGCGTGAAAAATCAGGATGGAAGATACTTCGCAGCCGAATCAGGCAGCCACCTTGATATATGAATCTGAACGCAGCCCATCTTCGCCCCGGCAACCATGATCAGACTTTCTTCTTGATCTGCCTTCTTGTCTTCCTGGGGACACCTGCCTCTCCGCCCTTCAACGCCTTGATTAGGTCGGCGATAAGTTTGAGCGTTCCTGGAGACGACTCCTTGACTTCTTCGATTACGTGAGATCTCAAGCTGTCAATACTTTCCTGTTTGCGTGCGAGGGCAAACAGATCAATCATCTCGACGCCCAGAGCTTCCGCAATCTTGTCCAGGGTATCAATGGAAGCATTCTTTTCACCTCTCTCGACGGCGCCCACGTATGTATGGTGCAAATCCGCCTTTTCTCCCAGTTCTTCCTGGGACCATCCCCGCTCCTTCCTCAGAATTCTTATCCTTTCGCCCGTGAGCAACCTGATGTTGTCCATTCATTACCCCTTGGCTGATTCTAAAGGGGCGAAAGGGAAAGGGTCCACAGTCGTTACGAAGTATTTAATGTACTATATACGGTCGATAAGTAGTACAATAGTCCGTCCCCACTGTTTGGATGAAGATGCAACGCTGGTAATTAGAGGGGCTGCGATGCCGGCATTCGGCGGTAACGAACAGATAGCAACCATGAAGAACTGTGAAAAGATGTCAAATGAGGAGCTTTACCGGTTCGTGAAGAAAGAATTGCCTGCAGTGGCGGCGACGGTGGGAAAGATAAATGAGTCCAACAGGGAAACCGTGATTGCCTTCCTGAGATTTCTCAAAACAAAAGAGCCCTGCAACACCTGATCAGCAGATCGTTTTGGCACATATCGGTTCGTTACCGGCATATGGCGTTCAGCACCTTCGCGGCAAGCTGCAGCTTTGTGCTATCCCCCTCGCTGATCGGTCCGGCGATGAGTTGTGCCAGTTCCTTCGGTTCGTACTCGATACTAAAAAGTTCCGGTATGCCAAGCTTCAAAGCATCGGCGATTTTGATGAAAGTATCGAGGGTTGGATTGGCCTTGCCCCTCTCGATGCTACTTATGTATTTCGTGTTCAAGGACGTTTTTTCCGCAAGCTCTTCCTGGGAAATCCCTCTGACCTGCCTCAGCGTCTTGATCCTGTTCCCTATCAGCTTCTTTACGTCTGTCATGTGCCTCCCACACGAAGAGTATCGAATTTTCGACAATAAATAAGAACAGCCCTACAGCCGTAGTTAGTATGTCTGTGAAACGTAGTATAATAGCAGTGACCAGAAAGAAGGCTTGATTATCGTGCACTCAGAAGGGCAAGGATGGCGGAGAAAAACCGAATCAACAACGACCGATAGGACAGGAGCATGGATTACGACTATATGTCCGACGATGAGCTTTTTGTTGCCTTAAAAGAGAAAGCTCCGGCGACAGCCGAGACAGTGGAAAAAGTGAACGATTCCAACAGGCAGACTATTATCGCCTTTTTGAAGTTTTTGTCGGATGTGAAAAAGGTGATAGTGTCTGGTAGGTAGGAACGAGAGCCGCCTTATATAGTAACAACCGCCAGGCAGCATATGCCCCCTATCCGGAGGCAAAAGCGAGAGAAGCGCACCGCGCCTAAGTTAGCGGCTGCCGTCTACTCTTTCCCTTATTGCGGCAACGAGTTGCTCGATCTCCCTCTGCTCAAGCTTCATAAGAAAAGTGAGATCGAGATCTGAGTGGAGCAGTTTTCTGATCATTTCAAGAAGTGTTTCCTTGGGGATATTCTCTCCGGCCGGGCGTCGCATGGGCAGTAGTGTATCAGATATGCCGGGAAAAAAGGGAACTTCTTGTAGCGGTCGCGGAGGATTCTGTCTGAACTATACTCCAAACAAAATACGTTACGGTTTCACAGCAAGAGCAGAGATTCTATGTCACAGAGTCCAGGTTCGTCACCGAACCCCAAGTTTGTCTTGAATTATTAAGACGAGGGTGTTAATGAATATCAGATTGAAGCTATAGTCTTAATATTTTCGGTTCTAATTCAGTTCAGAGAAGATCGGAGCAAAAAGGCGGCTTATGAGCACTTCCAAAATGTGATTTTTCTAGATCTCTCACCCGTCTGAACGGTGGTTTTTTCAAGATCGTTCACCCACCCTTTTTTCAGGATCTCTCACCCACTTATTCAGGTTAGTTCACCCACCAGGGCGGCACGCGAATAGGTACATACTACTCCCGTTCAATCTTGGATAACGGGAGGCTATAACGTGGCGCGAAAGGAGTATGCGGTGGTTGATATTGTCGATGTATTGAGAAGAGTTCAGAACGGTTATTCGATCAGGGCAATTACACGGGCGACGGGGATGGACCGTAACACCTTACGGAAGTATCTCCGCCTTGCCTACAAGAGGGGCTTCGGCGAGGACGGTTACACTCTCGACGAGATTGCCGGGGAGGTGGTAAGGGAGGTCCAGTCGCATCTGCCGGGTCCCGAGAAATCATCCGACCCAGTGCTTCTTCCCCATAAGGCAACTATTGCCTCGTGGATCGAGAACGACCACCTGACGGTGGCGAAGATCCATATCCTGCTTGCGAGAATGGGCGTCGAGGTGAGCTATCCGAGCCTCTATCGGTTTGTCTCCGTCCATATCGGTCTTCCCTCGAAGACCACGGTCCGTATGGCGGACACCGAACCGGGAGAGGTGGCGGAGGTCGACTTCGGGAGATTGGGGTTCATCTATGATCCACAAGCAGAGAAGAAACGTCTCGTCTACAGTCTTGTCGTTACCCTCTCTGCGAGCAGGCATCAGTACGTCCATGTGACCTACACTCAGGATCTTTCGTCATTAATCGCGGGGATAGAGGATGCCTGGGCCTTCTTCGGCGGCGTGACGAAGAAGGTGGTCATCGACAATCTGAAGGCAGCGGTCGTCAAGTCCGACCGGTATGCCCCCATCTTCAACAGGACCTTCCTGGAGTACTCCGAGTTCCGGCACTTCATCATCGATCCCGCCAGATCCGCTGATCCGACGGGCAAACCAAAAGTCGAACGACAGGTTCCCTATGTGAGAAAGAACTTCTTCGCGGGGGAGACCTTCAGAGACCTTGCTCATGTGCAGGAGGAGGCGGTCAGATGGTGTGTCAGCATCGGTGGTAAATGTCTCTAGAACGCCGGAATAAAATGTCCCCTCAATAAGCGCATCTGGTATATCTCCGAGGACTACGCTCGGAGGTAACCATGCTTAGAAAGGAGGACTGGATGGATATCAAGGCATTGGCAGAGAAAGGCGTGTATCAGAAGGACATTGCACACGAGTTGGGCGTCCACCCGAAGACGGTGAGCCGGGCTCTTACACGGGGAGGAGCGCCGAAGGGAGAACGGCCAAATGCGAGGCACAGTATACTCGACCCCTTCAAACCGTTCATCGACGGGCTTTTGAAGGAAGGGGTCTGGAACGGGAGAGTTGTTCTCCGGGAGCTGCAAGACAAGGGCTATACCGGCAGTACCACCATCATCGGCGACTACATTCGACCGAAGCGACCCTTGCGGGAAAGCAAGGCAACGGTCCGCTTCGAGACCGAACCAGGGAAGCAGCTCCAGCACGACTGGGGAGAGATCGTCACCCTTGTGGGAGACAAACCCCGGAAGACGTACTTCACCGTCAACACGTTGGGCTTCTCCCGCCGGTTCCACTTCTGGTGCACAGACACCAACGACGCCGAGCATACGTACGAAGGCCTCATCCGCTCCTTCGAGCACTTCGGCGGCGTTACCAGGGAAGTGCTCGTCGATAATCAGAAGAACGCAGTGATCAGTCACCGGATCGGAGAGAAGGTACGCTTCAACGAGCGCTTCATCGATCTCGCCGGCCACTACGGCTTCGTCCCCAGAGCCTGCCGTCCCTACCGGGCGAGAACGAAGGGGAAAGACGAGCGCATGGTCGGCTACATCAAGCACAACTTCTTCGTCCGCTACCGCCAGTTCGAGAGCTTTGCTCACATGAACCAGCTTGCCCTCAAGTGGCTTGACGAGGAAGCCGACATGCGCGTGCACGGTACAGTAAAGGAAGTCGTCAAGGAACGCTTCCTTCGTGAAACGCTCGGGCCTCTCCCTCTCACGCGGTACGACACCTCGTACTGTGAGCAGCGGCTCGCCCAGTGGGATGGCTACATCGATGTTGACGGCAACCGCTACAGTATCCCCGACCAGGTGAGAGGGGCGATAGTGACGGTGCGCATCAGCCTCGATGGCGATCTCCTGGTGCTCTATGACGGGGAGAAAATCGCTGCGCATAGACTCCGTGAAACGAACGAAGGATGGTCGACGGTCCCCGGCCACCATGCCTCACTCTGGGGTCAGACGCTCCATGTTGAGCGTCGGGATCTCTCCGTCTATGAGGAGGTCCTATGCAACTAGAGGGACTGCTCGAACGGATGAAACTGGAACACCTGCACGCGCAGCTTGATGCGATCTGCGAGCAGGCGTCGAAGAAGGACCTGGGGTACCGGGAGTTCCTCACGGAAGTACTCCAGACAGAATGGAGCGGCCGTCACCAGAAAGGGGTCGAGTTCCGCCTCGCCATGGCCCGCTTCCCCTGGATGAAGACCTTAGAACAGTTCGACTTCACCTTCCAGCCATCTCTGGACCGGAAGGTGATCAGAGAGCTTTCGACACTGGCCTTCGTCGGCAGGGGTGAGAACATCATCGTGTTAGGACCTCCGGGGGTTGGCAATTATGCAAAGCAATCGGTTATGCAAAGTGGCTGGCCAAACTGATTGAAATCGCTGTCTTTAAGATAGAAAGACTTTCCATAATCCTTCACGATGAGAGCGATGCGTAGGCATCCATCATAATGAAGGAGGGTTTTCATGAAGCCGGAAAGATCCATCAGGAACCTCGTAGCAGAAGTACTGGGAGAGCTCGAAAGACTCAATTACTCACAAAACACGCGCACCGGGTACCGAAGATTCTACCGTCGGGTAATCGACTTTGCCGACAGCGCGGGAGAAAACGTCTATTCAGAGAGCCTGGGCAACAGGTTCTTACAAACGAAATACAAATTCGATCTGGACAGCTATACCGTCTCTTTGCACCGCTCTTTTAGGAACGAAGCTCGCTGCATCAGGGTCCTGGGAGATTACCAGCTCCATGGCTCGATTCTGCGGAGGAGAACCACAAAGGTGCCTTACGAGAGGACGCCCCAGTTCGCTGAGGCGCTCAAGGCTTACTACGAAGAATGCGGGCGCCGAAATTACTCTCACCAAGGGATGCGGGGCCGCATCTACCGGACAGAACTGTTCATCGATTACCTGGACGACCACGGCATCACGTTGCTGGCTCCAGTGACCGGCCGGCATATATCCGATTACATAAGGACTATCGCCGGTTACCACAGGAAGTCTATTTCGGCGATCCTGACCACGCTCAGGTCGTTCTTGAAGTTCTTGTATATAGCAGGCTACCACGAAAAAGATCTGTCCGGCGACGTGGCGAGGCTGAGACAGCCCCATTACCCAAAGATCCCGAGTACCTGGAGACCTGATGATGTAAGACGCCTTCTTGCGTCGGTGGATAGGGGTAACCCCAGCGGCAAAAGGGATTACGCGATTCTTTTGATCGTCTCCCGACTGGGCATGAGGGTGAAGGACATCAGAGAACTCAGGTTGAGCAACCTGAACTGGGCGACGAGGACCATCGAGATCGTCCAGCACAAAACAAAGCAGAGTGTGAGCTATCCCATACTTGATGACATCGGCTGGGCCATTATCGATTACCTGAAGAACGGCCGGCCAAAAACGGAATCACCCCATCTCTTTGTCCGTCACAACGCGCCTTTCGAAGCCTTCGGAGCATGCGCCAACCTCCACCATATCATTGCCGGCTACGCACGCCTCGCCGGTATAGACCTGAGGACGGGAGCGTCCCGGGGGATGCATTCCCTGAGGCATACCCTGGCAAGCACTCTTCTCGAGCAGGGGACGCCGCTGCCGGTAATATCGGAGATCCTGGGACATGTGAGTACCCTGTCCACGAACGTGTACCTGAAGGTCGACTTCGAGCACCTCAGGGCATGTGCCCTCGATCCCGATGAGGTGTTCTGCCATGGATAATGCATACAAGAGCATCCTTGCCGATGCGCTACAAGGGTTCGTGCGGGAGAGGGAGGCGTTGAGATACCACTGTAAAAAGGAGGCGGCCTGCCTGAAGCGGTTCGATAGGTTCTGCATCGATATAGGCCACAACGAGGTATGCCTGTCGAGGGGGTTGGCCATGAGGTGGGCCGAAAAGAAGCCATATGAGTCTGACGACGCGCAAGGCCGCAGGATCAGGCTCATCCGCATGCTCGCGAGGTACATGGCGAAGTCGGGATACCAAGCGTACATCTATCCGGACCATCTCGGCGTACGCCGGTCGGAAACCTATCAGCCCTATCTTTTTTCTGAAGCGGAACTTGCCAGGTTCCTTGCCCGGGTGGATCAATGCCTGCCTCTAAGAAACAGCCCATATCGCCATCGCATCTTTCCCCTGCTCTATAGAATGCTTTATGGATGCGGGCTTCGTGTATCCGAAGCGCTTCACCTGACCGTGGGCGATGTAAATGCTGAAGAGGGGATACTGACCATCAGAAACGCCAAATTCCACAAAGACAGAATGGTTCCCATGAGTCCCCCGCTTACTGAAAGGTGCCGCATCTACATGGAGGCGATGCACCCCCTCGGACAGCCTGAGTATCCCTTCTTTCCCTCTCCCTACGGCGGTCGATATCCCGAGAGAACGGTCTATGCGTACTTCCGCAGGTTTATCTGGGAAGCAGGGATTTCTCACGGCGGCAGGGGCAAGGGACCGCGTGTCCATGATCTTCGTCACACGTTTGCCGTTCATTGCTTGAAACGTTTGGTACGAAACGCCGTTGATCTCACCGTTGCACTTCCGTATCTGTCGGTCTACCTTGGACACGCAGGGCTCAAGGGCACTCAGCATTACCTGCGCCTTACCGCAGAACTCTATCCTGACATTGTTGTAGCCATGGATGCACGGTTCGGGCGACTCCTGCCGGGCGGCGACCGATGAAAACCACAGACTTCGCACGATACCTGACGGATTACTTGAGTGTCTATCTGCCCGGGCAGAGGAACCTGAGCCCACACACCATCGCCTCGTACCGGGATACCTTCAAACTCCTGCTGATCTTCTGCGAACATGAAAAGGGCATCTCTCCCGAGTCCCTGACCATTGCCTATATTGATGACGACCTCATACGGGCGTTTATGACCTGGATCGAAACCACCCGCAAATGCGGGATCACCACGCGCAACCAGCGCCTAGCTGCCGTCCACGCGTTCTTCCGCTACCTGCAGGTAGAGATGCCCGAAAGACTGATGACGCACCAGCGGATACTCGCCATCCCACTGAAAAAGACGGGAAGGCCGGTAGTGTCCTATCTTCCAACAGAGGCGCTCGAGGCCATCTTGAAGCAGCCTGACAGGAACAGCGCTGCCGGGCGGCGGGACCTGGTGCTTCTCACGGTACTCTACGACTCCGGCGCTCGGGTCGGTGAACTTACGAACCTTTTAGTACGCGACGTCCGTTTAACTCAGCCCGCAACCATCACCCTTAAGGGGAAAGGACGGAAGGTGAGGCATGTGCCGCTTATGAGCAAGACCGCCTCCCTGCTTGGAGATTATCTGGAAGAAAGACGACTGATGGCTGCCCATAACTTCGATCACCCCCTCTTTTTCAACAGCCGGCATCAGAAGCTGACCCGGGCGGGGGTCTCCTACGTCATCAACAAGTACGTGAAGGCGGCCAGAAGAGAGAACTTTATCATAGTGCCCGATAAAGTCTCGCCTCATGTGTTCCGCCATACGAAGGCGATGCATCTCTTGCAGGCAAACGTGAATCTCGTCTATATCAGAGATTTTTTGGGCCACGCCAGCGTCACCACCAGTGAGATCTACGCTAGGGCTGATACTCGGATGAAACGCGAGGCGCTGGAACAGGCTTATTCATTCCCTGTGACCGTTGACCTGCCTGCCTGGCAAGATGATAAGGGCCTTTTGATCTGGCTGCAGCGACTCTGCCGATAGAACGTTATTTATGTAAAGTTGACGGGGTGTAGATCGGGCTATAGTGCCTGTTTGCATCCCTCACTTTGCATAACCGATTACTTTGCATAATTGCCCTTATGGAAAGCTTTCCATAACGGCAAGACCCACCTTGCCAACGCCTTAGGCCACAGTGCCGTGAGGCGGGGCTTCAACGTGCTGATGGTGAGATCGCAGATACTCTTCAAAAGGCTTCATCAGTCGAGAGCGGATCACTCCTTCGGTAAAGAGCTCATCCAGCTTATCCATCCTCACGTCCTCATCATCGACGACTTCGGACTTCAAAGACTGACGGCATCCGAGGCCCAGGATCTCTATGAGGTAATGATCGAGCGGTACCAGCGGGCCTCCACCGTCATCACGAGCGCACGGCCCTTGGAGGAATGGATGGGGCTCTTCGATGATCCCCTTCTCGCCAACTCCCTCCTCGATCGGCTTGCCCACAATGCCCATCAGATCTTCATCGAGGGGGAGAGCTACCGGAAGAAGAGCAGAACAAAAAGGACAGACTGAAAAGGATTGCACATGAGACGATGGCCATGATAGAAAGCTAAAGGATTTTGCGCTGCCCCCGGGTGAATTAACCTGAGAAGGGGGTGGGTGAATTATCTTGAAAAATCGCACAAAAGAAAGGTCAAGAAGTATGTACTGATGATGAAGGACAACAAAAGCGCTAACAGACTTCCAGGCAAAGCCATTACCGACATCTTCAGTGCCGTCGCTGTTCTTCCTGAAGCGGATAGGATATTGGATCATCCGGCTAAGAACAAATTCTATATCCTCGATCGATGCGATTTCGATGTCGATATTGTAACCGGTTTCTTCACTTCGGCTAAATATAACCACAGACCTGATCTCATATCAAAAGTAAATCTAAAGAGAAGACCCAATCCCAAAGCTATCGAAGAAGGGGAATCAGAGAAAACGCATTTCGCGATTATTTCTTTACCGAAAGAGGCAATTATGCTTCTCGAAGCCAAAGGGGGCGGCATTTCTCTGGGTCCCTTGTTAAGGTATTTGACCAGATACACTCCTAACGGTGCTCATCTGGAGGCCGATCTTTTTGCTGGTACAACTTTTGTAAAGAAGCTTCAGGAGATGGTTAGAGCTACATCGGTAAATGTATACACTGGACAGACATTCGTAAATCCGACCTTCGGTCTGGACCGGGAAATGCCGGAAGTGCAGGATGACGTCATTGTCACTTTTCGGGCTAAGAAAAGATCATCTGTCAAGAAGTACATTAACAAGATCTATGCAAACCTATCTGGTTCCCCCTATACTTACCCCCAAAACCTGGACACCCCGTTAAGGTGGACAATCCCTCCTCTCTCTGAGTGAAATATCTCAAGGAGGAGGAAAGGAACGAATGACGGATCACAGAAAGCGGTACGACGGAACATTCAAGGCGAGGGTCGTCCTCGAGTCTCTGAAAGAGGAGAAGACCATCGCCGAGCTCGCAAGCGAGTACCACGTCCACCCCAACCAGATCGTCCAATGGAGAAAGCAGGCGCTGGAGAACCTCCCGAGCCTTTTCGATTCGAAGCAGGCAAAGAACGAGAAGGCCGTCGAAGAAGAGAGGGACGAGCTCCTGCGGCAGATCGGCCAGCTCAAGGTAGAGACGGACTGGCTTAAAAAAAAGTGGGGGATTCTCCACTCCAGGAAAAAAGGGGGCTCGTCGACGTGAACCACAAGGTCATCCCCATCTGCCGCCAGTGCGAGCTTTTGAGCCTCTCCCGGTCGAGCTTCTACTATCAGCCCGTCCCGGTCTCCGACTTCAACCTCCGGCTCATGGGGCTCATCGACCGGCAGTACATGAAGGACCCGTCCGGGGGAGTCCCCAGGATAACAAAATGGCTCAGGCGGCAGGGCTTCAAGGTCAACCGCAAGCGCATCGCTCGTCTCATGCGGAGCATGGGGCTTCAGGGCGTCGTCCCGAAGAGACGTTTGAGCACGCCGAACAAGGAACACAAGGTCTATCCGTATCTGCTGAAAGGCATGGACATCTCACGGCCCAACCAGGTCTTCTGCTCGGACATCACCTACATCCCCATGCGGAAAGGCTTCATCTATCTCACGGCGGTCATGGACTGGGCGAGCCGCTACGTGCTCTCCTGGAAGGTCTCTCTCACCCTCGACGCTGCCTTTTGCGTGGAAGCCCTCGAAGAGGCCCTTGCCATCAAAACCCCGGAGATCTTCAATACCGACCAGGGATCGCAGTTCACGAGCAAGGAGTTTACCGACATTCTCAAGAAGAACAACGTCGCCATCAGCATGGACGGCAAGGGCCGGGTCTTCGATAACATCTTCATTGAGAGACTCTGGCGGACCGTGAAATGGGAGGAGGTCTATCTCAAAGATTACGCCACCGTCGCTGAGGCGATACGGAGCCTGTCAAGCGCCACGGTTATTCCCCACTCCGAGAGCCGCGGTAATTCCCCACTTTTCCCGCAGGGGGCGGTTAGCTACTGTCGTGTTTTAGGTCCCAGTTTCTTCCTGTAGGATTCTCCTCCGTCAATCATAATGTGATGCGCATGGTGGCTCAACCGGTCAAGCGCCGAGTTCGCCATGACCGGGTCGGGGAAGAGCGTGACCCAGTCCTGTGGCGGCCGGTTGCTGGTGATGATGATGGACGATGTCAGGTAGCGCTCCGCCACCACCTCGTAGATATCCTCCGCCTGCACCTGTGTCAGGGACGTCAGCCCGAAGTCGTCGATGATGAGCAGGTCAGGGTGAAGATACTTCCTGAGCTGTCTCTCCCACGACTGGTCCGCCCGGGAGGCAAAAAGGTGCCGGAACATCTTCGCCGCCTTCACGAAGAGGACGCTGAACCCCCGCCTGCAGGCCTCATGGCCCAGCGCCTGGGCGAGGTGCGTCTTCCCCACGCCGGCCGGTCCGTAGAGGAGGACATGCTCCCCCTTCTCCACGAAGAGGCAGGTGGCGAGGTCGGTGACCACCCCTCTTTTGATCTTGTGATTGAAGGAGAAGTCGAACCCCTCCAGTGTCTTCTGTTCCTCGAAGGATGCCTTCTGTATCCTGACGGCGAGCTTCCGTGCCTCCCTGCGCTCGATCTCGTCCTGGATGACAAGGG
>DBQU01000049.1:135145-135828 GCA_002305765.1 Deltaproteobacteria bacterium UBA1386
TTCTCCAGCATGGTCTTTATGCTCCTGTACCGGGTGTTGCCGTAGTCAAGGGCACGCCGTGCCACCGTCTCGATCTCCGCGGGGTACTTGTCCGCGAGGCGCAGCATGGCCTGGGCCTTGCGCAGGTTCCGCATGGCGTTCTCCCTGAGGACGGCGGTTATGAGCCTCTCCGTGTGGGGCCCGAACCCGGCGGCCTTCCTCCTGCACCACGTCGGTGTCGCCATGAGGAAGGCGAGCTTCTCCGGCGGATAGTCGGTGTGGTCCGTTACCCACTGCCCGGGACCGTGGGCCCGGGGATGGACCTTGATGCGCTCGTGGTCGAGGAAGACCTCCACGGTCTTCCCGGTCCCCTTCGCCCACACCTTCCTGCCGATGTATCTCGTAGGCAGGGAGTAGTAGGATCTGTCGAAGACGACGTGGTGGTCGGGATGGACGGTGCACTCCTTCCAGAGGGGCCGGTCGAAGGGCGTGTCCGGAAGGGGCGTGAGACGATGCTTCTCCTCCGCGAGGAAGACCTCGTAGGGCCTTTTCTTCGTCGTGCCGTGGACCTCCCTTCCGATCTCCTCCCTGCACCAGTGAAGGGCGCGGTCGTTCGCCCCGGTGATATCCCCGAAGATCCTGCCGGCGAGGAGGTGCTTCCTGACCGTGGGAACGACGCGCTCCACCTTGCCCTTGTGCTCCGG
>DBQU01000049.1:135976-136629 GCA_002305765.1 Deltaproteobacteria bacterium UBA1386
TACATGAGACCGGCGTACCCGAAGTCGACCTGGGCCTCCTCGCCCGGGGGCGTCTCCATGCGGACCGTCACCTTCGCCCTGCCGTAGGAGAACTCCTTTCTCAGGTACCGCCTGAGCGTCGTGTAGCCCACCTTTACGCCGAAGGTCTCCTCAAGGAGTCTCCACACCTGCTTGCCCGTCACGTTCGGGTCATCGAGCCATGTCTTTATGTCGTCGTGATGGCGGACGAGGAGGTCCCCGGCCGGGGTATCGTAGGGGGAGCCGCAGGCGTCCATCATGTCCTTCAGCCTGGCGGCGAGCTCATGCTCCCCGGGGAGCGGGCATTGCCGGTCTATGCCGGCGGACCGTGCCATGCCGACATATTTGCGGACGGTCTTCCTGTCGATGCCGAGTGACCGGCTGATATGCTGGATCCTCATTCCCTTGTGCCACTGGTAGATCGTCTCTGTTACCTCGTTCATCGGTATATCCCTCCTTGCCATGGCTCCTCCTGTTCCAAGACTGTGGGTACGTCTTAGGAATGTCAGAGTCATGTTCTTTTTGTCCACCCCTTTGGCGCGGACGAAAAAGTGGGGAATTACCTTGGCGCTGCTACTGGGGAATTACCTTGGCGCTTTTGGCCTCTAAGTGGGGATATACCATGGCGTTCGACA
>DBQU01000023.1 GCA_002305765.1 Deltaproteobacteria bacterium UBA1386
TGTCAAGCGGTTCAAGCCGTCTTTATGGCCGTATCTCGATGGGCGTGCCGTTGGGGACGAGGGGGGCGATCTCGTCTATCTCCGCGTCGGTGACGGCGATGCAGCCCTGGGTCCAGTTGTAGAGGGTGTGGAAGGGGCCAATCCATCCGAGACCGTTCTTCATGCCGTGGATCATGATCTGTGCGCCGGGGGAAACGCCAAGCTCCTTCGCGCGCTTCCTGTCCTTCTCGTTTGGGTAGGAGATGTGGAGGGACAGGTGGTACCCGCTGCGGGTGTTCCGCCCGTCGATGATGTAGCTCCCTTCAGGCGTCTTCCCGTCGCCCTCCCTTTCCTTCGGCCCCTCGGGGTTCCCGCCGAGGGCTATCTTATACGTCCTCAGGATTTGGCCTTTCGATAACAGCGTCAGGCGCCTCGCCTTTTTCTCGACCAGGAGCTTGTCGGCCGTGAGGTCCCCGGTAGCGAACCCGATGGCCCCCAGCATGGTGAAGATCATCAGCATGGACAGGACTTTGAGGCAGCTCGTCATGAAGATGACCATACCATTTCCTGGGGACCTTTACCAGCGACCGGGTGGGGAAAGACTTTATCTCACGCCCGCTTCGGTAGATAGCGCAGAGAAAGGCAAATGAGAGTGTGCGGAAAAAGATTGCGGCAGATCGCGGAGCCTTGTACGATCTGACCGCCTTCGCATCCCGTCTGCGACGGGAGGGAAAACAGGACCGCGGGGATGGAATTATAGGACCTCTCGGACATATAGGACTTATAAGACCTATGGCAGCAGCAGAAAACGGGAAACCCCTTTCCCAGGATAAGAAAACGATATTCTCTTCTCATCCTCTGCGCCCTCGAGCGAAGCGGGCGTGAGATAACGCCTCGGCCTTTGACCCCCATATTCGTTCCTGTCAAAATAGCCTCTTAGTCTTTTGTTTCAGTACCTTGTCATACTAGCAATTTCATGAAATATGAAAAATATTTCGTGAAAGAGCTTGACAGGATTCCCATGCGGGGGATAGAATTACCCTATGATGATGACAACGAAGGTTTCCAGGCAACGGCTCAGCAACCAGGTCTATGACATTTTGAAGGAGATGATCGCGGACTACCGATTCAGTCCCGGAGCCAGGATCAACGTGGAGCAGATTGCCAAGGAGGTGGGCGCCTCCAGGACCCCTGTCTGGGAGGCCGTGCACCGGCTGATCCAGGAAGGGCTCCTCGAGAACATCCCCAACAGGGGTGTCTTCATGGTCGCCCTGAGGCCCGAGAAGGCCATCGAGCTCTACGAGGTCAGGAACGCGTTGGAGGGCCTCGCCGCCGGCCTCGCCGCCGTGAATATCGACGCGAAGACGCTGAAAAAGATGAAGAGGTCCCTCGAGGAACAGATGAAGGTCGTAGAGGCGGGAGACCTTGTAGCCTACTCCCAGCTCGACTACGAATTCCACGCCCTCGTCTACGAGGCAAGCCGGAACAAGACGCTTAAGGAGATGCTTGAGGAGGTGAAGAGCAAGATGCGGCCCATCGGCATGCACATCACCCCCGTCCTGGCGGACCTCTACCAGGACCACGTGGATCTCCTCGACTCCCTGGAGAGGCACGACGCGCACGGCGCCGAGGTGGCCTTCACCAGGCACAACTCCCGCATGATCGAGCTCATCGAGAAAAGCGTCGGCTCCGACACCTGGAAGGGAGCCCACGAGAATACGGACAAGAAATGATAGTCGAAGGGATCTTCACATCATGAAAGGAGGAATCGCAATGTCCATGAAGATCAAGGTTTTTGCAGTCGTTGTTCTGACGGTACTTTTCGCGGCGGGGTCGCTGTGCGTGATACCCGACGCCTCCGCGCAGGACAAGGTAAGGGTCGGTCTCATATTCGGACTCACCGGAGCGGCATCACCCATCGGCCCCCTGCAGCTTGACGGGGCCAAGCTGGCGATAAAGGAGATCAACGCGGCGGGCGGCGTGAAACTGGGCGGCAAGAAGGTCCCCATCGAATTCTACGTCAAGGATGACGAGTCGAAGCCCGACGTCGCCATCAGGCGCTTCAGGGAACTCCAGGATGAGAACAAGGTGAACGTCGTCGTCGGCCAGACCTTCGCGCCCATCTCCGCGGCCCTCAACAAGGAGGCCAAGAAGACCTCCATCGCCTATTTCCCCGTGAACGTGGTGGCTGTCGGCATGTTCGAGAAGAAGGAGATGGCGGAGACGACCTTCGCGATCCACGGCAGCGCCTATTCGATCGGCTACGCGGGAGCCTCCTACATCGTCGACAAGCTGGGTCTCAAGAACATCATCTTCTTCGGGCCTGCCTACGCCTTTGGCCGCGACCAGTGGCAGGGTGCGAAGGACGCATTCGAGGCCCGCAAGGTCAAGGTGGAGTACCTGGAATCACCTGTGGGAACGAGCGACTACACGTCATACCTCCTGAAGATCAAGGAAAAGAAACCGCAGATCGTCATGCTCGCCCACTGGGGTGTCGACGCGATCAACGTCCTCAAGCAGACATACGAGGTCGGCATCAAGAAGAACTCCAAGGTGTGGTTCAATTGGATGACGAACGCCTTCGGAAGCGGCGTACCGCCGGAAGCGCTGGAGGGCGTCTACTCCCTCATGGGCTGGTACTATGACATGAAGGGTTTCCAGGACGCGGCGATCGTCAAGGCGTCCGACGCCTTCGCGAAGAAATTCCAGGCGGAATACAAGTATCCCCCCGATCCCTATTCGGCAATGGCCTACGAGGGCGTAAGGGAAGCCATCCGCGGCATCGAGCTTGCCAATTCACTCGAGGGCAAAGCGATATCGAAGGCCATCATGGCCAACCCCACCTTCGATTCCATGAAGGGAAAGGGAACGTGGCGGGCCGACCATCAGCCGCTGTTCAAGTACGGTGCCTATGTCACCATCGGCAAGGGGTCCAAGGAGCGGAAGAATGCCAAGTGGGACCTCGTGAAGATCATCGGGGCCTATACGGGCGAGGATTACCTTCCGAACCTGAAGGCTCTCGGATACTAGCATAGGACACGACGGACGGGGCGGATACGCGTCCGCCCCGTCCCCGAGAACAGCACGACGGGAGTTTCAGATGTCAGCGAACCCGATAATCGAGACGAAAAAGGCGACTATACGCTTCAACGGACTCACGGCGGTGGATACTGTCGATTTCCGGATGGAAGCCGGAGAGGCGGTGGGCGTCATCGGCCCCAACGGCGCGGGGAAAACGACGTTCTTCAACCTCCTCACGGGCCTGTATACCCCGACGGAGGGCGCCATCCTCTTCTCGGGCAAGGATATAACAAAAGTCCCCCCTCACAGGAGGGTGGCCCTGGGGATCATACGGACCTTTCAGCTCGTCTCCGTCTTCGATTCCCTCCCCGTTATCGACAATTTGGCTCTTTCCACCATCCGTTTCGGCGAGAACTACGGGGGGAAGGGCAAGTTCTTCTTCGCCAACGTCCACAGTCAGCGCATCATGAAGGCCTGCATGGAGAAGCTCGAGGTCCTGGGCATCTCCGACAAGGCGGACCTCATGACATCGGAGCTTTCCTACGGGGACAAGCGCAAGCTCGAGATCGCCGTCGCGCTGTCCCTCAACCCGAAGATACTCCTTCTCGACGAGCCCTTCGCGGGCCTCTCCGACAGCGAGATCGGCGAGGTCTCCGTCATCATCAACCGCGTCAAGAAGGACCTCAGTTTCGTCATCATCGAACACAAGATATCGAGGATCGTCGACATGGTGGGCAGGCTCTGCGTTATGCACGAAGGCCGGCTCATCGCCGACGGCCCGCCGAACCAGGTGCTCTGCGATGCCACCGTCCGGGAGGTCTACTGGGGCAAAGAGGAGGGACTGACATGCTCAGTGTGAAGAATATCGACGTCGCCTACGGACATGCCCGGGTCCTCCACGACATCTCCCTGGAACTCGAAGCGGGCAGCATGGTCTTCATGGCGGGCCGCAACGGCGCCGGGAAGACGACCTTCCTCAAGTCCATCGCCGGCTTCATGAAGCCCATCGCGGGCAGCATATCTTTTCTGGGAAGGGACATCTCGGGCATGGCGCCGGAAAAGGTGGCGCTCATGGGTATACGGTACGTCTTCCAGGACAAAAGGGTCTTCTCGAACCTCACCGTCCGGGAGAACCTGGAACTTGCCGCCTACCCCGTGAAGGAGAAGACGTCCCACGCGATAGAGAAGGTCATGAGCATCTACCCGAAGATGGACAAGTTCCTGAACCTGAGGGCCGGGAGCTTGAGCGGCGGCCAGCGGCAGATCCTGCTTATCGGCAGGGCGCTCGTCGGCGATCCGAAGCTGCTGCTTGTCGACGAGCCCACGGAGGGCCTCGCGGCAGGGACCATCAACGACATACTGAACGTCCTTGCCGTGATGAAGGGCAAGGTCTCCATGATCATCGTCGAGCAGAACCTCTCCGTCGTTGGGATGCTCGCCGAGAAGGTATACATCATGCGCGAAGGCAAGATCGTGCAGACATGCACGTCCAAAGAGGAGATAGCGGACAAGGAGCGGCTGGAGCAGTACCTGTGAGTCAGGCAAGTGGGCGGCACGCCGCAGATATAGATAAAAAAGACCATAAAGAGGAGGCAGCTCATGGCAGTACAGAACAAAATGCCAAAGATCGATGCGAAGAAGACGGCCATCGTCCTCATCGAGCCGCAGTACGATTTCCTGAAACCCGGCGGTTCCATGTATCAGTTTATCGCGGACCAGCTCGAAAAACGCCACGTCATAGAGAACCTGGCTGATCTCGTCGCGAAGGCACGCAAGAAAGTGAAGAAGATCATCTACATCCCCTTCGAGGCCTTTGAACCCGGTTTCCCGGAGATAGACAAAGAGGGCCCCGGCATGGGCGGCCTGCGGGGGCTCGAGATCGACATGCCCACGGGATGGACGCTTCATGGGAAGAAGGTGGCCGGTGCCTGGGTGGCCGGTACGCCGGGCCCGGAGATCATCCCCGAACTGACGCCGCAGAAAGGCGACATCATCGTCCGCGGCAAGAAGACCCTCGATGCCTTCTGGTCCACGGCCCTTGACTACACGCTCAGGGTCAACATGATCGAGCACGTGGCGATCGTCGGCTTCCACACGAACTGGTGCGTGGAATCCACGGCCCGTTCCGCCTACGACCACGGCTACCGCGTCATCGTCATCGGCGACTGCACCGGCACGGACACGGACGAGGAACAGAACTACGCGGAGAAGTACATCTTCCCCAAGATCGGGCACGTGATGGGATACAAGGAATTTCTCAAGAGTCTCAAGTGACGCGAGACTTAAGCACCATATGACCCTCCTGACCCGCTCTCCCGACGGGGGAGCGGGTCAGGAGATGCGAGACGGAGGCTTAAAAAGGCCATGGAAAAAGCTGGAACGGATCTCACAAAAAGGAGCATCTGGCGGACGCTGGACATCCCCATCATCATCGCCGGGTTCCTCGTCATCCTCCCCATACTTGGGATAAACAGGACGACGGACTTCGCCATCTTCTGCATCTTCGTCCTGGCCTTCAACATCCTCTACGGCTTCATGGGCAGACTTTCCTTCGGGCACATGCTCTACCTCGGCACCGGAGCCTACGCGGTTACCCTCTTCTCGGAGCACGTCTCCGGGAACCCGCTGCTCGCCATCCTGGCGGCGCTCGTCGCGGGGGCCCTCATAGGGGTCATCCTGGGTCCCATCATCGTGCGCACCACGGGAGCGTGCTTCGCGCTCATCAACCTTGCCTTTTGCCAGGTGGGCTACTTCCTCGTCCTCGTCGCCTTTTCCCGGTACACGGGCGGGGAGGACGGCATGTCGGCCTATTTCTCGAAGATGCCGCTCCTTAATTTCGGGAACAAGGGCATCGTGTTCGGGTTCGTCCTTTTCTGCCTGGTGCTGGCGTACTTCTTCCTGAAGAAGTTCACCGCCTCGCCCTACGGCGTGCTCATACGGTCCATCAAGGAGAACGAGACCCGGGTCAAGTTCCTGGGATACAATACATTCAATTATAAGTGGATCACCTTCATCATCTCCACCACGGTGTCGGCCTTCGCCGGGGCGCTCTCGATCATCAACTACGGCTACGTCACGCCGAGCTTCATCGATCCCTCCCGGGCCGTCGAGGTCATCTTCGCCGCCCTCATCGGGGGGTCGGGGAGCCTCTACGGGTCCATCATCGGCGGCGTGGTCTACATGGCCATCAGCAACTACCTGGCCTCTTACATACCAAGATGGGAGATGTTCCTCGGATTCGCGCTCCTCATCGTCGTTTTCCGGTTCAGGACGGGGGTGTGGGGATTCATGACCGGATTGTTCACGAGAAGGCGCGACGCCTTAACGAGGTAGTCATGATAAACACGATCGCATACGGACTGACCATCGGAGCCATACTCTACATCATCAGCATCGGGTTGTCGCTGACCTTCGGGACGATGAGGATAGTCAACTTCGCCCACGGCTTCGTCTACACCATCGGGGCGTACCTGCTCATCACGTCTCTGCCGATGGTGCGGGACAACTTCTTCCTCGCCGCCGTGATCGCGGTGGTGGCCGTCATCCCCATCGCCTACGCGATAGAGCGCTTCGTCATCCGCAAGCTCTACGGGGTCTCCATCGACTACGCCATCATAGCCACCTACGCCGTCGTTCTCATCGGCGTCGACAGCATCAAGTGGATATGGGGCGCCTCCCCCATACCCCTGTCGGACCCCATCGGGAAGTACGTGAACATCTTCTCCGTGACGCTGCCCATGTACAGGGTTCTCATCATCATCCTCGCCCTCGTCATCTTCGGCGTCCTCACAGTATTCTTCAAGAAGACGATTGTCGGCAAGATCGTAACGGCATCCCTGGAGGACAAGGACGCGGTCAAGAGCCTCGGCATCAACGTGGACAAGTATTTCTCCATAGTCTTCGTCATAGGCAGCTGTCTTGCGGCCCTAGGCGGGGTGCTCTACGCTCCCATCACGTCCGTGCACCCCTACATGGGCATGATGGTCCTCCTCATAAGCTTTGCCGTCGTCCTTGTCGGCGGTCTGGGGAACATCAAGGGCACCTTCGTATCCGCCTTCGTTCTCGGCCTCATCATGGCCATAACAGGCCGCTACTGGGGCCCGGCTGCGGAGACGATGGTCTTCGTCGTGATGGGCATTGTCCTGATATTCAAACCCGTGGAGGTATGAGCACGCAAAGATACCTCCAGACTGCTCCATAACACTACCCCCCCTTCCGCTGGCCACGGGACACCCGCAAGTCAAGACTATCCAAACCCCAACCCGTGGTCAGCGGATCCCTCCAGAAAAGATGGCTTGAACCAGAAAAGACGGCTTGAGCCGCTTAAACCGCTTGAACGTTGAAGAATAGGCAAATAGCTGCTCGTATCTTTGACCTGGTGCGAATACGGTTGCCCCAGCCTGTCGGAGATGTGGGGGCTCATTTTTTTGTTTCTCACGCTTAAGCCGCTCAAGCGGTTCAAGCCATTCAAGCCGTCTTATGTTTATGTCTTGAACTTGGTCTTTTAGTGGGTATACTAGTTACTATGACACCAGAAAAGAGAAGAGACGCGATCGTTGATATTTTCAGGGCAGGGGTTCGGGCTGTTGATCCGGCGCGGTCGGTGAAGGAGCATATGCCCTACGTGCTTGACACATGCCGGGAACGGGGCGTGACGGAGGTGGAGGTCATTGCCTTCGGCAAGGGTGCCGCCACCATGGCGAAGGCGGCCATGGAGGAACTCAACCACAGGGTTCACGCAAGGGGGGTCGTGCTAACCAAGTACGGCCACGCGCATGGTGTTGCCTTTCATGGGGACGTGGAGGTCTTCGAAGCGGGCCACCCGATACCGGACGAAGCGGGCCACGCGGCGGCGGGGAAGGTCCTCAAGGTTCTTGAGGATGCCGACGAGACCATGCTCGTCCTCTTCCTCATCTCCGGCGGCGGCTCGGCGCTCCTCACGTCCCCCGCGGAGGGTATGTCCCTTGCCGACAAGCAGGCCGTGACGGACCTCCTGCTGAAATCCGGCGCCAGCATAGACGAGCTCAACAGGGTACGCAAGCACCTTTCACGCGTGAAAGGCGGCAGGCTGGCGAAGGCCGCCTACCCCGCCCACGGAATATCGCTCATCCTCTCCGACGTGATAGGCGACCGCCTGGACGTCATAGCCTCGGGCCCCACCGCCCCCGACCCCACAACATTCGGGGATGCCCTTGCCGTCCTGGGAAAATACGATCTCATGGACAAGGTCCCCGCCAACGTTCTGAAAATACTGCACCACGGCGCCACCGGCACCCTGCCCGATACCCCGAAGAGGGACGACCCCGTCTTCGCGAACTTCGAGAACATCATAATAGCCGGCAACCAGAAGGCCACAGCCGCCGCGGAGGCCCGCGCCGCGGAACTCGGCTTCAACGCCGTAGCCCCCGCCAACAACGTGGAGGGCGAAGCAAGCAAGCTGGGCGTCCGCTACGCCCGCGCCATCAGGTCCACCCAGAAATGGATAACCAACGACCCGGCCCGCCAGAGCATGTGCTTCATCTACGGCGGCGAGCCGACAGTAACGGTAAAAGGGAACGGAAAAGGGGGACGGAATACCGAACTGGCGCTGGCCTTCGCCATCGCCGCGGACGGGATGGAGGGAGTTACGTTCCTGTCGGCAGGGACGGACGGGACGGACGGACCGACGGACGCAGCCGGGGCGATAGTGGACGGGGGGACGGTGAAGAGGGGGAGAGAGAAGGGGCTCGATGCGCGGGAGTACCTGGAAAGGAATGATTCGTACAGCTTCTTCAAGGAAACGGGGGAGCTATTGATAACGGGGCCGACGGGGACGAATGTGATGGACCTGGAGATTGTCCTCATAGAAAGGCCATGAGGACGCTTGAGCCGCTCGAACCGCTTGAACGAAGAAAAGATGGCTTGAATGGCAGCCGCTTGAGCGTTAACAGATAGAAAGACTTGCGGACTTGTCTCGCACTTGTTATTTGCTTCGGCTCACCATGTATGCTACGGCGTTGCCGACCTGGGCATCCGTCAGCTTGGGGTTTCCGCCCTTCTTCGGCATCATGCCTTTCTTGCCGCGAAAACCGTTTATGGCCCTTGTCACCATTACATCCATGCCCTGCTTGATACGAGCGGCCCAGGCGGCTTTATCGCCCACTTTTGGCGCTCCCATCATGCCCGCTTTATGGCACATGGCACAGGTTGCATCGTACGTGGCCTTTCCGGCCAGTTTATCGTACCTGGCGGATGAGGCATTGGTCGCTCCCATGCATACGATCGATACTGCAAACAGCGCGATGGAAACAAAACGGAACATGGCATGACCCCCTTTCAGTTTGCATCGATTTAAAACACTATAGAATTATCAATTCCGTATGTCAAACGATACAGAAATATGCCAGACTGAATGCCGGGGGGTCGTTAGAAAGAAAAGGTTTTATGTCTCGCCCGCTTTGCTCGAGTCCGCGGAGGGCGTGGAGAAATGAATAAAAGATCGCGGCCGGATTTCGGAGCCCACCAAGATCCGGCCGCCTTTGCATCCCGTCTGTGACGGGAGGCAAAACATAGGGTTTTCTCTGTGTCCTCCGCGGACTTGAGCGACGCGGGCGAGAGGCAAGTCTTTGATATTCTTTATCCCGTCGGACGTGTTTGTGAGGAAAGTGAACGCTGGAGGGGAGTGAATGATTGGGGCTGTTGTCCTCTCCGCGACGCGCCGGTATCCTGTGAAAGGACGTCAAATGCGAGTGATGGGAAGGAAATCCCTTCGGCCCCACGTGATGGACGATCATGCAAGCTTTTTCAGCGATGCCTTGATAAAAGCCGGGAGGTCCGCGGGGCTTCTGCTTGATATCAGGTTGCCATCCTCCACGAGTTCACGGTCCTCGAAATCAGCGCCCGCGTTGATGATGTCCTGGACGATCGATTTCCAGCCCGTGATCTTTTTTCCCTTAAGGACGTTCGCCGTGATAAGCAGCTGTGGTCCGTGGCAGATCACGAATACGGGCCTGCCGCTCTCCACGAATTCCTTCGCGAACCGGACCGCGTCTGCGTCCACCCTCAGCTTGTCGGGAGAGTAACCGCCGGGAATAAGAAGCGCGTCAAACTCGTCTGCATACACGTCCTTCACCGCCTTTTCGACCTTCACCGCCGTCCCGGACGCCTTCCCCGTGACGGTCTTGCCGGCCGAAAGCCCGATATGCACGAGCGCATGTCCCGCCTCCCTGAATGCCTTCGCCGGCTCGGTATACTCCGAATCCTCGAACATATCCGCGATGATCACCGCGATCTTCGCCATTGTCCTCGCCTCCTGTCTTTCGTTTCTTTCCAACCTCAGCTAAACGTAAGCACAGCGGTGGTACCCGTCAACCATCCCGGGGGATCCGGGGAGGACCTACAGTATGTTGTGCCGAGCCTGTCAAGCTCGCCAATAAACTCCCTGTCCAATGTGACGGCCATCTTTTCCTTGCCCATCTCTCCTCCACAATAGTATGACATATATCATACCAGCGATGCCTGTCACGCCGGGGCAACTGACCCTCTCAGATTGGGGAACTGACCCTGGAAGTGATACAATAAATGTGAGCCGGTCATGAAGAATGCGACCCGATTTATATGTGGCTGAAAATGTGACCGGCCCCTGGATATGCTGATGAAAGCAGGAGGAAAAAGGGATTGGATATTCATCGGCGCCGTCATCGTCCTTGTCACGGCGCTGCACTTCCTTGTGCTTGCAAGACATTCACCGCTCGTTGTCCTTGAGGAACTGTATTATGTACCGCTGCTCCTCGGAGCTTTGCGCTTCGGTTTGAAAGGAGCCCTTGTGGTGTATGTCCTTGTTTCCGTGCTTCATATCCCTTTCTTTTTTGGTGAATGGACGGCTTCTCCGATAGGCGTGGCAGACAGGGTGCTTCATTTCGTTTTTTCGGGGATATTTGCCTTCACGGCCGGGTTCCTCGTTGATCGCGAGCGGAGAAAGAGAGAGCAGGCGGAAAGAGAAAGGTACCTTGCCGGGGTCGGAATGGCGGCCACAACGATCGTGCACGACCTGAGGAACCAGCTTCATCTTATTCTCGGGTACGGGTTGCGCATCCAGAAGGGCAAGGGAGACATCGACGCCTCCGTTCAGGTGATCGTTGATTCCGCTCGAAGCATGGAAAGAATCGTCCATGACGTGCTCGATTTTGCGAGGCCGGTCCGGCTGGAACTGAAGGAAGAGGACGCCCGGGCCATCGTCAGCCGGGTGCGTGATCTGTGCGCGAAAAAGGCGGAGGAAAAGGACGTTCTCCTGTCCCTCGATCTCCCCGCCGAGCCGACGCTCGTCATGGTGGACGGCGAGCAGATACAGCGAGCCCTGGTCAGTCTCGTCAACAATGCCATTGAAGCCTCTGATGCCGGTCACAACGTCGTCGTTACCGTAGCGCGCAGAAAAACCCACCTCGTTATCACGGTCAGAGACCACGGATCCGGCATGGACAAAGAAACGCTCGAAAGGCTCTTTACCCCTTTCTTTACGACGAAGAAGGGTGGAAACGGCCTCGGAATGAGCATTGCGAAGAAGATCATTGAGGCGCACGACGCAACGATACGAATAGAGAGCGAACAGGGAAAAGGCACGGAGGCAACGCTGGTTGTATCGTATGAGGACAAGCGGAAAACAGGATGAGTGAACAGGAGAGGCAGGTGACAGAGCTTCCCACGCGCCCTCACCGCTTTGTTTTTCGGGTTCGATCCAGATCGAAATGAGAAGACCGATAAAAGTGCCTGTGGCGAGCGGCCTCTTGTTCTGCTAGAATCAAGTAAGGGAGGGAAACAGAACTGCAGCACCGAATGTGCCTGTGAAGGATGAAGGGGGTAAGTATGGGAGATAAGGGTAAGAAGGACAAGGAAAAGGGTCAGAAACAAAACGTCCGGAAGCAGCAGCAAAAGGAAGCGAAGAAGCAGGAAAAGCAGCCGAAAAGAACTTGATGGTTCAATCCGTCGCATTTTCGCAAAAGAGAGTATCTCTAAGGAGAAAAGATGCCAGAAGGAAGAGTGAAGTGGTTCAATGATTCAAAGGGGTTCGGTTTTATCGAGCAGGAAGGCGGCAAGGACGTTTTCGTCCACCATTCCGCTATCCAGGGAGAAGGTTACAGATCACTGTCCGAGGGCGACCGGGTCAGCTTCGATGTCGTCCAGGGCCAAAAAGGCCCCGCAGCAGAAAACGTCCGCAAGCTCTAAAACCTAAAGAACTTCATCCTGCACCCAAAGGCCCCCACCCAGGGGGCCTTTTTTTACATTCAAGGGGCGGATAGGCGACGTGACCACAAGGCCAATGCGGGACACGTCTTTTCTACCCCCTCAACGCGGTAACGATGGTTCTCATGGCCCCGATGATGTCCTTGAGGGCGTGGCCGAGCCTTTCCTTCACCAGGGGCCACGTTGCACCGGAGTCCCCCAATTCCCTCACGGTCTGACCGGCGGCCCTCAGCCTCTGCTCCAGCCCCTCTATTTGTTCCATGCACTGTGCCCTTATCTCTTCCTTCGATGCCTCAGCGCGCTCCCTGAGGGCCGCGAGGGCCGCGTTGCACTCCCTGAGCTGCGCCTCGATCTCATCGGCGGGCGAGGCGTTCGCATCGACATTCCCTTCCGTTTCGCTCCCGTCAGACCCTTCCAACTTCGAAAACTCCTCGTCGTACCTGTCATCTAGCTCCTTCATTTTTCTGTCCATCGTCGATTCAAGTTTATGGACGAAATCGTCTTTTCCCGCGTTCAGGCCGGCCGAGCCCCCGGCCGGTTCCGTCGATCTGTCTGTTGCTGTGCCCGATGCGCCTGACGAGGTGAGCTTGCCTGTAAACCGATCTCTTTCTTCCATGTGCCCTCCCGAGTCGCTTTTTCCAGAACCGTAACGCATGGTGAAGGCCCCTTCAAGGTGGTCAGCCGCGGACGCCCGTTAACTGCTATTCTGCGGTTCTCCCATGGGGCCGATCTCAGCGTGAAGATCGATCGTTCTTTCCCCTTGTTCCGCGTCTGTCTCCTGAACAAATATATCGGCAACGCTAAGGAGTGATGATGGGACGAAGGGTCGGAAAAGACCCTACTTGCTATCTTTGGTCACGCATTGCGTTCCGTACGGGGTCCGGTCCGTGATCGACCGTCCCCCCGGGTCCCTGGACCTTATTTCGTTCGCGCGGGCTTGAACCAGATCGGCATCCTGGTCCTTGCCGCAGCGGCGCAATGCCTCTGCGTACTCGTCGAGGATAACGGAGAACTCCGCCGGAGCTTTGGCAGAGGCATTGATCTGCTCCAATGCTTCTATTGCACGCCTGTAATATTGCGCGCTCCTGTCGTACTGTTTTTGGTTGAATTTCATGCGCGATAGTTCAACCAGGGACATGTGCTCGGGGCCACCGGCTTGGCGGTCAAGCTCGTAGGCCTTCAATAGATACGTTTCGGACTGATCCCAGAAACACTGAACGCCGAGGGCTCTGCCGTACTCATAATTGAACACGGCGAGGTGTTGGGATGATGCCCCCGCCAGCTGCGCGTTGACCAATGCCTGAGCCCACTCGGTCCTTGCGGTTGCCCAGTCCCCCGCCTTGCTGGCTGCCGCGGCGGCGTTAGCGTGGCGCCTTGCGTTTGCCGTATTGATGGCGTTGGCACCGCCAGTTACGGGAAGTGCTATCAGAAGAGCAACCGCCAGACACTTGACCAGCTTCATAGTACCCCTGCGCTCTTTCTTCATACCTGCGTAGTTCTCTCCGGTCTTCCCAACGAAAATGCCCTTCGGCTTACTGCCTGGATTCCTTTTCCAGATCAACTATGTATTTCTGGCTTCCGTCGGGGTAGGGAGGGCTGCGTAATTGCCCATGCCACAGGTTGCCCTTGCCGTCCCTGAAATAAGCGTCGCAGGATACGCTGTCCTCATTGTCCGGGTTGTCCCGTATGCAGTCGAAACCCGCGCAGGCGGCAACGTACTCAACCACCTCGCCGTAGCACTCGTCGTAATCCGACATTCCAGGCGGTATGACCACCATTATGCTTTGACATTTCATCTTGTCACCCTCCGTTCCCTTGTACAATACGTCTAAAATGGTAATCCGATAACCTGCGGCATATCAACAGGATTTTGCCGTCCATCAGACGGAGGCCGGCCGGGCGTCTCCGGAAGTCATTCTCCTCTTGAATGTTGCATAAGAGATCCTTCTGTGTCACGATGGGAGTATGAGACGTTGCAGGACCATCGTTTGTCTGGCTTTTTTGCTCTGTCTCTGGCCGCTTGCCTCTTTTGCGGACAGTAGCGGGTCCACGGTGACGACGATGGACACGTACCCCAGGCAGTACGTCGAGGAGAAGTACCGGAGCTTCATCAAGGTCTCGGAGAGGATCTTCACGCGGTACCCCAACGCCGAGGCAGGATATGGCCTGAACGACGACAACGAAATGCGGCGCATGCTCGAGAACATTCCGCTCTACCGTCAGAAGATCGTTGAATGCCAGCGGATCAACGTGTCGCTGTCCCGGCTCACATCCGTCGAAGTGCTCGACCGGGAGTATTTCAAGCTCAACAATGCCAGAGAGAACCTTGCGGCACGTCTCCCCACGTTCAAGGCAAGGTCGGAAGCGGTCCTGGCAAAAGAGAGAGAGGCCCTGAGCTACTCCGCCCGGGCGTGTTCGGCGCCGTCACCTTCCGCCGCGAAAGAGGATTCGGGAAGGGCGGTGCAGGCGGCACGAGAGGCCATTGAAAATTACAGGACTCTGCGGAACATGTTCGACTGGGAGAAACTCAAGAAGCAAAGAGAGGATGTGGCAAGGATCGATGGCGACCTCAGGCAGCTGGACAGACTGGAAGAGGAGTACCGCAGCGCCTATAACGCGGCAAACAATGTGTATCACAACAAGCTGCAAGGCGTCTGGACCAGCACCTATTTCACCGAGAAACGCAGAAAACTGGACGAGTTTGTCCGCAGCCTGGAGGCAGACTATCAGGGTCTGCTGGATTTGTTGAGGCCGTACCGGGACCAGCCGTGGGGACTCGCGATGTGGAACAGGGTGCAGCGCGATTACCGCATCGCCCGGAAGATCAGAACAGACTTTCCCGAGGAGAGATGGGAACAGCACCTGTACGGCAGGATAAATGTCCTGTTAAGCCCGGAGGGCAACGGCTGCCCGCAGCCGGGCCGCGGCAAGATGTGCTCATCGCGCGAGATCGATGTTTACAACGGCTACGTCAGGGAGGTCCAGAGTATCGGGCAGAGGTCATACGCTCTGGCGAAGAGTGCCCAGGACCACGCGAAGCGCGCCCTCGAATGCAGCGGACGGATGCCCGAACCCAAACCGGCGCGGCCATCGGGCACCCAAAGGCCTCCACCATCACCGCCCGCGGACAGTGCGGGCTGCCGCGCCAACGAGCAGAAATGCGGGACCTGGTGCTGCCAGCGGGGAGTTTCCTGCTTCGACGCGTACTCCATGAAGATGGCGATATCCCAGGGCCGGTGCCGAACGCCTTAGGAAGGGTTGCCCCGGAGCCCCATCACGGGTGACGCGGCGAACCGCCTAATGTAGTCTACTTTACAGTAAAGTTCGTATACTCTGTTCTACAGTACATTTTTGAGGTTCAGGTTTTGCGCCGTGTTGAACGACAGACGTGAGGCAAGGGGGTTCGTATGAAATGGTTATTGCTTGTCGTTTTTGTCCTGATGTCCGTATCGCCCGTTTTGGCCCAGACACAGATGTTCAACAATCCCCGCGTGAACGGTTATGCCGTTGACCGGTGTCTGTACTCCGGCCAGCAGTGCAACCAGCCCGCGGCTGACGAGTTCTGCCGGCGCAACGGCTTCCAGAGGGCCCGGCGGTTTGCCTGGGACTTCATGGCGCCGACGCTCATCCTTGCCACCGGCCAGATCTGCAAGGTTCCGGGTAGGGGCGGCTGCGGAGGTTTCACCTTCATCGAGTGCCAGGCTCGCGGTCAGGGAGGAGGGGGATTCGGGCATGGAGAGCGCACCTTCAACAATCCCCGGATGAACGGTTATGCCGTTGACCGCTGCCTGTACTATGGCCAGCAGTGCAACCAGCCCGCGGCTGACGAGTTCTGCCGGCGCAACGGCTTCCAGAGGGCCCGGAACTTCGCCTGGGACTTCATGGCGCCGACGCGCATTCTCGCCACCGGCCAGATCTGCAACGTCCCGGGTAGGGGCGGCTGCGGAGGTTTCACCCGGATCACCTGCGTCGGCGGCCGGGGAGGAGGACCCAATCCACCCCCGCGGGGAGGCAAGGGCCCGGGCGACCCGTGCCAGACCAGGGAGGAGTGCCGCAGCGGGATCTGCCTCCTTGGAGTGTGCAATTGACCCCGGGAAAGAGCGCGGGGCGAGACCCGTTGGTCTGACCCTCGGCTCCGTCACCGCGGAGAAACGGGAGACGCTATTTCTTCGAAAAAAACAGCATCATGGGGCTGCCCGGGTGGCGGGACGAACCCGCGCGTCATCTGAAACAGGACCTGTCGATAACACCGAAGATCCTGTTGATGCGCTCCGACGGCGGCAGGGTTTCACGGATCATTTCAAGGTAACGACATTCCCTGACACGGTCCAGTGTGGGTTGGAAATTGACGTCAAAGACCCACCCTATCTGAAGCAGCTTAAAATCGTTCAGGTTTTTTATATGAGCCATGTTCACTATCCTTTTGTTCATGACGTCATGATAGACCTCTTCCGAGAATCCGGGCGTGTCGGGCAGGTCAAGCTCGATGGCTTTGTTGGGGTCTTTGTCCTTCCGCAAGTAGTGGTCCGTGACCACCTTCCATATGTCCAGCTTGTCGGCGTCGCGCACCAGCCTTGAGTAGAACAGGCACGTTTCGGACTCGTCGGACGGAAGCGAAGCCCTGTTGTGGTACCGTACAGACCTGACGATGAGGTCTCGTACCGCGTCGTCGAAAAGATCCAGTATCCCGGACCCCATGATCGTGGCCACGCCTAGCTCGGCATGGTTCTCAGATCTTCCATCCACGAAGGTGCGATAGCGCGCGTATTGCTCAAAACGGCCGACGTCATGGAGCATGGCTATGATCTCGGCCAAACGCAGCTCCTCCTCGTTCAAGCCCAGTCGCGTTCCCAGGGATGATATCTCCGCGCACACACGCAAGGTGTGCCATTTCTTCATGTCGATGCTCTGTTGCCTTTCGGGGTCGCTGTACTGGAATGTGTGAACGTAATCCCCAAACCACTCCTTCAGTTCCTCAACTCTTTCACTGCTGATCGATATCCGCATTTCCCGGTTTCCCCTGTTATCCTTCGCCTTGTCCGACCCTCCCCCGGTTCTCAGGGTTTCGCCCACAGAAGGTCGTTGCCGAACTTTTGGAGCCACCATTCCTCGGCCGACAGGTACCTTTTGACCTCTTCCCCGGCAAAGGAATACTTGTATTCCTCGCAGTCGAACCACTCGTCGTACTGTTTCGCATTGCTCCGATACGGGTCGTCGTCAACCATCCGCCTCACAACGTCAATTCCGTTGAAAACAATATGCGAGGGCGAACATCATGGCGAGGCCGACGGCGAAGAACAGGAAATGGAGTATCGCCCTCGGGAGGCTTTCCTGGGCCTTGATCTCCGGTATGAGGTCCGAGGCGGCAATGTAAATGAAGCTGCCCGCGCCGAAGAGCACCAGCCCCGATACGTTGAAACTCCGTGACGCGATCCATGCGATCAGCCCTCCCAGGGGAAAACTCAGGGCCGAGAAGAGATTCCACAGCAAAGCGCGACGTTTGGGCCAGCCGCCGTGGACGAGCACGCCAAAATCACCCAACTCCTGCGGGATCTCGTGGGCAGCCGCCGCGATCCATGCGATCACACCCGCCTTCGGGGAAATGAGGAAGGTGCTTCCTATTCCAAGCCCTCCAAGAAAGTTGTGGACCGCGTCTCCGATGAGGATCAGGTAGGTGACGGGCTTCTTCGCTTCCGCGGGCTTGGAATGTGAATGATGCCAGTGGAGGAACTGCTCGAGCGCGAGAAACGCCGAGAAGCCGCCCATGAGCCACAATGCCGCGCCTAAAGGGGAAAGGAGTTTGCCGCCCTCCGGGATCATGTGAAAGAAACCGCCCCCGAGCAACGTGCCGGACGCCAGAGCGACGAGCGGCAGAAGTACACGCTCCAGAACCACCGGTCCCAGCAAGGTGGTCAAACCACCTACCAGGGCGATGGCGCTCATCAAAAATCCGCCTCCGACAATGAAAATGAAAGTGTCCATCTCACGATTCCACGTTACATCCTACTTCTCGCCATCCCCTGCTGTCAAGACGACCTCAGCCTCGTGAAGCAATCGGGCGAAGATGTTACGCGCGGGGTTTATAACGGGTTAGGGAAACAGGGATGCGAAGGACACAAAACACCCTATCCCTGTCCACCGTGCGAGGGTAAACAGGGCTCGAAAATGGTCCTGGAGAAAAGCTCTTAGTTCAAGACCCTATGAGTTTGCGGCACATCGGGATATGAAACGGTAATTGTCCTTCAGTTCGCAGGGACCTTGTCAAGCGCTTCCGCCATGTCAATTCCCACGAACATGGTGCCTTTCCTGAAGACGGTTCCGGGTGCTACCCTGATTATCTTTCCCGTCTTCATGGTTATATCGGAGTTTTGGATACAAACCCAGGAGCCATCGGGCTTCTTCTCAAATTCCTTAAGATTGACTTTTGCTATCTCGTCCATAATCCTACTCCTCTTTAAGGTAAATGCAATCATATTATATAGTAAAGAAACACCGCTTATGTCAATAGCCAAAGTGGTCCTGTTTCCCGGGGCTGCTTAGACGGTTCGCTTCCGTCCCGTCCCCCGTTTGATGTTCCGCCTCATTCTCCGACGCCCGATAACAGGGGCGGTCGCCCAGCGCGGCGTCTGATCCAGTTGATGGCCCGCAGCACCGGACGGCGCGAGACGATCCATCGTTCAAACCGCCTCTTGCCCGGGAAGTTGAGGAGCATGGCGGCGACAAGGATCGTCAACAAGCCCTGGCCAGGCAAGACCAGCATGAGGAGGCCGGCGACAAGGAGGACGAACCCGAGGAGGTTCCTGCCGATCCTGACGATGCTTCTCAGCACGAAATGCCGGTCGGAGCGGGGGTGTCCGCAATCCTTCCCGGGGACGAAATAGTCGGAAGGGATCCGGATCACAAAGAAGGGAACGAGCGCGAGTGACACAATAAAGATCACCGTTGACGCCGCCGCCAGCCACGCCAGGAGGGTCTGATAACTTCGTATCCACTCGACCATGGGAACTATCTCCTTACTACTCATAGCACAGAAACCACCTCTCCGGGAAGATGACCCGTGGGCCTTGTCAACGGCTCTCCGGGGGAGATGGAGGAGAGTGTTGTGATGACCGGAAGTCTGTGCGAAAATGAAGGAAAGGGTTGTGAAAGCAAACTACATTGGAGGTCGATATGGCTGAGGAGTATAAGGCTCTGATAGGAGGAGAGTGGGTGGGCTCCACGACGGGCGAGACCATGGACGTGGTGAACCCCGCCACCGGTGACGTCGTGGCTAAGGTCGCGAAGTGCGGAACCGCTGAAGTCGACAGGGCGGTTCAGGCGGCGAGGAAGGCCGGCCCGGGCTGGGCGTCGAAGACGGTGGCGGAGCGTTCGAAGGTTCTCCTCAACCTTTCCCGGATCATCATGGAGCACCACGAGGAACTGGCAAAGCTGGAGACCCTGGAGCATGGGTCCCCGATACGGAAGACGATGAACTTCGATGTCCCCTTGTGCGCGGAGCAGTTCGAATACTTTGCCGGCATAGCCCGGGCCATGACGGGCGAAACGCTGCCCGTCGGCCCCTGGTGCACGTCCATGACGGTGAGGGAGCCCCTCGGCGTTGTGGCCCTTATCACCCCCTGGAACTTTCCCGCCCTCATGGTCGTGTGGAAGCTCGGAGCGGCCCTTGTCACGGGCAACACCTGCGTCGTCAAACCGCCGTCCATCGCGCCGCTGACGACCCTCAAGCTGGTGGAACTCGCCATGGAGGCCGGAGTCCCGGCGGGTGTCGTCAACGTGGTCACCGGCCCGGGGGAGACGGTGGGAGAGGCGCTCGTCTCACACCCCGATGTCGCGAAGGTAGGGTTCACCGGGGACACGGCCACGGGAAAACGGATCATGAGCATTGCCAGCGCGAACGTGAAGCAGGTGGGGCTCGAGCTGGGCGGGAAGAACGCCTTCGTCGTCCTTCCCGATGCCGACGTCGATTCCGCCGCGGAAGGGGCGGTCTGGGCCGCCTTCTTCAACTCAGGCCAGGTCTGCGCCGCCGCGAGCCGTTTCTACATCCACGAATCGATATACGACGAATTCGCGGAGAAGATGGTGGCCCTGGCCGTAACGCTCCGCGTCGGCGATCCCAGGAAGATGGAAACGGTGATAGGGCCACTGGCGTACAAAGAGCACCGCGACAAGGTCGAATGGTACATCGAGAGCGGCAGGAAGAGCGGCGCGAAGCTCCTCCTCGGCGGGCAGCGTCCCGACACGGACGAGACGAGAAAGGGCTTCTTCGTGGCGCCGACCATATTCGGTGATTGCAGGAACGATATGGAAGTGATGAGGGAAGAGATCTTCGGCCCCGTCGCCGGGCTCGCGCGGTTCAAAACGGAGGAGGAGGCCATCGGCCTCGTCAACGACACCCCGTACGGTCTCTCGGCGTCCCTGTGGACGAAAGACGTCCGCAAGGGCCTCGCGCTGGCGGGTCGGATAAATGCCGGCACTGTCTGGATCAACGAACACCTGATCATCTTCTGCGACACACCCTGGGGAGGATGCAAGCAATCGGGTTGGGGAAAGGACCTGTCGAAGATGGTCCTCGACGAGTACACCATGACGAAGCATATCTATATCGATCTCACGGGCGAACGCGTCAAGCCCTGGTACGGACTGCTGAAGTGAGGGAAAGCGACGATCTGCCTTTTTAGCCAGACGGGGTAAACTTGATTGGCAAGGCCGTTACGGCGGGGTGGCGTGGGGACGAGACAATGAAATGGTAGACGGCCGCGGTATAAAGTATTCAACCTGGTGCGCGTGTGCACTGGTCATTGCACTCGCGCTGTGGCTTCCTCACACCGCGGGTGCCCGGCAGGGCGCCAGGATCCTGCTTATCAATTCCTATCACCACGGGTTCAAGTGGTCCGACGACATCGTCTCCGGGGTCAGGTCGGCCCTCGATAAGGACGACGATCTGAGGATAGAATACATGGATGCGCGCAGGGTCTTCACTCCGGAGTATTTGGACAGCCTGCGCAAGTCTTTCCGCATCAAGTTCAAGGGTCATCGATACGACGTGATCATCGTCTCCGACGATCCGGCCCTCGACCTGATGCTGGACCTTGGGCAAGACCTTTTTCCATCAACACCCGTTGTGTTTTGCGGGATCAACAACTTCTCCGACATGAGATTGATGGGGAAACATCTCTACACGGGTGTTGTCGAAGAGATAGACATCAAGGACACTCTCGAGGCGGCCCACGCCCTGTATCCGAAGGCCCGCAAAGTGATCGCTCCCGTCAACTCCAACGCGACGGGAGTTTCGAACAGGCGCCTGCTGCAAGGCACCATCCCCGCGTTCAATGGCATCTTCGAGTTCGAGATAGTCGAGAACCCCGAGCTTGGACCCTTCCTTCAGCGCCTGAAAAGTCTGCGAAGGGATGACTACGTCATCCTGCTCACGGGGAGGTTCGAATCGTCGGCAGGAGAGATGATACCGATAGAGACGAGCACTTCTGAGATCGCGAAGGCGGGGATCCCGCTCTACAGCATGTGGGAGTATTATCTGGGCCACGGTATTGTGGGCGGAATGCTGACCAACGGTTTCTATCAGGGAAAGACGGCGGCCGGGATCGCCCGGAGGATACTGAACGGCGAGAAGGACATCCCGGTGATCAGGAAGAGCCCGAATCGGTATGCCTTCGATTTCAGGCAGCTCGAGCTTTTCGGGATCGCGGAGGACCTGCTGCCTGCCGGGAGCGTCGTCGTCAACAGACCGGTGTCGTTCTATGCCAGGCACGCCGATGCCATTCACGCCGCTGTCGGGATCGTCCTTTTATGCCTCGGCATCATAGTCTTCCTGTCGATCATAATAGTCAAGAAGAACAGGGCCGAGAGGGAGCTGCGCCGCTACCAGGACAACCTGGAGGTCCTGGTGGAGGAAAGGACCGAGGGGCTCAATTTTGCCAACGCGGCACTGACGGCAGAGATACAGGAGCGCGAACAGGTCGAGGCGGCGCTTCGGGAGAGCGAGGAGAAATACCGTGTTCTCATCGAGAAGGCGAACGAAGCGGTCGTCATCGTGCAGGACGAGACCTTCGTTTTTGCGAACCCCAGGATGCACGATCTCGCGGGCGTACCGGCCGGGACCCTGGAGGGCAGGTCCTTTGTCGATCTCATCTGGCCCGACGACAGGGACATGGTCATGGGCAGGTACAGGAAGCGGATCAGCGGCGAAAGCGTTCCCGACGCGTACGATTTCAGGCTCGTCGGCCCCGAAGGCGCATTCATCTGGGTTTTCCTGTCCGCCACCACGATCCCGTGGAAAGGCAGGCCGGCAACACTCAACCTGCTGACGGACATATCGGACCGCAAGCTCGCGGAGGAGGAGCGGGAAAGGCTCATCACCGAGCTTCAGGAGGCCCTTTCCCAGGTCAAGGCGTTGAGCGGGTTGCTCCCCATCTGCGCCTCGTGCAAGAGGATAAGGAACGACGAGGGCAACTGGGAGCAGATGGAGGCGTACATAAGGGACCGGTCGGAAGCGAAGTTCTCCCACGGCATCTGCCCCGAGTGTGCCAGGAAGCTCTACGCAGACCAGTCCAGGAAGAAATGAGCCTTCCCTCTTCCCCCCGATGATGGCAGTGATCCGCAGGTCGGCCGCCCCGTGTGGCGGGATCCTCGGAAACCGCTTGAAAAAATGACCCGAACGGGTGAAGCTGACAGGGATGAACTCTCATTTCACCATATACACGGTATCCTGGGTCCTGTATTGCCTTCTGGCGCTCGTCATGTTCCTCCGGGACAGGCGTTCTTACGCGGTAGCCCGGCGGGAATACTGGCGGGACCTCGTCAAACCATGGAAGGTCGTCACCTTTCTCGTTGCGGCCATATCCTTCATGGTCATGGCTCCCTACACGGGCGATCCGACATGGGACGCCTTCGACGCAGGTTTCATGTCCCTGTTCACCTTCGCGAGCGCCCCCTTCGCCGTGGGGTCGCTGTACAGGATGGTTACGGGAAGGCTGCCTGTCGGACAGCTCGTCGTCATATCCGCGGTCTGGATGTTCTCGGCGAGCTGGTGCTATGACATATACATCTTCCTTCGCGACGGGAGTTACCCCGTTACGTGGTCCTCGAACATCACGGCATCCTCCCTGCTCTATTTCCTTGCCGGGCTCCTGTGGAACCTGGACTGGAAGAAAGGGAAAGGAGTGATACTGTCGTTCCGGGAAGAGACGTGGCCATACGCGTCCCGGGAAAGGGTATTCGGCAGGATCGTCTGGTTCGCGCTTCCCGTGATGATCCTCGTCGCGGTGCTCATGCTGTATTTCGTCTGGACCTACCTGCGCCCTTCCGGTTGAGCGTCGATCCTCAGGCCTGCGAGCGGGGGTGCGTGCTGCCCGCTGGTCCGGCTTCCTGAGAGGGCCGGGACCGATCCTTTTCCCAAATAGTGGAAAGATCATCCGCCTTGTCACGCCTTTCGTTTGAGCCAGAAGTCGAAGGACCGTCCCGGGATGAAGATGTCGATGCCGACGGACGGTTCGTCGAGGGGATTCGTGACGACGTGCTGTTCATTCCCGGGGATGTAGACCGCGTCGCCCTCATCCAGTGTCTCTTCCTCTGTGCCGGTGGTGATCGTGAGCTTGCCCTTCAGGACTATCAACACCTGCGAGTTTGGATGGTCGTGGTTCGGCGACGCGTGACGCGGCGGTTTCACGAAGTGTTCGATGGAGATATCCTTTTCCGCGCAGAGGCTCACCCGCTTCCAGTCCTTTTCCGGCTCATAGCTTTCGGCACTTTCAAAACGAACTACCTTCATTCCAGGCCTCCTTGCTGTTTTCAGGGACTTAAAGCCCCTGCCACGCACGATTCAAGTTCCACACCTTCATTTTCGTCTCATCGCGGGAAGAGGTCAATGGAAAAAGGTGCCGCCTTGAGGGCTGTCCCGCCAGGGCGCTTCTGTTCGAGATCTATGTGGTTCGAGCGGTGATTGCTATATCCCGTAAAGGCGTTTATACTTGTGTTATCATTGTTGGGTTGACCGTCCGGATGTTTCTGCAGAAGACGGTCACTCAGGGGGGTGATGATGGCAACCAAAGAGACAGGCAAGAAGAAACGCACAAAGACTAAGCAGCCAGCGAAAGGGGTGCCGCAACCGACGGAGCAGGCCGTTGTGAAGAAATCCTTTCCCATAGTGGCCCTTGGCGCGTCGGCAGGGGGGCTTGAGGCGTTCGAGGTGTTCTTCAGGAGCCTTCCCCGGACGAACGAGGCCGCTTTCGTGGTGATCTCCCACCTTGATCCCAAGCATGCGAGCATGATGTCGGAACTGATCAGCCGATTCACGCGGATGGAGGTCAGCGAGGCCGCAAACGACATGGAGGTGGGGGCGGGGCATGTCTACGTCATCCCGCCCAACAGGAACCTGTCGATCTCCCAGGGAAGGCTCCAGCTCACGGAACAGGAGAAGTCCCTTGGTATGAAAATGCCCATCGATGCTTTTCTGCGCACCCTGGCAGATGATCAGGGTGAGAATTCCGTGGCCATCATCCTTTCCGGCACGGGCACGGACGGGACTCTCGGGGTGAGGGCCCTCCAGGCGGCGGGCGGCGTGACCTTCGTTCAGGACCCTTCTGAAGCGCGATACGACGGCATGCCGCAAAGCGCCATACAGACGGGTCTCGCCGATTATGTTCTGCCCGTGGAAGAGATCGCCAGGCAGCTCTCGGTTCTCTTTCGACGGTATCCTGTCGGGAGGGAAGAACTGCCCGATGACGCCATGCCGAACGTGATCCAGAAGGTGCTGTCGGTGGTGCGGGCAAAGACAGGGCATGATTTCTCCCTCTACAAGAAGAACACCATGAACCGCAGGATCCGGCGCCGGATGAGTATCAACAACATACAGGACGGGTCCGATTACGTTCGCTATCTGCGGGAGCATCCGGAGGAGGTGGAGCAGCTTTTCAAGGAGCTTCTCATCACCGTGACGAACTTCTTCCGCGAACCGGAGGCCTTTGACAACCTCAAGAATACGATCCTTCCCGGTATTTTCAAGGACAAACCGGAGGATTACACCGTGCGGGTGTGGGTGCCCGGCTGCGCCACCGGCGAGGAGGCCTATTCCATCGCCATCGTGATCCGGGAGTACGCCGAGGAAACGGGCCGCGAATGCAGGCTCCAGATGTTCGCCACCGACATGGACGAGACCTCGATAGCGCAGGCCCGCACGGGCCTCTTTCCCTCCAACATAGCCGCGGATGTGACCCCTGCCCGCCTGGCAAAGTACTTCGTCAAGGAGGAGGCGGGCTACCGGGTGCGCAAGGACATCAGGGAGGGGATCGTCTTCGCGACCCAGGATGTGGCCAAGGACGCGCCCTTCACCAGGCTCGACCTTGTATCCTGCAGGAACCTCCTCATCTACATGGAATCGGAGCTCCAGAGCAAGATAATCACCATCTTCCACTACAGTCTCAAGACGAACGGCATCCTCTTTCTTGGTTCTTCCGAGAGCGTCGGTACCCGGACGGACCTTTTCCGGGTGATCGACAGGAAATGGAAGTACTACCAGGCGAAACCGGCCTCAGGTCACGAGGCCGTCCTCCACGCGGCCTTCGCCTCCTGGCCCCCCGAGCACGTCCGAGTGGACCGCCCGTCTCCGGTGGTGGTGCGGAAGGCCGACCTGGAAGAGACGGTGCGCACCGCGCTCCTCGCATCCTTTGCGCCTCCGGCGATCGTCGTGAACGACAAGGGAGACATACTCTATATCTACGGCGATACGACAAAGTACCTGACTCCATCACCGGGTCGCCCCTCGCTCAACATTACCCACATGACGCGGGAGGGCTTGCGCTTTCCCATGCGCTCGGCCCTGATGGCCGCCGCGACGCATCAAAAGGAGGCGGTGTACAGGAACGTCAAGGTCAAGGTTAACGGGACCACGATGACGATCGATCTTGCCATCCGTCCCCTGCCAAGGGCCGAAGAGGAGGAGGCGCTCTTCATGTTCACCTTCGGGGAAGTCAGCGAGGAACAGGCGGCGGAGAGGACGAGTGACGAACGGGATGTCGACAGGGAGCACCTTCTGGATCTGGAAAAGGAGCTCATATACACGAGGGAGAGCCTGCAGGCTGCGGCCGAGGAGGCGCAGGCGGCCAACGAGGAACTCAAGTCCGCCAACGAGGAATTGCAGTCGAGCAACGAGGAACTCCAGTCCACCAACGAGGAGTTGGAGACCTCAAAGGAGGAGCTTCAGTCCGTGAACGAGGAGTTGACGACGGTCAACGCGGAGCTCAGGTCCAAGATCGAACAGCTTTCCCAGAGCGAGAACGACATGAAGAACCTTCTCGACAGCACCGATATCGCTACGGTATTCCTTGACAATAACCTTAATATCAAGCGGTTCAATTCCGCTGCCACCAAGGTTGTCAGCCTCATCCCTTCCGATGCGGGCCGGCCTGTCGGCGACGTGACCATGAAGATCGAATACCCTGATCTTCCCAACAGCGCGCGGGACGTGATCAACCGACTGCGGCCCTTCGAAGCGGAAGTGAGGTCAAAGGAGGACAGGTGGTTTGTCATGCGGATCGTTCCTTACCGGACGCTGGACAACGTGATCGACGGAGTCGTCATGACCTTCACCGACATCACGGAGTCAAAGTGTGCGGCGGATGAACGGGCGAGATTCTTCGAGCACATCGTGCAGACTGTGCGGGAACCATTTCTCGTGCTCAACGAAGACCTCCGGGTGGTCATGGCAAACAGGAGCTTTCTCGACTTCTTCAAGGTGAGGCGGGACGAGACGGAGGGCCGGGTCATCAGGGACCTGGGAAAACGCGAGTGGGACATTCCTGTCCTGAGAGGGTTTCTGTCGGACGTTATCAAGACCGACGAAGTCTTTGAGGATTTCAGGGTTGAGGCCGATTTTCCCTCCATCGGTCATCATGTCCTGGTCGTGAATGCCCGGAAGATAAAAGCAACTGTCGCGTCGGATGAGCCTCTGATTCTGCTTGCCATGGAAGATTTTACCAGCAAAGACTGCTTTCCCGGCGAGACGGGAACCGGAAAGAACCCGGAAGGGAAAAGGAAGAGCGAATAGGCGAGGCAGCGATGCATCGGGAAGATGAACCAGAAAAGGGTCCGAAGGACCATGTCTCCGAAGGCCTGAAAACCGCTTGCAACGTTTCCCCGGAGAAGACGGCCAAACTCCTTGAAGACCTGCGCCTCCACCAGGTCGAACTGGAGATGCAGAACGAGGAACTCAAGAAGGCCCAGCAGGTCATCGAAGAGGGGCGGCAGCGGCTGGCCGACCTCTACGATTTTGCGCCCGTGGGCTACCTAACCCTCAACGCCCAGAACGTGGTGGAAGAGGCGAACCTCACCGCCGCCACCTTGCTCGGCACGGTGAGGCAGGTCCTTGTCGGCGCGAGCTTCCTCCAGTACGTGGATTCCCACTATGCCGCCGAGTATCGTCGGCACCACGAAAGGGTCGTGAAGAGCAGGGCAAAGGCAGTTTGCGAACTGCGGTTGCGAAGACGCGGCGGAAGTGTCTTCTGGGCCCGCATGGAGAGCGTTCCCGTCACGCCTGGTTTTGATGATGGCGATCCCGTCCTGCTACGCACGGTATTCACAGACATCACTGAAAGGAAAGAGGCGGAGGAGGCGCTCCTTGAGGGCGAGGAGAAGTACCGGGTACTTGTCGAAAGCGTGAACAGCATCATCGCGCGGCTCGACGGCGAGGGCCGCGTCATCTTCCTGAATGATTACGGGCGGGACTTCTTCGGTTACTCCGAGGAGGAATTGTGGGGAACGGGACTCGTGGGGACGATATTGCCTCCCGGGCAGTACGGTTTGGACGCAAAGGAATTTCTCATCTACATGGCGGACCATCCCGAGGATTATCGGGAAAGAGAGATCGAGATGGTCCGACGCAATGGGGAAAAGGTCTGGGTCTCGTGGATGGTCCGGACACTGTACGATGAAAAGGGTGTTTTCACCGGGATGCTTGCGGTGGGAAACGATGTCACCGAACGCAGGAGGCTGGAAGGTGAGATCCGGCAGGCGCAGAAGATGGAGGCCATCGGCACTCTCGCCGGGGGCATCGCCCATGATTTCAACAACATCCTTGCGGGCATCATAGGATTCGCGGAGATGATCGAGGAGGATTCCCTCCCCGGCAGCAAGGATGCCCGGCGGGCACAAAGGATAATAACCGCCGCCTCGCGCGGGGCCGATCTTGTCCGCCAGATACTGGCCTTTTCCCGCAAGGCCGAGATTGCCAGGGAGCCCCTGTCGCTTTCACCCCTGATCGGGGAAACGGTGCGTTTCTTGCGGTCGTCTCTCCCTGCCACGATCGAGATCCAACTCGCCGTCAAGGCGTCCGATGACACCGTACTGGCGTCTCCTTCAGAGATACAGCAGATCCTGATGAATCTTGTTACCAATGCCTCTTTTGCCATGATGGACACGGGCGGGATCATCAGGGCAGTGATCACGAATGTCGTCTTCGAGCCCGAATCCCCTATCCTCGATCCGGACATTGAACCCGGCGAATATGTGCAGATCTCCGTGCAGGATTCAGGCTCCGGTATGAGCCCCGACATAATGCAACGAATCTTCGAACCTTTCTTTACCACAAAAGGTGTCGGCCAGGGGACGGGCATGGGCCTGGCGGTTGTCTTCGGCATCGTGAAGAGCCTCCATGGCGCCATAAGCGTTGAGAGCGAACGGGGGATCGGTTCCACGTTCCGGGTTCTCCTCCCCATGGCAAGGGCCGCTAAAAAAGATGAAGATCCTGAAGCGGTCCTGCCCCCCGGGGGGACCGAACGCATTCTGTTCGTCGACGACGAGGAACTGATAGCGGAATGGGGTCAGACCGCGCTGGAAGGTTTGGGGTACGCCGTAACGGTTATCACGGACAGCGAGAAGGCGCTCGTCGTGTTCACTCTGGACCCGTCCAACTTCGACCTCGTCATCGTTGATCAGACGATGCCGAAGATGACCGGTTTCCACCTTGCCAGGAGGTTGCTCGCGACACGCGCCGATATCCCCATCATCCTCTGCACGGGCCACAGCGAGACGGTTTCACCGGAATACGCAAAGGAGGCGGGGATAAAAGAGTTCCTGATGAAACCCCTCAGGAAAAGGCAGCTCGCCGAAGCGGTGAGGAAGGTCCTCGATACCAGGGAATGATCCACGGGGACTCCTCCGGCACCGCCCCGAACATGAACCGCTCTTCCGGTCATGCCGGCTTTCGGATCGTTGCCACGGGCAAATAGACGTTAAAAGTCGTTCCTTTTCCAGGTTTGCTGGAGGCGTTGATGTACCCGTTGTGCTGTTTCACTATTCCGTAGACTATGGCAAGGCCGAGGCCCGTTCCCTTTCCCGGTTTCTTCCTGGTATAGAAGGGTTCGAATATCCTGTGCATCACTCCGTCATCAATGCCTTGTCCCGTATCGGTAACGGAGATGAGGACGTACCTGCCGGGGGTGCCGTAGCCGTAAAGCCTCCGGAAATCTTCGTCGAGGCTGACCGTTCTCGACCGTATGGTGATCTTGCCGCCCCGGGGCATGGCGTCGCGGGCATTGGCGACGAGGTTCAGCAATACCTGGTCGATCTTTGATACATCAATGAGGACTGTCGCGTCCCCGCCGTGGAGGGCCATATCGAGGGCGATGGTCTTCGGCAGCAGCCCCTCAAGGATGCGCACGCTCTTTCGAACCATCGCGTTGATCGCCACGGGTTTGAGCACGACGTCCTGTTTCCTGCTGAACGCGAGAAGGCTTCTCGTGAAGCTCGATGCCTTCTCTATCGTGTTGGCGATCTGCCTCACGCGTTCCTGCACTGGACCGTCCTTCGGCGCCTGCATCTTCAGAATGCCGCAGTGGCCAAGGAGGACCTCGAGGATGTTGTTGAAGTCGTGGGCGATGCCCCCTGCCAGCTTGCCGATGGCCTCCATCTTTTCCGATTGGCGAAGCCGCGCTTCGAGCTGTCTCTTCTCCTCCTCCATCGCCTTCCGGTCCGTGATGTCTTCGGCGGTCCCTTCGTAGTAGGCGATCTCGCCCGCGCTGTCCCGCGCCGCGCGGGCGTTGAGGGAGACCCATATGGTGCCGCCGTCCCTGCGACGCAGCCGGGTCTCGAACTTTTCGACGACGCCCCGCGTTTGCAGGGTCTCACGGAATTGCCGGTGGTTCTCGGGGTCCAGGAAGAGCTCTCGACCTATGCTGGCAATGTCCCGGACCATGTCCTCCGACGAATCGTATCCGAGCATTCTTGCATGCGACGGGTTCGCGCTTAAGAAACGCCCATCCGGCGCAGCCCGGAAGATGCCCTCGATGGCGTTCTCGTATATGCTGCGGTACCTGTCTCCATTGTGCCTGAGGGCCGACCCTGTCTGTCCCTGTTTTGCTGCGTCGCTCAAGGTTATGACGGTGAGTTTCTCGAGACGGGTCGCCCGCAACGATATGACCTTTTCCCGTCCATTCTTGCAGGCGATCGGGCGCTCCGCTGACTCATAGATGCTTCCCGGCGAACGATTTCTCTTCCAGGCGTTGACCACCGTTTTCCTGAGTTCCAGGTCGGGGTACGCCCGGACAGCCCAATCCTTCTCGGTGGGCACGTCATCGAGGGTGTAGCCGGTGATGCCGGTGAACTGCGGGTTGACGTACGTGCCCACCCCGGAACGATCGGCCAGGATGATGCCGAGAGGAAGGTTCTCAAGGACGCTGAAGAGAGTGCTCCTCAACGCGAAGGGGGCAACCTCCGTGAGGCCCGCCGGCCCGCCGGCCCGGTATCGGAGCTTTCCGGCCGTACGTGTCTGCTTGGGGACATCGCGACAGAACACGACAAGATCCTTCCCGGAGCCGGCACCGATGCGCGTGACGTTCATCTCGACGGGCGTGATGCCGCCCTCCCCGTCAGTGTGGTCGATCTCGACGCTTCTGGCGAAACCTTTCTTCAGGCATCCGGCGAGCTCCCGGGAAAGCCTGTCCCGGTCGTGCTGCGCGGTCCAGTCAAGGATGCTCTTTCCAAGCACATGATCGATGTCGCGGCGGCCTGCAAGGCGGGCGTATTTCGTATTCGCGTCCACAACGACGTTTTTGTCGTTGAGGACCACAAAGCCTATGTCCCGTGTTCCGATCAGCTTCCGATACAGCTCCTCGCTCTGTATAATGGTCCCTCCCTGCCTCTTGTTCAGACTCCTTCAACGTGAAACGCGATGGAGACCGCGACCCTCTCACTTGAAGTAGTTTGGATACGTTTTTCTTGCACATTCCGGACAAATGGTGTGGGTGAACTCGGCTTCGGAATGTTCCCGCACATAGTTTTCCAGCGGCTGCCAGCGTCCGTCGTCGTCTCGGATCTTCTTGCAGGAGCTGCATATGGGCAAGAGGCCGCTCAAGGTCCGCACCCTGAGCAGGGCCTCTTTGAGTTCCAGGATGAGTTTGTCCCGTTCCACTTCCATGCGCTTGCGTTCCGTGACGTCGCGGGCGACGCCCTGGGAGTAAAGAAGATTTTTTCGCGGATTCGATATGTCGGAATCGGGGACGTCCCATTTCCCCCTGGCGGTGAGCTCCACGGTGACCTGTGCAAGTGAATAGTTCTGGACCGCCCCGCTCTTCTTGATCAGGCGCATCTCCAGCCTTTGCATGGACCTCGAGCCGACGCGTCTTTCGACGAAATGGACCGGCCCCTTGCCGCGGTCGTCGGGGTGGACTATGTCCTCGAAGAGCCTCCCCGTGAGCTCCTCCGGGTCGTAGCCGAGTTCCCTGACGGCGTTGGAGATGAAGAGAATCCGTCCTTCGCCGTCGAGGCGGTAGATGATGTCGGGGCTTAAGTCCACGAGGGAACGGTAGTGATCTTCGCTCAAGAGACAGGTCCTCCCGAACATATGCGATAGTCTGTTTCCATTGCGATGGGTTTCATCTGTTCTGTTTGCGGGCGAACCTGGCGTGCCAGGGTGTTCTCGCCCCCCTGGCATCACTTTGGGTCGAACGGGCTGGACGGCATGACAAAACCGTTCTTCTCGTCGGTGGTGTGGGACTGCCTGCCTTCAACTCCCCCGATCAAAAGGAACCCCCTGTCCTTCCGACACCCGGCGCCTTCCGCGCGCCCTTAAGGTTCCCTGCCGTTGTGATTCGTAATTGTATGCAAAAAGACAGAAGAATGCTATAGCAAATAACTTGCTATGGAATACGTACGCGTTGCTAGTAGTATGGCGCCCCGGAAAGGGGGTCAGGGGAGTCCGCGCGCTATCGCCGGGCACGCCCCTTTTAAGTAAAACCCCATAATGTTCGACTATTATTCTAATCGGGTATAAGGCGCATCATGATCACGTACGGAAACGGAGGGACGTACCCCGGGCCATGCATGATATCACCGAAAACGGAAGGTCGAAGGAGCTCCTTCTCAAGGTGCGAAGATTTCGCGCGATATTTGACCACACGTTCCAGTTTATGGGCCTGTTGACGCCCGGCGGCAACGTGCTGGAGGTGAACGGGGCAGCGCTCGCCTTCGCCGGGATCCGGGAAGAGGAGGTTGTTGGGCGCAGGTTCTGGCTGACGCCGTGGTGGTCCCATTCCAGAAAGCTGATGAACATACTCCGGGATGCCGTGAAAGAGGCGGCGGGCGGAAGGCTTATGCGCTTCGAGGCGACTCATCTCTCGTCGGAAGGCCGCCCCCACTATTTTGATTTTTCGCTGAAACCCGTGCCGGGTGAGGATGGAAAGGTTGCCTTTCTCATCGCCGAAGGCCGCGACGTAACGGACCGCAAGGCGGTCGAGGAAGCACTGAGGAAGAGAGAAGAGGAGCTTGAGTTCAAGACGCGGAACCTTGAAGAGGCGAACATAGCCCTGAAGGCGCTCGCGAGGCATATCGAAGAGAACAGGCAGGAGTTTGAGAGGAACATCGTCCTCAACGTCAGGACGCTCGTTTTCCCGTACATCGAGAAGATGCAGAGATCGAACCTCAACATCAGGCAGAAGATGTTCATGGAGGTCATCGAAAAGAACCTCGGCAACGTGATCTCGCCCTTCCTGAAGAACATAAGCCACTTCGGCCTCACACCCACGGAGATGCATATCGCGGGCCTGATCAGGGATGGAAGGAAGACGAAGGAGATCGCTGAATCGCTCCATATATCCCGCCGGGCCGTCGAGGTCCACCGCTACAATATCAGGAAGAAACTGAAGATGAACAGGAGCAGGCAGAACCTGTGCGCTTTCCTCCGCTCCCTGGGCAGTTGATCCGAACGGAGACGCCGCATCGGCGGATCGCTCCGCTTTCACCGGTGACAGCGGGCTGTTTCCGGTTTGCCGCGGCAGGTCATCCTCCCGGTCATCCTACAACCCCCCCGAGAACTCCTGCACCGGTCCCGCCTGCAGCTTTTCGAGGGCGGCCGCCCTGTCGCCCGGGGCGGGATGGCTGGTGAAGATGTCGCTTTCATTCCCGAACATGGCCTCCAGCCTCCGCAGTGCGCTTATGGCGGCCCCGGGGTTGATATTATTGCGCTTCATCATTTGCAGTGCGTACTGGTCCGCGTCGAACTCATGCGTCCTGGAATACTGCGCGCGCGTCAGTTTCTCGGCGAAACCGGCCAGTTCCGACCGTGAAAGCGTGGCCGCCATCTCGTTGCCGCTGGAGGCGATGCCTCTTCGTATTGCCGAGGTGGCATAGGCGGTCTGAATCGTCGCTTTCGTGTGGCCGAGCGCGACGTGCCCGATCTCGTGGCTGACAACGTAACGGACCTCATCGTCGGTCATCACCTTCATGAGCCCCGAGTAGACACGGATCGTCCCGTCCGCGATGGCAAAGGCGTTTATGTCCGGAGACAAGTAGAGCTTTATGTCCGGACGTAGACCTCTGTCGACGCTCATCCCGCTCGTGATCCTTGCAAGGCGGATGGCCTGCGCGTCCCTAGGGGGCGCGAGCTTGTTTTTGCCGTCCATCTCTTTCTTTGCCGCCGCCGCCATGTTCCTGACCTCCGCGTCGGAGAGGGTGACGGCCTTGAAGGCGTCCACGGCCGCGCCCAGCATCCCTTCGATATCTATGGCATGACCCGGCGCGGAGAATGCCCAGACCATTGCGGCACATGCGATACACGCAAGAAACCTCTTCAGCATTGTTTTGTCCTCCTCTTGAGTTGACTCGACACATGAAACCCTCACGCCGTCGGGTCCATATGCTGAAATATGCTATACGCCCGTAAGGATACCGCGGGTGGGAAAGTTTCCAGCGCGGCCGAAAGGGGGACGAAAACTCCCGGGATGGCAGAACCGGCCCGCCGGCGGAATTCCCGTGCCTGTCCCGTTCTCTTACCGGGAAACAAGGACTGGCGGGCGCCGGGTGCGCGTCGGTCAACGGACGCCAGAATTCGGTGCTATTATGGACTTATAGACGCTTCAAGTCTTGCATGGAGGTGCAGCATGAGATTGTCCGGTCTTGCGTCAACGGTGGCTGTTCTCATTCTCCTTTCCGGAGGTGTCGCCTGTGCACAGGGACCCGGCATGGGTCCCGGTATGATGGGCGGGGGTTACGGCATGGGTCCCGGTATGATGGGCGGATGGGATTGGGTGAGTGTGCCTCCGAAATTGCCCGCTCCGAAGAATGTCGAATGGATCAAGGGGCTCAGGGAAATCTTTGCCCTGGAGAGGGAATCTCTGGCCCAGTATTCGGCCGATCAGGAAAAGTTCAACGCCCATATGCCCTATGTAATGGTCATTCCCCAGGAGGAGAACCATATCATGTGGATAGGACAGCTTTTCGCGGCCTACGGCGTGGCCTCCGACGGAAAGGTGCCGGCCCTTATCCAGTCGAAGACCCTGACGGAGGCCTACCAGCTCAGCGCCAAACTGGAGGCGGACCTGCTGCCCCGGTACGAATGGCTCATCAATAATGCCGAAGACCCCGATACGGCGCGGACGCTCAATGCCATCCTTATTCAGAGCCGCATGCACCTGGCGATGTTCGAGCACGCCCTGAGGATGGGCGGCGGCGCGTACCGGTTCGGCAGGAGAGGGGGTATGATGGGCGGTTACGGGCCGGGATATGGGATGGGGCCCGGGATGATGGGCGGCCATGGGTACGGCCGGGGCCCGCGCGGATACGGGCGGGAACAGAGCGCAGCGTGCCGGACGTTTCTCGATGAGACCGCCGGACTCAGGAAGGAACTGGCAAACAAGAGATACGATTACGCGGAGACCCTGAGGAAACCGGGAACAACGCCCGAGACCCTGGCGAAGGCAGAGAGGGAGATTGGCGAGCTCGAAGAGAAGATCTACGCGAAAGACCCCGGGGGATGCTGGTGGTAGACGGGTCTTGCTGATTCCGGCGCAAACGCGGCATATCAAGGCCTGGAGGCGGGGAGATGCCGCGGAAAGGACTTCTCCCGCCGTTTCCGGTTGACGCGGCCCCGGTCCATGGTGTAGAAAGAACGGGTGCCTCCAGGGAGGCGCGCCCCGCGGGATCGCACATATGGACTCTGCCGAACTCGAAAATAGACTTCTCGACGTCATTTCCGACATCGCCGAAGGGCGGTATTCCGATGACATCATGGAACTGACCAGGGACGATGTGCCGGAGACCGTCCGGACCATAGCCGAGGCCGTGGCCCTCATGATGGTCAAGGTCGAGGCCCGGGAGTTCCGGCTTCAGCAACTCGTAGAGGAGCTCAAGGAACTCAATGAGCAGGTCAGGAAGAACACCGTGGCCGTGGTCACCGCGATGGCCCATGCCCTGGCCGCCCGGGACACCTACACCGAGGGCCACGCGTCGCGGGTATCGGAACTCGCCCACGCCATCGGCCGCGAGATGGGCCTCGCGGGCGATGAACTGGAGTACGTCCGCCTGGGTGGTGCCCTGCACGATATCGGGAAGATCGGGTTCCCGGACATCCTCTTCGCCGATCACGAGGGGAAGCTCCCCTCAAACCTTGTGAAGGAGATAAACCGCCATCCATCCATCGGCGCGAAGATCTTGAAACCCCTCGATTTCCTGGGACCTGCCGTAGACTATGTTTCGGCCCACCACGAGAGGCTTGACGGACGCGGTTATCCCCGGGGGCTCAAGGACGGCCAGATTTCCCTGGGAGCCCAGATCATATCCGTTGCCGACATTTACGACGCCGTCACATCGGAACGCCCCTACCAGGAAACGAGAACCTCCGCTGAGGCCCTCGCTATCCTGCGCGGCATCGCGGGCACACGCATCAGGGCAGACGTCGTCGAGGCGCTGGAAAGGGTTCTGGCGGGCAAGGAGATTCCCCGGGAGACGGGTCAACAGGGCTGACCGTGTCAGGACGGCGGGTTCCCCCATCCCGGACCCTGCCGTCCGAAGCAACCGGGTGTTGCAGTCCCGGCCGGGAAGGTTCCGGGGCGGGGGAACCCCGGTGCCCCTTTCATTATGTCAGGAGCACGGGGCATGTGGAGTGCTTGAGGACACCGCGGGCCACGTTGCCGATGTGGTGCCTGGCGAGGCCCGCGCTGCCGGGAGATGCGATGATCACGAGATCGATCTCCTTTTCTTTTTCCTCCTTCAGTATCTCGTCGCATGGGATGCCGTACCGGACATCAGCGACTACCTCCAGCCCGTTGGTCTGCAGAAATGTGTGAAGCTGTGTGTGTAATGACTGCTCTGCCGAGGCCACGGCCCCGTCCTTCATCCTTCGTACCAGTTCTTCAGGAAGAGTGAATTCGAGATTCCCGCGGTGAACTACCTCGTGGACTACATGAAGCAGGAAGATCTTCGCGTGGTTCTGCTGGGCTATATCCAGCGCCTGCTGTAACGCCCGGCCTGAATACTCCGAAAAATCCGTTGGCACAAGGATCCTGGTTGGTGCAAGCATTTCCATTCCCTCCCTTGCGTGTGGCTCTTCCGCTCTGCCGATCGCAGCGTTGTTCAGCAAACTCAAACGAGAGGGTCCGGGAACGTTCCTGCAGGAGTTCACGGGGCATCTTCTCCTTACCCCGCTACTGTCGATCTAATTATGTATAATATCAAGACAACAGCCAAAAGGCTCGTCAGCTTACCAAGGATACGTCTCCGGACCTCGTCCCTGGCGCGACGATGGTTGCGACCAGGTGACCCATCCGAATTTCTCAACTTTTATAACATTAGCGAAAAAACTTGCCGATGTCTGTAGCCATAGCAACAATTTTCTTGTAATCATATCTGCTACGACCGGTGGTTTCCGGGAAAACCCGTCGATGGCTCGCTCGGAGGCGCGGAAGTTGAGCCACCAGCTTCGATCCCAATTCTCTGCCCTGATAGTGGTCGTGGATAAGGACGGCGAACTCGCTCGTCCGCCCCGCCCCCAGTCCGGTCCGTCCTTGACAATGGCGGCCGCTGATTCTAACATGTAGGAATTCCGCCGGTGACGGCTCAAATGCGGGGTTTTGGAGCGATGGGGATCAAGATCGTAGATGGCGACCTGTTGGACCAGTCGGTAGATGCCATAGTCAATCCATGGAACAGGAACCTGATCCCGTGGTGGCTGCTGTTGCCCCGCGGGGTATCGGGTGCGATCAAGAAACGCGCTGGGTTACGGCCCTTCGTCGAGCTCAGGCGCAGCGGCGTCCTCCCCCTGGGAGGCGCCTCGGTGACCTCCGCGGGCCGGCTGCCGTTCAAGGCCATCATACACGTGGCAGGCATCGGCCACGACTGGCGGTCGTCTGAAAGGTCCATACGGGATTCCGTCCGTTCCGCGTTGAGGGAGGCGGGGGCGAGAGGATTCCGCTCAGTCGCTTTTCCCTTGATCGGGGCGGGCACCGGTGGAGGTTCCGAGGCCGATGTTGAGGGGTTCATAGAGGAGGAATGCCGTCGCTCGGACTGGGATGGGGAGGTGGTCATCGTGCGCTACAGGAATGGAAAGTGGCCACCGGGGCGCTGCCACTGCGACCTGTGGAAAAAGAACCCGGGGACGCTGGCAGGCCAGGGCATTCCCGAAGGATTTTGCGGGCTCTGTGACGTCTGCGGTGAGCCGGGCCACATCCTGCACTTTCCCGGCTCTGTCCCGGTCACTCGCGCCTGGTGCAGGAAACACTACTACAGGGCCATGATACTCCATCCCGGCGGGTCGATAGGCATCTTCCTGTGGGCGCTTGCCGCGCTTGCCGCGATCGGGCTCACAGTAGTGCTCGTCAAGGGATAGCAAAACTTCCGGCTGGGGAGTGCCGCCTGCGGCGGCCGGAGATCTCGCGGCTCACCTCGTCGTGCCCTCCTTCGTCCTGTCAACGTTCAAGAGATAGTCTGCCATTCCCCCGTTCTTTGCCCTTTTCGCGACGTCGACAGGGGTAGACCCAGCGGGAAAGATCATCCGGTCCCGGGTGCTACGCACTGTCGTGTCCGCGCCGCGCGACAGGAGGACCTCAGCGACCTCGGGCCCGCCTTCGAAGGCCGCCCAGTGGAGGGGGGTCCAGCCGGAGGCATCGCGGGCGTTCACGTCAGCCCTGTGGGACAGGAGGAAATCGGCCAGTTCCTTCTTGTTCCAGTTGGCCGCGACATGGAGCGGGGTTCTCATGTGTTCGTCCCGCGCGTTCACGTCGGCGCCCTTCTCGACGAGGAACCCGGCTTTATCCACGGCATCCCAGTAGACGGCCCACATGAGGGGCGTGACCCCCTTCTTGCTTCGCGCGTTCACGTCGGCGCCCTTCTCCACGAGAAGCCGGGCAACGGCGATTCGCTGGTTGAAAAGAGGCGTCATCCCATACTCGGCGTCCGTCGCGTTCACGTCCGCGCCGTGTTCGATGAGGACGCGGACCACTTCCTCGGAGCTTGCCAGGTGAAGCGCCGTCTCACCCATGTCCGTGCGCGCGTTCACGTCCGCGCCCTTCTCCAGAAGGCTCCTCACTACCGCCAGATCTCCCTTTGCGGAAGCTTCCAGCAGGGCTTGATCGAGACCGTTCGTGTCCGCCCACGCAAGGAAACCCCCTGGCAAGACCAGGAGGGCGAGGACGCCGATGACAACGGCCAAATGTCTGCCGATCTTCATAACCTGTCTCTTCATTGTGAAGCCTCTCCAGGGTTTTTGTCAAGACCGGCAGGGAAGGATGCCCGGCCGGACGGCTTGCGCTTGACAAAAGGGGTCGCGCCGTCTAAAGAATAGTGTATGTCAACCGTTTCAAGTCCGTACAGGAGGTGACCGCCATGAAAGATATCCACGAGACCCTGACCATCCTGAAGAAAGAGTTTCCCCGGGTATACGAGGCCCACGAGGCACTGGGGAAAGAGATCCACGAGGGGTCCGGCCCCATACCGGAGAGGACAAGATGGCTCATCAAGATCGCCATCTCCGGGGCCGCCAGCCACCGTCTATCGCTGGAGACGCACATCGCAAAGGGCAGGGAAGCCGGTCTTACCGACGGGGAGATCAAGCAGGCCCTTCTCCTTCTTATACCGACGGTGGGCTTCCCCACCTTTATGGAGGCCTACTCCGTGTATCTCGCGGATGGCGGGTAACGGGGGGCATCCCATGAGGCTGTAGAGGCGGCAGATCACAATACCTGGAGTTGCGCAATGCTGGATCGAAATGTCTGTGGACGCATAATTCTTGCCATCGTTCTGATAATGTTGCCTCTCGCGGCCGGTGCCGGGGACATCTCCGGCGACGTGGAGAAGGTGCTTCGTCAGATCCTTCAGGACAGGCCTGTACCCTCACTCGACTACCTGCAGAAGGCCGAGGCCATCAATACCGGCTGTGCTTATTACCGGGGGAGCTACCGGGGCATCGCGATCACCGTGGAGACGCATCCGGACAGTGACCGCGTGGCATCTCTCTTGCTTGAGATCCCGGGTGGGGACTGGACCAGGGAGATATTCCCCGCCGTGAGGCGCGTCATTGGCCCCGAGCGCTACAAGAGGCCGAAACAGTCCGAATACGGCTGGGAGTGGCCCGACTTCCGTGCTGCTTCGGTTCACTACGTCAAGGGTGAGAAACCCGGAGAAGGGCTCACGGTCGTTTCTCTTTTCTACAGGTAGTGCGGCCTCGGACACCACCTGATGTTTGCCTATCTTAAATACTTCGTTCCCTCAAGCGCTTCCCGGAATTGGGCCTGTGAAGGTCCCAAGACGTACCAGGTGACCGGGCCGGTGTTGGAGATGAAGTCCGACACCATCACGGTCCAGAAGGGTAAGGAAAAGTGGGAGATCGCCAGGGATCCATCAACGAAGGTGACGGGCGACGTGAAGGTGGGATCGAAGGTCACCATCGAGTACACGATCAAGGCGGCGACCATCGAGGTCAAGGACGCGGGCAAGACGGCAAAACCGAAAAAGGGCGAATCCGCTCCAGGAAAATAGTCGCGGTTTCCTCGATCAGGAGATCGATATGCCTGAAATAGAGATTGTCAGGCTGAAGGGGTCTGGCTTAAGCGGGGCGCCTTGAGCCCCGCTTAAGCTTCTTCCCGTCGGCGGCGCGGGGGTGCTTATGTCGCCAGGGGTTTGTGGTAGATGACCTGGTTTGTCGATGGTGCCGGATAGCCCGCGGTTGCGCAGACCTCCTGTATGGCTTTGTTGGTGTCGAAGAAGACCTGCCAGTAGTCCTTGTTGTTGCAGAAGGGCCTGACGGCGAGGACGGGCCCGGCCAGGTTGAACTCGAGTATCTCGACGCAGGGCTCCGGGGTATCAACGACGTTGGGAATGTTCTTTATCCTCTCCATCAGGCGGTCCGCCGCTTCCCGGGGGTCGACACCGTGGGCGAGCTGCGCCTTGAGGTCCACGCGCCGGAAGGGGTTGCGGGTGTAGTTGATGATGTTGTCGGAGAGGACCTTGTTGTTGCCCACAACGACGCACAGGTTGTCCAGGGTATCTATTGTAGTCGCGAATAGACCGATCTCCCGCACGTCTCCCGTGACCCCGGCGGCGGATATCATGTCTCCCACGTGAAAGGGTCTGAGGATGATTAGGAAGGCTCCAGCCGCGAAGTTTGCCAGGAGACCGCCCCAGGCGGCGCCTATGGCTATGCCGGCGGCGGCGATGAGGGCCACGAAGGACGTGGTCTGGATCCCGAAGATGGAGAGGATGGCTATGATGAGGACTATCTTCAGTATGATGCGGATCGTCCCGTCGAAATACTTCACGAGGGTGGGGTCCAACTTGTGGGCCCGCATGCCCCGGCCGGACAGGTTGCCTATGATCTTGATGAGCCAGCTTCCCACGATCCAGAGCACTATCGCGCCGAGGACCTTCCAACCGACGGGAATGAGGTAAACAGCCAGAAAACGGTCAAAACTGGTCAATGCGTCCAGCATAACGACCTCCTGTCATGTGTGTTTGTCTTTCATCGACCGTTGTGTTCGATCTTATTTCAGTATATCACCCCGGACGTCAACGGAGGAGGTCGCAGTATCGCCCCACCGCCTCGGGGCACTACAGACAAGGTTGCGCGGGTTTCGCGGTTGTCACGTTCGCTGAAAATGGTTTGATTGTTGGTCCAAGATATGAAAAAGTTAATGAGGAAAACCGTGCGGCCCGTGTTGTTGGCCCGGCCTAGGGAGAAAGGAAGACAATGGCGCGAAGGTGTGGGAAGAGGCTCGGATCTGTGGCGAGAAAGGTACGGGGAGCCCTGAGCCTTCTGTGGCAGGCACTGCTGCAGTTCTATGACGACAATGGTTTTTTCCTGTCGTCGGGCATCACGTTCAACATCTTCATAACCCTGGTCCCCTTCATCATTCTTCTTCTGGCCGTTGTGGGGAGCTACCTTCACAATGACCAGGAGGTGCTGGGCCACATGCGCGCCTACCTGAGGAGCGCGGCGCCCGCCATGGACCCCGGGATCATGAACGATCTCATGAACGTGATCGAGAGGCGCCAGGCCATAGGCATCGCCGGATTCGCCGGACTGGTGTGGTTCTCGACGTGGCTCTTCGCGTCCCTGAGGGTGGCCCTGCACATCGTGCTGAAGGTGGCAAGGCCCCGCGGCATCGTGCACGCCTTCGGGATCGACCTCCTTATGGTCGGCGCGGTGGGCGTGCTGTTCCTCATGAACATGGCACTGAGTTCCTTCTTTGCTTTTCTCCAGAGCCATCAGGAATGGATCCCGGCACTCGCGGGACCGGCTATCCGGCTGACGTTGAGATACTTGCTGCCTTTCTTCCTTACCTTCTGCGTTTTCTCTCTGATCTACAAGGTCATTCCCAATGAAGTGGTGAATCTCCGGTCGACCCTGAAGGTCTCTCTCCTGACGAGCCTTTTCTGGGAGGCGGCAAAGCATTTCTTCGCCTGGTATGTCAGCAACATAGCCGAGTATTCCCTGGTCTACGGCTCGCTGAGCACCCTCGTCGTTTTTGTCCTGTGGATCTACTATTCCTCGACGATCTTTGTCGTTGGAGGGGAGTTGCTCTATCTGCTGGAAAAGGAGCGAAAGGCCGTGCCGGTGGACTAAAGAAGGTCGCTCATGGCCCCCGGTTCTGAAACAGAAAGGAGCGAGGTCCGCCGCGGGGATCAGGGTCCGGGACGATATCCCGAAACCCCATCCCGGCTGCCGGGTTGCCCCCGGAATGTTTGAATGTGCGAACCAGGTTTCAGAAGGTGTTGGCGAAGGCCGCCAGTTCCCGCGACATCCTCTTCAAGGAATCCGTCATATCGATGTACAGATACGAGGCCTGGGGCATACACACGCCCGTTATCAGGCGGTTCTGATGGACGTGGTCGAATTCGTCTATCATCTTCGTGACCTTGTCCAGGTCGCTTTCTATCTGCTTCTTCAGCACAGGATTCCTGGTGAAGCAAAAGTCCTTCACGTCGGTGAACTCCGCGCCGACGGCCACCATGAGCTGTTTTATCTCGTCAAGGGCCTTGTCGGTAAAGAGCACGTTGGATTCGACCTTTATCTCCATCTTGTCAAGAAGGCTGTCGAGCGCCAGGGCGACGCGCTGGAGGTGGGGAAGTGCCGTCAGGAATTTCTGTTCCGCCTCTGTCTTGTCCTTTTGTTCCACGACCTTCTCTATCCCGGGAAGGCGTTCTTTCAGGGATTCCCTGAACTTCGTCCTGCTCTCCTTGAGGAGGTTGATCTTCTGGCCCACAAAACCCCTGTATATGTTGTTCAGGATCGGGACGGTCTCTTCGAACAGGTTGCATATACGTTCAGTGATCTCTCGCTCTTCCATGTACTCTCCTCCTCGGTTATTTGATTGTCTTGCATGTTATATAGCATAGGAAAGCTCTCTTGTCAGCGAGATACCGCACATGGGAGTAATTGAGCGGCAGGACCCGCGGCTTGTGTTCGGTCCCTTCTCGTGATATGGTTGCCTCATGACGTGCGCGGCGGGGACGGAGAAGAAGCCTTCTCCCCAGGTGGTCACCGCGGCGGTGATCGAGAGGGACGGGCGTGTTCTCATCGGAAAACGGAAGCGGGGCAAGCGTTTTGCAGGGAACTGGGAGTTCCCCGGCGGCACCCTCGAGAAAGGAGAGACACCAGAGGAATGCCTCACGCGTGAGCTTCGGGAAGAGTTGGACCTCGAGGTCGAGGTGGGAGAGCTTTTCTGCTCCGCCACGGCCGATTACGCCCCGGGATGGACGGTGAGACTGCTGGCATACAGGGCGATGGTGATATCAGGCACGTTCAGCCTCAACGACCACGAAGAGATACGATGGGTGAGACCGGCGGAGCTGGCCGACTACAATTTCCCCGAGGCAGACAAACCCGTGGTGGAGAAACTGGTCAGTCTTGGCGAAAGGCGAGATAGGTCAGAATGACCGAAAGACAGGGGACGTGATGCGCAAGACAGCGATCAAAATACTGGTGATGGGCGCTGCGCTGGCCCTCGTTCTCTTCGTCGTCTTCATGATCAACCAGACGGCTTCTCTCGTCGCGCTCGGGGACCGCATCCATCCGCTTGCGGGCGACATCGTCCTGTGGGTCCTCATAGCTTTCTATACCCTCTGCGTCATTGTGCCCGTGTACCTCTTCATCACGTTGCCGGCGCCCCTTGTCCCGCCCCGTAGCGAGATCTCGCCCGAATTTCCGAGGTATCTCCAGGAGATGGCAAAAAGGCTCGGACGAAACCCTCACATCGGGAGGACCGTCGCGGCCTCAAAAGAAGACGTGGAGAACGCCCTGCGGGAACTGGAAAGGAGGGCGGACGACGCGATGAAGAAGGCAGCCGGACGCATATTCCTGGCCACGGCGATATCGCAGAACGGCAAACTGGACGGCCTTATCGTGCTCGCTGCCCAGTCACGGCTCGTTCTGGACATCGCGCGCGTCTACTACCAGCGTCCCACCATCCGCAATCTCATCTTCCTCTACGCGAATGTCGCCGCCATGGTCTTCATTGCCGGTGAGTTGGAGGACATGGACCTGGCAGCGATCGTCCAGCCGGTCCTAACGGGTATCCTGGGTTCGGCCGCGGGGGCGATACCCGGTTTTCAGGTGGCCAGCATGATGCTTGTAAGCTCCGTCATATCGGGGTCGTCCAATGCCTTCCTCACACTTAGGGTGGGGGCGATAACGAAACAGTATTGCGGGTCTCTCGTCATGCCCACGAAGCGGACGGTCCGCCGCCAGGCCACCCTGGAGGCGACAAGAATGCTGGGTTCCATCGTGGCCGAGGGAACGAAGAAGGTATACGACGCGATCTGGACCTCGTCGAAGAGCAGGTTAGGGACAGCTATCGACGATATAGGCGCCTACGCGAAGAGGATCTGGATGAAACTGGGCGGCGAGGGACCGAAGAGCGCCGAACCCTAGAAGTTGCCCGTGTTCCCCGTGTCCGCCCTCTTCATGGAACAGGACCCGTTGAAGGTCGACCCTCTTTCTATGACGATGCCGGGAGAGGTTATATTGCCGTTGTGGACGGCCGTCTCTTCAAGCACGACCTGCTCGTCGGCGTAAACGTCTCCGTTGATCTCGCCGCGGGACACGAGGGTCTTTGTCCGTATCGTGGCGGTGACCTTAGCGGATGGCCCCACCGTCAGGACGCCTTCGGAGATGATCTCGCCCGAGAAGATGCCTTCGATCATGAGCGAACTCTTGAACTTTACAGTCCCCTGGACCTCGAGGTCGCCGGCAAACACCGTTCCGGCCTTTTCATCCTTGTTTGAAGCAGTTGAAGCTGTGTACGCCATTCTTTCCTCTTTTAGTTCACGTATTTTCTACTCTATTTCCCCCTGCTGGACGGGAAGGTTGTACATTGTGAGCATATATCTTACCAGATGTTGCCGGAAAACGCGAAACTAAATCTCCACCACCCTGAAGACGGTTCAAGAGTTCAAGGGTTCAAAGGCTTTCCCTCTTGAACCCTTGAACCGTCTTTATCTCTTTTTCCTTTCCAGTTCCAGCGTGACCATGTTCGCCACGTCGGGGCATTGGACCTCTATTTTGTCGCCGTCCCACCAGGGGAGGCTGCCGCCGAACTGGAATGCCTCGAGGTCGCCGAAGATGCTGTGATAAAAAAAGCCGCACAACCCCGCGGGATTGTGACAGCTCAACTCAAAGGTATCACCCGCTTTGTGACCGGCATTGCAGCTTCCCTTCGTCTCAACGACCGTCGCCGTTACCCTGTACCCGAAGCCAGGATCATTTGCCATGTGAATTGACCTCCTTTCTCATAGTATGACCTGCCCCATTCCATCGGAACGCCTTATTACCTATCATACAGATATTCCGGAAATACGCAACGGTTGGTGAGCGCCCGCGGAAAGAGACGTTCCGCCAAAGGGGATGACGACCGATCACCAACGGAGAAGATAATGACCATTCCGGGGTCCTCAGGTCCCGGCCCTTATTGAGATGATGTCCCCATCCTCAACGATGTACGTCTTGCCTTCGAGCCGCCAGACGCCGGCCTTCTTGCATTCAGCCATACCGCCGTACTTCATGAGATCGGCGTAGGAGACGGTCTCGGCACGGATGAACTTCGAGGCCAGGTCGGTATGGATGGCCCCCGCCGCTTCCTGCGCGTTCATGCCCTTCCGGATCGGCCATGCCCGGCATTCGTCCTCTCCCACTGTTAGGAACGAGATAAGTCCCAACGTGTCGAAGGCGAGGCGTATCATGCGGCCCCTTATGGACTCCTTGACGGAGAACTCCTCCATGAAGGCGGCGCGTTCAGCCTCCTCCATCATGGCAAGCTCGCACTCCAGACTGGCGCAGACGTGGATAACGGGGCAGCCCTCCATGTCCCGCTCCTCCTCCCCGGGCATCTCGCCCATCCCGTCCTCGGAGCAGTTGATGGCGATCATCATGGGTTTCTGGGAGAGGAACCTGAAACCCCTGAGCGTCTTCTCATCGCTCACTGCAAGCTCGAGCGTCCTCAACGGTTTGCCCTCCCCCACGTGGGCGAGGCATTGCTCGAGGAGTTTTTCCTCCAGGAGAAGGGCCGTGTTCTCCTTCTTCCCGGCCTGTTTCTTGATGCGCTCGAGGCGTCCTTCGATGAGGATCATGTCGGCCAGTATGAACTCGCTCATTATGCCGTGGAATTCCTTCTCGAGCTCCGCTGCAGCGGCCTCCTCAAAATCGTTGAGTGTGAGGATGAAGGCATCGCTCATGCGCATCTTCTGCAGCGTCTTCGCGTTGATGGTGGAGTCCTTGACGTTGCCCTCCGATATCGCGACGGTGTCGGCAAGTTCTATCCGCGCGTAGGTGGTCTTCTTCGGTCTGTAGATCCTCGACAGCTCGTCGACGCGCTCATCAGGTACATCGATGGAGATGATGTTGTCCCCGTCGGAAAACCCCCGCGCGCTCTCCACGCCGCTCAGCGCCTGGAAAAGCGTTGTCTTGCCGGAGAGAGCCGGCCCAATGACGGAAATATACATCCTCTTCTCCCCTGTCTCATATCTCAGGAAGCCATCGCGGCCCGACCATCGGCTTTCATGCGATTGTACCGCTGACCTCGAACGCCCGTAATGCCAGCCTGGGCCACCATTATAGCTCCTTTTCCCCTGACGTTCAAGCCGCTCAAGCGGTTCAAGCCATTCAAGTGGTTCAAGCCATTCAAGTGGTTCAAGCCGCCTTTCAAATGGTCAGTCTCTTGTCGAGCGCACGGTATCTGATCGCTTCCGCTACATGCGCCTCGGCTATGTCGGTGCTTGCGTCGAGGTCGGCTATTGTGCGCGATACCTTGAGAATGCGGTGGTAGGCACGGGGGGAGAGGACCCATTTGTCCACGGCGGCTTCGAGCAATTGGCGGGTCGGGGTGTCGAGGGGACAGTGTTTGCGTATCACCCGGGCGGACATTTGCGCGTTGGCGTGGATGTTCCTTCCGTTGAAACGGTCGAGCTGTATGGCGCGGGCTTTGGACACCCTTTCGCGGATGGCGGCGGAGGGTTCTTCCGGTCGCTCGCGGGAAAGCTCGGCTATGGTTACGGGAGGCACCTCGATGTGGATGTCTATTCTGTCCAGGAGCGGGCCCGATATGCGGGAGCGGTACCTGTAGATCTGGGTGGCCGTGCACGTGCAGGAGCGTTTCGGGTCGCCGAAGTGGCCGCAGGGGCAGGGGTTCATGGCGGCCACGAGCATGAATCTGGCAGGAAAGGTGATCGCGTGGTTGACCCGGGAGATCGTGACGGCGCCGTCTTCGAGGGGCTGGCGGAGGGCGTCGAGGACATGGCGGCGGAATTCCGGGAACTCGTCGAGGAAGAGGACGCCGTTGTGGGCAAGGCTGACCTCGCCCGGCCGTGGAACGTGCCCGCCACCGATGAGGCCGGCGTCGGATATGCTATGATGGGGAGAGCGGAAGGGCCGCTTCGCGATGAGGGCCCTGTCCGGGCCGAGAAGGCCGGCTATGGAGTGGATCTTCGTGGTCTCCACGGCCTCGGCGTAGCCAAGAGCGGGCATGATGGTGGGCAGGCACCGGGAAAGCATTGTCTTGCCGGAGCCTGGGGGGCCGACCATGATGATGTTGTGCGCCCCGGCCGCGGCGACCTCCAGGGCCCTCTTGGCCTGACCCTGGTCCCTGATATCGGAAAAATCAGTATCATCGCAGGGTAAAGCGCTGTCGATGCCGCACCCGTCCCCCGTGAAAGCGACGAGATCGCCCTCTCCCTTGAAATAGTGGAAGATCTCCAGGAGATGGTCGGCTCCGAGGACGGTGATGTCACGCACGACGGAGGCCTCCCTGCCGTTTCCCACGGGGACCACGATCGTGCCTATACCTTCCTGCCGCGTGAGAAGGGCGACGGGGAGGATGCCCCGAACAGGCTTCACGGAACCGTCGAGGGAAAGCTCCCCTGCTATGAGATGCCCCTCCACGACCTCTCTCTTCAACGCGCCCATGGCGGCGAGGATGCCCACGGCGATGGGCAGGTCAAAGGACGCCCCCTCCTTGCGGACGTCGGCCGGGGCAAGGTTGATGGTGATGCGGTCGCCGGGGAACTCGAAGCCGGCATTCTTTATGGCGGACCTCACCCGCTCCTTGCTCTCCTTCACAGAGGCCTCGGGAAGCCCGACGATGTTGAACGCCGGCAGCCCGTAAGCGATGTCCACCTCCACATCGATCTTTATGCCGTCGATCCCGTAAACAGTAGCAGTTGGAATGCGTGCGATCAAAGCATACCTCCTTCCGTGATATGCGGACGAAAGCGCCCGCTACCGTGTATTACTTCTCGTGAAGAACAAAGTGAGAGAAAAAGTGCGGATCGGCGGCAGCGTGGCAGGAACGGGCGAGAGATACTGTCTTTATTGTTTCTTCCCCAGCGCCTTTGCTATCTGGCGGACTTCCTGCGCCTTGGAGGAGTCACAGATGAGGATGCCGTTCTTCGAGGCGATGATGATGAGGTCGGAGACGCCGAGAGTGGCGACGGGGGTGGCGTCCGTGATGATGACGCAATTGGTGGTGTCGATGGAGAAGGTTTTTCCGCGGACGATGTTGCCGGTGTCATCCCTGGGAAGGACGCGCAGAAGGGAGGTCCAGGTGCCGACGTCATCCCACGTGAAGGGTGCTGGCATCATGAGGACGTTCTTTGCCTTCTCCATGAGGCCGTAGTCAATGGATACCCGCGGCAGGCCGGCGAATATGGCGTCGGCGGCGTCCTTGTCGCCCGTCCCAAGGGCCCTTTCGAACCTGAGGAGGCCGGCATGGAGGTCGGGCATGTGGTATTTGAGGCCCTGGAGAAGAACCTCGGCGCGCCAGACAAAGATGCCGGCGTTCCAAAAGTAACCGCCTTCCCGGATGTATCGGCGGGCCCTCGCGATGTTGGGTTTCTCTACATATCTCGCGACCTCGAAACAATCGGCGTCGCGGGGCGCCGAGACCTTCCGTCCCGTCTTGATATAACCGTATCCCGTCTCCGGCCGGCCGGGAGGGACGCCGATGGTGACCAGGTGGTCGCCGTGGCCTGCGGTCTTTACGGTTTCCCTGATGCACCGCGAGAAGGCGGTTGGATCGGGGACGTAGTGATCGGATGGCAGAATGACCATGATTGCATCGGGATCGCGCCCGTGGAGTATCATGGCCGCCAGTCCAACGCAGGGTGCCGTGTCGCGGCCGACGGGTTCGATGATGAAATTGCCGTGAGGCAAACGGGGGAGACACCTTCTTGCCGCGGGAAGATGCTCCCTGCCGAGAACGACGAAAATGCGTTCGAGAGGAACCATCCTGCGGGCCCTCTCGACGGTGAGCTCTATGAGCGTCTTTTTCCCGGTAATGGAAACGAAGGGTTTGGGTACGAGTTCGGTGCTGAGCGGCCAGAAACGCTCTCCCTTGCCTCCGGCCATTATCACGAAATACGTCCTGTCAGAGGCCCTTCTCTTCCGGAAAGTTCCCTTTCTCTCCGCCTTCGCTTTCCTGTTCATAGCGCCCCAACCTTTTCAGAGATGTTTCAGGATTTGCGGAAGGATCTCCGAGGCCGTGCCCTTGAGGAAATGGTCTGTGATGGATGAGGTGAAAGGCGTCCTTTCGACGTTTATCTCCACGATGACCGCCCCTTTCGATTTCGCGCGATAGGGTATGTCGGCGGCGGGGTAGACCACCCCCGACGTGCCTATGATGAACATGACCTTGCACCTGTCCGCCTCTTCATTGGCCCTGGCCATTTCCATCATGGGAATGCCCTCGCCGAAGAAAACGACATCGGGCTTCAGGGCCGCGTTGCACTTTTCGCATTGAGGATAGGGGTTGACGGTGGTGGCGTCGGGCGTGAAGGGCAGGCGCGTGTGGCAGTTCATGCATACGAGCCACCTGTGATTACCGTGGTATTCGATGACGTTGCTATTGCCGGCCTCCTGGTGGAGACCGTCCACGTTCTGGGTGATGACAGCTTTCAGGTAGCCCATCTTCTCGAGCCTGCCGAGGGCGCGGTGAGCCTCGGAGGGGGCCGAAGCGAATATCACCTCCGCCATCTCCCGTAGCATCACCCAGACCTTCTCGGGCCGTCTCACGAAGGAGCTTATCTCGGCGTACTCCATCGGGTCGTACTTCTCCCACAGACCCTGCCCTCCGCGGAAGGCCGGTATTCCCGCGTCCACGGATATCCCGGCGCCGGTGAACGCCACGAGGTATTTCCGCTCCCTGATGATATCGGCAATCGCGCTGTAGTCTTCCATTTTACCCTCCACCTCAGCCCGCTTTCCAGCCTTTGTTGATGTCCCTGAAGGCGGGGATGATGCCGAATCCATCCGCCTTCTTGATGCCCCTCTTGATGGCCTCGGAAAGGACGAATTCGGCGAGAACGCCGACCTTGTTGATATCCGCTTCTATATCCCCCATAGAAAGGGCGAACACAAGGTCCCCGTCGAAGGTGGTATGCACAGGATTGATCGTCTTTATGAGACCCCCCTGGGCCATCTGGGCGACCTTGGTGATGTCTCTCTTGGTGAACTTCGCGTTCGTGGCGACAACGCCGAGGGTCGTATTCACGATCCCGAATTGTTTTTTCACAATGCCCTGCTTCAGGCAGTTCGTTGTATTGGCGAATTCCAGACTGTCCTGGGACTTCCTCAGACCGGCTATGATCCTGCCCGTCACGTTGTCGATGATATCGCCGAAGGCGTTGACGACAACGAGGGCGCCCACCTTAAGGCCGTCGGGCATGGCGACGCTGCATGTCCCCAGTCCGCCCTTCATCGCCCGGGACATCTCGAAGAGCTTGCCGACGACCGCCCCGGTTCCGGCTCCCACGCTCCCCTCCTCGACCTCTTCGCCGGCGTTGAGGCAGGCCTCGTAGCCCATCTGGGCTGTTGGACGGATCCTGTGATCGCCGAAGAGGAGGTCGAAGATGACAGCCGTGGGGACGATGGGAATGCGGGTTATCCCCACATCGAAGCCGACGCCTTTCTCCTCCAGGTAGCGCGACACGCCCGAGGCCGCGTCGAGGCCAAAAGAGCTTCCGCCGCACAGGAGGATCGCGTGGACCCTCTCGACGATGTGGCCCACGTTCAGCGCGTCCACCTGCCGTGTCCCTGAAGCGCTCCCGCGAACATCGATCCCGGCAACGGCCCCCTCTTCACAGAGTATGGCGGTACACCCCGTCCGGCCCGTGAGGTCGGTGGCGTGTCCCACCTTGATGCCCGGAATATCAGTTATGGAATTGAACATAGACGATCACCTTTCAATGACGAGATTGTGTCAATTACCCAATTTGTTCCGAATATTCAGGGATTTCTGCTCGTTTTCCCGCTTGAGGTCCTTCTTCAGCTCTATCAGTGCCTTCGCAACGGAGTCGTATTTGATGGAGAGTATCTCGCAGGCCAGTATGGCCGCGTTTGTGCCGGCATCGATCCCGACGGAGGCCACCGGAATACCCTTGGGCATCTGCACGATGGAGTAGAGCGCATCCTTTCCCTTGAGGATGCCGCCGCTGGCCGGAACGCCTATGACGGGCAGTGTCGTGTGGGACGCAATGACGCCCGGAAGGTGGGCAGCCATCCCGGCAACAGCGATGATCACCTCGATGCCTTCCTCTCGGGCGCTCCTGGCGTAATTCACCGTTTTTTCGGGGTCCCGGTGCGCCGACGAAATATCGATCGCGTAGGGAACCTCCGCCTTCTTGAGGAAGGCGAGCCCGTCTTCGATGATGCCGAGGTCGCTGTCGCTGCCTAGCAGCACTAAAACCTTTGGTTTCTCCATACCCGCCCCTCCAGCCCCGGTTGGTTTGGTCAACACAGTCTGTAACTAATACCACATTTTAGCACGTGAATACATCCGTTTTGTAGCCTCTGGCGCGGCGGTGTTGTCTTTTCACCGCAAATATGCGAATCAATATAGCATAAATGTTAAGAATGGACGCCATGGCAGCGGTGCCGCTTTTCAAGGGCCTTTCGGAGAAGCAGATCGACGATCTGGCGCGCGCCTTTCCGCGCCGCTCCTACGCGGCGGGGGAGACCATTTTCCGGGAAGGAGAGCCCGCTGAAGGCTTCTACATACTCCTTTCGGGAAGGCTGAAGATCTACAAGCTCTCGATGGAAGGAAAGGAGCAGATACTGCACATCATCGAAGCCGGCGAGCCCTTCGCGGAGGTGGCTCTCTTTTCGGAGACAACCTTTCCCGCCTATGCCGAAGCGATCAGGGAGAGCGAGGTGATGTTCTTTTCCCGAAAGGCCTTCCAGCAGCTTGTCAGGAACGATCCCTCCATCATAATGAACATGCTCGCCATCCTGTCCCAGAGGCTCAAGTACTTCACCCGCCTCGTGGAAGACCTGTCCCTCAAGGAGGTTCCCCAGAGGCTCGCCGCGTATCTCCTGTTCCTCGCTGACAGGGAAGGCTCGCGGCAGGTCTCGCTCGGCATATCGAAGGGCCAACTGGCAAGCCTCCTCGGGACCATACCGGAGACCCTCTCGCGCATCACGGCCAGGATGGCCGGAGGGGGACTCATAGAAATGCAGGGGCGCCGCATCACCATAATCGACCGCGACGGCCTCGAGGCTCTCGCCGAGGGGATGAGGGGGCTGCAAAAAGGCGGTTCAAGGTTTCAGGTTCCAGGTCGCAGGTTAAAGACAAAACGGGAAGCTTGAAAGAGTGCCGGTGCCGGCAGCTGACGACCTGAGACCTGAAACGAGAAACCTTGAGACCGTAACTTCCCATTATATCGCTTAGTTACATGCAAGGAAACGGGAGTGTGGGTTGACCTGTGTTGATAGCCTGCTATAATTAATTCCATGCATGTGATTCGCGATTCTTATCCGATGAGGAAAGGGAGGTGAGAGGCACATGAGGAAGGACAGTGAAAGAAAGACCGTCGAAAAGGAGGCCTTGTTCTGGTACGGCATCAAGAAGGCCCTTGTGAAGGACACCACGAAGAGATGCCACAAGTGAAAGAGCTGAAAGGGTTGACGTTGCAGGTCTGCAACGTGAACGCGAAAGGCAGTGAGGGTCAGGATGCTGTCCCCACTGCCTTTCTTTTGGGTGATTGCCATGAGATCAGATCCTGAGAACTCGCCCGGCCCCTTTGATTTCTTTGTCCAGATGCACCTGACGGAGAGGTGCAACCTGGCGTGCACCCACTGCTACCAGGAGGGCAGACCCGGGAAGGAGATGACACTCGAGGAGATAAGCCGGAGCCTTGCCGATATTTCCGATACCATCCGGAACTGGTCAGAAACGTATGAAATACCATTCGCCCCGAGCTTCAACGTGACCGGCGGCGAACCCTTCCTCAGAAATGACCTTCCCGACATCCTGCGGGGGATCTCCCGATGCGGTTTTACCTGCTATCTGCTCACCAACGGGACCCTCGTCGACAGGAGAAGGGCGCGGATGCTTGCCGAGCTTCCTGTCGGTGGAGTGCAGGTGAGCGTGGAGGGGCCTGAAGGGATACATGAGGCGATCCGTGGAAAAGGCAGCTTCACCTCCGCCATGCGGGGGATCGGTCACCTTCTCGACGCGGGCGTAACGGTCACGATGAACGTGACCCTTTCGGAACTGAACGGGGACCTCTTTCCCGATATCGTGGCCCTTGCCGCCGCCACCGGTGTGCAGCGCCTCGGTTTCTCCAGACTCGTGCCTTACGGGAGAGGTTCGGCCCTGACGGGAAAGATGCTCGGAAGGGAAAGGCTCAGGAAGCTTTACGAAGAGATACTTTCACTTGCCGTCCCGGGGCTCGAGATCGCAACGGGAGATCCCCTGGCGACGCAGCTCGGTGACGGCGCTGCCGGGATGGACCCCGAGGCGCCCGCCCTGGGGGGATGCGCCGCGGGAGTATCGGGGATAACGTTGCTCCCTGACGGGACGCTCACGCCCTGCAGAAGGATCGGCATCCCCATCGGTAACATCCTGAAGGAGGGTCTCAGGGAGGTGTGGGCCAATTCTGAGGTCCTTGCCGCCCTTCGTGACAGGAGTTCCTACGGCGGCAAATGCCGCACCTGCGCCCGATGGTCGGGATGCCGCGGCTGCCGCGCCATTGCCTACGCCCATGCCCTCTCCCAGGGCAGACGCGATTTCCTGGGAGAAGACCCGCAATGCTTCTTAGAGGCGGTTTCAGGTTCCACGTTCCAGGTTCCAGCAACTGTGTT
>DBQU01000094.1 GCA_002305765.1 Deltaproteobacteria bacterium UBA1386
AGTATGTCCATGCCCAACTACTGGGTATCCCGGATATTTCATTTTCGCGGGTCGGCAACCGTGATATAATGCCGGGGTCACATGGCGAATATCCTCCTTGCAACGCGCTGCAACCGGTCCTGCCCGTATTGCTTTGCCAGAAGCGAAATGGCCGGGTCATCTCGGGAAAGGTTCATCTCCTGGGAGAATCTCATCTACATAGCGGACCTTCTCGAGGCAGGGGGGGAGAGGAGTGTCTCGCTCCTCGGCGGGGAACCGACCCTCCATCCCGGATGCGTCGACATCGTCCTGTATCTCTTAGGGCGCGGCTTCACCGTCACCGTCTTCACCAATGGTGTGCTGGGTCCGAGGCGTCTCGGTGAGTTCCGCCGCTACCTGACACGGACAAGCCCCGACCGGCTGAGTTTCGTCTGTAATCTCAATGACCCCGTGCAGACCCCGGCCCCCGCGGACCAGATGGGGAAGATCGAGCGTTTCCTCGCCGTCATGGGCCCCTTTACCCTGCCCGGCTTCAACATATACCGCCTCGACTTCACCCTCGACTTCCTCTTCGACCTCATCAACCGCTTCGGAATGAAAAGGCACATGCGCCTCGGCATCACGCACCCTCTGCCGGGAAGGCGCGATGGCTTCATCCGGCCTTCGGAGATGCGGGCCGCCATCGAGAGACTCTGTTCCTATCGGCCGCTCTTCGATTCGCTCAAGGTCAGCCCCGGCATCGATTGCGGTTTTCCCCTCTGCAAGTTCACCGAGGAGGAATTGGGCTGGCTGCATCATTTCAACAGGCCCCTCCAGTTCCGGTGCGCCCCGGGGCTCGACATAACGCCCGACATGAGCGTCTACCACTGTTTTCCCCTGTCGAGGTACAGAAGGCGCTCCCTCTTCGAATTCGATTCCATCAGGGAAGTGCGCGAGTACTACCAGGGCATCCACGCCGAGATCAAGGCCGAGGTGGCGGGCATATTCGATGAATGTGACGGCTGCAGGCATCAGGAGGAAGGCGTCTGCGGCGGGGGTGGTCTGTGCCAGGTGGCAAGCCGCCTCGTCACCGAGGCACCCGTGAGGGGAAAGGATATGGAGAATGAACTCGCCCGTTACGATCTGTCCTCATAACAGGCACCTCCTCAAGATGTACAAGGGCCGGAGGGTCGCCATAGCGGTGGGGGACACCGGCGCCGCGGCTCAAGCTGCCGCGGACGCGCGCGCCCTCGGCGCCGACCTCGCCTGTGTTATCGTCGAGACCAGCCTGCCCCTGAGCAGGTTGAAATGGGGCCCGGATCTCGACTCGATTTCTCTTATCGTCGCCGCGCCGTCTTTTGGCGCGTTCCGGGACCTGGAGCCACACATAGACCTCCTCCGGAACCTCGACATCACAATCCACCTGCCCTCCGGCGGCGCCGGCAACATCGCCGGTCTTCGCATCCTCTCGTCCCTGGGGATCAGGTGCGCCGCCGTCATAGGGACCGAAGGGCAGGATTGGGAAGCCATCGCCGACCTGGCAACGTACACGGCGCTGGGGTCCGCCCCTCACGCTCCGATAGAACCCTTCACACACATGGCATTGAAGGGGGAACCCTTCCCTCTTATCGATTGGGACTTTCCCTGTTTCACGGACTCTCAGCGTTTTGCGCGGATCCATGACAGCGACCGCCCTCAAGCCTCGACAGGAGCGAGGCGGAGACCTGCCGGTCCGTGCAGGGCCTGCGCGGGATGGACGGCATGCCGCGGAAGATTTGCCGCCGCAGCCGCGGAAGGGGGGTGTTCCTCATTCTTCCGGGAGATGGCACAGATCGCGCTGACCCGCGCGAGGCAGGCCGAGGCCCGCGCCTGCCTCGCGCCTGCCGCAGCACCGGCCCCACCTTCGGAGACGGAAAACCGCGAGGAAGGAGAGGAAGGGCCCACCCAACCTTTGCAGGGAACCGGAGGTCCCACCTGGATAGACCTCCGCGGCGGTCCCGCCCAGGCCCTTATCGTGTCGGGGGTGCTCAAGCAGGTGGTGGAACTGCACCCCGGAAGGCGGTATGCTCTCGTCGCACGGACCGGGCTCACACGGATCCTCGAGAAACACCCGGCGATAGAGATGAGCGGGCATCCGCCGAAGGGCGCCCGGGTCCTTACGATCCGGGCCGGGAGCTTTCCGGGTCCACAGGAAGGGGAATATCAAAGGCTCGCCGCCTCTTTCGGCCTGGCGACACCCGTTGAGGAGCGTCTCTGGGTCCCCTGGGGGTTCGAGGATGAGCGGAACCTCATGGCCCTTATCCCCCGGAAGGAGAAGAATATCCTCATCTGCACCTCCCGCGCCCCGCACAACGTGATCCCCATCGAGCGCTGGGAGGCTCTGGCGGCGATGCTCGGCAGGGAGGGAATGGGAGTCGTGCAGACGGGAGGAAGGAAAGACCCCTCTGTCCGCGGCGCCTACAACATCCTCGGCCTTCTCACCGAAAGGCAGTTCATATCCCTGCCGCGCCATTTTGACGCGGTGGTCACCTCTGATGCCCTCATGACGTGTGCCGCCCGCCTCTGCCGGACCCCTGTCGTAATCCTCGGAGACTCGCTTGGCCCCGACAGCACGGGCCTCTCGCTCGCGGCCGTCCGCCGCGCCGTGGCCCGGGCGGTCGAAGGGCAACAAGGGTAGAGTTTCTCCCGCCGGCATTACATGCCCAGGCCCGGTATCCTCTTTCTGTTCACCGTGTTGAGGACAAGGAGCACGGCGATAGCTATTACGGTGAGTATGATGGAAAATATCGCCGCCCTGAGGAACTCTCCTTCGAAGACGGCGTTGTAGATGGCAAGCGACAGTGTCTCCGTGCGCCCGACGATGTTGCCGCCGAGCATGAGGCTTATGCCGACCTCCCCCACGGAGCGTCCGAAGGCGAGCAGGAGGCCCGTCACAATGCCGCCCTTGATGTTGGGAAGGACCACCTTGGTGAGCGTCTGGGCCCTCGTCTTCCCAAGGGTGGCGGCCGCCTCGATCAGCGTGCCGTCCATCTGCTGCCGCGCCGCCTGCACGCTTTTCACCATGAAAGGCAGGCCCACCACGAAGACGGCGACGAGCACCCCCGAGGGTGTGAATATTATCTTGAACGCGAACACCTCCATCAGAAGATGCCCGAGAGGTCCGTTCTTGCCGAGGACAAGGAGCAGGAAGAACCCCAGCGCCATCGGCGGGAAGATCATCGGCAGGGTGGTTATGATCTCGACGACGGTCTTCGCCGGACTTTTCTTCCCCGCGAGGTACAACCCAAGGGGCAGACCGGCCGCGAGCTGCAGGATGAGCGCCACCAGGGTCACCTTGAGCGTGAGCGCGATGGCCGGGTGCGTCAGATAGTCTGTTGCCAGCGTATGGGGCATGTTATTTCACGCCGTATTTCCCGAATATTCCCTTCGCTTCCCTCGTCTTGAGATAATCGGTGAACTTCTTCGTTTCCGGCTTGTTCTCAAAACCCTTCACCACCCCGGCGACAATAAGTATCTCGGTGTACCTGTCTTCCGGCACGACGAGATAGCCGCCCAGCCGTTCCTTGTTCGCCATGGCCTCGGTGAGGTTGATGAACCCCGCGTCGGCTTCTCCGGCGATAAGGTAGGAGACAACCTGGGGCACGGTGGCCACCTGTGTTATCTTGCCGGCAAGCTTTGATGTATAACCATAGGACTTCAGCGCTTCCGTCCCCGCAATGCCGTAGATGGCCTTTTTGTCCTGCGGCATGAATACCGTCTTCACCTTGTCGGATGCCATGTCCTCAACCTTGTCAAGGCTCACTCCCTTCCGATAGGCGAGGACAAGGACACCCTTGCCTATCGGTTCATAGGAGACGAATGCCACCGTGGAACCGAGGGCGGTCAGGAACTTCCTGTCGCCGATGATGCAGCTTATCTCACCGGTCTGCTTTGCCTGACTGGAGACCATCTGGATGTTCCCGAAAGCGGCGTCGGTCTTTATCCCCGTGGCCTTTTCGAAGGATCTTATCGCCTCCGAAACAGGCTTCTTATATCCCGCTGCCGACGCTATCATCAGGGTCTGGGCCGACGCCAGGGACACACCCAGGAAGAGAAGGAGAAGACACAGTGCCGTTCCGACAATAATGGGTTTTCCTTTCATATGCCTCAATTGCCTCCTTTGCCGTTGGAATTCAGTTTTTGAATGATGGGGTTGAAGGCCTTGGAGACCACGAGGGCCTTGTCACCGGGCATGAACGTCTCCTGCCGGTTGTTGCAGACGGCGACCTTCACGGGCGAGTTCCCGATAAGGAGGGTCAGTACGTCCACGATGTCCTCCTTCTCGACCTTGAGCACTTCCGCGACGAACTGCAGTTTGCCGCTGACCTTGCTTCGACCGAAGATATCGTAGGGATTGCCGTCATCGACGACACGCCCGTCCCTGAATGCTATCACCCGGTTGCACAATTTGAATATCTCCGGCAGGTCGTGGCTGACAAGGATCGTCGTTATCCCCCACAGCCTGTGGACCTCGAGGATCTCGTCCTGAAGGGTGTTCCTCATCTCATGGTCCAGCGCGGAAAGGGGCTCGTCGAGGAGCAGCAGGTCCGGCTTCCGCGCCAGGGCCCTCGCCAGGGCCACCCTCTGATTCTGTCCGCCGGAAAGAAAGCCCGGCTTGCGGTGCTGCAGAGTGGACAGCTCGAAGATGTCGAGCAGCTCGTCGATATGCCTCTTGTCCGTCTTCGGCTGCGCGAAGCGCAGGTTCTCGCGGACGCTCATGTTCGGGAAAAGAGCATACTCCTGGAACACGAACCCGACCTTGCGCCTCTGGGGCGGCAGGTTCGTTCCGCCCGTCGAGTCGTACCACACCTGACCGCCGACCCTCACGAACCCTTCGTCGGCGTCGGTCAGGCCCGCGATGATGCGCAGCATCGTCGTCTTGCCCACGCCCGAGGGGCCGAAGAAGGACACCATCTCACCGGAGGCGATGGCGAGGTCGGCCGTGAAAGGGAACTCCCCTGCGGCCGTGAACAGCTTCTTCCTCACCGACAGTTCAATTTCCATTCCCCGCCTCGTCCGGCTCCCTCAGCATCACTTCGTTCGTCTTGATGAAGGCCGTCACGCGGTCGCCCGCCTTAAGGTCCAGCCTCCTCGCCGACATCGTCGTGGTCAGGGAGGTCAGGTGTTCACCCCTGAAGGACAGTATCACCTGCGTCAGTATCTCCCCCGTCACAAGCCTCTCGATGGTGCAATCCAGCTGATTGTTGAGGCTCATCTGCCCCTCGATCATCTTTCCTATCGACACCGCCGACTCATTGAACAGGAGCTCGACATGCTCAGCCATACGCAGGTACGAGGCCTTTCCCGGCGTCCCGATCACGATCGCCGTCATCCGGGTCCCGTCCACATCGACGCCCACCAGCGTCATGTTCCCCGATGTCGTCATCTCAGATATCTTCCCGCGCAAGGTGTTCATGACCCTCAATTCGTTCGACGCTTCACTGAAACACTCGTTATATATATACGCACATACCGCCTACGAAAGTCAACACAACCTCAAACGCGGCGGGCCGACTGCGGAAAGACGTTATCTCGCCCGCTTCGCTCCCCCTCACTGTTCGCTCTTTGTGCAAAATCACCCTTCTCTTTTGCCATTGCCTGCACGGTGTATTGACTGATATCCCATACGTGATGCGATGCAGCTATTTGGAGTGAGGTCCTTGGGACGGGAGATCGGGAAGTTGGGGAGCGGATCGAAGGATGCGCAACAAGAGGAGCGGTCGTACATGAGATACCATCAGCTCATCGCCTGGATACGGGACGAGATCGCGTCCACAAAGGTGGTTCTCAGCGAGGAAGTGGTCGGCTATGAAGAGACCCTGGAGCCCAACCCCGAGATGTACTGGTCGGAGAGCACCGATCTTCCGACGACGCGGGACAGGCAGCATGTCATTATCAAGACGCCGATCGTGGAGGTCGTGGAGCGGACCGTACCGGACAGGGAACGTAGATCCCACGCTGCCGAAGCCCTCGCGGCCTTTGTCCTCTCCGACGAGCGGTATCTGTACCTGGCGGAGGAACTGATGAGGCGGGACCCCTTGTATCTGCCGCACTGGGAGCGCCTTTTGCTGCACGGCAGAGGCATCAGGACGAGAAAAGCCGCCCTTCGTCACCTTGGCAGGGCCCCGTGGCAGATCTTTATAAGGGCAGTCGGTGCGGTGGCGGCCGTCTTCGGGTCCCTCTGCGCTGTATGCGCCCTGATCTGTTTCTATGCCGCCATCGTTTATTGCATCTGGCCGGACTCGAAAGTGGGGGTCTGGATGGCCTCGGTGGTAAAGAGAATCCTCGCGGAAGCGACAAGAATGATATACGATTAGAGGAAGGCCATGAAGGAACTGAAGGTTTCGGACAAGGCGGGGAAGATACGGCGGGCATCCGATGACGTCGTGCGGGAGGCGCTGGCGGACCTCGTCCCCGGGGGAAGGACCACCCATCGCATAGGGGGACATACGGACTGGTATCACGGAGCGGCGGTCTCCCCCGACGGGTCGCGGCTGATCACTGCCAACCGCGACGGAACGGCCCGCCTCTGGGACATTGCCAGCGGCCAATGCCTCATGGTGTTTCGGGGGCACACCGGCGAGGTGGTGCGGGCTGCTTTTATGAACCACACGGACCGGGCCGTCACAACCGACGATGACGGCACCCTGCGCCTTTGGGACTGCGCGACGGGCGCCTGCATCCTCGTCCTGAAAGGTCATCATGGACGTGTCGGCGGCCTGGCGGTGAGCCCCGATGACAGGTATATCGCAAGCAGTGACAGCTTCTGGGCACTCAGGGTATGGTCCCTTCCCGAGGGTACTTGCGAACATTCCGCGGCAGGGATCAACAATGTCATGAGTATCCTTGTGACCCGGGACGGCAACACGATGCTCACGCTGGACTCACAGCACGATATCCTTCGATGGGACTTCCCCGGCCTTGGTGATCCCTCTCTTGTTGCGAACGGTGATTACTGGGACATCGCTCTTTCGGGGTATGGAGAGTTTGTGGCCGCCGGAAGGGACGGCCTTTCCTGCTTCGATGTTCGCACCGGCGTCCTGAAGAGGCTCTATTCCCTGGAACCGCACAAACCCTACAAGGTGACCACCGCTTCCGACGAAACACGGTTCGTGGCCTGCTGCAGCCCCAGGGAGACTGTCCTCGTGGTGGACCGCAAAACGGGCGCTGTTGAGAAACAGTTTGCCGGTCCGAGGTTGGTGACCGACATGAGCCTCTCGCCGGATGGAAAAACCCTCTATACGGTGGGCTTTGACCGGACATGCAACATCTGGGATATCGGCACGGGCGAGTGCCTGCAAGCCATCGGTTCCACCCGGAGCGTGCACCATCTCTCCCTTTCCGGCAACGGCATGTATCTCGCCGCCTGTGACAAAGGCGACACGGTCAAGCTCTGGAGCCTCACGGATGGTTCCCAGCGGGCGAAGTTCCCGGGGGCAACGTCCGTCGCCTTTCTCGAAAGCGCCCGTCTTGTTGTCACCGGGCATGATGACGGCCGGGTTCGATTCTGGGACATCGATAGCGGCAAAGAGAAGCCCGGGACGGTCTTGCAGGCCTACTCATCCGCGGTCGCCTGCGTCCTGCCGCTGGAATCAGGCGCCTTTTTCGCAACCTTCGCCCGGCACGGAGTGCCGAAGCTCTGGAACACGGAAAAACGCAATTGTCTCAGGATCCGTAACAGGGCCGGAAATATCGACATCGACACCGTCGCGATAGATGAAGACACACAACGCGTGGCGATGCGTCGCCAGGGGAAGAACCATATACTTGTCTGCGATCTTCGGTCCGGCGACATTCTTGCCACGCTGACGGACCACGCATACAAGTACGGCAACCTCTCCGTCATCATCACGGGCATTCGTTTTCTCCCCCGGGGAAGGGGTCTTGTTTCCTGCGGCCGTGACGGCCTTATCATCCTCTGGGACCTTTCCACGTTCAAGGCCGCGCGTTCTATCCATGTAGGTAATTCGATCCTCTCCATGGCCGTCGAGAACGACGGGCGTCATGTGGTCATCGGCACCTATGCGGGAGGGGTGGAACGATGGGACCTCGAAAGCGGGCAACGCGAGATCTGCCGGCCTCCTGAAGGGAGTCCGGTGGCGGGGCTCGCGCTCTCTCCCGACGAAAGCCGGCTCTTCGTGTCCTTCAACGACGGGACCGTGAGGATCATAGACAGACAGAGCACGGCCCTCGTCTGCTCCCTCTGGAACGTGGATGACGGCTTCTTCTGGTTCACACCGCCCGACGAGCACGCCCCGGACGGCTGGGTGTGGACTGACAGGGAAGACCTCCTCCATCTCGTCGAGGAGGGCAGCGATGGCAAGGTCCTTGGTGCCGTACCCCTGGCTGACGAAAGACGAGGAACCTATATCATGACCCGCAACAATGCGGCAATCGTGCAGGCGCGCCTTAAGGGCCTCGATGAATACGCGCGCGTCGTGGGTCGCTATAGCCGTGCCCTTGCGGACGGGCAGAACAGGGGCGAGGCCCGCCCGCGACCGATGCTGACCGGGAAAGATAATGATGCGTAAGACAGGGGAAATACCGCCGTCTTCCTCGGTCGTGTCCTTTCGCCCCGGGGACCTTCCGGCCAGGGCGGTGACCGGGGTCCTCAAGATGTCCGCGCCGGAGAGCCGTCTGACCCACGACCCCGGGTTCCACAAAGGACAGATCGCCGCGCTTGCGGGGGCATTTGGCGGCACCCACCTGCTCACGGGAACCTCGAGGGGTGAGGTTCGCCTGTGGGACATGGCCTCCGGAAGATGCGTACGGACGTTCTCCTGCGGAGGCCCCACCCTTTCGGGCATCTTCACGACACCCGGGACGAACCGCATGGTAACGGCCTTTCTCTTCGGTACCAAGAAGGTCTGGGACCTCGAAACAGGCGATTGCCTGGCGACCCTGTCCGACCATCCCGGCGACCCCGTGCACTGCAACGACGATCATCTCTTCTGCAAGCAGAACTGGAATGTCTCGAGTCTCGTGAGGGGAAAGGGTCCGGACTCGAAAAGGTCCGAGGCCCTGATATACGACGTGAACACGGGGAAGAGGGTCCGGACGTTACGGATCGAGGGAAGTCATATCCGTTCCCTCGTCGTAAGCCCCGACGGCGGGAAGATCGCCGCCTCCGGCGACGACCAGTCCGTCCGGATATGGGACGTCGCGTCGGAGGACATCCTTCACGAAAACCGCCAGCGGTTGAAGTGGCCTTTTATCGTCGGCTTCAGTCCCGACAGCCGGTCAGTTGTTCTGAGCTGGACCGACAGGGTCGAGGTACGGGACGTGACGGGGTCGGGCGCCTCCTATGACCTGGCGATACCCTCACCCGTCCAGCCCTATAGGGCGTCCTACGCGTTGAGAGACCACCGCCTGATCGAGAATCAGATAGACCTGTCGGCTAGCGATCCCATATCCAGTATCCGCGTCATCGATATCCGGACGGGGCGGACCATGTACACGAACACCTTCACGGGGTACATGGAACTTGAGTCCCTGACGGAAGACGGGCGGTTCTGCCTGGGATCCCGCCACGGCTGGATCGACGTGTGGGACATGGAAAGCAACGAAATGACGGCCTCCCTGTCGGCGAACCGGGAATACTATGGGTATGCGGGCGGGTACAACAGGATCGCCGGCATCAATGGACGCATCGCCATTTCACGGGAGGAATCGGTGGTGCGCCTCGTCGACCCGGCTTCGGGGAAGCCCGCGGAGATACTGCCCATCGGCCAACCGGTCAGGGACCTCGCAATGACCCCCGATGGAAAGGAATTCCTGACCATGGGCGAAGGGACGGTGAAGCACTGGGATCTCTCAAGCGGCCGATGCCTCAGGGAGATCGGCATCCCCGGCATGGAACTCTGGGACGACCTGCCGCAGGGCGCGCCGGTGATGGCGGTGACACCCGACGGGAGGTATCTGGTACTGCCGTCGGAGGACGGTGTCGCGGTCCACGACCTGTCGACCGGCCGGCATGAAATGAGCTTCCCTCTCGCCGAACGGGTGGAGGGTCCTTTAGCCCTCTACGTGGCCGGGGACGGGCAAAGGCTGGTGGCGGTCTCAGGACACTCGGGCTTTCTCGGGTCCTACAACCTTGGAACGGGCACCCCTATTGCCGGTTTCCCCCTCGTCGGCATGGAGCCGTTCCAGGCATTCTGCATGGGTGGACAGGTCCTCGCCACCGCGAGCCGAACGGTCCTTTCATTCCGTGATGAACGAACGGGCAGGCTCCTGAAGAGATGCGACCACAACGACTACATCGACGACATCCTCTTCGTCCCGTCCCGGGAAAGGGTGATCGCTGCGGGATTGAGAGGGTTCCTCTTCTGGGACCGGGAAGGGAGCGAACCTGTGATGGAGAAACCGGACAATGCGGACGGCGTCATCACATTCGGCGGATGCCCGTCCTTATCGCCCGGCGAAACGAATATCATCGTTCGGGGCCGGTACTACATAGCCCTGTGGGACATTGAGACACACCGGTTCCTGTGGCGGCACGACTTTCCCCGGGAGAACCGGATAAGAAAGGTCGTCGCCTTTCCCGACGGCGAACGCTTCGCGACACTGGACATAACGGGGGTCATAACGGTCCGTAGCGTCGATAAAGGGGATGTCCTCGCGACCCTCCATGTCCTGCCCGAAGGGTTCATCTGGGAGACCCCGCCCGATGACCATGCACCTTCGGGGTGGCTCTGGACGGACAGGGAAGACCTTATCACCGTCACGGCCGCGTCGGGGAATGATGGCGGCTCAAGGATATTCCGAGAGGGTGAAAGCGAGCACAGGGCCTACCTGAGGATATACAACAACCGGGAAATGGTCACGGCGAAGATCGCGGGAAAGGAAGAGTACCGCCAGCAGGTCGCGCTCCACGCCCGCGTCCTCGACAGGGCACGGATCGACAACGGCTCCGTCGGTCTTCGCCCCGCCCTGCCCTGATGGGCATCATCGACACCGGAACCGACCCCGGGGAACACAACATCATCTCCAACGCCTCCCGCGCCGCCATTCTCCCTGCCCACATCGTCAAGGCTCCCCTCCTCCCGTCCCTTCCCATTATCGGGCACCGGCCCCTGCCGATCATCACGGGAAGGATGAGAGGCTTCGATCTCTCCTGCCATCCGCTTTTTTAGCCCCCAATCCCCACTTTGTGCATGATACACCTTCTCTTTTGCCATTGCGTGCACGGGACTTTGCCTGATATCCAATTAAAAAACGCTCTATGATCCGTCAATGGAGGTGACCATGACAAGAGACGAGGAAATAAGGTACGGGATGGAGGCATACAGGGATGCCCTGCGGTTCGCGGCCGGGGCTTCCACGCGGGAAGACCTTGCCGGTGTGGAGGAGAGCTACTGGATCGCCTTTAACAAACTGAGAGAGTCTCCCCTCGAGGAGCACCGGCGTATCTGCGCCGAGTGTCTTGAAGCGGTGGCGCGAATTCTCGATGGGGAGGGTCGACGGGACGCCGGCAACGATCTTCGGGAGCAGGCCGAGACCTTCCGCAAGCCCCGCGCCGGAGAGAAACGATAACGCAAGAAGGGGTCGGGGAACATGGGGCATCACAGTCTCATCGCCTGGATACGGGAAGAGATCATGTCTACGGAGGTGGTCATGCGGAGTGAGGTTGTTGGCTATACAGAGAGATTGGAGCCCAATCCCGCCATGTCTATCTCCGAGGGCACTCTTTATCCTACAACCTCGGACGGGATGTACGAGATCCACCAGGACCCTATCTACGAGGATGTCCCCCGGACCGTCCTCGACGAGAGGCGCGCGTCGGATGCCGCCGAGGCGCTCGTCACCCTCATACTCTCCGACGAGCGGTATATGTACCTGGCGAGCGAGCTGATGGGCGGAGAAAAGGTGTTCGTCCCGCACTGGGACCGCCTCTGCCGGATGGGTAGGGACAGAAGGACACGAAGGTTGGCCCTTCATCGCCTTGGCAAAGCCCCTTCTCAGCTTTTCATGGAGGGTGTACGCGGGATGGCGGAAGCGCTGAAAGGTCCGCTCACGTCTCTCTGGTATCTCTGCGCCGGTGCATGCTTTTACGCGTTTATCATCTACCTCATCTGGCCGGACTCGAAGGCGGGCAGGTGGATCGCCGCGACGGTAAAGAGAATTCTCGCGGAAGCGACAAGAATGATATACGATTAGAAGGAAACCGCTCATTTGCGACCCTCTTCCGCTGAAAAGGAAAGGAGATAGAAAATGACACCCTACAGGAAACTCGGCGACGACATGGACGCGGTCATACGGTCCTTCGATACGAACCCCGCCGTCACGGAATGGCAAAGGAACACCTGGCGGCCGGAGGGCAAGAAGAAGGCGATCACCCATGACATGTTCGGGTGCGACCACGAGAAGGCCCTTGCCTTCGAAGACGGGACAAGAATAGGTTCCCTGAAGAAGAACAGCGCCCGCCGGTTCTGGGACTATGCGGGATGGCATGTCTTCCCGCCGGTAGAGGACGTCGTCCGTTTCTGCCTTTTCATGCATCTCGACCTTTACCGGACGGTGGCGCTCCTGCTGAAAGCCAAATGGGAACGCTTTTTCGCCCACGAGGTGAACGGCTGGAGGGCGTCAGACGGGACAAGCCTTACCGATATCCTTCTCGACAGGGACGAGCACGCCCTGAGGGAGGCCCTTGCCCGGTTCCAACCCCGGGAGGGCCTCTACAACCTCATCGGGGACCTTGCCGCCCGCCACGCGCCGGCGTCCGACACCGGCAGGCCTTTTCTCGAGGGGCACACGCCTTCCACCTTCGGGGAACTGGTGAAAGAGATGCTCATGGGAAGGTATCATTTCCTTTCGGTATTGAGCGCGGAGGTCTCCCAATTTGCGGCGCGGGCACGGAATGAGTTCCTCCTTCTCGTGGAAGGCACCAAAAAAGAGCAGCAGACCTACGCCATCGAGAAGGCGCGGTGGGTATCTCTGCGGCAGGAACTGGAAGACGTCTACCTGCTCATCGAGAACCAGCGGATCAGGAACGCCCACACCCGCCGCGAGTGGCTCCCCCNNACCCGCCGCGAGTGGCTCGCCCTCTTCGGAAAGGAAGAGATCGGACTCAGGGAGGCTGCCCTCATACTCGAACGGTGCGATATGCGGCTTAACCTCAAGAAAGTGAACCCCGACTGGTCCCGTGAGGATATCGAAGAGTACATCGAGAGGGAAGAGGCGCAAAGGCAGCTCGAGCTCACGCGGCTTAAGACCGACGCGGCGCTGGCCCCCCACCTCGTGAGGATCTCCGGGGAGACGGGCGCGGGCGGAAAGGCAGTGGAGGCCGACAGGTACCTGAAAGAGTGCAAGACGGTGCTCCGGCAGATACGCAGGCTCCTCCACCCCGACAGGCTCATGCACCACCCCTCTTACGCGCATCTCACAGAGGGCCAGAAGGAACGCCTTGAGGAGATGCTGCTTTCCGCCCTCGAGGTCCGGCCCGAGGAGCTCGGCTATCCCGAGGGGTACATACTTCACGACATGCGCTCCCTCGAGGGTTTGAAGAGCGCCCTCACGCGCGTCGAGGCCATCCTGGGCAACCCGGGGGTCGAGATCGACGAGCGCCTCACCATCCAGGGTGAAACCCTGCCGGAAAAGCTCACGTGGCTGCAAAGGGAAGTGAGGTTGCTCGAGGATGAGGTCCTCGCCGCGAAGGCGGAGCTGCAGGCGCTCTTCGAGGATGAGGACAGGGTACGGGAGCGGGCCATCCTCGGCACCCCGGCCGGTCACGAAAAGGTCAGCGCCGACCTTGCTGCCCGCGCCGGGGAGTTAAGGCGTGATGCCGAGCGCCTGGAGCAGGCCTTCAACGCCCTTTTCGACGGGGAAGGAGAGCCGCGATGACCTTGAGCGACCTCTGCGAACTCGTGGCCCGGTACTACCCGGATGGCGAACGGACCCTTCCCCGGATCCTCTTCGTCTGGGCCATGCACGACGAGGATGGCAGCCTCGCGCAGCTCCTCGCGCAGGCGAAGACAAAGGTAAGTGTCTTCTCCCTTGCCGTCGAAGGCTTTATAGAAGATCGCGTGGAGGAGGACCGGCGCCTCCTCACCCGGACCGTCATCGAGACACGCAGGAAACCCGTGACGGCATACGACGTCCTTTCCACCCTCTGCGCCAGTCCCGACCACCGCATATACCGAGCCCTCAAGTCGGCGGGCATCGACATGACGGCGCTGGCGATATGCGCGAAGCACGCCGGCTATGCGGCACATCGCAAGACCATCCTCGCTGAGCAACGCGCCGTGCGCAACGACGGCGTCCTCCTCCAGTACGGCCGGGACCTGACAAAGTCTGCCGAAAACGGGGATTTCGACGACCTCTCCGACCGGCCCGACGAGATCGACCGTCTCTTCGAAGTGCTCCTGAGAAAGAGGAAACGCAACGCCATGCTCACCGGCCCGGCAGGCGTCGGCAAGACCGCCCTCGTCGAGCTCCTGTCGCGGCGCATCGCCCGGCACTTGGCGCCGGCACGGCTCTTTCGGACCAGGGTGTACGAGATCAGCATGGGGAGCCTCCTCGCGGGGACAACACTCCGCGGCATGTTCGAAGAGCGGGTATCAAAGGTGATAGAGGCCCTTCAGGCCTGTCAGCCGGCGATCCTCTTCATCGACGAGGCCCATCTCGTCTGGGGCGCCGGCAGGGCGGAAGGGGCTCCCATGGATGCGGCGAACATGTTGAAGCCCATCCTTGCCGGATCGAAGGTGTCCGTCATTGGCGCCACGACGACGGGCGAGTACCACCGCTACATCACCCGCGACGCGGCCCTGGCAAGGCGCTTTCAGCAGATAAAGATCGAAGAGCCGGGAAGGGAGGCGACGCTCGCCATCCTCGCGCGCCACGCGCGAGGCCTCGAGAACCACCACGGGGTCCGGATCGGGGCCGATGTTCTCTCCGAGGCCTGGCACGCCACACAGCGCCACCTGTCGAACCGGACCCAGCCCGACAAGAGCGTGGACCTTCTCGACAGCGCCGCGGGTCTCGTCGAAAGGGAAGGCAGGAATGAGATGGGAACCGAGGACCTCTACCGCGTCCTCTCACGCCAGACGGGAAGGATGATGAGCGCCCTCGGAGAGGGCAGAACGAGGGACCTGACGGGCCTCGAGGATTCTCTCAACAGGCAGGTCATCGGCCAGGAGGAGGCGGTACGCAGGGTCGTTTCGACCCTCGTTTCGCGAAGGTACGGGGAGGTTGCCCCGGTGAGACCGCTCGGGACCTTCCTCTTCTCCGGCGCCACGGGCGTCGGCAAAACGGAGCTTGCCCGGACCCTGGCGCGGGAGTATTTCGGAAGCCCGAAGGACTTCCTCCACATCGACCTCGCCGAGTACCCGGGACAGGACGGCGTGCACAAGCTCATCGGAACGCCCTACGGCTCCGCCTTCGGGACGGCCGACGGCCTCCTCACCCGGTGGCTCGAGGAAAGGTCGAGCGGTGTTATCCTCTTCGACGAGATCGAAAAGGCGCACCCCGATGTTGTGAGGCTTCTTTTGGGAATGCTGGACGAAGGAAGGGTGACGTCGGGCATGTCAGAGCGCTTCGACATCCGCCGCTGCGTCATCATCCTCACCACGAACGTCCTCGCCCACCGCGACGTCGACCGGGTGAAACTGGGGTTCTCCACGGGCGACGACCCGTCAGACCCCTTCGCGCTCCTCGCGAAACACTTCCCTGAGGAGTTCCTGGGAAGGCTCGACGAGATCATCGTCTTCAGGACGCCGCCGGCGCCCGTCCTGAGGAGGATCATGGCCCAGAAGCTGCGAGAGGCCCTCGCCCGCCTCAAGGAAAGGGGGGTCTTCCTCATCTATGACGAGGACCGTCTCCTCGACCATCTTCTCGCAGGCACCGGAAGACCCTGGGCCGGCGCGCGCGACATAGCCCGCCTCATCGAGCGCAAGCTCATCCAGCCCATCGCCCGCCGCCTCATCGACTGCGACACGCAGGATTGGATCTGCATCGAGCTCACGGAGTCCTTCTACCGTTCGGGGGCCCTGAACCCGCTGCCGCTCCTCAAACGCCCCGGCCCACCGCCGGATCGCCCCGACACCCCGGCTTCCGCCGCGGATGCCCGGCAATAACAAAGGAGGTACCATCATGGAAGAGAAAGACAGCAAGAAGATCCCGGAACACAACTGCAACGAACATGTCCGCTACGATGGTGGCCAGAAGATCAACCGAGACGGCGTGCGAATATGGGTTGAGACATATTACTGCCGCATCTGCGGGAGGCGTCTGGATATAAAAGAAGAGATACTGGACTGAGGGACGGTTTGAATGGCTTGAACCGCTGTTGAACGTTAGAACCGAAAGACGATGGAAAGGCTATCTGGCAGTCTCCGTACTTGCAGTATTTTGAGAATGTGAAAATGTGAAGGGATGTCCCCGGAGTTCAAATGAAGGGGATCCCGTTGGCTTTCAGCCAGTCGACCGCTAGCTCCTTCAGCCTCCCATCGCGATATTTGAACCAGTCTTTTTCGATCCCCAGGCGGTGAATGGCGTCCTTGAACCGGCGGAAGGCTCCGCGGCCGTCGATGGTGTAGAGGAGGTCTTCCTTCAGGCCCTCGTCCTCAAGAGAGTAGCAAAAATCCTCCATGATGCGATATTCGTCGATCTCGTATCTGCCGGGAAGCCCGATATAGTCATCGGAATCCCTGACATCCCTCGCCCTCAAGATCTCTTCCCGCTCCCATTCGGAGATCCCGTCGAGATCATCGTCGTCATCAACCATCAGCATGGTGTCTTCGGTGAGACTCACGATCTCTCCCGTCTTCCTGTTAAGGTATGAAGACAGGGTATCGCTCGCCATGTCCAGCGCGTCAACGACGTCCCTGAGGGATACTGGATTCATATTGGTCATATCCTTATGCTACCGAAAGGGCGCCGGACATTCAAATATTTTCTCTATACACCCACCCCTGTTCATAGGTGACTTCCTCCTGAGACTCTTTTTGAACCCGAAGCTGTCCCGGTCACACTGAAGCCGGCGATCTTCGAGCAAAGATGCGAGAATCCGAAGGGCCCCGAAGTTTCCCCCAGGATGCCCCTGGAGTCCACTGTGATTCGGAATTCTCTTGACTAATCATCCGTACAGGCGCAGAATGGGTATTATAATTCCATAATGAGGCGCAGAATGGAAGTAATAGGTAGATTATTGCACAACACGTTGGACCCATCCACGCGGTGAGTCACGTCGTCGGCGAGATTCGAGAGGTCAATAATTGTCTTTTCCGGTCACAGCGTCTTCAGGAACCGCTCTATCTCTTCCTTGTGCTTGGCCACGTAGGCACAGCTCGGTTCTTCACCGCATTTCCTGCATTTGAGGTCGTACGCGGAATTCACGGTCCCGCACCGCGGACAGGTGTAGTTATCGCCCATCTCCCGTAACCACATCTTATACCCGACGGCTCCGATCCGTTCCAGATCGTCCAAGAGTTCCATCCGATGAGGTCTTTCAGATTGAAACCGTCTCAGGTCATCGCAGGGGTACTCCGCGCATTCGATGCAGAAATCGATCCCCCGACGGGCCGCGCAGACGCACATCGTGCATACCGTACAGTAAGGCCCTCGCTTTTCCGACCGGCATCCGCAACACCTGGCTGCTTCTTCCGAAACCTGATACCGTGCCGCTATTCCCTTAAGCCTTTCCGGGTCTTCCTTCGTGGCAATGAACAGGGAACAGGCCTCGCAATAAAGACCGCACACAGCGGCCAGTTGCTTGTCGGACTCTCCGGGATGGATTTCCTTTCCTTGCATAATAGCTCCTTTTCGTCTGCCGGTTGCCTGAATACTTGATGTGTTCCTGATGGTTCTCGCCGCTCTGGGACTGACCGCCCTTCTGCAGAATGAGAAGATAAGGGCGGCTGTCAACTATTTCGGGACGGCGACGATCGTATTCTTCTGTCTGCACACGATCCTGCAAGTCTTTGCAGTTGATATGATACCGGAACTGGACTTGATGATAAAGGTAAGATCGGCCAGTACCTTTGTCCATGCCGCAATCCTGACCGCCTCCAATCCACTATCGCTCCTGCTTTGGGCCGGAGTATTCTCTGCGAGGATAACCCAGGACAGACTATCAGTTAATGAGGCGGGAGTATTCGGCCTTGGCATGCTACTGTCGGATTGTCTGTCTCTGAATATCATCGCATTCATCGGCTGCTTTACCAGCACCTTGTTGAATAGCTTTGCCATGGCGGTATTGAATATAGCCGTGGGCATCTTTCTGATCTATCTTGCAGTGGCAAAATTCATTGCCAACCGCAAAAAAGTCTCCATCGAAAACAATAATATCGCAGACAAGCCGGGAGTGTTTTTCCGGTTTTCTTGAAGCCTTGCTGAAGAGGTCTATTTGCCCCCTTTAGGGCACTGCTTCTTGCAGTCGTGGTAGCCCTGCCAGCATATCTTGTGGCCTTCGGGGGTCACGTACTTTCCGCTGGTGCTGTCCGACTTCGTGTACTGGGCCATGCAGGACTTCTTGGCCGCCTCGCATTTGTCGATACAGTCTGACGCCGGTTTGTCGGCTGCCGCCGCGGCCGTCAACGAGAACATGAACAGGAAAATTGCAGAGAAAACAAATTTCATTCGATCCTCCTTTGAGATGCCTTGCGCGACCTGTTAGTCGGCGACACATTCACGAAGAGACTTCCCCGCATCTGTCGCGCAAAATATCACTCATGCCCGTTTGTATGTCAAACAAAATCGAACGGTATTGGGGGCAGAGGGCACTTCTGAGACCTTTCACGGCATTTTCAAAGAGGCTTCTTTTTCTCTTTCAATCCCCCGCGGGTCTCATGGAGTTTCATTGCCTTCTTCACCCGGATGCCGAGGGCAGTCATATCGCCGTCTTTGACAACGTATCCATAGGGTGTGATCTTCTTCGTCTCTTCCATGATCTCCTCTCCCATGTGGGAGGAAAGGAACACAACGGGTATATCACGGTCCTTGAGGATTGTGCTTGCCGCCTCCAAGCCGCTCATCCCATGACCAAGATTGATGTCCATGAGGACAAGATCGATAACGGGGGCGGTTTGCGCGACCTCAATTGCCTTTTCTCCACTGGAGACGGCAATGACATTGAATCCAAGTCTCTCGAGCCAGTCCGTTTGCAGGATGATGAGGAACTCTTCGTCTTCGACGAGCAGGACGGTTTTCGCATCTGGCATGACGACCTCCGGTACCGGGACGCGTTCCCGATAACATAATTACGCTTCTTCCTCAATTATCTCAGACTGACCGCCGTGAGTAAAATAGTTATTATGGGGCCGCATCCACAATTTTCACCGTTGCAGGAACGTCATCTTCCGATAAGGTGCTTGAGAAAATCGGGGCAGATCGTCCCCTTACGCTGGTTGTTCATGGTTTTTCTATTGCATAAACGTAAGAATCTGGATAAGAAAAGACTAACGAAACAGGTGCGGGGCGTCTTCTGAGACCCATGATCCATGCCGGACGATCGAAGAAAGATGGTCTTCCCGCTGTATCCCGATGGTTTCATGTGAACACAGGAAAGGTAGGGTGTGTCTATGCAGGGTTTTCTTGATCGTACGTTGCTCGTGCTGGGGGATGAAGGTATTGAGGCGCTTTCAACTCCTCTCATCGCCATTGCCGGCCTCGGGGGGGTGGGCGGAGGAACATTCCTGAACCTTGTCCGCTCCGGGGCGAAGCGGTTTCGCCTTGCCGAGAACGGCGTCTTCGACGTTCCCGACATGAACCGCCAGGCCGCGGCCTTTGCGTCGACCCTGGGGCGGCCGAAGATCGAGGTTTACGAAGAGTTTGCACGAGGTATCAACCCCGGGGTCGAGCTCGAACTCTTCCCTGAAGGGCTGCTCGCAGGCAATATCGAGCGGTTTTTCGAGGGCAGCGACGTCTATGTCGGCGTCATAGACGTCGAAAAAGGTGCGGACGCCAAGGCGATGACCCCGGAGATGCTCAAACGCTTCAATATTCCCCTCTTTTCAGCCATGGTGGTCGGCTTCGGCACGATGCTCGTGGCCCACCATCCGGAAGGCATGATGCCCGATGAGTTCTGGGGGCTGGTGAGGAAAAGGTCCTCCCGCACGCGTTTCCCATCCTTCCTGTCCCGCAGGTTCGGATCGACCGTGGCCGAAAGGGTGGAGAACTCCTTCGCGGCCGGCAAGGGTCCGTCAACGAGCGTCGGCGGCGCCTTCGCGGGTGCGGTCCTCGCTTCCGAAGTTATGGCTTACCTTCTTCGGGGGACCGGCCTTGTCGACAGGGAGGCCATTTTTGCCCCCAGGTTCATGGTAGTCGACCCCATGGGACCGACCATGGAAGTGGTTGACGTTACGGCACACTGATCTGTTCGCCTGCTGACCGCGATCCATCTCGCCTCACAGGCGTCCCTATTCCCCAGCAGCCGCTGGCAACAAGATCTCGGGGCCTCGCGAGAACGAGGTTCCGGGGTTCACATGTTTGCGCTTGACACGCTTCCGGAAGCACCCGAACCGGTGCCGATCCTTTGCTTTTGTCCGGTGTTTCGGGGTTTTGTTGTTGCATATCTGCGGGAATATGCGGAAAATTAGGGTAAGCACGCGGTCGAGGACATCCGCAACAGTTCACGCGGCATTCCGATGGTCACGCGAAGACAGGGACAGCGCGTCAGTGGTCGGTGCCCCGTTGGACCATGCCGGTTGAGCAGGCCGGGTGCTGTGAGAGCTTGGGAGGTATTATGAGTGGAATCTTCGGGTTTATCGGCAGGGGTAACGGCTTCGCCGAGGTGAGGTCGGGACTTGAGAATCTCTCCCACAGGGGACAGGAAAGCTGGGGCATCGTCTCGGCCTTGAAGGACGGTTCTTTCCAGGAGGCCCGGGGGTTGGGGTCCATCTTCCAGGCTTCCGGCCTCAGCCGGTCCTATTTCGGGTCCCTTGCGATCGGTCAGGTCCGTTATCCTACCACGGGAGAGACCAACGAGAGGAACAGCCAACCCATCGTCGGAAGCTTCGGGAAGGAGAAGATCGCCGTCGTTCACAACGGCCATATACCCGGATACAAACGGTTGGTGGAGGAACTCGGGGGCCTCTTCCAGACAGAGACGGACACCGAGGTGATCCTGCAGGAGATCGCCCGGATGGAAGGCGAAGACCTCCTTGAGAAGATGGAGAAGACCTTGAGGTTCCTGGGCCGGCAGGCGGCCTTCAGCATCATCATTCTCCATGATGGCAAGCTCATCGCCGCACGGGACCCTTTCGGGTTCAGGCCTCTCTCCATCGCCAGGAGAGGTGAGGAGGGCGATTACACCTGGGCGTTGGCCTCGGAGACATGCGCCTTTCACGGTCAGTTCGAGTGGATAGGCGATGTCGAGCCGGGACAAATGGTGGTCCTCGATGGAGAAAGCATGAAGACCGTCTCCTTCGCGGACCCCGACCCCCATCCCTGCATCGTCGAATGTCTCGATTACGCCTCTCCGGCGAGCCGGGTCTTTTCAAGAGGCTGTTACGAATTTCGGGAGAAGATCGGCGCTGAGCTGGCAAAGACCGAGACCGAGAAGGCCGACATCGTCGTTCCCATTCCGCGAGCCGCCATTCCTGCCGCCCTGGGTTTCCATGACACGGCTGGAATACCTTTCAAGGTGGCCATCAGCACCGTGGGCGAGATCGGCAGGGTGTTCATAATCTCCAAGGAAAAGGACCGCTTTGCCCAGGCCGAGAAGAAATTCCAGGTCAACGGGGAGCTCGTGAAAGGCAAGGAAGTCTTCCTCATCGATTCGCTTCTGGTCCGGGGTTCGACGGCCATGGTCCTCATCCCGAAACTGCGTGAGGCAGGGGCGACAAAGATCCACATGCGCCTGACGGCTCCGCCCCCGCGCTTTCCCTGTCACATGGGAATGGCAATGGCCAAACCCGGGGAGCTTCTGGCCGGGAACCGGGACGACGAGCAACTCAGAAAACTGATAGGCGCGGACACTTTCAGATATATGACGATCGAGGAACTGAAGGGGCTGATGGGGACGCAGTTCTGCGATGCCTGCTTTACCGGAAAGTATCCTTTTTCGGTGTGAAAAGGTCACGAACGATCACGGTCAGACCTCCTGTCGGTCACAGGAAGACGCGATCTCGCGAGCGGCCGCGGTAAGATCTCCCTGCCCGGCACCTCCAGCCTTTCCGGTGTTCGGGAACCTGTCCCGCACCGGCATCGATGCCAGCCGATCCTGTGGTCCCGCGGCATCTCTTCCCGTAGAGACCCCATGCCGTATTACTCCGCCTCTCCATGGTTCTCCCACAATAGCCAGGTGAATTGATCAACGGGACGGCGCTCCCGCGAGGATACGCTCCGGACGATTGACCGGACCCGGAGACGAGCACCCGTCGAGAGCAAGGGCCCGGGAGTCCCGGTCCCGGTGACAGACACGGAAAATGCGACAGGGAAGGTGGTGAAATTACCACAAAAAAAATGTCCCTTTGGCGACAGACACGAACGGGCACTCCATGTAGCATGTAATCAGTCTTTTGCCTGCATTTTGTTATTCACCCTGAGATACGACACCTGCAGCGAACACCTCACCTTGTTCTGCTTACGCGACCATCTCCCGCGAAACGCCCCCGCGCCACCTGTGGAACAAAGATTCACAAAAGGAGGGGAAACAGATGAAACGTTTTATTGCGGTCATGATCGGTATGGCTCTTGTGTGTGCCGGACTGGGCAGTGCTTTCGCCGCCGGTTACAGCTTCAACGCTCTCGACTATCCTGGGGCTTCGGAGACGCGGGCGTATGGCATCAACGATTGGGGGGTCGTCGTCGGGTCCCACCAGGGCGCCGGGGAGGTCTACGGCCATGCTTTTGTCCTGAGAGGTGATACGTGGACATCTTTCGACGATCCCGATGCCGCCTTCGGGACCAGTCCGCGAGGTATCAATGATTGGGGAAAGATCGCTGGGACCTTCGGGAACAGCATTGGGGATGTCAGCGGTTTTACCCTTGCTTTCGGGGTGCGCAGACGCCTTGATTATCCCACCGCGGCGCACACCTTCCTCGGGGGTGTCAATGGCTTGGGCACGGTGGTCGGGTACTACATGATCCCTTCAACGCGCAGTTTCGTGCTGAAAGGTACGACCTACACCCTGCTTGACTATCCTCCCACCACTGATGACCCGGAGAACCCGACGGGATGGCTCCGTGCCCATGACATCAACGATCACGGTGTGATCGTCGGAGGTTGCACCGACGCGAACGGGTCTCACGGCTGTTATTCCAGCGGCGGGGCCTGGGTCCTCCTCGACTACCCGGACGCGACATCAACAGAGGCCTTCGGTGTCAACAACCACGGCATAATTGTCGGCCAGTACACCGGGGAGGATGGATCGGTCCACGGTTTTTCCTACGATGGTACGATCTGGAACACCCTTGATCATCCGGGGGCCACCAGCACTATCGCCTATGGCATCAATGACAGAGGGACGATCGTCGGGACCTTCGAGGACGCGAACGGGACCCATGGCTTCCTGGCAAAGGCCGTGTCCGACCTCACGTCGCTCGCCATCGACATCAGGCCGTGGAGCGCGGAAAACGTGCTGCACCTGCTCGAGCGGGGGCTCCTTCCGGTTGCCGTACTCGGCGGCAACGCCTTTGACGCCCTCGGCACGATAGACCTCGGCACCATCAGCTTCGGACGTACCGGGGACGAGGACAGCATGGCCTTCTGCAGTCCCTGGGACTGGGACGTCAACGCGGACGGTTACCAGGACCTCATCTGTCTCTTCTGGGTACAGAAGGCCGGATTCCAATGCGGCGACACCGGGGGCATTCTCAAGGGGATGACACAGGATGGGACCACCCTTGAGGGACGCGACGCGGTGAAGGTCATTCCCTGCCGCTAGGGCTGTCGTCCCACGGTTCACCCCCTTTTTGGGGCCGTTCAAAATAAGGGGCAGAGAGATCTCCCTGCCCCTTGTCACCTATTCCATCCCGAATCGTCCGGAGTTCAGCTCCAGGACTTTTCCTTCGCCGCGTTGATGCCGGCGTTCCTTCCGAAGACGATGCAGTCGACCGTCGCGTTCCCGCCGACCCTGTTCGCACCGTGGACGCCGCCCGTGACCTCGCCTGCCGCGTAGAGCCGCGGGACGATCTTGTTCTCCCTGTCGATCACCTGGCACGTGGTCCCCTTTGTCTGGATGCCCCCCATCGTGTGGTGCACACCGGCCTGGGTAGGGCTCGCATAGAAAGGAGCGGTGGTGACGGGCTTCAGGTTCTGCGGCTTTTTGCCGAACTCCTCGTCCTTGCCTTTCGTGACGCTCTCGTTGTACTTCGCGACGGATTCGATGAAGGCCTGTTCCGGGACCTCAAGCTTCGCGTTCAAGATCTTCGCGAGCTCCTCGAGCGTGTTCGCGCGGAAGGCGAGACCGTCCTTGATGATCTCCTCCGTCATCTTCGGGTTGAACCTCTTGGAGCACTTTTCATCCGCGACCCAGAGGAGCACCTTGTTCTTCTGCTTGAGAACAGCCTCCGCCATGACGTCGCGGCGCTGGTCCTCAGCGACGAACCTCTTTCCGTCGAGGTTGACGAAGAGGGCGTGATCGACACCGAGATTCGTCAGCGAACCGTATTTCTTCGTGAAGTAGTTGCAGGCTATGAGCATCTGGATATAATCCATCCCGTGGACATCGGCCCCTTCGTTCTCGGCGATGACGATGGCCTCTCCCGTCGCCCATGGCACATTCGTCGTCGGAACCTCGGCGGTCAGGCGCGGATCATGCTTGGAGCGCATCGCAACGTCGGCGGCGAAACCGCCCGTCGCAAGAATGACGGCCTTCTGGGCCTTGAAGTAGACGTCTTTCCCCTTCTCCGTGACCACCGCTCCCATGATATCACCCTCAAGGGGTTTCTGCCGGACGAGGGCCTTGAGCTTCACATTCATCATGACGGGGATCTTTCTGGCATCGACCTGGGCCTTCAGGGCCCGTATGATCGAACCTCCCCTGCCTTTCTTGACAGGGTCGAAGCTCCTCGCCCAGAGGGCTCCGACGGCCGTATAGGGTTTCTCGTCGAACTGCACCCCCTGCTTTTCCAGCCATTTGCGTCCCTCGAGGGCGTGATACGTCATGTATTTCACCTTCTCCGGGTCGCCCCTGAAGTCGCCGGCCGCCAGCGTCTGCTGATAGTGCTGCTCCGGGGAATCCTTTATCCCGTACTTCGCCTGCACGTCGGGCTCCGAACAGTTGTAGATCCCGCTCGCGATCGCGGAATTGCCGCCGATCACGACCGCCTTCTCGATGATGGCGACCTTGCACCCGGCATCGTGGGCCTCGATGGCCGCGGCAAGACCGGAGTAGCCTGTTCCGATAATGAGGACATCCGTTGTCCTGCCCCATTTCTTCGGAGGCGGCACCGCCTCCACCTTGCCCGGCAGCAACGCTCCCGTCGCCAGGGCTCCCGCCATGGCCACGCCTGTTCCCGTGATGAAGTTACGCCTGCTGATGCCCGATACTTTCTCTTCTTTCTTTTCATCCTTGCTCATGAGAGCCTCCTTTTGCTGATCGATGTTGTCTTTCCGTTGTGGAGCAACATTCATTATAGCACGCCCAAGGCGGTTTCGCGAAGATTCGCTGCGTCCCTGTTACCAGCAGGGGCCTCCATCCACTTGTACAGTCCGTAGGGTTCACCCGCACCTCAACACGTTGACGTGCGGGTAAGACAGGGGCGTCTCAAGGGTGGGATCCATTCTTGAGACGCTTTTTGTTTCGATCACTGAGACAGACGCAGTTCCTGGTCCTACCGGCCCCGGCCATCATCACCCGCTGCACCCCCTTGACAAACTATCCCCATAGTGATGGCCGGGGCACTTAACAACAACATCCGTCTCCACCACACTCCATGACACTGCCCGGTTATGGTATAAGAGAGGAAGGAAAGGGAGATAACAGACATGCGCGCAACTAAAAAGGAGATAAGGGATCCGGCCGTCCTCGCCGGCCTCTTGAGGCACTGCCCCGTGGGAAGGCTCGGCACCGTCGGCGCCGACGGGTCTCCCATGATCAAACCTCTCAGCTTCGTCTATCTCGACGGCGACATATACTTTCACTCCGCCCGCGAGGGAGAGAAGATGGACGACGTGAAGAGAGACGCGCGGGTCTGCTTCGAGATCGACCTCCCCGCCGGATATGTCAGGAGCGACGCGAGCCCGTGCCGGGCCGGTTATCGTTACCAGAGCGTCATCGTCAAGGGAAGAGCGCTTGTCGTTGAGGACCGTGAGACGAGATTGCGCGCCCTCCGAGCTCTCATGGAGAAGTATCAGCCCGAAGGCGGCTACGGGCCGTTCCCCGAAGACAAGCTGGCGCTCACCGCCGTCGTCAGGATAGCCATCGACCACATATCCGGCAAACAGGACCTCCGCTGAGCATCTCCTGAAACGTGAATGCCATCCGCCGCCTGTCCGCCCGACGTCCTTCCTGTACCGCGACACCGCCTTGCAAACACCCCCGTTCGATGCTATCGTATGACACCGAAAGGATATCGATGCCATTTATCGCCGACCTTCATATGCATTCCCATTACTCCATCGCGACGAGCCGGGACATGACACCCGAGGGGCTCTGGAAGTGGGCGCAGCTTAAAGGACTGACCGTCATCGGCACGGGAGACGCGATACACCCGGGCTGGTTCAGGGAGCTTGCACGCAAGCTCGACCCTGCCGGCAACGGTCTGTTTGCGCTGCGCGCCGACATGAGGGAGGATATTATACCCCGCTCCTGCGTGGCAGAGGTCTTCTTTCTCCCGAGCGTGGAGATAAGCTGCATCTTCACCAGGAACGGAAAGACGCGAAAGGCCCACTGCATTGTCCTCTTCGACGACATGGAGAGCGCGCTGCGTCTCCAGAACCGGCTTTCGAAGGTGGGGAACATCTCTTCCGACGGAAGGCCTATCCTCGGCCTCGACGCCAAGAGGCTCCTTGCCATGGTGATCGACGATTGTCCCCGGGCGCTCTTCATCCCCGCCCATGTGTGGACACCCCACTTCTCCGTCCTTGGCTCGGCCTCGGGCTTTGACTCTCTCGAGGAATGCTTCGAGGAACTCACACCCCGCGTTCATGCCGTCGAAACGGGCCTCTCTTCGGACCCTCCGATGAACTGGCGCGTCTCGCCCCTCGACCGCCTTACCCTCGTCTCCAATTCCGACGCCCATTCCCCGCAGAAGATCGGCCGAGAGGCGAACATCTTAAACACCGACCTGTCGTTCGAGGGGATAGCTCGCGCAGTCACGACCAGGGAAGGCTTCGACGGCACCATCGAGTTCTTTCCCGAGGAAGGGAAGTACCACTACGACGGCCATCGCCCCTGCAAGGTGAGGATGACACCCCGCCAGGCAGCAGACGCCGAGTACCGCTGCCCTGTCTGCGGGAAGAAGCTCACGTTGGGCGTTCTCAACCGCGTCGAGGCCCTCGCCGACAGGGAGGCCGGCTTCCGCCCGAAAGCTGCGAAACCTTTCACCTCTCTCATCCCTCTCAGGGAGATCATCGCCGACACACTGCGAGCGGGAGCCCAGACGAAGAAGGTGGACAAGGTTTACTTCGACCTTTTAGAGAAGCTCGGGCCCGAGCTTGCCATCCTCATGGACGCACCACTAACCGACATCACACGCACCGGCCACCCCGATATAGCCGACGCGATCGCCCGCGTCCGGGCCGGCGACGTCACCATCGAACCCGGCTACGACGGGGAATACGGCCGGGTCGCGATACGGCGTTAGAGGCAAAGGCATTATCTCTCGCCCGTTCGTCGCTTGCGTTCCTCTCTCAAGCTCACAGAGGACGCAGAGAGAGGAGGAAAGAGAGAAAAGACTGCCGCCGGCTCTTGGAGCCTCCCAAGATCCGGCGGCCTTCTTGTCCCGCCGTGCCGGCGGGAGAGAAAGAATATAGTGTTTTTTATCCTGAAGGAGTTGTCCACCTCATCCCCCCTGTCGTCATAGGTCCTATAATCATCCTCCAGACCCCCCAATACTACCTCACCCCTTAAGACTCCCATCCCCTCGCCCATCGCTCCCACCTGAAACCAAGACTCTTGTTTTGCCTCCCGCGAATCAGGCCATATCTTTCCTCTGTGTGCTCTCCTCACTAACTTTGTGCCCTCGAGCGAAGCGGGCGAGAGGCAACGTCTTTGGTTTTCCCCCATCTTTTTCTTCCCCCCCGCGCCGGGTCTGTGTTATGGTAACAGAACTGGCATGGTGGGGAAGGAAGGCCAGTCGCTTCGGGGACAGTGCGAGCGTTGATTTCTTGTTGGAGCTGGCATGGGAAAGAGCGTTTCTCGTCGGAGCGGTATATTCTATGGCTGGATCATCGTCGCCATCGCGGCTGTGGGAACCTGCACGGGCTTTGGTACGATCTATTCCTTCAGCGTCTTCTTCAAGGCCTGGTTGGGAGAGTTCGGAAGCTCTCGCGCCGTCCTTTCCGGCATATATTCCGTCGCCTTCATCATCTACGGCATCGCCTCCATGGTCATGGGATGGTTCTCTGACAGGTACGGCCCCCGGAAGGTCATCGCCACAGGGGGCTCCATCATGGCGGTGGGCTGCATGCTTACGGCCTTTTGCCATCACACGGCCGTCCTCTACCTGACCTGGGGCCTCACGGTCGGCATCGGTGTCGGCACCTGCTACGCCCCCACCGCCGCAACTGTTTCCAAGTGGTTTATCCACCGCAAGGGGATGGCCATGGGTATCCTCGTCTGCGGCCTCGGTATGGGCACCCTGATCTTCTCCCCCCTATCGGAACATCTTATCAAGTCATTCGGGTGGCGGAGCGCCATCTTCATCCTCGGCGTGATCGCACTGACCGTTTACATAGCGGAGGCCCTGATCATCCGTGGGAGCCCCCGGGATGTAGGACTCGAACCTCTTACCGCTCCCATGAAAAATGGCGGGGACGCGGACCCTGACGCCGCCCGCAAGCTCGACATGCCGGAGCATTCCATGACCGTGGCGGAGGCCCTGAAGACGAGGAACATGTGGTTCATTTTCGTCATACACGGCCTGTGGATGGTCGGTGTCGGGATCATCATGGCCCATTTCGTGCCCTACGCCACTGACCAGGGAACGAATGTGAACAGGGCGGCAGCCATGATGGGGTCCGTCGGCGCGATGAGCGTCATCGGCAGGTTCTCCCTCGGGATCCTCACCGAGCGGTGGGGGATAAAGCGCTCCTTCATCATAATCCTCTGCTGCCAGTGCCTCACAATGCTCCTTCCCTTCCTGGGGAGCTCCCAGTGGCAGCTCTGGGCATTCGTCGTCATCTTCGGGTTCGGGTACGGCGGCCTCGCCTCCATCTTCCCCCTTGCCCACGCCGAGCTCTTCGGGGTGAAGGCCATGGGCTCCCTCTTCGGCATCTCGCTCCTGGGCGCCACCATAGGCGGCTCGGCCGGCCCCCTCATCGCCGGTTTCTCCTTCGACATGACCCGTTCCTACTTCACGGCCTTCGGCGCCGGGGCGATCTCCATAGCCATAGCCATCCTCCTCGCCACGGGGATAAAGAAGAAGGCTTGAACAGCTTGAATCGCTTGAGTGGCTTCAGGGTCAAAGGCGCATCCTCTGAAGAGAGAAGGAAAGGTCTCTTTATTTCTTGGCCTTCGAGCTATTCAAGCTATTCAAGCCACTCAAGCTGGCTTTACCACGCCCACTTCCCGTCGAAGACGATGCCCTGCTTGTTTACGTAGTACGCTCTTTTTTCCCTGTGGAGGATGGTCTCCGTTTTGGGATTAGTCCAGCGCAGACCGCTTGCGTCGCGCCAGGCGCGGCCGGGGGTCTCATAGGTGGATTCCCATGTCCATTCATAGACGAGGACCCTGTTGCCTTTGCCGTCGGTCTCGTACCGGTCCGGGTTGCCGCGGGCCTGAACAAGTTCGTTCATGGGGCGTCCGATCCAGGCACTTATCTCGGCGTTCCTGCTTAGAACCCCGCAACCTCCCAGCGTAAGGAACAGGTAACCCAAGGCTGCAACGATAAAGAACCGCCATAGCCAGCACGAGACGCACTTTGTCATTGGTTCGACCATAGGTGAAGGGGCCAAGGGTATTTGCGTCGCTATCATGTTATCTCCTTTCTCCCCAATATGACGGGGTAAGGATGAAAAAGTTCCCTTTGCGGCGGTGGTGTGGCGTATCAGGCACGGCAGGTTTTGACATCCCGGCGCTCTCGTGCGATATTATTCTTCCGATGACCGACCCCGATTTCCTGCCTGTCACCGCCGCCGTTATTGAGAAGGACGGCAAGATACTCATAGCCCGCCGGAAACACCCCTATCCCTTCCCGGGGCCTCCCTGGGAGTTCCCCGGCGGCAAGCTCGAGGATGGCGAAACCCTTGAAGAGTGCCTGAGGCGCGAGATACGGGAGGAACTCGGTATCGACATAGCCGTGGGCAGGCTCATATCGTCGAGAAAGCATGTCCTGAACTGCCAGTCGGCCATCATGCTCTATGCCTATTGGGCCCATCATCTCTCCGGCGACATCGTCCTTACCGACCACGAGGAGGTCGCATGGGTCGCCATTGAAGATCTTGAGGTATATTCCTTCCCAAACCCCGACCGGGACATCGTCAAGGACATCCTGAAGACAGGGATGACCGGCTAGCCAACGGCCGGACAAAGGAACGCGACCTCACCCCCGTGGAAGATCCCCCAAAAAAATATGCCTGCTATGTAGCGTGGACTACGGTAACCACCCTCGCCTGGTGTTAGTCTGATGTTAGCAAAACTAAGGGGGTTGTTATGTTCAATACCATCATGGCCATCACGGGTATCGTTATGTTCGGGTTCGTCGTGGGACTGCTCATCTTCAACCAGAAAAGCTCCAAGAAGAAGTAATCCCTCCCCCGTCTCTTCGCAGGCTTAACCGAAAACCATTCAGGTGGGCGCCGGTTCAACCACTGCGGCCTTGCCTCGACATCACGGCGGGCCCGACGGAGAGCGGGGAGAGCGCGAGAAGAAGACAGGATAGAGAGTGCATCCGGCCGTCGGTGGGGACCGATCTCGGCGGTCCGCGGGGATGTATATTCCCGTGTGACCATACCCGGGCCGACCGTTCTTGCGGGCAGGTCTACGCCTTTACGGTCACCGACCTCTGTGCATCGAAGGGATTGGTGCGCAGGGCCAGGGAGTAGAGGAAGGGGTAGTTCTTCTTGAGGAATTTCATGTAGACGAGCCACTCGCCCACAATGAGATGATAGGCGCGCTTGATGTCGCCCGCGAGATGGCTGGCGTCGGATTGCGGAATATCATCGAATCCGCTACGGTAGGCCAGTTCCTCTGTCAGGTGAAAGACGGCGCGCAGAAGGCCCGTGAAGGATTCGTGCTCCAGGAGGACGGGGTTCTCGAGGAGACGCACGAGGAAATCACGCCTGTCCATAAGCAAGATCTTCAGCGAAGCGAAATCGATGTGCGCAAGCTTTGCTCCATATTCCTGGGTGCGCGAATTCCTGATCGCCCTGTCGAAGTCCTTGTCCGTCCAGTTCGCGGTCGCCAGAAGACTGGGGCGAATGCCGTCGAACTCGGGGTCGTACCGGGAAAAGGTCTCCAGGAGCCCTATGCCGACCTCGCTGAAAAAGACCCCGATCACCATGTTGAGCTTCCGCATCCGGCTCTCCATCTCCCGTTTCGCGAGCATCATATCCGTCACGTTGGCTATGACCCCCAGAAATGTCCCCACCCCCATGATAATGATGACAATCGCGAGACCCTTGCCCGCCTCGGTGACGGGATGGATGTCGCCATAACCGACGGTCGCCATGGTGACGATCACGAAATAGGCGGAATCGACGAGCGACTTCTTCTCGATATACATGAAACCCACCGTCCCCAGGACCATGACGGCGAGAAAAATGATGAAAAATACCTTGAGGCGCGTGGAAATATGGTTCTGCATGGAATTCTATTCTATACCACCGCAAAGGTGGTTGCAACCGCTTGAACAGCTTGAGCCGCTTGAACGTCAGAGACTGAAAGGTGACCCCTGATGTCAATAATGGA
>DBQU01000069.1 GCA_002305765.1 Deltaproteobacteria bacterium UBA1386
GCCCTTCTGGCCCTCGACCTTTATGGCCTTCCCGTCCTGTATGGTGACCTCGACGCCGCAGCTGTGGTAGCACAGCGCGCATCCGCTGTAAGCCTTCTGTGTACCCTCGTTACTCATGTTGTCCTCCTCGATCTCGGTTGCCGCCTATGCTGCTGCAGGGAGGCGATGTCCAAATATGCGTTCTTCAGGGAACGTCTTCACCGATGCTTCTTTCCCTTCTATTGGCAGGTCTTCTGATGTCCACGATGTCCTTGCCGCCCTCCCTCAGTCTCCGGGACCTGTCATGAAAAATAGCGGAGCCGGCCCGTTAAGGTGGGAGTAGGAAGGTTTTTTCGGGGTCACGGACCGGCTCGTTTTATCTCTCGCTATTTCAATACTTTTCATCATGATCTTCCAGCCCGTCGTCCGGCACGCATCGCCGCATCGCCGCCGCGGGCCGTTCATTCATCCCTTCGGGCTGTAGTCGTAGAAACCCTTTCCCGTCTTGCGGCCAAGCATCCTGGCCATGACCATGCGCTTCAATATCAGCGGAGGCTTCACCATCGGATCCTTCGTTTTCTTCATACATGTGAGTGCTGATCGCGTAGAGCACATCGAGACCGAAGAAATCCGCCAGCGCTATGGGCCCGATCGGATGCGAAAGACCCTTTACGGCACCCAGGTCGATGTCTTCCGCCGTCGCTATACCGCTCTCGACCATGCGTACGGCGTTCAGGACATTGGGTATCATCTGGGCATTGACGATGAAGCCCGGGGTATCTTTCGCGACGATCACGCTCTTGTCCACGCTCTTGCCGAACTCAACGGCCATATCCATGGTTTCCTTGCTTGTCTTGACACTTTCCATGATCTCCACAAGGGGCATAAGAGGCGGAGGGGTAAAGAAGTGTATACCCACAACCTTCTCCGGCCGTGAGGTGGCCATCGCCATGTCGATCACCGGAAGGCAGGAGGTGTTCGTCCCGAAATACGTCTTCGCCTCGCACACCTTGTCCAACTCCGCGAAAAGCCTCTTCTTGAGTTCCATGTCCTCGAAAACGGACTCTATGACGAGATCGCAGTCCCTGTAGACGTTGATGTCGGTGGACCCCGTGATACGGCCCATCGAGTCATCCATCTGCTGCTGCGTCATTTCCGACTTCTTCACCTTCTTGGCCAGCCTGTCCTTTATGGCGGCTATCCCTTTCGTGACAGCGTCATCGGAGATATCCGTGGTCACCACATCGTATCCAGCCGCGGCGCATACCTGAACGATGCCTCCACCCATGAACCCGCAGCCTACCACTCCAACTTTCTTGATCTTCACAGTCTACTCCTTTTCCGGATAACCGTCTTCCGGCGCGTCACAAGCTGCGCCACGCCGGAAGCGGCTGTTGATCGCTTATATCTTAGCGCCCACGTCGCGGCCGGAGTTCATGGCCTCTCTGAGCCTCTTCTTTCCTCCTCCGCCGGCGCTTTCACCGACGACGTACACCTCGGCAACCTTGCCCTTCAGCTTGTCGGCGAGCTCCATGTTCTCTTTCAGGCCAAGGGCCAGAAGGACCGTGTCGGCGTCGAAGAAGACCTCGGTCCCGTCTTCCCTGAACGCCTTGACACCCTTGTCGGTGATCTCCTTCACCTTTGTCAGGGTCTCCATGGCGACGCCGCCTTTTTTCATCATATCCATCTCGACCCACCGGGTGACGGGGCCGATATCAGCGCCGAGACGTTTCGTCTCTTCTATGATCCGCACCTGCTTTCCCTTCTCCATGAGGGTGAGCGCGAGCTCGCAACCGGAGAACTGCCCGCCGATGATGGCGACCCGCTTCTTTATCGGGAAGTTAAGGCCCAGCATCTTCCGCATGAGCGCCGGGCTGCCGGCGACGTCTTTTCCGACCTTTGCCGCAAGGGTCCACATGAGGCCCTTCTTCGTGCTCTGACCGCTCACGAAGGCTTCAATGTCGTGGCTTGAGATCACGTTGTCGCTGTCTATGCCAGGGACATTGAGCTCGGCGGGGGACCCGCCGGCCGCCAGGATGACCACGTCAGGCTTGAAAGCGTCCACCGTGTCGGCCTTGACCTCAGTTCCCAGTTTCACCTCGATGTTGAGGTCCTTCACCTGCTTCACCAGCCAGTCATGGAAAGGCTCGATCTCTGAGTTGAGCACCGAGGCCAGGGTCGTGAGTCCGCCGAGCCGTTTTCCCTTCTCGAACACCGTCACCTTGTGGCCCCGAATGGTAGCCACCCGTGCGGCTTCCAGACCGGAAGGACCGCCTCCGATCACCATGACCTTCTTCGGCTTCTCGACCGGTGTCTCCGGGAGGCCCTCGAGGTTCGTATTCACACTGCAGGTGATGGGCACGCCGACGAAGTTGTCGTCCATGCAGCGGCAGCAGGTGATGCATTTCCTGATGTCGTCGAGCTTACCGGCCTGAGCCTTGTTGGCCCAGTCGGCATCGGCGATGAGCTGACGCGCCATGGCGATCATGTCGACCTTGCCGGCGGCCACGATCTCTTCCGCCATGATCGGGTCTTTTAGCCTGTAGCCCACGGCGACGGGAACCGTTGCCACCTTCTTGATGGCCTCGCCCAGATACACGAAGGCGCCTTCCGGAACCCACTGCTGAACGAGCGGGATCGGGCTTTCATGCCACCCTGCCTGGACGTTGAAGTAGGCAAGACCAGCCTTTTCCAGCACGGGGATCATCTTCTGTACGTCCTCTATCTTGTTGCCGCCTTCCAGCAGCTCGTCTCCGGAGATCCTGGCGGCAAGGGTGAAATCAGCGCCCGCCTTGGCCTTGCAGGCCTCGATGACCTCGAGGAAGAAGCGCATCCTCTTCTCCGGGGTCCCGCCGTACTCATCGGTCCTCTTGTTTGAATAGGGCGACAGGAACCGGTTGATAAAGTAGCCTATGCCGGCGTGGAACTCGACCATGTCGAAGCCGGCTTCCCTGGCCCTGCGTGCCCCTTCGCCATACTGGTCGACTATGAGCCGGATCTCGTCAACAGTCAATTCCCTGACTTCCTTGACGCTGGGTCCACCCGCTCCCGCCGAGGGCCCGACGCCTTCCAGCGGGTTGTCCTTGTTCGCTCTCCACTCGGAGCAGATAACGAGCTGGCATGCCGCCTTGCCGCCGTTGTCGTGGATGTTCTTCGCCACCTTGCTGAGGCCCGGTATCTGGTCGTCGGTCCATATTCCGACACCGGAGGCGATGTTGATGTAACGGGGGGTAACGCCGCTCAAGTCGAAGGGATAAGCCGAGCCGATGACCACGAGACCTGTCCCACCCCTGGCCCTTGCCCCCATGAAATTGGCATACTTGTCCGTAACGTAATAGTTGTCGAGAAAACCCGTGGTGACCCCAAGCATCATCACGCGGTTCTTCAGCTCCACATTACCTACCTTGATAGGCTCAAACAGCTTCTTCGGTGCACTCATGGCTCTCTCCTTATCGTGTATGACTTTAAGGCAGCGCCGGCCGCGCATCCCCCTCCTCTCTTCAGGGATGGCCGGTACTGCTCTCTTTCCTCACAACGGGACATTGCGGCGGTCATTTCTTCTTCCCCTTCAACGGGTTTCGTATGGGCGCCGCCGCAAGGCACAGGACCTGATTGCGGTCCTCCATGTACAGCGCTGATTCAAGGCTCGCCGCCCCGATGTTCTGGTTCGCGACCTCCTTGGTGAGCTTGAGCCCCAGCGGAGACTTGGCAAGCATCTTGTCCGCGATCTCCCTGGCCTTGCCCATCAGCTTCGCCGCCGGGACCACATAGTTCACAAGGCCTATCTCCAGCGCCCTCTTCGCGTCGATGACGTCTCCCGTGTACAGGTACTCCAGGGCGCGGGCAAGGGTGACCTGCCTTGGGAAGTGGTAACTGCTTCCCATGTCCGCGGCGGACAGTCCGATGTTGATATATGACGCCACGAACTTCGCCGTGGGGTCCGCGACCCTCAAGTCCGCGGCCACCGCCATGCTGAAACCGCCGCCGGCGGCGTAGCCCCGCACGGCCGCGATTATGGGCTGGGGCGCCCGCCGCATGAGGAAAATGACATCGGACATCTCATGCTGGAACGAGTATATCTCGTCGGTGGTCCATTTGTAGAAAGGGTGTTCCGGGTCGTCCATCTCATCGACATCCTGTCCGGCGCAAAAGGAGGTCCCCGCGCCGGTCATGATTATCACCCTGCACCTGTCCTCGGACTGCATGGCACTCCAGAATGAATGGAGCTCCGATCTCGTACGTTTCCCGCAGGCGTTGAGCTTCTCCGGAACGTTGAGCGTCAGAATGCCCAGCCCGTCCTTGAGTTCAAACTTCAGATCCTGATATTTTGCTTTCATAAGAAACCCTGTCGTCGTTTCCTATATCCCTTTGGCCTCGAGCGCCTCTACGAGTTTGAACTTCTGGACCTTGCCCAGGGCCGTCACAGGGAACTCGTTCATTATGACGACCACGTTCGGAACCTTGTAGTTCGCGAAGCGTGCCTTGCAGTACGCGATGATGTCCTTGTCCGTTATGTTGCTCCCGGGACTGGGGATTATGCAGGCGACTATCTTCTCGCCCATCACCTTGTCCGGCAGACCGACCACGGCGACGGACTGCACGCCGTCGATGAGGCTTATCTGCTCCTCGAGTTCGGCGGGGTACACGTTGAAGCCTCCCCTGATGATCATCTCTTTCTTGCGGCCCACGATGGCGAGCATGCCGTTGTCCAGGTATTTACCCAGGTCTCCCGTGCAAAAGTAACCGTTCCGGTCGTACGCGGCCTTCGTCAACTCGGGCTGCTGATAGTACTCGGTGAAAAGGATCGGACCTTTGAGGCAGACTTCACCCACCTCGCCGTCAGGCGCTTTCTCCTGCTTCTCATTGGTGATGACAATGTCCACTCCGTCAAGCGGACGGCCGACGGTCCCGATCTTCAGGGATTCATCGTCTTCAACATCGTTCATCGAGCAGGCCCCGCATTCGCTCAGACCGTACACGGACACAAGCTTGCAGTTCATCTTGTACCGCACGCCGGACATGAGCTCTTCGGGAATTATAGCCCCGCCGGTGTAACCCGCACGACTGCTCGAGAAGTCCGTCTTCGCGAAATCGGGGTGCTCCAGCATAAGGACGAACATCGTGGGAACACCATAGATGAGGGATATCTTCTCCTTGTTGTACATTTCGAGTGCCTGGCCCGCTTCGAAGGTCTCCATCATGACGATGCGGCACCGGCCCATGAGGGCGTTCGGGAACTGGATGAACGCGCAGAGCGTATGCGAGCAGGGCACGACCATAAGGCTCACGTCATCCGGAGTGATCCTGAGCCGCCGCGCCACCTGCAGGGCGCCAAAGACAAAAGCCCGGTGCGTCATGACGACGCCCTTGGGCAGACCGGTGCTGCCCGAGGTGTAGAGTATGGAAGCGGTATCGTTGTACTTCGGAAGGTCTTCCCTGAGCAGTTTCTCGTCGATGTCCTTGCCGAGGCTGAGGGCTTCCTCGAACGGCCGTCCCCACGACGGGACCTTGGTGCCCATGACAAAGCAGAACTCCAGGCCGGGCAGCTCGGGACGAACTTTGTCGATGATGTCTGTGAAGCTCGTCTTCAGGTACTCGTCTATGGTGAACAGGACACGTGCCTGGGAATGCTTGAGCATGTAGCTCAACTCGTACTCCCGGTAACGGGTCGACAAAAGGACAAAAACGGCGCCTATATAGAGGACGGCCTGCTGGACCACGAAAAAGTCGGGGCAATTGGGAAAGAGAGCGGCAACACGGTCACCTTTCTTGATGCCGAGTTTCTTCATGGCCATCGCGATCTGCATCACCCGCTGGTGGAACTGTCCGTATGTCATCCTTTCGCCGTTAAAGACGATCATTTCCTTATCGGGTACATCGCGCGCGAGGCCGTCAAGTATCTGGCCAAAGGTCTGCCCTTCGTATTTGCCGTAGTCGATAGTCTTCCCAGTCTCTTCTTTCATGGCTCTACCACTCCTTTTCTTGTGTGATCTCAGGTTTCATCAATACATCCAACTCGTCCGACAGACATGGTATTCTCTACTCTGCTCGACACCCATCCCCCCCGGGAAAGCACTCTTAAGCAGACAGCCTGGGCACGCCGGTTCTTTCCGGACAGTCCTGCAACACCGATGAACAGGACAGGGCTGAGAAACGATACGATACGACGATGGAACGCTGACTCACGAGCCCGTCGGGCACGACGGGCAACATAACTGACACGCCCGTCGGATAACCCGACGGCGGAAGAGGTTAACACGCGCGGTATTTCCGGGTTGGCCATTGAATCGCAATACATGATCTCTCGCCCCTGCATAGCCGCTCTCCATCAACACCATTCGGATAACGCCCGTCGAACCCTGGTATGGAGGATGACGGGGCCGCGCTCTAAAGCCCGCATCTCTCTCGCACCTCGTCGCTCTCGGAAAGGAACTGGCAGGTCCCCTCGCACTTTACGAGCCCTTTCTCCAGGACATATCCCCTGTCGGACATCTTGAGCGCGAGCGCCGCCTTCTGTTCGACGAGCAGAAGGGTCATCTTCTCCGTCTCGCAGAGCTTCTTGATTATGTCTATGAGTTCCCATATGATGACCGGCGCCAGCCCCTCGAAGGGCTCGTCGAGAAGGACAAGCTTGGGGTCGCACATGAGGCCCCTCGCGATGGCAAGCATCTGCTGCTGGCCTCCGGAAAGGTACCCTCCGCCCTGGGATTCCTTTTCCTTCAGGATGGGAAAGTACATGTACGCCTTCTCCAGCATCTCCTCTTTTCGGGCCTTCGTCATGTCAGGAGCGTTGCTCGTGCCTATCAAAAGGTTCTCCTTTACCGAGAGCCGGGAGAAGATCCTTCTGTCCTCGGGGATGTAGCTTATTCTCATCCGTGCTATGACGTCAGGCCTCATCTTCTGTATCTCTCTCCCTTCGAAGGTCACGGTGCCCCGGCTGGGGGTGACGAGTCCCATGATCGACTTCAACGTGGTACTCTTCCCGACCCCGTTCCGCCCGAGAAGGCATACGATCTCGCCCTCCCTGACATCGAGGTTGATACCCTGGAGTATATGGCTTTTTCCGTAGAATGTGTTCAGATCCTTGACCTCGAGCATTATATCTCCTCCCCGAAATACGCGGCCTTAACAGCCTCGTTCGCCTTGACTTCCTCGGGAGGACCATCCGCCAGGACGTTTCCCTGGTCCATAACGAGGATCCTGTCGGAGACAGCGAAGACCATATTGATATCATGCTCGATGATGATTATCGTGACCATTCCCTTCAGCTTGTGGATCAGTTCGATCGTGGCCTTCGTCTCCATCGGTGTCATGCCCGCGGTCGGTTCGTCGAAGAGAACGAGCGACGGTTTGGCCGCGAGGGTCATGCCGATCTCCAGGTATCTCTGGTCACCGTGGGAAAGAGTACCGGCCCTACTGTCACGAAGGTCGAGAAGCCCGAGCAGATCGAGTATCAGAGCTGGTACAATAAATTCGGAC
>DBQU01000016.1:0-1229 GCA_002305765.1 Deltaproteobacteria bacterium UBA1386
AGTTCCCCACCCTGCCCTGACAACAAAACCGCGTTCCTCTCATCAGGAGGCCGTCAAAGGGATTCCGTAAATGAAACCGGATCGATCCGAGGGGCGGGGGATGGGGCGACTTTAGGCCGTGGTCCCGGGCTCTTTCTTTCTTGCTGCCGTCTTTCTCGCGGGTTTCTTCGCCGCCATTGTCTCGACCTTCGCTGAAAGCCCGGTGAGCTGCCTGGAGAGACGATCGGCCACGATCACCTGAACATCGCTGGCTACCATGGACTTAAGGGTTTCNNTTCGAGACGATCCTTGGAATCCTGCACCGCCTTGTTCTTGACGGACACGGTGATCTGTCCGGCGAGCGCTTCAATACTCTCTCTCAGTTCGATAAACTCTGCAACACTTGCCATTTTGATTACCTCTGTAGTGGATCGCTGGTACACTGGAGAAGGTCACGGTGATACCGTTTTCCGCTGGCTGGTCCCGCGATCTCGTTGAACGTTACGAACTGAAGACCAACCACGCCTATAGTATACAACTTTTTGAAAAACAATGAAAGATGACAAAAGATAAGGTGCGGGACTTCTCTGAATTCATCGAGAAGGGCTTGCGATCGAAGTCCTCGCTACTCCCTATCGTTTGAAATCCCAGCTCAGGTTGTCAATGGCGTCCACCACCAGCATTGTCCCCGTCGCAAGGAGCAGAATGTCCTGGGCCACGCGAACATACCTGTGGCCCGGGGGCGGCGGTCCCAACCGGACGATGACCGCCTGTGGAAGGTCATAATAAACAAGGTCCCCTGGCAGCGGTTTCCCGATGGCCCATTTCTTCGCCTGGCCCGGGGGCATGCAACCGTTCTGCTTCTTGGCGAGCCCCGGAGGACATTTCTTCCCTTTCCGATACTGAGCGGCATAATAATCATCTATGATAATCCGCTGATCGTCGGTGAAGTAAAGGTGTTTTGATCCGTCCTTATCGGCAGGCCGCGCTTCCTTCTTTTTCGCCTGGCCATTGCCCTTCCCGCCGCCTGCCCAGGGCGGTTTCTCCCCCAACACCGGGCCTGCAATGAGCGTAACGGCCAGTATGAAACCCAGAATGAGCCCCATCTTCCAAGGCAAGTGTCTCATCATTCCCTCCCGATCCTCCCGTGAAGGTCTCTAATAAGTATAGAACTATCAGAAACCGCCTGCGTATGTCAAGGTAAGACAAGCGGTACGAAGTACATTGTATTGCTATTCCTTCATGGTCAG
>DBQU01000016.1:1298-1566 GCA_002305765.1 Deltaproteobacteria bacterium UBA1386
GACAAGGCCGTCCTGATGAACGCCTATGTCCACAAAGGCACCGAAGGCCGTCACGTTGGTGACTATGCCGGGGAGCTTCATCCCGCGCCTGAGGTCCTCCACCTTGTCTATGCCCTCAGCGAAGGCAAAAGCGTGGAACTGCTCCCTCGGGTCCCTACCCGGCCGGGCGAGCTCCGCCATGATGTCCGTGAGTGTAGGCAGGCCGGCCTTCTCCGTAACGTAGCGGTGAAGATCGATACTCTTTCTGAGGCCCTGATCGCCCATGAGG
>DBQU01000016.1:1617-1783 GCA_002305765.1 Deltaproteobacteria bacterium UBA1386
CGCTCGCGTCGAGCGGGTTCGACGCGCCCCGTATCCGCAGGAATCCCGCTGACTGTTCAAAGGCCTTTGGCCCCAGTCTCGGCACCTTCTTCAGGTCTTTTCTGGCCTGAAAGGGACCGTTCTCGTCCCGGTACGCCACGACGGCCTTCGCGAGGGCCGGACCCAG
>DBQU01000016.1:1862-25928 GCA_002305765.1 Deltaproteobacteria bacterium UBA1386
CAGCTCATCACCACGTCATCGAGGGCCCTCTTGAGGGCCGGCTGGTCCACGTCGTGCTGATACTGGCCGACACCGATGGACTTGGGGTCGATCTTTACCAGTTCGGCGAGGGGGTCCATGAGACGTCTCCCTATGGACACGGCCCCCCTGACCGTCACGTCCTCGCCGGGGAATTCCTCCCGGGCAGCCTCGGATGCCGAGTAGATGGACGCCCCGCTCTCGTTGACGCTGACTATCCGTATCCCCTGCGGCAGGTTAAGCGCCCTCAGGAAGGATTCCGTTTCCCTGCCCGCCGTGCCGTTTCCCACGGCGATGGCCTCGACCTCGAACCGCCCGCAGAGGTCGACCACCGTGCGCCCGGCCTGGTCCGCCTGCCTCTGCGATGTGTGCGGATAGATAGTGTCCCGATGAAGGAGCTTGCCCTGCCGGTCGAGACAGACCACCTTGCATCCCGTCCTGAACCCGGGATCGATGGCGAGAACGCTCTTCTGCCCCAGCGGGGGAGCAAGCAGGAGCTGGCGGAGGTTGTCCGAGAACACCCTGATCGCCTCCGCGTCGGCGCGTTCCTTCATGGCCACGCGGACCTCCGTCTCCATGGACGGGAAAAGAAGCCTCGCCGCGCCGTCTTGCGCGGCCGCTGCGACCTCTTCGGGCGCCGGCGTCGCCGCGTTGACAAAGCGGTCCGTGAGGAACCTCAAGGCCTCCTCTTCGCAGCCCGTGACGGAGAGCATAAGGAAACCCTCCCTCTCTCCCCGCCTCATCGCGAGCACCCGGTGCGACGGCGCGCTCCTGACGGGCTCCTGCCACTCATGGTAGTCCCTGTATCTCGCTCCCTCCTCTTCCTTTCCCGATATCACCTTCGATGTGAGATTGGCCTTTGCCAGGAAGAGGTCCCTCACCGCGGCCCGTGCCGGCGCGTCCTCGCTTATCCACTCGGCGATGATATCCCGGGCGCCCGCGAGCGCCTCTTCGACGGACCCAACGCCCTTTTCGGCATCGACGAAAGCGGCCGCCTGCCCGGCCGGATCGAAACCGGCGGCACCTGTACCGTCGCCCGTGAAGAGCATCCGCGCGAGGGGCTCCAATCCTTTCTCTCTCGCGACGGTGGCCCGGGTCCTCCGTTTGGGGCGAAAGGGCAGATAGAGGTCCTCGAGCACTGCGAGAGTCTCCGCCGTCTCGATCTGTTCCTTCAGATCCTCCGTGAGCAGTTCCCTCTCCTCGAGGGACCGCAGGATCGCCCCCCTGCGCTTGTCCAGTTCCTCCAACTGTTCCAGCCGGTCCCGTATCGCGCCTATGGCCACCTCGTCAAGGGACCCCGTGGCCTCTTTCCGGTACCTGGCAATGAAGGGAACCGTGGCACCATCTACAAGAAGCGCGGCCGTCGCCCTCACCCTTCCCTCGGGGATACCGAGTTCACCTGCTATCTTTTGACTATGCTCCATCTTCTTCTTCACGTCTCCCTTATGGTCGTTTGCGGCTCTTGAGAGACTTACTATAACCGAAGCCGCGGGGAAAGTGAAGTCCCATGGGGGCGGTGGCATTCTGCTATACTGTATGTATACGGTTCAAGGGATGTGGAAGGAGGCAGATGGAATGCGACACCCGATCCCCTTCGTGGCACTGGCAGCGATCCTGCTCATCTTTTCGGGAGCAGCGGGCAAGGAGGTGACGAAAATGGACACGATGACCATCGAAAGTCCGGCCTTCAAGGACAACGGCACGATCCCGAAGCAGTATACGTGCGACGGGAAGGACATCAATCCGCCCCTCGTATTTCGGAACATCCCCCCGGGGACCCGGTCCCTGGCCTTGATCGTCGACGACCCCGACGCGCCTGCCGGGACATGGGTCCACTGGGTCCTGTGGAACATCGATCCCGGAACAAAGGAGATCAGGGAGAATTCGGTGCCGCCAGGGGCACTCCAGGGAAAGAACGACTTCAGGAGGACGAGCTATGGAGGGCCCTGTCCTCCTTCCGGGACCCACCGGTACTTCTTCAAGGCATATGCCCTGGACACGGTCCTTAACATTGACAGGAACTCGACGAAACAAGACCTGGAAAAGGCCATGAAAAACCACACACTCGGCGAGGCCCGGACGGTGGGATTGTACAAGAGGTGATTCCCGTTCACAGAGCACCGCGAGGGCCGGAAAAACAGTTGACAGTGCATACTCACCCTGATAACCTTGATTAAAAAAGGCACAAGGAGGCTTTTATGAGGTCTGAGGGTAGGGTCGCACGCGTTACGGAGGTCATCGCGGGATCTCCCAAGAGTTTTGAAGATGCCGTGGTTATCGGTTTCAGACGAGCTTCCAAGACGTTACGGGGAATTACCGGCCTGCGCGTGAAGGAGCAGCGCGCGAGGGTTGAGGATGGAAAGATAATAGAATTCCGCGTCACCCTCGAGGTCATCTTCATCCTGGAAAGCTGATAGATATATCAACACGTGAAGAGCAAAGCGTAAGATATCACATCTTGCGCTTTCCTTTTTTTCGGAGAACCTCCAATCGTCAAGGTCAATAAAGATGTAAAGGAAACTCAACGGGGACAAGCCGTGTCCTGTCCCGATCACCTCGTCCTTCAGGTCTTTGAACCTTAAACTTGAGACCTGAGACCTGAGACGTTTTTGGCTCTCATCGCGAAGAGCAGGATGGCACCGACCATGTTGAGGGCTCCGCACAGGACAAAAAGCGGGCCGTACCCCCACCGCGCGAGGACAGCCCCTCCGACGAGAGGCCCCAGGAAGAAAGCCACCTGCATCACGACGAGGACAAGGTTCATGTTGAGACCTCTGAACCGTGGCTCCGATATGTCGAAAAGGAGCGCCATTATGAGCGGCATCCCCACTCCCCAGAGTAACCCGAAGATAACGGAAAGAGCCAGCAGCGACGCTTCGAGACCAACAAAATAGATGAGGACGTGAAAGACGGCCAGGAGGGCCATGCAGAACCCGCCGGTCCGGGCCTTGTTCACCCTGTCGAAGTAGCGGCTTCCCGCAATCCTGATCACGATCATGACGAACATGGCCACGGTAAAGAAGAAGCCGGGATTACCTATCCCTCTTACAGCTCCGAAATCCCTCAGGAAGAAGAAGAGTGTCGTGTAGGGACTGTAGAAGAGAACGTTCACAACAAGAAGTGTCACCACCGGAACGGACCTCATGTTCTCGACGAGACCGGACAGGCCCGCGCTCCGCTCGAGGGTCTCGTCCCCCCCTGACGTCGGGCGCATAAAGGCGACGGGAATGAGGACGAGAGCCGTCACACCGGCAGCCACCATTACCACGGATATGAAATCGCGGGGCCCGTTCGCGAGATACACGACGACGGGGGGTACGAACGCATAGGGAACGAGCCTCATGATGGAGATGATCCCTATCGCTTCGCCGCTTCTCGACCGGGGTATGTACCCGGCGAAAAGTACCATCATCGCCGCCGCGGCCGCAACGAAGCCTCCCCCGTGCACGATCCGCACGAGTGCTATGGTACCTGCGGTCAACGCATGACCGTAGGAAGCAAGCGCGATCGCCATGGCGCAGATCCCCACCGTGAGGACCTTCTTCGCGTTCCTCGCGTTCAGGTAGGGGCTCATAATGGGCTGCAGGACGATCCCCGTGATCGCGTCGGCGCCAAGGAGAAAACCATGCCACCTCGGGTCGATCCTGAGAGATATCAGATAGGAGTGGAATTGAAAGAAGAGGGCCATCATGGCCGATGCGAAGACGAGGACCACGCTGAGAAGGACGAAATCCCTGGTGAACAGGGTGGGTCTGGAAAGCCCCGTCACCGGTCCTTCCCGGCGCCTTCAAGGCGCATGATAAGATTGGCTGCCACCTGTCTTCGATATTCCATCGACGCTCGGATATCGCTTATGGGATCTACCCCTTCGCGTATGATCGCCGCGGCCCGTTCGAGCACATCCCTGTCCAGTGTTTTTCCGGAAAAAGTATCGTCCAGGACCCGGGATGTGAAGACCGTCGGGGCCACGCTTCCGAAGGCGCAGCGGGCCTTCACTACGGTCCCGTCGCCGCCGGTCCGGGCCGCGAAGGCGAGCGATGCAATGCTGATCGCCATGGCCTTTCTCTGTCCCACCTTCTCGAAATGGTGGAAATTGAAACCCTGAGCCTTTCCTATCACAACAGCGCAGAGGACCTCGCCTTCTTCAAGCTGCGTCAGACCGGGTCCGGTAATGAACGCGGAGATCGGCATCCGCCGCTGCCCCGTGAGAGAGCGCAGCTCTACATCGGCGTCCAGGATATAGAGCGGCGGCAAAGTGTCACCCGCCGGCGACGCCGTGCAGACGTTCCCGCCCAGGGTCCCCATGTTGCGCACCGCCGGCGCCCCAATGTGCCGCGCGGCCTCCCGAAGAAGGGGAAAGCGGTCGGCGACCAGAGGGCTGGCTATCAGTTCGCTCAGCCTTGTCGCGGCGCCTATGCGGACTTCCGTGGCCGATTCATTAACGCCCCTCAACTCCTCCACCCTTTCGAGACACAGGAACGGTCCCCTCCGAAGCGTGTCGGGGAATGATCTCACCATGACATCGGTACCGCCGGCGAAAAGCCTCGCCGAGGGCTCCTCGCGGAGCAGCCGGAAGACCTCGTCAAGCGATGACGGCACACGGACGTCAACCACCGGACCCTCCCCCGCGGATCTTCGCCGCAGCGTCTTCGACGGCGTCGATGATCTTCTCGTAGCCCGTGCACCGGCAGATGTTGCCGCTCATTCCCGCACGGATCTCTTCCCGCGTCGGGTCCGGGTTCTCCTTCAGGAAACCCACCGCCGCTATCACCATGCCGGGTGTGCAGAAGCCGCATTGTATGGCCCCGCGTTCCACGAATGAGCGCTGCACGGGGTGTAGCTCACCATCCTGGCCGACGCCTTCGATGGTGACGATCTTCCTCCCCTCCAGTTGTGCCGCCGTCATGATGCAGGAGAGCTTCACCACGTCGTCCACAAGGATGGAGCAGGCGCCGCATTCACCCGAGCCGCAGCCCTCCTTGGTGCCGGTGAGGCCAAGGTCCTCGCGGAGAACATCGACGGCTCTTCTTGAGGGGTCCACCTCCATGGCAACAGGCGAACCGTTAAGAAGGAAAGATATCTTCCGTTTCATGCCTTCTCTCCCTGTCCTGCAAGCACCGACAGCACACGCTCCGGGGTGAGGGGAAACCGCGTTATCCTCACGCCGCAGGCATCGTGAAAGGCATTGGCGATGGCAGGCAGGCAACCGCTGATGACCACCTCACCGATCCCCTTCATGCCGAAGGGGCCCGTCGTCTCATCGGACTCGACGGCCGCGGAGACCATGTCGGGAACGTCGAGAGAGGTGGGGACGATATAGGTGGCCATGTCCCCCGTCTCGTGCCTCCCATCCTTCATGACGTAGTCTTCCATGAGGGCCCAGCCGATCCCCTGCGCTATCGAACCCTGCACCTGCTGATCGTACACTGAGCGGTTCAGCACCCTGCCCGCGTCGGTGACGGCCACGTAGTCGACGACGTCTATCCGTCCCGTCAGGGTATCGACCTCGATGCGGGCGAGATGGGCGCCGAAAGAAAAGAGGACGTGCGCGCCCAGGTACATGATGCTGAGGGTGCTCTCGTCGTAAGGGGTCCGGAAATAGCCCTTGCACGACCGGTCGCCGGCATCGATGAGGGCCGCCACGTCACGAAGGGCTACCTGACGGGCGGAACCTCTGGCCCTGACTGCACCGGGGATGAGCTCGACGGAGTCGATGCCCTCGACCCCGAGGGACCGGGCGCCGGCCCGGAGGATGGCTCCCTTGAGGCCCCCCGCCGCCTCTATGACGGCATTGCCGAAGGTGTATGTCGTTCGGCTGGCCGAGGACGTGCCCGAGGGAAGACCGTGGTCCGTGTCGGGCTGGACGACCTCCATCGTCGCCGGGTCCTGGTTCAGGACCTCTCCCGCTATCCTGAGATAGGTGCCGGCGTTTCCCTGCCCCATGTCAGGGACGCTTGAATAGACCCGGACCGTACCATTCTCTGTCAGTTCCACTCTCGCGTTCGCGTCGTCGGGTATCAGGGCCGGATATCCTATCGCATGGGCCATGCAGCCGACGCCCAGGCCGCGCTTCTTCCACGGCGGAGCCGATGCCTTCCAGGCTTCGCGCCCCTTCCACAGGGGATGCTCCACGAGCCTGTCGACGCAATCGTAGAACCCCGCCGAGTACTTAAGCTCAACACCCATGCAGTTCCTGTCCCCGGCCTTGAGGGCATTGATGCGGCGAACCTCGAGAGGGTCCATGCCCAGCTTCTCGGCCGCCATGCCGACGATCAGTTCCATGCCCGCCGTCGACTGCGGCACCCCGAAGCCCCGGAAAGGACCGCCGAGGGCGTTGTTCGTATAAACGCAATACCCCTCGATATTGACATTGGGTATCCGGTATGCCGATCCGGCGTGCTCCGCGCCCATCGCCATGATCTCACCCGTAAGTCCCGCGTAGGGGCCGGAATCGTAGTAGAGCCGGCAGGAAAGCGCCTGGAAGGTACCGTCCTTTTTCGCCCCGAGGCGGTAGTGCATTCTTGCAGGGAGTCTCTTCATGCCGGCAAGGAAGCTCTCCCGCCTGTCCCACCACATCTTGACGGGCACACCGCCCGTGTTGAGCGCGGCAAGGCCTAGCAAACACTGCACGGTGATGCCGTCCTTCCCTCCAAAGGCCCCGCCGAGATAAGGGGCGATGACGCGCACACTGTTCATATCAAGTCCCAGGGCGGCGGCAATCTCCTTCCTGTCCCGGTAGGGGGTCTGCGTCGATGCCACGACGACGAGCACCCCGCCTTCATCGACCCGGGCCCACCCCGCTTCCGTTTCCAGGTAGGCGTGCTCCTGGCGGGACGTCTCGAAGACACCCTCGGCCACGACGTCGCAGTCGCGAAAGGCCCCGTCCGGATCTCCCCGCCTTACCCGAACGGCCCTCATGAGGTTGCCTTCCCCGTTGTCCTCGTGGATCCTGGGCGCACTGTCCTTCAGGGCCTCTTCGGGATCGAAAACGCCCGGCAACGGCTCGTGGTCGAAGGTGACGAGCTCGAGTGCCTCGCTGAGGGCCTCCCTGCTGCGGGCGACCACCAAGGCGACGGGGTCTCCCGCGTGGCGGATGACCTCATCGACGAGCACCGGCTGATGGTTCCTGACGATCCCCAACCTGTTCGACCCGCCGATATCGCGGGAGGTCAGAACGCGAACGACACCGGGATGCGCCGCGGCACGCGATGTGTGAACGGCAAGGAGCCTGGCATGCGGCACGAGGGCCCTTTTCGCTCCGGCCCAGAAGAACTCTTCCGAATACTCGTCGGCGGCGTACCTTTCCTGTCCCGTGACCTTCGAGAAGGCGTCGAGACGGGGTCCGTCGAGGAAATGCCCGGCCCCTTTCCTCACAGGGTGGCCTCCCTGTCGGAGAGGGTCTCGCCGAGACCACGGACGAAGTCCTCCATCGCCTCGTGCACCCCGATGCTCACGCGGATCCAGTTGGGGAAGCGAAAACCCGTCATCGTCCGTATCATGACCCCTTTTGCCATAAGCTGCCGATAGACAAGGGTATCGCTCACAGGGAGCCTCGCCATGACGTAGCACCCTTCACCGGCGTGCGTCTCTACTCCGAGGTTGGCAAGCTCTTCGAGCAGGTAGGCCTTCTCGGCATTGACGTGCCGCCTCGTCCGGACAACGTGGTCATCATCTCCGATGGCCGCGAGCGCCGCCTCCTGGGCAAGGCCGTTCACCGAGTAGACGATGCACGTCCGCCTTATGACGTCGACCACGTCACGGCTTCCCGCGAGATAACCGATGCGGAGCCCGGCAAGGCCGTACATCTTGGAAAAGGTCCGGAAGGTCACGAGGTTGGGGTACTCCTTGAGGAGCTTCATCGCGTCGGGATAGTCATCGGCCTCGACGAATTCGCAGTACGCCTCGTCGACAACAACGATCTGCCTTCCGGCAACCCTGTCGAGAAACCTTCTCAGCCTCGCCTCGTCCCAGTAGGTCCCGGTGGGGTTGTTGGGGTTGCACACGAAGAGTATCTTCGTCCTTTCGTCTATGCGGCCAAGCATCCCCTCGTCGTCGAAGCCGAAATCCTTGAGCGGCACGAGCCTCGCCTCGAAACCGGAGAACGCGGCCACCCATTCATAGACGGCAAAGGTCTTGTCGGCCGTGATTATGTTGTCCCCTTCCTGGCAGAAGGCCTTGATGACAAAAGCGATGGCCTCGTTCGCCCCGTTGCCGAACACTATCTGGTCGGGGTCGAGGTCGAACTTCTCGGCCAGCTTCACGCGCAGGTACCATGAATCGCCGCTGGGATAGATGCTCGCCCTCTTCGGCGGAAACTCAGCAATGACCCGCGCCGAGCCCTCGGGAGGGCCGAGGGGGTTCTCGTTGTTGTTGAGCCGCCACAGGTGGTCCACCTTGTAGAGCCTCATGAGCTCGGGGTCGGGACGGGACGGGATGTACGCCTCGAACTTCTTGATGTATTCAGGGACAAGCTTGTTAAGGGGAACGTCGAACACGCAAAAGACCTCAATCCCGCAGAGTAAAGAAGAGCCAATCCGCCTTGCCCTGGTAGGGGATCACGATGGACGGCACGAAACCGTTCGCCTCGATGACGGGATAGAGCCGCGCATGCCACCCGTGGCCCAGATCGATCCTGAAAAGGATATTCGCTATCCCTTCGGCCTTGAGGACTTCGATGTGCCTCGCCAGGTTCTCCCTTGCATCGGCACCATCCCACAGGGGCGAGAGGACCACGAGGTTCTGGCTGTGCTGGAACCTGGCGCCGAAGACGGAGTGGGGGTTCTGCCTCTCACCCTCGTACTTCACGGGGACGATCTCCCTGGCGAGAAAATGCCTTTTGTACCGGGTCTTGAGGAAGTCCTCCATGCCGGCGTGGGCGTAGACCCTGCACCCCGGGTCTTCCTTCAGCTCCCGGAAGAGAAAATCCCAGGGCCTCCTCTCTCCCTTGAGGACAAAATCGATGGTGCCCAGCTTCTCAAAGTAACCAGGGGGCAACTCCGCCGTTGGATACCTGTTCATGAGACAGATCGCCTCCGACCTGGCAACGGTCGAGATAAGCGCCGCGACGAGACCCTCACCCACGTCCTGCCTTCCCTTTTCGACGAACACGTATGGACCGTAGCACTCGATCGTCGAAGTCCCCGTACTGCGCCACGTCATGCCTCCCGCCATTCTCCCCTTTCTGTCCGTGGCGGTCAGCACCCCGTATTCGCCGCTGGCAACCATGTCGACGACCTTGCCGGGATAACGGAGATCCTGGGGATAGACGAAGGGGTCATACCGGCCTGCGATGGACCGGACAAACATCTTCAGGTCCTCCACATCGGGGGGACCGTACGAGAGGCCTTCCCCGTCGGGGGCTTCCTCGCTCTTCCACGGCTCCACCTCGGGATAGGTCTTTTCCTTTATCAGGTATATCCCCGTTCCCTCCAGGGGGTCGTGGAATATGGACATCCTGTCCACGGAACGCGACGCGATGAGAAGGCCCATTTCACCAAGACCTTCCTCATCGGGCGATACATTCGCCGTGAGATTGAAGGCACGGGGGTCGAAATCGATATTGTCGAAGGCGAACCGCAGGAGAGCGTAGTAGAAACCGTTCTTCATGGTGAGGGTGACCGGTCTTGCCTCGCCGGTCATCCCGCACAGATAGGCGAACATCTCCTCGGAGGCCAGCGTCAGTTTCAACGCGTCCCTGTCCTCAAGCCCGAATATCCGGGATGACGATTCGGTGAAGGAAAGGACGAGAGGAAGGAATTTCATGTCCGTTCCAACGGATAGAACGATGTCTGCTTTCCGGTCCTGCATTGCCACCCCCAGCGGCGCTATCGAGACTTGTCCTGCGACAACCTTATGGTTTATATCAGGAATACGTCCTTCCTGCAACCTCTTGTTCACCGGTCGGTAACGACAGGATGCGGAGCGCGCACTTTACATGGCGGCGTTGCCCTCATGTTTCCCCTTTCGCCTCAATTCTGCTAGAATGTGGCCCATGACCATTCCATTTCTCCCGACGACTCGGGCCGAGATGAAAGAGCGCGGATGGGACGGCCTCGACGTCGTTCTCGTGACCGGCGATGCCTACGTGGACCATCCTTCGTACGGGACCGCCGTCATCGGGCGCGTCCTCGAGGCGGCGGGCCTTCGTGTCGGCGTCATAGCCCAGCCGGATTTCAGGACCACCCGCGATTTCAGCCGTCTCGGAAGGCCGGCGCTCTTCTTCGGGATCACCGCCGGCAACATGGATTCCATGGTGGCCAACTATACGGCGCACAAGCGCCCGCGGCTGAACGACGATTACTCCCCCGGAGGAAGACCGGGACTGCGTCCCGACCATGCGGCCGTCGTCTACGCCAACAGGGTCCGCGAGGCGTTCAAGGACGTCCCCATTGTGCTCGGCGGCATCGAGGCCAGCCTCAGGCGGTTCGCCCACTACGACTGGTGGAAGAACGAGGTCCGGCGCTCCATCCTCCTCGACAGCAGGGCGGACATCCTCGTGTACGGCATGGGGGAGGCGCAGGTGGTGGAGATAGCCCGGAGGCTCGCGGCGGGGGAACCGCTCCACGGGATCAGGGGGACGGCGATAGTCGCCGGTTCGGAGTTCAAGGTTTCAGGTTCCAGGCTGGAGGAACCACGGGGGCCTATTCCCGGGATTGGAGACCAAGGGGGGTCGGACATTATCGAGATACCCTCGCATGAGGAGGTCAGGGGAAATGCCGACAAGTTCAATGAGGCCTTCCGTATGATCGTGGAGAACCAGGACCCCTATACGGGAAGGACGCTGGTACAGGGGCATGCCAATCGCTATGTCGTCCAGTACCCGCCTGCCCCGCCCCTTGAGACGAAAGACCTCGACGCCGTCTACGAGCTTCCCTACGCACGCGGCTGGCATCCCTCCTATGGCAGAGAGGGTGGCGTGCCCGGTTTCGAGACGGTGCGCTTCTCCATTATCTCCCACCGGGGCTGCCCCGGCGAATGTTCGTTCTGCGGCCTTTCTCTCCACCAGGGGAGGATCGTCTCGTCCCGAAGCGAATCATCGATACTGAAGGAGGCCGGAGCGCTGACAAGAAGAAAGGATTTTCGCGGCACCATCACGGACGTGGGCGGTCCGACCGCGAACCTCTACGGGGCTGTCTGCGGCAGGTGGCAGGGAAAAGGGGCCTGCGGCAACCGTCACTGCCTGACGCCGACGCCGTGCAGGAACCTCAAGCCCGGTTACGAAAAAGGCCTTTCCCTTTACGGAAAGCTGCGCACCCTGCCGGGAGTCAAACACGTCTTCATCGAAAGCGGCTTCCGTCACGATCTCCTCGTCGACCCCAAGGCCCGCGTCTATCTCGAAAGGATCTGCAGGGACCATCTGAGTGGCAGGATGAAGGTGGCGCCGGAGCACTCTTCCGACAGGGTCCTCGATATCATGAACAAACCCTCCTTTTCGGTGTACGAGCAGTTCTCGGCCCTCTACCGGTCGATATGCAAGAAACTGGGTAAGGACCAGCACCTCGTCAGTTATTTCATCAGCGCCCACCCCGGCGGCACGCTCGAGGATTCCCTTTCCCTCGCGTTGAAACTGGGCGAACTGGGCATCCATCCCGAACAGATACAGGACTTCATGCCCCTGCCAATGACCCTCTCCGGCACCGTCTACCATACCGGAAAGGACCCCTTCACCGGAAAAGACGTCTACGTCCCCAGAACCTTCCGTGAGCGCAAGATGCACCGCGCCCTCATCCAGCACAAGAACCCGAAGAACACCCCGCTGGTCAGGGAAGCGCTAAAGCTCCTCAAGAAACAGCATCTTTTTCCGAAATTGATGCCGGGAAGAAAGACGGCTTGAACCGCTTGAACGTTAAAGACGAAAGACAGGAACGAACGAGTACGGTCTGACTCCCGGTTGTCATCCGTGGGACGGACCGTGTCCGCTCCTTCATTTCCAGTTTCTAACGTTCAAGCGGTCCTTTCCCGGTCTTTGTTTGCCTTACCCCCCGTTTCGTTGTATGATACGAAAAAGTCACCGGGGTCACAGGGAGATCACAGTTTTGATGGCACAGTCTGTTGTTTGGCACAGGTTCGTTTGTCTTGCGGCGATGCTCCTTATTGGGGCTGCGTCGCTTGTTGCCGCTCCCGCCGAGGCGGCTCGGCGCAAGTCCCTTCACGCGGGAAAGGATGTAAGGGGGATAACATTCGAGGAATTTTGGGCCAAAGCCCGCGAGGAAGGAATAAAGTGGGCAGGCAGACGGCTGAGGGTCCGCAGGATCATATCGGTGCCCGTGGTGGGTTTCGATGGACGCAATGGGCGCTCCCCGGTGTGGGAGGCGCAGTTGGTGCGCTGTGACAGGGCCCAGTCGACTGACGAGGAAGAGGCTCCCTCAAGGACATGCAGGGGAAGATCCATTACGGTCCGCATGGTGGAACCGGGGGTCGAAGGAGCAGATGCCGGGACGCACGTATCGAAGGAGAAACATTTCCGAGGCGCTTCCATCCCCGAAGAAAGGATAGTCATCAGCCCTCAGCGGGCCGAGGAGGCAGCCAACAGACACAGGCAGTACAACCCGGCCGAAGTCGACAGCTACAGCTATGAACTCAGGTATGACCACAGGAATGACAGGCCCCTCTGGGTCATCAAGAGAACCTGCGGTTACAGGGGCAAATCGGAAGGCCGCTGTCAGCCCGGCGACCACTGGATAGTCAAGGTCGATGCCGAATCTGGAGAAGTCACGAAGTGAAAGACCGCTTGAATAGCTTGAGCCGCTTGAAGGTTGAAGAACGTACAATATGAAGATATTGTTGTCGCCGATAGAGAAGGGTGACGCCCGGCAGATCATGGGGATCTTCAATCACTATATCGAGAATACCTTTGCGGCCTATCCGGAGCACCCCCTTCCCGATGATTTCTTCGATATGCTTCTCGTTCTAAGCAGCGGGTATCCGACGGTTGCCGCCAGGACAGAGGACGGCGTCGTGACCGGTTTCGGGCTCCTTCGGCCCTACAATCCCCTGCCCGCCTTTTTCAAGACCGCCGAGATCACCTACTTCCTCAAACCCGGGTTCACCGGCCAGGGCATCGGCAAGGCGATACTCGACTGCCTTCTCGATATGGGAAAGGAGAAGGGCATCAACGCGGTCCTCGCGAACGTCTCGTCCCTCAACCAGGAAAGCATCGCCTTCCACCTGAAGAACGGCTTTTCCGAATGCGGCCGTTTCAGGGAGGTGGGCCTGAAAAAAGGTCGTGTCTTCGACGTGATCTACTTCCAGAAACTGCTCTAACACCACCCATCACTTCACACACCCAACCCCTCCCTGTCCTATATGTCCTATCCTGTCCTATAGGTCCCATATGTCTTATAGGTCCTATCTGATCCTATAGGTCCTATCACCCGCTTTTTATCATCATCTCGATGAGGTGTGGCCCCGGCTCTTTCATGGCCCGCTTCATTTCCCGAGCCAGCGCCCTGGCGTCATCGACGCGCGTCGCGCTGACGCCGAGACCCCGGGAGAGGTGGACCCAGTCTATCGGCGGATCATCGATATCGACGAGAGCGCGGGCGGCCTCCCCAAGGTCCGTGAGACCCGCCCGTTCCAGTTCCATGGCGATGATGCGGTAGCCGCCGTTGTTGCACAGGAGGGTCGTGACGTTCAGGCCTTCCCGTGCCATCGTCCACAGGGCCTGAACGGTGTACATGGCGCTGCCGTCCGCCTGGATGTTGATGACGGGCCGGGCCGGTGCGGCAAGCGCGGCTCCCACGGAACAGGGCATCCCGTAGCCGATCGCCCCTCCCGCTATGGTCATGAAACCGTGGGGACCGCGTCCATGGGAAAGAGGGTAATATGGGAAGGTTGTCGTCAGTCCCTCATCGACGACGATCCCGTCCTCCGGCTGCAGCGCCGCTACGACCGCGGAGACCGTCTCCGGCGTGAGAGGGCCGGCCGGAAGGGAAGACCTTCCCGGCGCCACGCTGTCGCCTTTTGCCGTCATTCTTTTCGCCCTGCCGACGGAGCCGGCCAGGGCCTCGAGTGCCTCGTTCACGTCCTGCCCGGGACCGTCGATCGCGATCTTCATGGTCCCCCCGGGAATGACGTGACTGGGGACGCCCTCATAGCCGAAAAAAGTGACGGGCTCCCAGGCACCCGCCAGGACGACCGCGTCATACCGCGTCATCAGTTCCAGCGCCGGTTCCGGAAAGTAGGGGATCCTCGTCACCACGGGCAGGGACCCGCCGCGGTCCATGTACCCCGGAAAACTGTTGGCCAGAAGGTCGCATCCCGTTGCCGCGCGGATGCGCGCAGCCGTCATCAACCCCTCGTGCCTCAACGCCCTCCCTCCGAGGACCACTGCCGTTCTCCCGCCCGTCTTCAAGGCCTTTGCCGCCCGGTCCACAACCTCATGGTCGACAGGCTCGAAGGAGGGGGAGGCCGTGACGATGGGAATACCCCCGCATTCGGCCCACTGATGGTCATTGGGGATGATGAGGCTCGCCACCTGTCCGCGAGAGCTTGCCGCTATGACAGCCGCCATGTCGCGGGAGAGGCCCCGGGCGCTCCTGCACGTCCTCTTCCATCCCGAAACGGCCCCCACCATCGCCGCTATATCCATGCAGAGCGGCGGGTCCGCGTCACGATGCCAGGACGCGTGCTCGCCGATGACGTTGACGACAGGCGCCTTCGCGCGCCGCGCGTTGTGAAGGCAGGCTATCCCGTTGGCAAAGCCCGGACCCAGGTGGAGAAGGGCCATCGCCGGCCTGTCGAGGACCCGCCCAAAACCATCGGCCGCGCCCGTGCAGACCCCCTCGAATAGACCGAGGACGGTCTTTATGCCCGCCTGACCGTCAAGGGCCGCGACAAGGGGTATCTCCGTGGTCCCAGCGTTGGCGAAACAGATATCGATACCATTCAACACAGCCGTCTTCAACACAAGTTCAGCGCCGTTCATAGACCCCCCGATGAAACAGATGATGGTGAAACAGGTGATAGGTCATGGGTGATGGGAAAGCCTTGACGGCCGTACCTATTACCCATGACCTATAACCCATAACCTGTTCTATTCTTCTCAGTATATATGGAACCGGGAGGATCTGACAAGGCATATCGGAGTCATGATGAGGCAGGTTATGGTGAAACAGGCAATGGGTAATGGGAAAGCCTTGAAGGCCGTACCTATTACCCATGACCTATAACCCATAACCTGTTTTTTTGCCCCTGGCACCCATTTTCGTTTCTTCTATCCCTGTCGTCTTGTTATCCCCGTCCAAACAACTTATAATAGAGTTGATTCAGGAGACGGTAACAGGTAAATAGGTGAGAGGTGACCGATCATCACCGCCTGTCCTTTCCCGTCACCCATGAGCTGTTTCATCGAGACCGAGGTTCCATGTCACAACGGCAAAACACCAGAGAAGAGCTTCTTGCGGAGATCGCGGGTCTCCGGCAGCGCATTGTTGAGCTTGAGACGACCCAGACAGAGTTCAGCCAGATCGAAGCGACCCTGCGCAAGACAGAGGAGAAGTATCGCAGCATATTCGAGGATGCCATGGAAGGCATCTTTCAGACAAGCGTGGACGGACGATTCTTGAGCGCCAACCCTTCGCTCTCCCGCGTTCACGGATACGATTCTCCCCAGGACCTGATCGAATCCATCACGAACATCTCGAAGCAACTCTACGTCAACCCCGAAGATCGCGCCCGGACCATGGAAAAAATAGAACGGGAGGGGTCGGTGCGGAACTTCGAAACACAGATGTACAGCAAGGACGGCAGCATCCACTGGATCTCCATGAACATTCGCGCCGTCCGCGATAAGTTCAACATGATCCGCTACTACGAAGGCACGATGCTGGACATCACGGAGCGCAAGAAGGCGGAGGCCGCCCTCCAGGAAAGCGAAGAGCGCTACCGCACGGCTATCGAGAACTCCAACGACGGTGTGGCCATCATTCAGGGCTACACCCTCCAATATGTGAACAGGCGCTTTCTCGAGATGTTCGAATTCCCTTCCACCGAAGAGGCCATAGGCGAGTCGGTCCTTACCACCATCCATCCGGACGATCTCTCGAGAGTGCGGGACATCAATCAGCGCCGCCAGCGCGGGGAGCCGGTGCCGTCGCGATACGAGTTCAAGGGCATCACAAGGAATGGCAGGACGATCTATGTCGAGGTTTCAGCCGCCACCATTCCCTATCGCAATGCCACCGTCTACCTCGTCTATCTCCGGGATGTGACGGAGCGCAAGGAGGCCGAGGAGGCCCTCATCCAGTCCCGCAACGCCCTGGAGAGCCTGAACCGCGCCAAGACGAAGGCGGTCAATCACATCTCCCACGAACTGAAGACGCCCCTGTCCGTCATTCAGGGGAGCATGAGGCTTATAAGACGAAAACTCGAACCCACAGCCCAGTACGTCTCCATACGGGACCTGGTCGACTCCATCGAGCGCAATCTCCAGAGACTCTTCAACATCTCCCGCGAGACGGACCAGATATTCAGGCTTTCCCAGGAACTCGAGGCGGTCATGCTCGTTGGTGACCTCGACCGGCTGTGGCAAAGGATGGAGAGCCTCTCCGAGGTGCCTGCCGACGTGCGCGGCCACTGGAACTCCCTGAGAGAATGGATCGGCCAGTATTTCGCGGCGAGCACCCAGTTCTTCCAGTCCATCGACCTTTACACCTTTGTCGTTTCCGTTGTTGAGCGTATGAAAGCCCGGCTGCCCGGGCGAGATCTCGACATCAGGGTGGATGGGGCGAATGACCTCTTCATCTCCATGGACCCCCAGATCCTCCGGGACATCGCCGAAGGCCTCATCAAGAACGCCATCGAGAACACGCCCGACGGGGGTAGCATAAGGATCGGCCTCGAGCAGAAGGATGACCGGATCGTATTGAGTGTGACGGACACCGGCGTCGGGATCACCGAAGAGAACAAACGCTTTCTCCTCGATGGTTTGCACCACGCGAAGGAGACGGACCTCTACTCCTCAAGGAAACCGCTGGAATTCGGCGCGGGCGGGAAAGGGCTCGACCTCTTGAGGATCAAGTACTACTCCCTGCGGTTCGGCTTCGACATCTCCTTCGAAAGCAACCGCTGCGTGCATATCCCCACGGATCGGGACCTCTGCCCGGGGAACATCTCAAAATGCCCCGCCATCAGGGGCACGGAGGAGTGTCTCGCGTCGGGTGGGACCACCTTCACTGTCTCCTTCCCCGTCAGAAAGAGATCGGCCTCCGTCGATGAAACTTGATCCCAGCCTCTCTTCGCGCGACGGGCGCACTCTGAGCGTCACCGTCACGGATATCGCCATGCCGGGCGACGCGGGGGTCGCAAAGGCCGGTGATTTCGTGGTCTTCGTTCCCGGCACCATTCCCGGCGACAGGGTGGCCATACGCATCGTAAAACGGGAGAGGCGCTACGGCCACGGCGAGGTCGTCGCCATCGAGGAGCCCTCGTCGTTGCGCGTTGAACCCGCGTGCCCTCATTTCGGCGCCTGCGGGGGCTGCACCATCCAATCCATGGGCTATGCCGCGCAGCTCGAGATGAAGGCCTCCCACCTCAGGGAATCCTTGAAAAGGATCGGCCGCCTTGACGTCGCCGAGGACCGGTTCGAAGAGATCACCCCCTCACCCCGGGTGTATCTCTACCGGAGCAAGATAGACCTGGCCTTCGGCTATCACGACAACGCGGTCATCGCCGGGATGCGCGGCAGCATGACAGTCGGCGGACCCGCCCGTTCCGCCGTCCTGCCCGTGCCCGGTTGCAGGATCTTCTCTGAAGGTCTGAAAAGGATACTCGACGTCGTCGAGGACCACATGCATCGGGAAGGTCTTTTTCCCTATGACGAGAGAACGAAAAAGGGGACGCTGCGCCATCTTGTCCTCAGGGAGTCAAAGGCAACGGGGCGCGTCATGGCCATCGTCGAGACAAAAGGCTCCGGGGACCACGGCATGGATGAACTCTTTCGGCGGCTCAGGCAAGAGACACCCCATGTGACAAGCCTCTGGAGGGCCGTCAACGACCGTCCCGGGTCCTATATCGATTATGGCCGTCTTCGCCACGAGGGCGGCGAGCGGTATATCGAGGAATCCCTGGCGGGGCTCACATTGCGCGTCTATCCCGCGTCTTTCTTCCAACCCAACCCGGCGGGGGCCGCCCTCATCTACGAGAGAGTGGGACGCATCGCCGCGGAGCTGAAGGCGCGGAACGTCCTCGGCCTTTACTGCGGCATGGCCCCCATGGAACTCGTGCTGTCCCGTCATTCGCAAAACGTCGTCGGCGTCGATTTCTCGAGAGCCAACATCGAGAACGCCCGGGAGAACGCGCTGCTCAACGGCATCGGTAACTGTTCCTTCCTTGCCGGAAGGGTCGAGGACATCGCTACGGGCAGGAATTTCATGAAACCCGACGTCGTGGTCCTGGACCCCCCGAGGAGCGGCCTCAGCCCCCGCGGCACAGACCTCGTCACCAACCTCGCGCCGAGAGCGTTGATATATGTCTCCTGCAACCCTGCCACCCTCGCCCGGGACCTCGGGCGTCTCGCCGCTGCAGGCTACGCCGTCGAGCTCGTCGCCCCCTTCGACCTCTTCCCTCACACCTCGCACCTGGAAACGCTGACGGTCCTGAAGAAGAGGAGAAGGTGAAAAGAGAGAAGACGGACAGAAAAGCTGAAGGGCATGAACCTCCCGAACGCTTCGAGACCATCCGGCACTACATCTCTGCCCTGCTCGAGGAAGGGACATACACATCGAAGGAGCTGTCGGGCATCATCAAGATACCCGAAAGGGACGTTTGCGATCACCTTGAACACCTGCAGCGGTCCCTCAGCAAGGGCGACAGGCGTCTCACCGTGATCTGTGCCTCCTGCAGGCACTGCGGGTTCGTCTTCAGGAAGCGTGACCGCCTCACAAAACCCGGCAAATGCCCCTCCTGCCGCTCCATCCACATACAGCCACCACTGTTTCATATAGAATAGTGTTAAGTTTTAGGTTTTAAGTTTTAAGTGAAACACCCGGCGAGGCAGAAAACGTTCGGTGTGGAGTCTCACCGCGGAGTATTTGACACTTAACACCTAAAACTTAACACTTAAAACTCTAAACGGTAACCTATCATCATTATTGCAATTACTGAGCTTTTCTGTTATATATTTCGATTGCCTATGCGTGATACCGTGGTCAGGGTGTGGAATGGTGAAGCAAAAGTGGCACGGTGGCTCCTTTACATACCCCTTGCTTTTCTCTCTTATCTCTACCACATAGCGCTCATGGCGAGAGAGTACATGTACAGGACGGGGATCATGGCGACGCAGAGCGCTCCCATACCGGTTGTCAGCGTGGGGAACATCACCCTCGGGGGGACGGGGAAAACGCCTGTCGTCGAAAGGCTCTCCCGCAGGTTCAAGGATGCGGGCTACAACCCGGGGATCATAACGCGGGGATACATGAGGAAGAGGAACGGGACATTTGCCGTGGACGTCAGGAACGACTCGGCACACACCGCCGGGGACGAGGCATACATGCTGGCCAGGAGAACACGGATACCTGTCATCGTCGGCAAGGACCGCATGAAGGCCATCGAACAGGGCATCGAAGAGAAGAACATCGATATGGCCATCCTCGACGACGGCTTCCAGGTGCGGGACCTGAGGAAGGACGTGGACATCCTCATCCTCAACGGACGGGAGTCCTTGAGCAGACAGGAGCTTTTTCCCCTGGGACCCTACCGCGAACCCGTGTCACGGGTGCGCGAGTCGGATACCATACTCGTGAGCAAATCGGAACCGGACAGCGCCACCCTCTATTTCACCCAGGGCATCCCCCGGTTCCAGGTGAGATACAAGCCCGTCCACCTCTACAACGTGAAGAAGAACGCCATGGCCCACTACCGGTTCCTCAGGAACAAAAAGGTCCTCGCCTTCAGCGGGCTTGGCGATAACCAGTCATTCTTTCAACTCTTGAGACAGATAGGAGCCGACGTAGTTCGGGAAATACCCTTCCCCGACCACCACAGGTACACGACGGGTGATCTCAGGCGGATGGGGTCGGCGGAAAACGTTCAGTGTATCGTCACCACCGAAAAGGACGCCGTGAAGCTCATGGGGATGGATGTTCCCGACAATCTCTTTTACCTCTCCATCGAGGCGCGGATAGAAGATGAGGATACACTGATGGATCTCCTGCTCAAGAAGCTCGGGACCCGTTCCCCGGACCGCCTCGCCTAAAGAGGAGATAAAGCGGGTCGGGGAAGAAAGCTCAAAGAACCATCTCACACCTCGAACCTGCAGACACAATAGACGGCTGTGCCTCCCGCCATGGCGCGGGATGGAAAATACAAAAAGGAGGAGAGAGCATGTCAGAACAGGTATTTATTTTCGACACGACATTGCGCGACGGCGAGCAATCGCCCGGCAATACCATGAACACTCAAGAAAAGCTCAGGGTGGCACGACAGCTCGAGCTCCTCGGTGTGGACATCATAGAAGCCGGCTTCCCCATCGCCTCCGAGGGCGATTTCGATGCCGTCAAACAGATAGCAAAGCTCGTGAAGAACTGCCAGATCGCGGGGCTCGCCCGCGCCAATGATGAGGACATAGACCGGGCGTGGAAGGCGATAAAGGTAGCTGCCCACCCCCGTATTCACACCTTCATCTCCACCTCGGACATCCACCTCAAGCACCAGTTCAGAAAGACGCGCGACGAGGTGCTCGAGATCGCGGTGGCCGCCGTGAAGAGGGCAAAGCGATACACCGACAACGTCGAGTTCTCCGCGATGGACGCGACGAGGAGCGATTGGGATTACCTGTGCAAGGTGGTCGCCGAGGTCATCGACGCCGGGGCGACAACGGTCAACATACCGGACACCGTCGGTTATGCCGTCCCCCACGAGTTCGGGGAGCTCATCGCCTACATCAGGAAGAACGTCCCCAACATAGACAAGGCCGTCATCAGCGTCCATTGCCACAATGACCTCGGCCTTGCCACGGCCAACTCCATCGCTGCCATTCACAACGGCGCGCGCCAGGTGGAATGCACGATAAACGGGATCGGTGAAAGGGCGGGGAACGCCTCTCTCGAAGAGATAGCCATGACCTTGAGAACGAGGAAGACGAGCTTCACCGCTGACACCCGCATCGTCTCCGAGAAGATATATCCGACGAGCAGGCTTATAACCTCCATCACGGGCGTGCCCGTGCAGCCCAACAAGGCCATCGTCGGCGCCAACGCCTTCGCTCACGAGTCGGGTATCCATCAGGACGGCCTCCTGAAGGCAAAGCTCACCTACGAGATCATGACCCCCGAATCGGTGGGCATCTCCAAGAGCTCCCTCATCCTCGGGAAGCACTCCGGCAGGCACGCCTTCAGGGACCGTATCGAAAACCTGGGGTACATCCTCGACGACAAGGAGCTCAACCTGGCCTTCAAGCGCTTCAAGGCGCTCTCGGACATGAAGAAGAACGTCTACGACGAAGACATCGAGATGATCATCATGGACGAGATATACAAGACGGCCGAGAGGGCGAAGCTCGTGTACCTCAACGTGAGCTGCGGGAACACGACGATACCGACGGCTACGGTGAAGATGGAGATAGACGGAAACATCTTCCAGGACGTGGGTACCGGCGACGGTCCCGTCCACGCGGCCTTCAAGGTCATCAAGAGGCTCCTCAAGACGACGAGCAAGCTCGAGAAGTTCTCCGTGAACTCCATCACCCAGGACATGGACGCCCAGGGGGAGGTCTTCGTCAAGCTCTCCGAGAAGGGCCTCAAGGCCATAGGAAAAGGAGCGGACACGGACATCATCGTCGCCAGCGCCAAGGCGTACATCAACGCGCTGAACAGGCTGGAATACATGAAAACGAAAAAATCCTGAGAGGAAACGATATGGGAATGACCATTACGGAAAAGATACTGGCAGCGCACGCGGACAGGGACCGGGTCGAACCCGGTGAGATCCTGGATTGCAGGATAGACCTCGCCATGGCGAACGACATCACGGCGCCCCTGTCCCTCGAGGAATTCGAGAAGGTCGGGGCAAAGGCCGTCTTCGACCCCAACAAGGTCGTCTTCGTCCTTGACCATTTCACACCCAACAAGGACATCCTGTCAGCCGAGAACTGCAAGAAGATACGGGAATTCTCCCGGAAATACGGCATCGTCAACTTCTTCGAGGGCGGCGAGTGCGGCATCGAGCATGCCCTCCTGCCCGAAAAAGGACTCGTTGTGGCGGGCGACCTCGTCATCGGCGCCGACAGCCACACCTGCACCTACGGGGCCCTTGGCGCTTTTTCCACGGGCATGGGCTCGACGGATATCACCTACGGCATGGTGACGGGACGCATCTGGCTGAAGGTCCCCGAGAGCATCAAGTTCCACTGCCACGGGAAATGGCAGAAGTGGGTCACGGGCAAGGAACTCATCCTCCATATCCTGGGAATGATAGGGGTTGACGGTGCGCTTTACAGCGCCATGGAATACAGCGGTGAGGCCATAGCCGCCCTGTCCATGGATTCGCGGTTCTCCATTGCCAACATGGCCATCGAGGCCGGGGGGAAGAACGGCATATTTCCCGTCGACGACAAGACACTGGCCTACATGAAGGAGCATGCCACGCGGCCCTACAAGGTCTACGCGAGCGATGCCGACGCGACATACAGCGAGGTGTACGAGATCGATGTCTCCAAGGTCGGCTTCAGCGTCGCGTGCCCCTCGCTCCCGTCCAACGTGAAGGACGCGGGGGAGTTGGGCAGCATAGATGTGGACCAGGTCGTCATCGGTTCCTGCACCAACGGTAGGCTCGAGGACCTGGAGATGGCGGCCGCCATACTCACAGGGAAGAGAGTCAGCAAAGGTTTGAGATGCATCGTGATCCCCGCGACCCCCGCGATCTACGGCGAGGCAATGCGCCGGGGATACTTCCAGACATTCTTGGACGCCGGCTGCATCATATCGCCGCCCACCTGCGGCCCCTGCCTGGGCGGTCACATGGGCATACTGGCAAAGGGAGAGAGGGCCGTGGCCACAACGAACAGGAACTTCATCGGAAGGATGGGGCATCCCGAAAGCGAGGTCTACCTCGCCGGTCCCGCCGTGGCGGCTGCCACCGCCATCAAGGGCAAGATAGCCCGTCCTGAGGAGGTATTATGATCGTCAAAGGAAGGATCTGGAAATTCGGCGATAATATCGACACCGATATCATCATCCCCGCGCAATATCTCGCGCACACGGACCCGAAGGTCCTGGGACAGCACTGCATGGAGCCCCTCGCCCCGAACTTTCCGAAGGAGGTCAGGGCCGGGGACATCATCGTCTCGGGAACCAATTTCGGCTGCGGCTCATCGCGGGAACACGCGCCGCTCGCCATCACCGCGCTCGGCATACCCCTTGTCGTCGCGAAGACATTCGCCAGGATATTCTACCGCAACGCCTTCAACAAGGGCCTCGCGCTCCTGGAGGCCGACATCTACGATCTCGTAAAGGACGGTGACGAGATCGAGGTCGACATATCGACGGGCATCATCCGCTGCGGCGGAAAAGACGTGAAAGCCAAACCCATCCCCCCCTTCATGGTGGAACTCATCAACGAGGGCGGGTTGATAAACCATCTCAAGAAAAAGCTGGAGGGCTAAATGAAACAGTACAACGTAGCAGTCGCCGGAGCCACCGGCGCGGTCGGAAATGAAATGGTAAAAGTCCTCGAGGAACGGAATTTCCCGGTCAAGAACCTGACACTTCTCGCTTCCTCGCGGAGCGTGGGCAAGACTATGAGCTTCCACGGTGAAGATGTAAAGGTACAGGAACTGAAGGAAGACTCCTTCAAGGACATCGACATCGGCCTGTTCTCCCCCGGTGGATCCGTGAGCCTCAAGTTCGCGCCCATCGCTGCGGCGAGCGGCTGTGTCGTTATCGATAACACCAGCGCCTTCAGGATGGAGAAGGACATTCCCCTCGTCGTGCCCGAGGTGAACGAGCATGCCATCGCCCAGCACACGAAGCGCGGCATCATCTCCAATCCCAACTGCTCCACGATCCAGATGGTCGTCGCCTTGAAGCCGCTCCACGACGCGGCGAAGATCAA
>DBQU01000016.1:25960-26403 GCA_002305765.1 Deltaproteobacteria bacterium UBA1386
CAGCAGGTTCTCGCCATTTACAACATGAAGACCCTCGAGAAAAAGGTCTATCCCCACCAGATCGCCTTCAACGTCCTGCCGCACATCGACAGTTTCCTCGACAGTGGCTACACCAAGGAAGAGATGAAGATGGTCAACGAGACGAAGAAGATCATGGAAGACGATTCCATCGCCGTTACAGCAACAACCGTAAGGGTCCCCGTCTTCTACGGACACTCCGAATCGGTGAATATCGAGTTCGAACGGGAAATGACCCCCGACATGGCCCGCAAGCTGCTGAAAAAGGCCCCTGGTATCAAAGTGGTCGACGACCCGGGCAAGAACAAGTATCCCCTCGCCATCGACGCCGCCGGCAAGGACGACACCTACGTCGGCAGGATCAGGGTTGACGATACCGTCAAGTATGGCCTCAACATGTGGATAGTCGCCGACAACATCAGGAA
>DBQU01000057.1 GCA_002305765.1 Deltaproteobacteria bacterium UBA1386
AAATCGCGGCGGGCGCGCCAGTAATAGCAAGCCTCTCACAAGATATGGCAACCTCAAGGGACGCGGATTCGCGGCGTATTTGCAGCAACGAAATAATGGTTCGTTGAAGCAGGGAAAACCCTTGCCGCAGGCAACGGTTTGGCGGATAATAGGACAAGGAGGGTATAATGGCAGGAAAGAAGAAGCTGCGCATCATCGTTTCAATGTACGGGGGAAACATCGAAAGGGTTACGCACAACGATCCCGACGTGGACGTGGAGGTTATTGTAACGGAAAACGAAAAGTATGTTCATGTCCACGAACACGAGAAGGAGGCCGGGGTGGAGGACTATATAATCGGCCGCCTGAGATCGGAATTTGAACCCGAGACATAGCGAAACACGATGTTGTCTCTCGACCCTCCGCACCAGTATCCTGCGAAAGCCCACGGGATTCCCATATGATCGCGGAAGGCACCCGGTCAGCCCCTGAGCACGAGCATCTGGCTCCACAAATCTTTAATTTACAAATCGCCGATTGAATGATATTTGTAATGTCAGCAAGGATTTTGGGCGATCGCCCTTTTGCCTGAGGAGAGAACGATGAAGAACATGTTCCAGGTATTGGTCATTTTCTGTTTGTTGGTTGGATTCGCAGGCAACGTGCCCGCGGCTGACGGCACGGACAAGAAGCCGGGAGATGCAGGACCGGCGTCGACTGCGGTGAAGGGAAGTGGCGGACCAGCGGCCGGTGGCGGGTTTGACGAGACGACCACACAGTACCTGAAGAAGCAAAGGAGCATCAATTCAGAGCTTGTGGCCACCCACCGTGAGCTTTACAAGTACAACAACCCCGAGAAGACCCCGAAGGGTATGAGCATGGCCGACATAGTCGACCAGGAAAGCTCAGCGCGTCAGGCCAGGGAACAGGAACGGGCAACGAGGAACAAGAAGGCCGATGCGGAGGAGAAGATACGCAAGCTCGAGAGGGATTACGAGAACCTGAAGCAGGACCTGCTCAAACACTATAACGGGAAGTTGCCCAAGAATGTTTCGGACGCGTGGCAGACAGAAGAGGGCTATGCCGCGTATCTGATCTCCAAGACAAGATAGCGCCGACGTGTCGGCCTCCGGTTAAGGAGCGGAGATGATGGACAGGGTCGTGAGGGTGGTCGCCGTCATCTGTGCGCTGGCGGTGGCGTTCTCTCTTTTCTATTATTTCGTGATCTTCCTGCCTTCTGAAAAGAGAGCCGAACGCGACAGGGCGATCAGGGAAAGACAGGAAGCTGAGCTCCGGAAGGTCAAGGATAGGGAGGACTACGAGCGGTGCCGCGTCGAGGCCATGGAGGCCCATGTCTCGGATTGGGACCGTGCGTGCCGGTCTTACGGGAAGCCGAAGGACTGCGCATTGCCGAGACAGTCCAGCGAGCGGTTGGACAGGCTCCTCGGAGAGGCCAGAGAAGAGTGTTTCAGGAAGTTCCTTTACGGCAAATGACGTTCGGATCCGCCCGTCCGGGAAAAACCGCCAGACCTCATCAGATGAGGTCCGTCCTCGGCCAGAGGACCCTGTTGTTCTTGACGTCCAGGATGCCCCGGTAGTTGACCCTCACCTCGGGAAGAAAATCATTCGGCAGGAACACCAATGTGTACATGGGGTCATGGTAGGGATATCCTTTTGAGAAAAGGATGGATTGGAACTCCCTCTCTCTCCCGGCAAGCTCGGGCAAGGGCTTCTCGGACATGACGCCGCCGATCGGCAGGGCCAGTTCAAAGCAGGGGCTGTTACCGTCGAAGATCACGATGCCCCCCTTCATCTCGAGGACCCTGTTCACGGCGGCACTCATCGCCCGGGTATCCCTCCCCACGACGAGTATCTGGGCGGCCGTGTTGTAGGAGGACGCCAGTGCCTCGATGCCGTCGCCGAAACCCTCCAGGAGCCCCGTCGTTATCCAGTCGCCGTCTCTCCCGATCATGGCCACCATGAGATACCGGGAAGTATCGAAATCCAGAAAACCGTCGCGGGAGGGAAGATCGACCCATTTGATCCGGGTGATGGCAGGATTTGCGAGCTCAATGACGGGAAAGGAGGCGGACGTCCCGGAGGGGACGGGGATCCGGAAGAGTTCTTCCCTGGCTCTCCAGTCGCGTTTGGAGAAAGAGGCCTTCGGAAAATACCTCTCCCAGTCCACCGACGGGAAGGGCTCGACGAGCCTGCCTTCTTTCGCGACTATCCTGCCACGGGAAATCACTGTCTCCGGGGTGGGTTCCTGGATGTCCTCGAGGACCACCATGTCGGCGTCCCGTCCCGGGGCTATCCCGCCGATCCTGTGGTCGAGCCCGAAATAGACGGCGGGGTTGATCGTTACCATCCGGTATGCGCTGACGGGATCGATCCCTTCCTTGAGTGCTATCCGTATCAGGTGGTCCGTGACACCCTGCCTGTGATAGTACTCGGGCATGGAGCCGTCCGTCGTGAGAAGAAGGCGGTCCGTCAGGACGCGCTCCCTGGCGACGGTCTTGAGAAGGAGACCGAGGTCCTGTCTCAGGGAGCTTTCGCGGAGCATGACGTAGAACCCGAGCCTCAGCCTGTCAAGGACGTTCTGGCCGTTGATGCTTTCGTGGCAGGATTCTATCCCCGCCGCGGCAAGACGGTTGAGCTTGTCGTACCTGGCGCCCGCCGTATGTCCGTCAACCCTCTTTTTCAGCTCCTTCGTCCTCGCTATCACGGGGGGTATCTCGGAGGTGCCCTTTATGAGTTCCATCCATCGGGTGATCTCACCGATGGACTGGACGCGGGGGTTTTCGAGGACGGAAAGGAGGTGCTCCACGGAGAACACTTCCTTCTCGTCCCGCATGGGGGATTGGGGCGCCGTCCGCAACGACCAGTAGTACTTGATGGGCATGTCCGAGAAGGCATCCATGAATTCCTGGAAAAGCTCCGGGCCCATTTCCATGTAGAACACAAGGTCGTCGCAGAAGACAGTGGTCGTTCCCCGCCTGCAGGCCTCTTCACCGACGGACACGGGATTGTACACATCCCAGGGATGGAAATGGGGTTCGATGTATCCGGGGGCTATCGTCCTGCCCCCAAGCTCGAGGACTCTCGTGCGCTTTCCGATATGGTGTTCCGAAGGACCCACGTAGATGATCCTCTCCCCGCTGACCGCGATGTTTCCTTCGAGGAGTTCGCCGGAGTAGACGTTGAGTATGGTTCCGCCCTTGAGAAAGAGGTCCGCCCGTTCCTGATGAGAAGATGCATGTTGTGAAGGTGGTTTTCTGACCATAGCTTCCCCCGGGTCCTTTCATCAGACCCTCACCGTCAGGCCGGCTGTTGCCTTGAGCCCTGTCAGGAGGCCCCTGTGGGGTCTCGTTTTTCCTGCTTTCCGATGAGCCTTGCATGTTCCTGCTTGATGCACAGGTCCATAAAAAAGCTGATTCCCTTGTCCTCAGCGATCTTCCTGGCTTCTTCGTTTACGATCCCGAGCTGCAGCCAGATCGCTTTCGGGGTGAGAGCGACAGCTTCCTCCACGACGGGCAGGGCGTCGACGGTTCTTCGGAAGACGTCGACGATGTCGATTTTTTCAGGTATATCGGAGACAGAGGGATACGATCTCTGTCCCAGTATCTCCGTGTGTTCCGGGTTGACGGGTATTACGCGGTAGCCATGGGCCATCAGGTACTTTGCGACAATGTTGCTTGCCTTCGCGGTATCCGGTGAAAGGCCGACCACCGCTATCACCCGCGCTGTTTCAAGAAGCCTTCTCTTCTCCTCATCTCTTTCGTTCATGGCTCGCTCCGGGACCTACTTCAGTCCTTCAAGCATTCGTGTTATGTTTGGAACACCCTGGTGGAATTCTCTCTTGCCGTCACGCAGGACAACCGCCGTCGGGGTGGCTCTTATGTTGTCGATGCGAAGGTATCCCTGGAGAACGGAGAAGACAGGTGCCGCATCGAAGGGTTTCAGCTTGAAGCCTTTCGTGGTGAGAAAGCTCCCCAGTTTGCCGCTGTCGGAGATGTTCTGCTGTGCGCCCTCGAAGAGGGCCCGTCTCGCCTTGAGAGCGTGGCCTATCTCCTTTTTCCCGTTCAGGATGTAAAGGAAATACCGGGCGTAAAGAGGAGAATACTTGTGCAGCGGGGTGTCAACGAAGGTGATGGTGATGACGTTTCGCTGAATGAGGTCGGTGATGAGGTATTCGACGTTGGGTTCGAGGTTTCTGCAGGCTCCGCAGAAATAGTCGGAATAGAGCTTCACTTCGACCTTTCCCTTGCCGAAGGAAAGGAGGAACATGTCTGTGGACCCGGCACCGACGGCGGACCGGGGCCACGCAACGGGGCCGATGCACAGGAACGCGAGAAAGAAGGCGACGGCGATTGAGGTCCTCTTCATGGTCTTAAAGTATGGTCCAGCGGCCGCCTCCTTGTAAAGAGAAAAAGCTCGGGAGCCCCCGGAGGGAACCGCCCGCTGGGGCCTTTACGGTTGACACTCGCGGAGGGTTCTATTATTGTATTGGAGTTGCCGCGAACGTCATCGTGATACCCCGTGCCCGGGTGCCGGGGACGGGCGGCGCGGCTTTGAAGGAGATCGGATATGACCGATGACGATGCCTGGGGACGAGACCCCCAGATACGCTCCATGCGCACGGTGTTTGCCGCGATCGAGAGGGCGCAGAAGGAGTTTCTGCGGACCCTGGGGATATCTCCCGTCGATCCCCGGCTTCGCCGCTTTCGTGATGTTGCCCTGACGTTGTTCGAAAGGTCATGGGTAGCCGCAATGAGGCGCGGGGTGGAAACGGGTGATGACCCTGCGGCGGAGATATACATACTATGCCTCGCGCGGGCATTGTCGATGAGGGGGATCGAAATTCCTCCAGCTTCCCTGCCGGGCAATGAGGAACTGAAAAGACTTGTGGATGAGGTGACCGCATGATCCGCCTTCGTCTCTTCGGCAGATGCAGGATCTACCATGACCCGGTGGCCCCGGTCATCCGGGAGCCGGCGCAGATAGGCTGGACGGCCTGGTTCCGTACTATAGACCTCGTGACGCCCCAGAAGCTGAAAGGGGAGGAGCTCCTGAGAAGGACTCGCGGCTGGTGGACCGTTGAGCCAGAGGATGTCTCCGAGGTGGTCAGGCCCTTCGGTCGCCTCGTTGTCGGGGACGGCGGCGAGTTGATGGTGGAGTTCGAATCCCAAGACAAGGTGGACGGGCTCATCGAGGCGCTTGAAAAGAGGTTCGGCGACCAGGTGCAGCTGGCGCCGTGACGGGGGAGTCAGAATGATGAAGTGTTCGTTCAGAGTATTCTTTGCCGCGTGCTGTTTGTTCCTGGCGGCCATCCCGGGTCTTGCCGGAGAAGACACCATCACGCAGGTGTCGACGATAGACGCCCTCATGACGGGGGTATACGACGGCCCGACCACGCTGGGCGAATTGCGCGGGAAGGGGGATTTCGGCCTCGGAACATTCGCCGCCCTCGACGGGGAGATGGTCCTTCTCGACGGCGTCTTCTATCAGGTCACAAGCACGGGTGATGTGAGAAGACCCGGTCCGGATGTGAGGACCCCTTTCGCGGCAGTGACCTTTTTCAAGCCGGACAGGACGGTCCCCCTCACACGGGGGATGGATTTCAAGGTCTTCACTTCAGAGACCCTGAGGGATTTCCCGACGCGGAACAGCTTCTACGCCGTCAGGATAACGGGGAAATTCAAAATGGTGAAGACCCGCAGCGTTCCGGCGCAGCAGAAGCCGTACCGGCCGCTGACTGAGATCGTCAAGACGCAGCCGGTCTTCGAACTTGCCGATGTCACCGGGACAATGGTGGGATTCTGGTGTCCCTCCTTCGTGAAAGGCGTCAACGTGCCCGGCTATCACCTTCACTTCCTCCGTGCCGACGGGAAGAAAGGGGGTCATGTCCTCGACTTTGTCGTCGACAATGCAACTATGGAGATCGATGACTCCCGGGAATTCTCCCTGATCCTCCCCGATGACGCCGCCTTCGACAGGGCCAACCTGGAACCCGACAGAGCCGGCGAGCTCAAGGCGGTGGAGAAGTGAGGTAAAGAATGTTTCAGGTTTCATGTTTCAGGCGTAAAAAGACGGAAGACAATTTCAAATGCGAAGGGGCAAGCTGTTGAGCTTGCCCCTTTTCTGTTATTCTTGCCCTGAAACCTGAAACCTGAAACCTGAAACCTGAAACGGTCTTTACTTGTTCGCCAGGCAGATGTCTATCGCTTCGTCCATCTTTTCGATGAACTTGAAGTCCATGCCGTCCTTGATGCTCTCCGGGACCTCCTCGAGGTCCTTCTCGTTGAGCTTCGGCAGGACGATGTTCTTTATCCCGGCCCGCCGTGCCGCTAGGACCTTCTGTTTTATGCCGCCCACAGGCAGTACGAGGCCGCGCAGGGTGATCTCTCCCGTCATGGCCACGTCGTTGCGGACAGGTTTGTCCGTGAGGAGCGAGACCAGTGAGACGAGCATGGTGATCCCTGCCGAAGGGCCGTCCTTGGGGATGGCCCCCTGGGGCACGTGGACGTGGAGGTCGTTCTTCTCGAAGAAATCCTCGGCGATCTCGTAGTCGCCGTACTTGCTCCTGATGTAGCTGAGCGCCGCCTGAGCCGATTCCTTCATGACGTCTCCAAGTTGGCCTGTCAACGACAGGGCGCCCTTGCCGCGCATCTTCGTCGATTCGATGAAGAGGATATCTCCGCCTGTCGGTGTCCAGGCGAGGCCTGTGGCGACCCCGGAATACTTTGTGCGTTCCGCCACCTCGGAGAAGAACTTGATGGGACCGAGGAATGTGTGGATGCTGTCGGCTGTGATGGTCTGCTTCTCCGTCTTGCCCTGCGCAACGTCCTTGGCGACGGCACGGCATATGGCGGCTATCTCCCTCTCCAGGTTACGGACGCCCGATTCACGCGTGTAGGAACGTATGACGACCTTGAGGGCTTCCTCTTCGAATTCGATATGGTCTTCGGAGAGACCGTGCTCGGAGCGTTCCTTGGGGATAAGGAACTGCCGTGCTATCATGAGCTTCTCTTCCTCGGTGTAGCCGGGAAGCTCGAGGACCTCCATCCTGTCCTTCAGCGCCGGCGGTATGGGATCAAGCATGTTCGCCGTCGCTATGAACATTACCTTGGACAGGTCGAAGGGCACTTCGAGATAGTGGTCGCTGAAGGAGAAGTTCTGTTCCGGGTCGAGGACCTCGAGAAGGGCGCTGGAAGGGTCGCCCCTGAAGTCCGTGCCGATCTTGTCGACCTCGTCGAGCATGAATATGGGGTTGTTGGACCCTGCTTTCTTGATGCCCTGTACGATCCGGCCGGGGAGGGCTCCCACGTAGGTGCGTCTGTGCCCCCGTATCTCGGCCTCGTCCCTTATGCCTCCGAGCGATATCCTCATGAACTTGCGGCCCAGGGCCCTGGCGATCGATTTGCCCAGGGACGTTTTGCCGACACCGGGAGGACCGACGAAGCACAGGATGGGTCCCTTCATGTCGGCTTTGAGCTTCCTCACGGCCAGGTACTCGAGGATCCTCTTCTTGACCTTTTCCAGATCGTAGTGGTCTTCGTCGAGTATTTTCGTTGCCCCGTCAATGTCGAGGTTGTCCTCTGTCGCCTTCGACCAGGGCAACTCCGTCAGCCAGTCGAGGTATGTCCGCGCGACGGTGTATTCAGCGGACATGCTGCTCATCTTCGAGAGCCTGTCGAGTTCCTTGTCCGCCACCTTCCGCACCTCATCGGGCATTTTGGCTTCTTTTATCTTCTTCTTGAGCTCATCGACCTCGTTTATCTTGTCGTCACTTTCGCCAAGCTCCTTCTGGATGGCTTTGAGCTGTTCCCTCAGGTAGTACTCGCGCTGGGTCTTGTCGATGCCCTCCTTGACGTGTGACTGGATCTTGCTGCTGAGCTCCAGCGTCTCCACTTCCCTGTTGAGGTAGATCGTCGCCTTCTTCAGCCGCTCCTTGAGGTCTATCTTTTCCAGGATCTCCTGCTTTTCGATGACCGATATGTTTATCGTCGAGGCGATGAGGTCGGCCAGGTTGCCCGGGTTCTCCACCTTCGACGCTATCTGGGCAAGCTCCGATGAAAGGTACGGGGCCATTTCGATCGCCTTGCGGTAGAGGTTCTTGAGGTTGATGTACATGGCATCTATCTCGATGTCCTTCTGGTAGTCCTCGAAGACAGGGAGGATGCTTGCCTTGATGTTGGGATCCGCCTCGGTGAACTCTATTACCTTGCACCTGCACAGGCCCTGAATGACGACCCTCTGGCTGCCGTCGACCATCTTGACCATCTTCATGATGGTGGCCACGGTCCCGACGGTATAGAGGTCTTCCGGGCCGGGATCCTCGATATCGGGATTCTTCTGCGTTATGATGGCTATCATCTTGTCCTTGCTCATCGCTTCATCGACGAGGCGTATCGATTTCTCGCGCCCCACGATGAGAGGCATGACAAGATCGGGGTACGCCACCGTACCCCTCAGCGGCAGAACGGGCAGTTCCGCCGGTATGAACATCCTGTCTTTTATGCTTTTGTCGTTCTTTAAGCCGATTACCATTAATTCCCCCTATCGCTTGACATCCTCAAATTCCGCGTCCACGACGTCGTCATCTCTTCTGCCGCTCTGCTGGGCGTCACGTTGTGGGCCTGCATCCTGGCCCGGAGCGCCCTGCGACGTTGCCTGCGAGGTCTTCTTGTAGAGCGTTTCGGCAAGCTGGTGGGAGGCCTTGGTCAGGTCGTCCGCGGCCTTCTTGATCCTGTCGGCGTCACCGCTCTTGATGGCTTCCTTCGCGGGGTTCAGCAGGTCCTCGACGGTCCTGATGTCCTCGGCGGAGAGCTTGTCCTTGTTCTCATTGAGTGTTTTCTCGGTCGTGTATATGATGTTGTCGAGCTGGTTGCGCTGCTCGATCTCCTGTTTTCTCTTGCGGTCCTCCTCGGCATGGGTCTCCGAATCGTGGACCATCTTCTGGATATCGTCTTCGGAGAGGCCCGTGGAGGCCGTGATGCGGATGCTCTGCTCTTTTCCCGTCGCCGTGTCCTTTGCCGATACGTGGAGTATGCCGTTGGCGTCTATATCGAACGTGACCTCTATCTGGGGTATACCCCTCGGCGCCGGCGGCAGGCCGATGAGGTGGAACCTTCCCAGTGTCCTGTTGTCCCTGGCCATCTCCCTCTCTCCCTGAAGAACGTGGATCTCGACGCTCGTCTGGCTGTCCTCGGCTGTGGTGAACACCTGGCTCTTCTTTGTCGGGATGGTGGTGTTGCGCTCGATTATCTTCGTCATCACCCCGCCAAGCGTCTCGATACCCAGTGACAGCGGCGTGACGTCGAGAAGCAGGACGTCCTTCACTTCGCCGGCGAGAACGCCTGCCTGGACGGCCGCGCCAAGGGCGACGACCTCATCGGGGTTCACACCCCGGTGCGGTTCCTTGCCGAAGAATTCCTTGACTATATCCTGGACCCTGGGGATCCTGGTGGAACCGCCGACGAGGACGACCTCGTCGATCTTGTTCGTCGGGATCTTCGCATCGTCAAGAGCGCGCCTGCAGGGCTCGATGGTCCTCTGGAAGAGGTCGTCGGCGAGCTTCTCCAGTTCCGCCCTCCTGAGCTTCATGTTGAGGTGTTTCGGGCCCGAGGCGTCAGCGGTGATGAAGGGGAGATTGATCTCCGTCTCCACCGTCGCGGAAAGCTCCACCTTTGCGCGCTCCGCCGCCTCTTTCAGCCTTTGCAGGGCCATCCTGTCCTTTGAGAGATCTATGCCCTGGTCTTTTCTGAATTCCGAGACGATCCAGTCTATGACCCGCTGGTCGATGTCGTCGCCGCCAAGGTGGGTGTCGCCGTTGGTCGATTTGACCTCGACGACGTTGTCGCCGACCTCGAGGATGGATATGTCGAAGGTGCCGCCGCCGAAGTCGTAGACGGCGATTGTCTCATCCTTTTTCTTATCCAGGCCGTAGGCCAGGGCGGAGGCCGTCGGTTCGTTGATGATGCGAAGGACGTTGAGCCCCGCTATCCTTCCGGCGTCCTTCGTGGCCTGCCGCTGCGAGTCGTTGAAATAGGCCGGCACGGTTATGACCGCGTCGTCGATCTGCTGGCCGAGGTACGCCTCGGCTGATTTCCGCAGCTTTTGGAGCACGAAGGCCGATATCTCCTGGGGGGTGTACTGTTTGCCGCGGACATCGACACGCACGTTGCCGTCCTGATCTCCAACCACCTTGTAGGGAACCGTCTTGATCTCTTCCTGCACCTCGTTGAACCGTCTTCCCACGAACCTCTTTATCGAAAATATGGTGTTTTCGGGGTTTGTGATGGCCTGTCTTTTGGCCGTCTGCCCGACGAGCACCTCGCCGTCCTTCGTGAACGCGACCACGCTCGGTGTAAGCCTGCTTCCCTCTTCATTTATGATGACCTTCGGCTCGCCTCCTTCCATGACCGCAACGACCGAATTGGTGGTGCCCAGGTCTATACCTATCACTTTTCTTGCCATTTTCATCTCCTCCTGAAGTTTTTCGCGTCTAGCGTAATATAAGGTTGGGGTCTAACGTTGTCAACGTTGGGACGGAATCTTTTTTTGAGGCTATCCGTTTGAAAATACGGAGAGTTATCGGTAAGAGACGCGAAGGGTGATGGCCGGTGGTTCAGGCCGTGTCCGAAGGCCGGCGGGAGGCATTCCGGGCCCTGAGGCGGGCACAGGTGAAGGACAGCAGAAAGAGGGCAAAATTGACGAGGACTATGGTGGCCCCCGCGGGCAGGTCGAGGACAAAGGAGATGGTGATACCAGCCAGCACGGAGAGGATGCCGGTGAAACAGGAGATCATGATCGTCGCTCTGAAACCCCTGGCGAACTGCAGCGCCGTCACGGCGGGGATGATGAGCAGTGCCGAAACGAGCATGATCCCCACGACCCTCATGGCAAGGACGACGGTGAGGGCTGTCAGAAGGACGAGGATGCGGTTGATGCGGTCCGTCCGTATGCCCGATGTCCTGGCCGATTCCTCGTCGAAGGTGATGGCCAGGAGCTCCTGGTAGGAAAGGGTGATGACGATGATGAGGCACAGGCACAGCAGGACTGAGGTCCACACCTCCGCGTAGCTTATGGCCAGGATGTTGCCGAAGAGATAGCTGAAGAGATCGATGTTGAAGCCGCCCGCCACACTCGCGATGAGGATACCCCCGGCTATCCCGAGGGAGGAGACGATGCCTATGGCGGCGTCACCGTAAAGACGCGCCTTGTCGATGAGCTTGAGGATCCCCAGGGCGCTTGCCGCCACGATGGGGACCGCCACATAGAAAGGATAGGCCTGGAAGAGGAGTCCCACGGCGACACCTCCGAAGGTGACGTGGGCGAGCCCGTCGCCTATCAGGGAAAGCCTGCGCAGGACGAGAAACGTCCCCAGCGCCGAACAGAGCGCGGCTATGAAGGAGCCCGCAAGCAGGGCCCGCTGGATGAACCCATGGCTGAAAAGGTCAAGGAAGTCCAAGGGGCCCCCCGGGCAATGACCAATGACCGGATTCCAATGACCAATGGAAGAACAGAGCGAGGAATGAGTCATCCATACAGGCAGGTTCGGCGGTTGTCTGTTTATCGGTCATTGGGATTTGATCACGTACCATCACTTGTCATGCCTGTGGCAGATCAGATGCTGGGAGTGCTCGCCGAAGTAGTCCGTCATGTCCGTCGAGAGGCAGAAATCGTCGAAGCCGCCGAAGAAGATGAGCCTCCTGTCGAGATAGAGGAGTCTCGAAGCGTGCTGGCCGATGGTGCCTATGTCGTGGGTTATCATGATGATCGTCCCCTTCCTGTCCCTGTTGAGACCCTTGAGGGTCGTGAAGAACCTTTCCCTGCCCTCGGGATCGAGGGCGGTCGTCGGCTCGTCGAGAATGAGGAGCTCCGGCCCGGCCACCAGCGCCTTCGCTATGAGCACGCGCTGCTGCTGGCCTCCTGAGAGTTCCCCGATGAGCTTGTTCCTGATGGATGTGATATCCAGGAAGGTCATGACTTCGTCTATGGATCCCCTGTCGGTCCGCGCGACCCTCCTTGGGAAACTTTTACCGGCCAGCAGTCCCAGCGCGACGATCTCTTCCACCGTGGCAGGAAAGTGGGGATTGAAAGCTGCTATCTTCTGGGGAAGATATCCGATCTTCCTCCACTGACTGAAGGCGTCTGAGTTGTGTCCGAAGAGCATGACCGCACCCTGTGTGGGCTTAAGCAGGCCGAGCAGCAGGCGGATAAGGGTGGTCTTGCCGGAGCCGTTCGGCCCGACGATCCCCAGAAATTCCCCTTTTTCGAGGGTGAAGGTGATGTCGCTCAGTATCTCGACGCCGTTGAACCGGAAGGACAGGTTCTCCGTCGTCACCACGCGCGTCATCTGCATTCAAGACCTTTCCTGAGATTCTCGAGGTTGTTCTCCATGAGAGAGATGAACGTCGCACCCTTCTCGAACTCGTCCTTCGTCAGGTTGTGGGCTCCGTGGAGATAAAGGAGCGTTGCCCCCGTCTCCCTGGCGAGAAGCTCCGATACCTTCGGATTGATCAGTTCTTCGAAATAGACGTAACGGATACCGTTCTCATCCATTTTCTTCTTGAGGGCGATGATCTTTCTCGCCGTCGGTTCGGCATTCGGAGACCCTTCGTAGGCGCTTACGTATTCGAGGCCGTACCTGTGCGCGAGATAGCCGAAGGCGAAGTGGCCGCCGTGGATGAGGGTCTTCTTCCTGCATGTCCCCAGCGTCTCGCGGAACTTTCCGTCGAGCCTGGAAAGCCGTTCCTTGTAGGCGGCCGCGTTCTTCCGGAAAAGACCGCTCCCCTGAGGGTCGGCGGAGCACAGACCTTCCGTGATCGTATCGACCATCTTCATCGCGTTCCCGAGATCCAGCCAGATGTGGGGATCGAAAGCGCCGTGGTCGTGGTGCCCGTGGCCATGCTCCTTCCCTCCCTCGTGGTGCTCCTCACCGCTTCTCATCAGTCTGATGCCCCGGCTCGCGTCGACGGTGACGAGGGTCTTGTTGGCGACTCCTTTGAGCAATTCTTCCGACCAGGGTTCCATATACCTGCCGGTGTACACGAAAAGCCGCGCGCTATTGACACGCGCCATATCGCCCGGTTTCGGTTCAAAGGTGTGGGCCTCCACCCCCGGCGGCAGGATGAGGGTCACCGTGGCCCTGTCGCCGGCTATCGCCCTCGTGAGATCGTAGAGGGGAAAGAGGGTGGTGACGACGGTGATCTTCCCGGGGCTGTCGGAGACATCCTTCCGGTCCGGTCCACAGGAGGCGGCCGCGACGAGGAACATCGCCAGGAGAAGGATCAGCGCCGGCCGCAGCGGTTTCATTGTCTACCCCCTTTGTCCGCCGAGCAGTCGCTGCAGATCCCGAAGACCTGCATGATGTGCGATGATACGGTTGCATTCAGGGTCCGCGAGACCTCTTTCTCGATCTCCCCGAATGCGCAGAAATTAAGATCATCCACTTTCCTGCAGGAGGTGCAGACGAAATGATGGTGGTGTTCCCTGTTACCGCAGAAGAAGTAATAGAGCTTGCGATCCGGATGGATGACCTTGGAGATGACTCCCCCGGCTGCCAGTTCCTCCAGGTTGCGATAGACCGTGGGAAGCCCGATGGCGCGGAAACGCTCTTTCATCGTTGTCCACACCTCGTCGGGGCTGAGGTAGATCGAGGCGTTGCGCAGGATATCGAGGATGGCGAGCCTCTTCGGTGTCGTTTTGAGTTCGAGCTCCTTCAGAATGTCGCTGTGATCCTTCATGGCCGTCTAAATAGAAATTATTTTCATTTATTCTATGGCAAGGAGAAGGGGATGTCAATGCGGGATTACGGGAAGCGCCGTCAAAGGCGGGTTTGACATGTTTAGCGCTCTACCGGGTTACCCTTCCTTACCCATGCGGGATATCCGGCCAGAAAGGTCATGACGTTGGTGTATCCCGCGTTCCGTGCCGCGACCGCGGCCGTGAAGCTGGGGGCTCAGCCGTACCCCCTGCAATAGAAAACGATGGGGGTGTCCTTTTCAGGGGGGAGAAGGGACGCCAGCCTGTAGAATTCCTCCTGGGGAATGTGCAGGGCGCCGGGAATATGACCCGACGCGTATTCGAGGGTGGTCCTGTTGTCGACGACGAGGAGTCTCTGCTCTCTTTCCATCAAACCTTCAAGTTTTCCGACATCGATGTCTCCGATGCTGTCGCCGAGAAAACAGCCGGTCGTCGGGAGAAGACACAGGGCGAGTATGGCCAGAAGGGGCAGAAAGGACGGGATGGGTTTTGTGGCGGCTTGGACCATGTGTTTATTCAGGGAACACGGTGGTTCACCGGTTGTATATTCCCCGGATCTTTTCCTTCGTCTCGCTCACCTGTGCCGGTGAAAGCTTGAGTCCCGCGGGCGTGTGTTCCGGTTCCGCGCCAATGCTGTAAATTCGTTCGGGGAGACCCGCCTGTTCCTTCATGCCCGGAGGCACTTCGGGGACCACCCCTATCGCTTTGCGGACGTCGTCGGGGAACTTTCCGGGATCGGCCGTCTCGTAAACCACGGCCGTCCGTCCATGTTTTCCGCCGAGAAACTCTTCGAGTGCGGCCCAGCCCACGGCACCATGGGGGTCGAGGATAATCCCGTAACGCTCATAGACATCCTTCATCGTCTCGAAATGACGGGGATTGCTTATCCCCAGGGAAACGATGTCCCTCCGCATGGCTTGCATGTCGGGCATGCGGTCGATGATGCCGGGTCTCGTCACGTTTCCCGTCGACGGGTCCCGCTCGTCGAACATGTGGCCGCCATAGAAATCGATGAGGCGTGCCAGGTTGCTCGGATGGGAGACGATCATGGCCGATGACGGGGATTTGATGGAAGGCCGCACGGCATAGCTCCCCGAGGCGAGAAAATCGGGGAACTCGGTATTCTCGTTGACACCGCAGATGATCTTCTCGACGGGAAGCCCCATCTGTCTCGCCAGGACGGTCCCCATCATGTTGCCGAAATTGCCGGAGGGGATGCTGGCGATGAAGGGCTCCGAAGAGGTCTCCATCTGCGAATAGGCGTAAAACGGGTAGACTGCCTGGGGAAGGAGCCTGCCCACACTGATCGAATTTGCCGAGGTGAAACGCTTCCCGTCGCCGAAGAGTTCGAAGGCGTAGGACGTGTCGCCGAGGATGTTCTTGGCGAGTGCCTGGCAGACATCGAAATCGCCGTTCACTTCAAAGGCGTGGACGTTGCCGCGAAGGGTGGTCATCTGGCGCCGCTGGCCCTCGCTGATGGATCCCCTGGGATAGAAGACGATGTTGTCGATGTTCTTGAGGCCAAGGAGGGCGTCCGCCACGGCCCCCCCGGTATCTCCGCTCGTGGCCACGATGACGACCCTTCTCAATCCCCTCTCGCCGAGGAAGTGATCGAGCATCCTGCCAAAGAACCGGGCGGCGTAATCCTTGAAGGAGTAGGTCGGTCCCCGGGTGAGCCACATTATGCGCGTCTGTCCCGTGACCTTCTGCACCAGTGTGGGGATCTTCCGGGCATCGTAGGCGTCGTCGAGGAGCGATCTCAACCGTGCCGGGGGCACCTCCCGCCCGAGGAAAGGTTCGAGCACCTCGTAGGCTATCCCGGCGTAGGTCATGCCCTTCATGGCCTCTATGCGTTCCCGGGACAGGACGGGGATGTCCTTCCGGGCCATCATGTAAAGCCCATAGTTCGATGCCATCCCGGTGAGCAGCGCGGTCTCAAAAGTGACGCGTTCCGCCGGGTTATTGGTGCTGTAATAATACGCGGTCTCGCCCATGGCAGGTTAAGCATACAAAAAGTTTGCTTTTTTTTCAACTTCCTTTATAATTGTCCTAGAATGGTCTCGAAAAGACCCCATGTGTTCCCCGGAGTGATCTTTCTCGTTCTCTTTTTGTTCCTGAGCGGGGCCGTGGTCAACGCGGACCCCTTGCCTGCGGCAGACCCCGGGGTGAAGGGAAAGGCAGTCGGTGCCGCAGACGATCTTCCTAAAGTGTCAGCAGTAAAGAACCCTCATGGTTTCCTTCAGTTCGACGGGACGGGCTACCGGGTTGTGACGAAGGAGGTCAAGCCGGAAAAGACAGGCCATATCAGGCTTAAGCCCGTCACGCAGCCGGGGGGGAGCGGAAAGGGCTCCACGATCTACACCCTCGAAGTGCTGGATGACAGGACGAAGGAAGAGAGCAAGCAGGAGAGTCCCGCTCCAAGCGATGGAGCCCGCCTTGCCGTTGAAAGGGTGGAGGACCTCGATAAAAAAGGCGTAGCTCCCGAACCAAGAAAGGAGCACAAGGCCGACGTAGGTCTCGGGGTCAAGGTCTCCGAGTCGAGCGAAGTGATGGTCGGCCGCGCTCTTGTCCTTGAGCGAAAGGACGACAAGGGTCTGGAATCCCGCGACGACGGCTGGCGGTTTCGCTTCAAGACGAATTTCTAGGATTGAGCCGGAAGACCCGGCAGCCACTTTTTTCCCATATATCTTCTGAATATCAGCGCGGCGGCGAGGGCCTGCGACAGGTTCATGGTCCACCACACGGCGTGCGCCTCGAATCCCAGGACGACGACGAACAGATAACAGAGGGGGATTCTGACCAGCCACGTGCAGGCGGCCATTATGAACATCATGCTCCTCGTGTCTCCCGCTCCGCTCAAGGCCCCCGCGAGTATGACCCACAGTGCCATGAAAGGCTCGCCGAGCATGTTGATATAGAGATACGTCATCGTCTCTCCCATGACGATGGTGTTGTCCGACAGCATGGATGCGAGTCCCGGAGCGGCGAACACCACCCCGAGGGCGAGGAGGACGACGAGGCCGACGCCCATCAGGGCGGTGACGAGGCCGGCTCGAAAGGCTGTGGCGGGTTTCTCTCTCCCAGGAGGTTGCCCGTGATGACCGCGTTCGCCATGTGAAATGCTATCGCGGGGAGGAAGGCAGCCGATTCGATCCTGAGCCCCGCCGAGAATGCCGCAAGGATCTCTATGCTGCGTCGAGGGAGGGAACTCAGTATCAGGTAAAGGACCATGGAATGTAGCTGCCAGAGCGCCTGGCTGAGGCCAAAGGGCCAGGCGATCCCTGCCACCTCCCTGATACGTCCCGCCGCGAACGCCATCGCTGACGATGGCACGAAGGAACGCAGATGACGCAGGTTCATGATGCATCCCGCGAAGGTGCTCAAGACCGTGGCCAGCGCAATCCCGGTGTAACCGAGGGGCGTGCCGAAGACGAGGAAAAAATTGAGGCATATGTTGGAGACGCAGACTGTCGCCATCGTTGTCAGGGAAAGGCGCACACTCTTGCAGGAGCGCAGCACGCCGTTCGTATTGATGAGGATATAGTGGAAGACAAGGCCCGCCGCGTATATCTGTCCCAGCGGTGCCGAGAGGGGTTTGAGGCGGGGCGGGATGTTCACGATGGAGATGACTCCGGGTGTGAGGACGATACCCAGCACGCCGAAGACAAGGCCCGCCGCGGCAGTCACGATGAGGATGGAAAAGATGGCACGACCGAGGTCTCCCCTGTCACCTGAGCTGAAGAGCCGGGAGAGGACCGATACCGTTCCCGTCGTCAGGGCGTTGGCGATGATAATAAAGACGAAGTAGAGCTGGATGACGAAGCCGTATGTCGCCTGTATCTCTTTGCCGACCTTGCCGGCGACATAGATGTCCGTGATCCCGATGAGGAATTCGAAAACCATGATGAGCGTCATGGGGGCGCTCACCGACCAGCTTTCGGAGAGGAGGTCGCGGATTTCTTTATCTTGGAAGATCTTTGTCAGGTTCATGCTCGATCCGGGTGGATTCCAGTTCCAGAGGAGAACGCCGTCGCCGCGAGACCGGGAGAGGATCCGTCAGAGCCTTTGCTTTCTGACCTCGTAACAGGCAAGGGCAAAGGACGTGGCAACATTGAGGGACGGGAACGAAGGGTTTGTCGGGATCCTCACGAGGGCGTCACAGGTTTCCTTGGTCAGTCTGCGCAAGCCCTCTTCGCCGCCGAAAACAAGACATACAGATCCCGTGAGATCTACCTCCCACAGTGCCGTGGCGCCCCGTTCGTCAAGACCGTAGCAGAAGACCCCCCTTTTCTTCAGGGCATCGAGATACCGCGAAAGGTTGGTGACCCTCACGGCCTCTATCAATTCGGTGGCCCCCCGGGATATGTTGGCCACCGTCTCGTTCATGACGCAGGAACGGTCTTTGGGAAGGATAAGGGCGTCGACCCCCATGCAGGCGGAGCTTCGCGCGATATTCCCCAGGTTCTGGGGGTCCTGCACGCCGTCAAGCGCGCCCAGGAACACGGGACCCATTGAACCGAGACGATCGAGAAAGGTATCCTGCCCGGTATAATCGAAGTCCTCGCGTTCGAGACACACGTGCGACCTCGGGGAGCCGCACTTCTTCGCGAAGGCCTCGGAGGGCAGGACACGGTACGATACCCCCTGCCTTTTCGCCTCCTCGATCAATTCCTCCGAGAGTTTCTCGTGACCTTGCCGTATGAGAAGCCTGCGGACCTTGCCCGGATGGTTCTTCAAGGCCTCCCTGATACTGTTCCTGTTAAACAGAAAGGGCATCGCGTATATCCCCGGTGATCTTTCTCAGGAGGGCCTTCGGGTCCGCCGCGTCCCTGACCGCCCTGCCAAGGACGATGTGCGAGGCCCCCCTCCTTATCGCCTCCTGCGGTGTGATCGTCCGTTTCTGGTCGTCCTTCCTGTCTTCGACCCTCACCCCGGGTGTGATGATGAGGAAGTCCCTGCCGCAGGTCTCCCTGATCATCTCGATCTCGCTTCCCCCCGCTACGACGCCGTCGAGCCCGGCCTCCTTCGCGAGAAGCGCCAGCCTTTTTGTCAGTTCGATGACGGGCATGTCGAAGCCGACCCTTTTCAGTTCCGCGTCATCGAGACTCGTGAGGACCGTTACCCCTATGATCCTGGGACGCGCGAGGCCGGGGTTCTTGCCCGCCTCGACGAGGGCCCGCTTGGCCTCGCTCATCATGGCGAATCCCCCCGAGGCATGGACGTTCAGGATGTCGACCCCGAGCTTCGCCGCCTCGACGGAAGCCTTGGCCACGGTATTGGGGATGTCGTGATACTTGAGGTCAAGGAAGACCTTCGAGTTCTTCAGCTTTATGTAGTCGACTATCTTCGGTCCACATTGCGTAAAGAGCTGCTTGCCCACCTTGAACATGCCCACGTGGTCCTTGAACTCCATGACAAGCTGCTGCGCTTCCTCGAAACGGTCTACATCGAGAGCAAAGATCATTTTTTCCCTGGGGTCCATCGCACTCTCCATCATTATTGTGACTTCTCGCGGTTAACGATTGACAAAGCATTTCACGGCAATTAAGAATAACTGCGTGGAACGTGAACGCCTGTCAGATATCCTGCTCCTCAGTGTCTCTGTTATCTGGGGTGTGAATCTCGTGGCCGTCAAGTATCTTCTGGGCGACCTGTCCCCGGTGAACCTCATACTGGTGCGGTTCATCACGGGGAGCCTTCTTCTATTTCTTTTACTCTTTTTTCTCGAAGATGTAAAGGTGCCTCCCCGGGACATGTGGAGGCTCACACTGCTCGGGGCGGTGGGTGTCGCTGTCTACCAGTTCGTTTTCACCTTTGCCCTGAAATACACCTCCGCCGTCAACGTGGGGATCCTCATAAACATGTCCCCCATCTACGGGGGTTTCCTGAGCAGTCTTTTCGGCTATGAGAAGTTCATGAAGAAAAGGGTCTTTGCGATCATCACCGGATTTGCCGGTGTCTACATTCTCATGACGAAGGGGGACCCGGGTTTCTTCATGCGGGGCGATGTTGCCGGGAACGTTCTCGCGCTTTTCGCGAGCTTCCTCTGGGCCCTTTACACCATACTGTCGAAGCCGCTTCTCGAAAGGCACTCCCCGTTGAAGGTGACGGCGTGGAGCATGACGGCCGGCTCCGTTATCCTCGCGTTCTTCGTGCCGTCCTTCTTCGACGCGGGCGAACTCGGGCGTCTTTCCATGACGGGTTGGCTTATCATCGTTTTCTCCATCGTTCTCTCGACCGTTGTCGCCTTTTTCCTCTGGTACCGGGGGGTCGCACGGATAGGCGTCTCCCGCACCATGATCTACCAATATTGCGTTCCCGTCTTTACGGCGCTCACGGCCTACTTCGTTCTCGACGAGACCCTCCATTTCTCCCAGCTTATCGGGGGAATGATCATTTTTGTGAGCGTCTATCTGGCGAGAAGATAAGGAAGGGACAATAACCCACACCTGTGCACAGGAAGCCTGCGGCAACGGACATGCTGACCCTGCGGAGCAATCCCGGGAAACAAGAATGACCAATGATCAAATTCCAATGACCAATGAAAAAGATAATGACCAATTTACCAATTCAATAGTCTATCCCCAGAACGGCTCCTTTGCCGCTCCGGTAAGCGTGGCGGACCTCTTTCATGTCGGTGATCGTGTCGGCGATGTCAATGAGATCGGGGGGCATGTTTCGGCCGGTGAGGACCACGTGGAGGCCGGCCCTTCTGCTGCTCAGCGATCGAACGATCTGCCCCGCGGGGATGAGGCCGTGGTTGACGGCATGGGATATCTCGTCGAGGACAACGATGTCGGCGCTGCCGGAGGAGAGTTCCTCTTCGACGGCCCGCCAACCCTTTTCGGCGGCCTTGCGATGGGGTGCCGGATCGTCACCTTCCCTCAAGAACCCGGCGCCGAAGGCGTGGACCTCGATAAGGGGGATGGTGTCCTTGTCGAGCATCTGCTCTCCCGATCTCTCCCGGCCTTTCATGAACTGGAAGATGGCCGTCCTTTGCCTCCGGCCGAGCGCGCGAAGTGCTATGCCGAGTGCCGCCGTGGTCTTCCCCTTCCCATCGCCGGTAAAGACGATAATAAGTCCTTCTTTGTCGGCCATACCAGTTAATACCATTATTATAAGGACCGTTGCAACCGCTTGAGCCGCTCGAACAGTTTGAACGCAAAAAACAAACAAGAAACGTCGTGCTTATGGAAGGGCATACAATCCTCCCCACGAAAGGCGAACTCCTGACCGTTCCAACGGTTCTAACGATTCTAACGGCTCTAACGGTCTTCGTCACCCCTTTATGGATCCGAGAGGTACGATCTTTGCCACGAGCCGGGAGATCCCGGCCCTGTGGACTACCTGAACCACTTTCGATACGTCCTTGTAGGCCTCGGGCATCTCCTCCGCGAGTGTTGCCTTGCTGGCTGCCCTCACGCAGACACCGCGCTCTTCCATTTCCCTGATGATCGATCGCCCCCTGGCGGATCTCAGGGCCGCGCTCCTGCTCATGATCCTGCCCGCGCCGTGACAGGTGCTTCCAAAGGTCTCGTCCATGGCCCGCTCAGTTCCCGCCAGCACATAGGAGGCCCTGCCCATGTCGCCGGGAACGAGAACAGGTTGCCCCACCTCCCGGTACCTGTCGGGGACGAGGCGGTGGTGAGGGGGGAAGGCCCTCGTGGCACCTTTGCGGTGCACACAGAGCGGTACGTCTGTGCCCTCCACCCGGTGCGTTTCCTTCTTGGCGATGTTGTGGCACACGTCGTAGACGAGTGTGAGGCCAAGCGAAGAGGCACTCGCGGCGAATACCTCTTCGAACGTCTCGCGGACCCAGTGGGTAATGAGCTGCCGGTTCGCGAAGGCGTAGTTCGCGGCTGCGGCCATGGCCGAAAAGTAGCGGCGACCCTCCGGGGAGGTGAGCGGGGCGCAGCACAGCTGCCTGTCGACGAGGTCTATGCCGTATTTCGCGGTGGCGGACAGCATCTGCCGTATGGATTCATCGCAGACCTGGTAACCGAGACCTCGCGACCCGGTGTGGACCATGATGGTGACCTGGTCATGGGTAAGGCCGAAGGCCCGGGCCGCCTCTTCATCGAATATCTCCGCGACATAGCCCACTTCCACGAAATGGTTCCCGCTGCCGACAGTGCCGAGCTGGTCTTTTCCCCGTTCGTAGGCCCTGTCGGAAACAGCGTCCGGATCGGCGTCATCGAGGCAGCCCTGGTCCTCGATGTGATCGATATCCGACTGTGTGCCGAAACCGTTCGTTATCGCCCATCGTGCTCCCTTTTCGAGAACACCCCTGAGTTCACCGTGAGACAGCTTCAGGTCCTTGCGGCGGGAGCCGAGACCGCTCGGGACATTCCGAAAGAGGCCTTCCACGATGTCCGGCAGCCTGTGCCTCACATCCTTCGCGCTCAGCACGGAGCGCACGAGGCGGACCCCTCAGTTGATGTCGTAGCCGACACCGCCGGGAGAAATGACCCCCTCATCGACATCGAAAGCCGCCACCCCGCCTATGGGAAAGCCGTAGCCCCAATGGATGTCGGGCACGGCAAGAGAGGCCCTGACGATCCCGGGAAGGGTGGCCACGTTCCGAACCTGCTCGACGCTTTCATTGGTACCGAGATATCCGAGCAATTCCTCATCGATATAGACGATGCCGTCAACCCGCATAGCGCCGGTTCTCCTGACGATATAACGGTTCTCATCGAGCTTCTCGAGCTTCACTTTTTCTTCGCTCATACCCCACCCCCCGAGAAGAAGGTTCCAGGTTCAATGTTCCAGGTTCCAGGGAAAAAACAGGACGCCGGGTCTTCCGGCCTGAAACGTGAAACTTGGAACCTGAAACTGGTCTTTATACGTCTATAATAATGGTAGCCTTGAATCTCCCTGCTGTTTCGGTTATGGCGAACTTGTGGTAGGTGACCGCTTTTAATTCCACTTCGATGCTGTGCCTGTCCTCGTCGAAGGGCTCACCTTTGATAAGGGCGGCGAGGCCTTCTCTCTCAAAGGAGACGGTCACTTCGGCGGGGATGAATCTCTCCACATCCCAGACAAAGAGGAGCTCGTTGAGGAAATTGATGAGGAGCTCCCCGTTGCCCGGGACGGTTATCCTTTTTTCAAGCGCCGGTCTGACCTTCCCGGGATCGATAATGAGGGAAAGCATCGCCCGTGCGGCGTTTTCGAAGAGCTCTTCCCGTGAGGCCCCGTAGACCTCGAGACGGACGTCGGCGTCATGATCGAGGACCTTGAAGGACTCCACGGAGGTCTCCCCACTATCTCTTCGGCCTTTCCGTTCGGATCACCTCTTTTATGCTGCGGGTGATCGTGAGTGCATTGTCGAGCGGTCTCTGCCAGATATTGCGACCGAAGATGAAGCCCGAACCGCCTGCGCGGATGCATAAGCTTGCCTTGGCAAGGAGGTCTTCATCGGAGACCATCTCGCCGCCGGCAAAGATCACGGGAACGCCGCCGGTCGTGCTTATCACCCTCTTGATCGCCTCCAGTTGGTCCGTCTCGAAGTCACGGTACGGGGCCGGCACGGCGGAATTCTTCTTCGGGTTCGGGACGTTCACCTTGATCATGTCGGCGCCGAGCTCGGCAGCGACGCGGGCGGCATATTCAACGGCATAAAGGCTGTTCTTGCCGCCTTTCGCCTCTATCTCTTGCCCTCTGGGGTAGGACCAGACGATGACGGGAAGACCTGCCCTGTGGGCCTCTTCACGGACGTAGGTGAACTGCTCGATGTCCTCATCCTGTCTCGGTGAGCCGATGTACAGCGTGTAGCCCACGGCGATCGCCGACAGCTGGAGCGCCTCGTCTATGGTGGCGGTGATGGGGGAGAGCGGTTCGTCATCCGAGGGTATCTCCGTCTTGCCGTTCACCTTGAGGACAAGGGGTACCTGGTTATACATGTCCTTGAAGTAGCGCCTCGCGTTCCCGATATGAAGAGCGACGGCATTATACCGTCCCTTCTTTGCGATCTCGATTATGTGCAGGGGGTCCTCGGCGTACCTGGCATTGAAGAAATCCCGCGGCCCGTGTTCAAGCCCCTGGTCGTAGGGCAGAATGATCGTCTTACCGTATGTCTGAAACAACCCTTGCAGTCGTACGTCTTTCGGTTCCATGTTCCCCTCCTTGGATTCGTTGGTAGACAGTATAGCACAAAAGTCAGGTAATGGGTGATGGGCAAAACACCAAAGAAGGGTCATGGGGGATGGGGTATAGGTGACAGGCAAAACCTCATAATTGCGGAAAGAATTCCATGGTCTCTTCCCATGACCCATGGCCTATAACCCATCATCTGCATTTTTTATTAAAAGATATTAATTTTTCGCTTGACAGCCCCAGGGGGGGTTGGTATTATTAAAAAAACTTAATTGAGGGAGGTGTAGTGGCGACAATAGTGTATAAGGATGCGAAAAAAAATCTTAAGGAGGCAAGAATGAAGAAGTTAGTATTGGTTATGCTTGCGCTGTTTCTTGTTATTCCTGTGGTGAGCAACGCAGGCAGCATGACAAGCAGGTACGATGTCACATTCGGCGGCTTCGTGAAGTTCGACCTCGGCTGGACCTCACAGAACGCCAACGCGGACGCGGTCAACGCTTCCCGGTCAAGCACATCCGGAGTCAAGGTCCTTGCCGACGAGTACGGCAACACCTTCATGAGCGGTGCTGAGACCCGTTTCAACTTCCTCATCAAGGGTCCCGACCTGTGGGGCGCCAAGACGAGCGCC
>DBQU01000103.1:0-136 GCA_002305765.1 Deltaproteobacteria bacterium UBA1386
GCTGGCGAGGATAAGCCGGTCCACGTCCTGTGACCGGCGGGCGTAGGCCCTGATGACCTCGACGGGGCTGTAGGTTCTCGTCCTGGGAACAGACACGAGGACATCTCCCAGCTCGGTGAGAAGGTGGCGCAGGTAA
>DBQU01000103.1:330-15895 GCA_002305765.1 Deltaproteobacteria bacterium UBA1386
CACAAAGAATGATACATTACCCCCTTTGTGGTATGATGGGTGATGGAAACGATCTTTGTCGCCATGAGCGGGGGGTTTGACAGCTTCCTGGCGGCCTACCTCCTTAAGAAGGCGGGTCACCGAGTCGTGGGGATGACGTTCACGCTCTTCGAAGGATCCTTCTTCGACGACCGGGACCCAGCACGGTCAGGTTCGCGGTCCGCCGCAGCGGAGGCGCGCGACCTCTGTCGCGACCTCGGTCTGCCGCATCATGTGGTCGATCTCAGCAACATCTTCGCCGGGCGCGTCATAGAGCCCTTCATAGAAGGCTACCGCCGGGGCACCACTCCCAACCCCTGCGTCCTGTGCAACCGGTTCGTGAAGTTCGGCGCTTTCCACGATCGGGCCGTGGAAATGGGGGCGGACATGGTGGCCACCGGGCATTACGCGCGCACCCAGCGCCAGGACGGGGACGTACTTCTCAGGAAGGGCAGGGACACGAACAAGGACCAGTCCTACTTCCTCTACTCCATCGAGAGGGAGACGCTCCTGAAAACGGTCTTCCCTCTCGGGGACCATACCAGGGAGGGGTTGCTGGCCCTCGCCCGGAACGAGGGGCTGCGTGTTCCCCGGTCTCGCCCGAGTCAGGATGTGTGCTTCCTCGCCGGCCGAAGGTACACGGATTTCCTGTCCCGGTTCATCAAACCCCGGCCGGGGTGCGTCTACCTTGCGGACGGTACGCTTCTCGGGCGCCATGAAGGCGTCCACCTCTTCACCATCGGACAGCGAAGGGGCATAAACATCCCTTACAGGGAGGCACTCTACGTCGTAGACATCCGGGCCGACGAGAACACCGTCGTTGTCGGCACGAAAGCAGACCTCGCTGCTGATGCCCTGACCGCCCGGGATGTCTCGATCCACCTTCCCCTGGGCGAGGGTTTAAACGCCAGGGTCCGTTTCCGTCAGCCCGACAGGGCCTGCGCCTGCGCCATGCGCGGCGGCATCCTTTCGGTCAGGTTCGCCGAAACCGTCGACGGCGTCACGCCCGGCCAGTCAGTGGTGCTCTATCGTGACGACATCGTCGCCGGGGGCGGCGTGATAGAAAAACGTGTTGCATTGGAGCAGACCATATTATAATATTGTGGAGAAAGGGGGTGGCCACATGCCAATATATATACTCGTGAGCAAGCTGACCTATGAAGGCAGAAAGACGATCAAGAACAATCCCGAGCGCATCAGGGAGGTGGATCAGGAGATCGAGAAGATGGGCGCGAAGGTCCTTGCCCAGTATGCCACTCTGGGCATGTACGATTTCATCAACATCGTTGAAGCACCCGACAACGAAACGATCGCCCGCGTATCCACCGAACTCGGCGCCCGCGGCACCGTGGAAATAACGACCTTGTCCGCCATACCCGTCTTCGAATTCGTGGAAAAGATGGGGTAAGGGCGGCTTGAGTCGCTTGAATGGCTTGAGGGTTAAAAGACAATAAAAGACCCCGGAGCGTCGGATGATGCTCCGGGGTTTTCTTGTCTCATTTTTTTGTACTTTCAAGCGACTCAAGCCATTCAAGCCGCCTTTGGTCCCGTCCTTACCCCATCCTGTTCCTGAAGATGTCCCTGGCTATGACGACCCTCTGCACCTGGTTGGTGCCTTCGTATATCTGGGTGGCCTTTGCGTCGCGCATCATGCGCTCCACGGGGTATTCCTTGGTGTAGCCGTATCCGCCGAGTATCTGGACCGCGTCCGTCGTGACCTTCATCGCCACGTCGGCGGAATAGACCTTCGCCATGGCGGAGAGCTTGTCGACACCGATGGCGCTCATCTTGTCCCTTTCGTAGACCTTCATGTCAAGGAGGTGGGCCGCGTCATAGACGAGGGCCCTGGCTGCCTCGACGCCTGTGGCCATGTCGGCAACCATGAACTGGATACCCTCGAAATCCGCCAGTTTCTGCCCGAACTGCACCCTCTTCCAGGCATATTCAACGGCGAAATCGAGGGCCCCCTGCGCGATGCCCACCGCCTGAGCCCCGACAGCGGGACGGGAAAGGTTGAGGGTCGACATGGCAATATCCCATCCTTGCCCCTCCTTCCCCATCAGGTTCTCTTTTTCCAGCCTCACATTGTCGAATATGATCTCGGTTATATCCGAACCGATCATGCCCATTTTGTCTTCGCTCTTGCCGATGATGACCCCCGGGTAGTCCTTCTCGACGTAGAAGGCCGATATCCCCTGGGTCCGCTTGGCGGGGTTCGTCGAGGCAAATACCGAAAAGAACTGCGCGTTGGCGCCGTTGGTGATCATCGACTTCTTCCCGTTGAGGTAGTAATGATCGCCCTCTTTCACCGCCGTCGTCCTCATGTGGGACGCATCGGAACCGGCATCAGGCTCGGTGAGCGCGAAGGCCACGACATACATCTTGTCAGGCTCGCAAAGCTTGCCGTAGATATACTCCTTCTGCTCGTCGTTCGCAGCTATCATGATAGGCATAACGCCCACATTGTGGGCCAGGGGTATCAGGGAGGATGCTCCGGACACTTTCGCCAATTCCTCTATCACGAGACACAGGGACGTGATGTCACCATCCAGGCCACCGAACTTCTCGGGAAGCATGAGGTAGAGAAAACCATGCTTCTTATATATATCCACAAGGTCCCAGGGGAAGGCGCCCGTGGAATCGATCTCTTTTGCGCGGGGGGCCACTTTCTCCCTGGCCAGTTTTTCGGCGATCTTCTGTATCATGCCGTGTTTATCAGAAAGATTCAGCATCCGTCTAACCTCCTTAATTGTTGACAAAATCGCCTAACTTCTAACATAATTTCCCTGTAAAGGGAATAAAAAAGGAGCCTCCATGAGCACGGTGTATTTCACGGATCTGCGAACGACGCCAAACCGCAATCTCCTCGACAAGGTTGTCGACCTCATGAACGCAACACGGTTTGACAGGAAAATATTAGAGAACGATCTCGTAGCCATCAAGGTGCACTTCGGCGAACTCGGGAACACGTCGTATCTGAGACCCGTATTCCTCAGAAGGATAGCGAAACGGCTGAGGGAAACCGGGGCCAAGCCGTTTCTCACAGACACCAACACCCTCTACAAGGGCTCGCGAAGCGACACCGTCAGCCATCTCGCCACGGCCGTGCACAACGGGTTCGGCTATTCCAGTGTCGAATGTCCCATTGTTATAGCCGACGGCCTTAAGGGGGGGAGCGGGACGCGGGTACCCATCACCGGAGAGATACTGAAAGAGGCGCACGTAGCGAAAGAGATCGCCGATGCCGACGCCCTCGTCGCCATCACGCACTTCAAGGCCCACGAGCTTTCCGGGTTTGGCGGCTGCCTCAAGAACCTGGGCATGGGGTGCGCCACGAGGGAAGGAAAGCTGGTCCAGCACTCGACGGTCTCGCCCAAAGTGAACGTGGAAACATGCCGCGGATGCAAGCTTTGCACGGGCTATTGCCCTGCCGAAGCCATCTCGATGGTGTCAAAAAAGGCCTCGATCAACGGCAGGAAATGCATTGGCTGCGGAGAGTGCATCCTCATCTGCCCCTTCAATGCTATCGAGATCCAATGGAACGAATCTCCCGACATTTTCCAGAAGAAGATGATCGAGTACGCGCTTGGCGCCCTCACGGGGAAAAAGAAGAAGTCGCTCTTCATCAACTTCGTCGTCCAGGTGAGCCCGGCCTGCGACTGCTATCCCAACACGGACGCGCCCATAGTCAGGGACATCGGCATTCTCGCCTCCGACGATCCCGTTGCCATCGACGCCGCGTCCTGTGACATGGTCAACAATGAGACGTCCCTGCCCTGCACGGCCATCGGGCACACCCTCCACAAAGGCGAGGACAAATGGCGAGCCCTCTTCCCCGAAATAGACTGGAACATCCAGCTCGACCACGCCGGGAAAATGGGACTGGGAACGAGGAAGTACACCCTGAAGAAGATCTAAAGGCGGCTTGAATCGCTTGAGTCGCTTGAATGGCTTGAGAGTAAAAGAACAACAGATGCTTTTCGGGAACGCGGCCAGCACGAAAAGGGTCTTTGGGTCCTAACCCTCAAGCGACTCAAGCTATTCAAGCGATTCAAGCTGTCTTCTCTACTTCCCAAACACCGTCTTCAGGAGGTCCGTTACCCTTGCCGCCGGATCGGTGCGGATCTTTTTCTCTTCCTGGCCTATCATGTAGAAAAGACCGTCGAGGGCCTTCGTCGTGACGTAGTGGTCGAGGTCGAGGGAATCCACCCTGGCAAAGGGTATGGATGAGGTGTAGGTTCCCACCATGTCCTTGTATGACCGCGTCACGCCGACCTTGTTCATGCTCGCCGATATGGAGGGCTTGAACTCGTTGTAGAGCTTCTGCTGCGTCTTCGACTTGAAGTACTCCGTGGCTGAGGTGTCGCCCCCGCGCAATATCCCCATGGCGTCCTCGAAGGTCATCTGCTTTATGGCATCCACGAAATACTTCTTCGCCTTCGGAGCCGCGTTCTCGGCGGCCCTGTTCATGCTAAGGATGAAGGCATCCACTTTCTTCTGGTAGCCGACCTTCCCCAGGACGTCCGCTATGGTCTGGATATTCTCCGGGAGCAGGATCTTGATGAATTGGTTGGCGAAATACCCGTCGATCCTGGACACGGACGCGACGGCGTTGCCTGTCCCAATGGAGAGGGCCTCTTTGAGGCCCGAGGCCGTGGTCGCTTCGTCGGCACCGCCGCCGCTTCGCGCCGCCGGCAGCTTGACCCCCTTCAAGAGATCGTCGAGGGGGCCGGCCCACGTTCCTGCTGTCCAGATCAGGCTAACCGTCATGATGACAACCAATGCTATCTTCATTGTTCCTCCCGATGAGATTCTGTCTCGACCCTGCCCTAATGAAACGTTACCAGAGCAAAGTCTGAGATGTCAAACGAGACAGGTTATGGGCAACAGCAGAGGCCCTTCCCTTCCCATGACCTGGCACCTATTACCCATGACCCGTCTTTATCACCTCGTACACCACCGACATGTCGAGAGATTCCCTGTTCTCCTTGAAGGTCAGGGCAAAGACCTCCTTCGTCACCGTACCCGTAAAAAGGGGCACCCTCAGGGTACGGGCAAGGTCCTGGAGGTAATGAAGGTCCTTATATATGAGGGCGGCAGAGAAGTGAGTGCTGAAATCCTCCTTGAGGATCCTCTCCCTCTTCGCGTTCATGACCCCCGAGTTGCCGGCCCCGGCGGACAGGATATCGAGGACCGTCTCCTTCGCTATCCCCGATCGCTCGCCAAGCGCCGTCGCCTCGGCGATGACGGCCATGAAGGTCCCCAGGACGAGGTTGTTGACAAGCTTCATCCTGTTCGCGAGGGTCTTCTCCCCGAGGAAGAAGATGTTCCTGCCCAACCTCTCGAGATGGGGCCTGGCCTTTTCGAAGGCCCCGTTCTCGCCGCTCACAAGGATCACCAGATTTCCCTGCGAAGCCGGAATGACGCTTCCCAGCACGGGCGCCTCGAGGTAGGCACACCCCTTCTTCGAACACGCCTCATGGAAGCCGAGGACATCGACGAAATGGTTCGTTGTCGTGTCGACTATGACCTTTCCGGCGACATCCCCCTCGAGGAGACCCCCGGGGCCCGTAAGCACCGCCCTCACGGCCGCGCTGTCGAATAGATTCAGAAAGATGACATCCCCCTTGTTCGCCACCTCGGCGGGCGAGGCCGTCACCTCTACCCCAAGGTCCTGAGTCTTTTCAACGGTCCTGTTCCAGACGACAAGGTCCACCCCTTCCGCGATAAGACGTTTCGCCATAGCCTTTCCCAAATGTCCAAGCCCTATGAATCCGGTCTTCTTCATCGATGAACCCTCCTTCTCTCTTCCTTGTAACACTATGGTACGGCCCGTTCCAAGCGATTTTTTGACCCGAAGGGGCGTCTGTTGGGGTAGAATATTCTTAAACGCACGATCAGGACTCAAGGAGGTATCCATGGGAAAAGAATTCAAAGAATTCATCATGCGGGGCAACGTGGTGGACATGGCCGTGGGCATCATTATCGGCGCCGCCTTCGTCACCATCGTGAAATCCCTTGTCGATGACATCATCATGCCGCCTATCGGTCTTCTCCTCGGCAATATAGACTTTGCCAACTTCTTCGCCGTCCTGAAGGACGGCAAGGTCCCGGGACCTTACCCAACGCTCGCGCTGGCCAAGGCCGCCGGCGCGGTGACGATCAATTACGGCCTCTTTCTCAACACCGTTATCAGCTTTCTCGTCGTCGCCTTCTGCGTGTTCATCCTCGTGAAGAGGGTCAACCGGCTCAAAAAGGAGCCCCCTCCCGCGGAACCCGACACGAAGGAATGCCCGTACTGTCTCTCGACAATACCCGTGAAAGCAACAAAGTGCGCCCACTGCACGGCGGAAATAACGTAGAGGACCGTTCCAGGTTCCAGGTTTCAAGGAGAATACAACAAGCAGTTGCTGGACAGGGCGTCCGGGAAGGCAGGAACTTTTACGCCAGGGGTCCTTTGCCTGAGACTTGAGCCCTGAGACTTGAAACCGTCTCTACGCCTTTTCCCTTGAACCTTGAACCTTGAACTTGGAACCGTATTCGTACAGATAGCACTGTATCCTGCCGTTGTAGAGCTTGCGGTTCCTGTCGGCGTGTCGTCCGTAATGTTTTTCGAAGTCCTGGAATGCCGTCAGGATGAAGAAGGACCATGCCGGGAACCCGGCGAAAAGCGCGCCCATGTCCCTCGCCTGTTCGGCGGCGGTCTTTCTGTCTCCCGACCGTTCGCCATAGGGCGGGTTGCAGATGACCTTGCCCTCCGGGCCCGGGATAGGCAGGTCCCGAAAATCGCCGTTCCTGAAAGTGATGGCGGAGAGGACGCCGGCATGGCGCGCGTTGCGCCGCGCCTTCACGATGACGCCCTCGTCGATGTCGGAGGCGAAGATATGGAGTTTCTCCCTGTTTCCGGCAGCCCCGGCCTCCCGACGTGCATCGTCCCAGGCCCGCGAGGGGATGAACGGCCACTGTTCCGCAGCGAATTGCCGATTCGTGCCGGGGGCGATGTTCCTGCCCATCATCGCCGCCTCGATGGCTATGGTCCCGGAACCGCAGAAGGGATCCGCAAGGACGGTGTCCGGCTTCCACCGGCTTAGGTACACCAGCCCCGCCGCGAGCGTCTCCTTGAGGGCGGCCTCGCCCGCCGCGCTCCGGTATCCCCTCTTGTGGAGACCCGCCCCCGTGGAATCCATGTCTATGGTCGCGACATCCCTGTTCAGGGATACGTCCACACTGAAACGCGGTCCCGTTTCCGGAAAGGTCCCGCCGCGATACGTCCTTTTCAGCGCCTCGATGATCGCCTTCTTGACGACGGACTGACAGGCGGGCACGCTGGAGAGCTTCGACCGCACCGATCTGCCCGTGACATGAACGGCCGCGTCGCGGGGCAGGATGTCCCCCCACGGCGCCTTGAGGACACCCTGAAAGAGCTCCTCGAAATCGGACGCGGGGAACCGCCCCATCTCGATGAGGACCCTGTCGGCGCACCTTAGCCATATATTGGCCCTTGCAACATCCGATTCGGTGCCCGGAAAGGATATCCGGCCGTTCTCGGTCCCCGTCTTTTCCAGGCCGAGACGCTTCAACTCATGGGCCACCACGGATTCCAGACCGAAGGCCGCTGTGGCGGCAAGATTAAGATCACCCACGGATCACCCTGCCCCGGAACGACAGTCCCTGGGACCCTTGAACTCTTGAACCCTTGAACTCTTGAAAGGTTTTCAATACCTGATCCTTCTCAGAAAAAGCCCCTGCGGAGGGGCGGTCGGGCCGGCGCTGTCCCGGTCTCTTGCCTCAACGATATCGCCGAACTCCTCGAGGGTTATCCTGCCTTCCCCGAGCAGCACGAGGGTGCCCACTATGTTTCTCACCATGTAGCGCAGAAAACCCGTCGCCTCGATGACGATATGGATGAAACTCCCCCTTCTCTTCACCCCGGCCATCAGGATCTCCCTCTCGGAGCTTCGATAGGGCTCTTTCTTCTTCTTGAAAGAGGCGAAATCGCGTTTGCCGATCAGGGACCTCACCCCCTTGTTCATGAGCGCGCTGTCGAGGCCATAAGGTACGTGCCAGGAATATCGCACGGAGAACGGGGAATGACGCGGCGCGTTGTGAATGGTGTACACGTAGGTCTTGCTCCTTGCCGAGTATCTGGCATGGAAGGACAGGTCCCGCTCCATCGCCGACCCGACCCGGATGTCGTCGGGCAGCATACTGTTGAGACCGCGGGTCAGACTGGTGAGGTCTATCCCTTTCTCCGTGACGAAATTGACGACCTGACCGAAGGCATGCACCCCCGCGTCGGTCCTCCCGGCACCGTACATCTTGACAGGGTGGTCGAGTATCCTCTCAATAGCCCCTTTAAGCGTCTCTTCGACGGTAACGCCGTTGGGCTGGCACTGCCAGCCGTGATAGTTCGTCCCGTCGTATTCCACGACAAGGGATATGTTCCTCTTGCGGTCCATCACTGTTTTTTGAGGATAATTCCTGCAAATGTGCGGTTCACAACACCCGAAGGTCCCGGATCATCGCGGTGTCTCGGTCTCCGGCTTCCTCTTCTCCGCGCCCGGCCTTTCAGGCCTCTCCGCCGCGGCAGGTTTCGTGTCCTTTTTCAGCGCCTCGGGCTTCACCTGTGTCTCGGGCGCCACCCTGGCCTTGTCCCTCTCCTCGAGTTTCTTGTAAAGCTCCTCGACCTCTTTCTTGAGAGCGATATTCTCGGCTTTCAGGAAGTTGTTCTCCTCTTTCATGACCCTCAATTCCTCCTTGAGGCTCTTCTCCTCCTTGCTGCAGGAAGGCAGGATGAGGGCAAGGGACACCACGGCGGCAATGATGGCAAGGTATTTCATTGACATTATTCTTCCACGACGGTCCGGCGGTTGTCAACTGCTTCCTGTAAATGTTCCTCGCGTGCGGGCATCCTGCCGTCCCTTTCATTTACACCCCTCGCGGAATATGGTACATTAAAGCAAAAATTTACGAAGTATCCCGGAGGATCACAATGCAGTCATCTGTCGTTACCATCCCGATAGAAGAGGAGATGAAGCGTTCATACCTCGATTATGCCATGAGCACCATAATCGGCCGTGCGCTGCCCGATATCAGGGATGGGCTGAAACCTGTTCACAGACGAATACTGTACGCCATGTACGAGCTTAACAACACCCACGACAAGCCCTACAAGAAGTCGGCAAGGGTCGTCGGTGACGTCATAGGTAAGTTCCATCCCCATGGGGACCAGGCGGTCTACGACGCCATCACCAGGATGGTCCAGGATTTCTCTCTCCGCTATCCCCTGGTGGACGGTCAGGGCAATTTCGGCTCCGTCGACGGTGACGCCCCCGCGGCCATGCGGTACACGGAGATACGCCTGTCCCGCGTCGCCGAGGAGATCCTCAGGGACATAGAAAAGGACACCGTCCTTTTCAGGCCCAACTACGACGACTCGCTCGTGGAGCCCATGGTCCTTCCGTCCCGCCTGCCCAACCTCCTCATCAACGGCTCTTCGGGTATTGCCGTCGGCATGGCAACGAACATCCCGCCCCACAACCTGAAGGAGGTCATCAACGGGCTTGTCGCCTTCATCGAGAACAGGGACATCCCGCTGTCCGAGCTCATGGAGATAATCCCGGGACCCGACTTCCCGACGCAGGGCATCATCTACGGAAGGCAGGGGATAGTCGAGGCCTACCAGTCCGGCAGGGGACACATAGTCCTGCGCGCCAAGGCAGACATCGAAAAAAGAAAGAAGGACGGCAGAGAGGCCATCGTCATCACCGAGATACCTTACCAGGTGAACAAGGCCCGCCTGATCGAAAACATCGTCGAGCTCATCAACGCGAAGAGGATCGAGGGCATATCGAACATCAAGGACGAATCGAGCAGGGAGGGAATGCGCATAGTCATCGACCTCAAGAAGGGGGAGATACCCGAACCCATCCTCAACAAGCTCTACAAGCACACCCAGCTCCAGACGACCTTCGGCATCATCTTCCTCACCATCGTCAACAACGAACCAAAACTGCTGAACCTGAAGGAAATGCTCCACGAGTTCGTCGAGTTCCGCAAGGAGATCGTCACGAAGAGGTCGACCTTCGAGCTCAACAAGGCTCTGGACAGGCTCCATCTCCTCGAAGGGCTCAAGACCGCCCTCGATCACATCGACGAGGTGATCGCCATCATCAAGGGTTCCGCCAACACACCCGAGGCCCGCGAGGCCCTCATCGCCCGTTTTGGCTTTTCCGAGAAACAGGCGACAAACATCCTCGAGATGCGGCTCCAGCGATTGACCTCCCTGGAAAGGACGAAGATACTCGACGATCACAAGAACACGTCCGACGAGATCGACCGTTTAAGGCGGGTACTGGCCGACGAGTCTCTCCTCATCGACATCGTGAAGACGGAACTTATCGAGATGCGCGACAAGTACGGTGACAAGCGCCTGACGGAGATCGCCGATTACGTCCCCGAGATAACCCTCGAGGACATGATCAAGGAAGAAGAGGTGGTCGTCACGATCACCAACAAGGGGTACATAAAGAGGACGTCCCTCGACCAGTACAGGAACCAGATGCGTGGCGGCAAAGGAAGAACGGGCATCGTGGTCCGGGAGGAAGACTTCGTCGACCACCTCTACATCGCGTCGACCCACTCCAACATACTCTTCTTCACGAATATCGGCAAGGTCCACGCGGTAAGGGTCCATACCATCCCGGAAGCCTCCCTCACGTCGAAGGGAAAACCCGTCGTTCACCTTATCAACCTTGAGAAAGACGAACGCATAACGGCGGTCGCCCACGTCAAGGACTATGCGCCTGACCGGTTCCTCTTCTTCACGACGAAGAAAGGCCACGTCAAGCGACTCAGCCTCGACCTCCTCAAGAACATCAGGTCCACGGGCATAAAGGCCATAACCCTGCCCGACGACGACAGCCTCATCAGCGTCCTCGAGACGGCCGGGGACGGGGAGATCATGATCGGCACGAAATTCGGCCTCGCGATACGATTCAACGAGACCGAGATACGGCCCATGGGCCGGTCCGCCTATGGCGTCCGCGGCATCCGGTTCAAAAAGGCCTCCGACGAGGTTGTCTCTGTGGAACAGGTCAATGAATCGTGCACGATCTTTACCGTGACGCAAAAGGGCTACGGCAAGTGCGCCCCCTGCTCCGACTACCGTCTGCAGGCACGCGGCGGCTCGGGGATCATCAACGTCAGGTGCGGGATAAAGAACGGCAGCGTCGTCAGTCTCAACCGCCTGAGCGAGCAAGAGGACGTCATCCTCGTCACCGACACCGGGCGCACCATCAGGTTCCGTTCCAGCAACATACCCGTGCAAAAGCGCGGAGGCCTTGGTGTCAAGCTCATGGGGCTGCGCGACGGTGAGGTCATAAGCGGCGTTGCCATCGTGGAGGCGGCCGACGACATCGTCGAGGAGGGCATGAACCCAACGGACGGGAACGAATGAAGATAGGTGTCATCGGCGCGGGGGCATGGGGAACGGCCTTCGCCATCCACCTCGCCCGAACAGGAGAGAAGGTGCTCCTGTGGGCCTATGAGAAGGAGCTTCTTCCCGATCTTCGCGAACGCCGGGAGAACACGGCATTCCTTCCCGGTTTCAGGCTTGACGAGGCCATCGACCATACTGATAACCTTCAAGAGGCCACGGACTTCTCGGACACCGTCGTTATCGCCACGCCATCCTTTGCGCTGCGCGACACGCTGACCCCCGTTGCCGCGCGTCTGCGGAACAAGAAAGTCCTCATCCTCACGAAGGGCATCGAGCGCTCGACGCTGAAACTCATGAACGAGGTGGTGGAGGAGATAACGGGCTCCACCGGCGAGACGATAGCAACCCTTTCAGGCCCCTCCTTCGCCCTGGAGGTCGCCCGGGGCCTCTTTACCGCCACCGTCGTCGCCTCGAGGAACATGGACCTTTCCTTCAACCTCCAGGAGCGCATTCACAGCGACTACTTCCGCGTGTACCGTGTCGACGATATAACGGGCGTGGAGCTGGGAGGCGCCCTGAAGAATGTCATGGCGATAGGTTCCGGGATCATCGAAGGCCTCGGTTTCGGCACGAACACCCAGGCTGCCTTCACGACACGCGCCCTGGCCGAGATAAAACGCCTCGGCCTCGCCATGGGCGCCCGCGAGACCACCTTCATGGGGTTATCCGGCATGGGCGACCTCATTCTCACATCATACGGAAACCTCAGCAGGAACAGGGTCTTCGGAATCGAACTCGCCAAGGGGAGAAGCTCGGCGGACATCATCGCCTCTCAAAAGACCGTCGTAGAGGGCTACTACACGATAAACGCCGCCTACAACCTCGCCGCCAGGTTAGGCGTCCCGATGCCCATCACGGAGGAACTCTACCACATAGTCTATGAAGGCAAGGACATCACCGCGTCCCTGAAGGACATCATCACGAGAGAATTCAAGAAGGAAGACTATTAGTCGCAGGTCACAAGTCTCGGGCCTCAGGTCAGGGCGGCACACTCCAACTGCATTTTCAGGTTTTGACGTGTGACATGCGGCCTGCGACCTGCGACGGGGGCTTCTATCTTACATTCGCCTTTCCGCCCCGCACCGTTTGGAGGATGATGCAACCTGTTATGAAGAGCACGGATATCGCCGCCACGGCCGGGCGCTGGTTGTTTGTCATCGAGGACACGGTCCCGAAGATGAGGGGGCCGACGACCGCGGACGTTTTCCCCACAAGGCTGTACACGCCGAAGTACTTGGATTCGTCTCCCGGAGGGATGAACTGGGCGAAAAAGGCGCGTGTCGCGGCCTGGATCGTGCCGAGACCGAGGCCGGCCATGGACGCCGCCACGAAGAAGAAGGCCTTGCTATAGATGAAATAGACCACTATGGTGACAACCATCCATAGTATGAGGGACAGCGAGACGACCTTTTTCGGCCCCCAGTAGTCTATCGGCCGCGCCATGAGGAACGCGCCCGCCAGGGCCGTCACCTGGACGACGAGATAGAGCCCTATAAGCTGTTCCGATGTGAACCCGAGCGTTGTGGAGGCAAAGATACTCGAAAAAACGATCACCGTGTTGACCCCGTCCTCGTACAGGAAGTAGGCCAGAAGGAACCTGCGCTGGTCCCTGTCCGACCACATCCTTTTCAAGACCCCCCATGTCGTGGCAAAACCATCCCGGGCCGCCTTTGACAGCTTCTGTCCCTTTCCCTGGTCGGCAGGAAGGAAGATGAAGGCCGGGAGGGAGAACATGACAAAGAAGACCGCCACCATGGGCCAGACAAAGGTGATATGGTCCGTCTTCACCAGAACGAGCGCGACGGCGAGTGAGATTATCGACCCGAGATAACCCGTGGCGTATCCCCAGGCCGATACCCTCCCCTGATGTTCGTTGTCGGCTATGTCATTGAGGAAGGAATTGTAGAATACTATCCCGCCCTCCATACCCACATTGGCAAGTACGAGCAGAACGAACCCTGCCATCACCATTCCCCTGTCCACCAAAGCCAGAAACGCGGTAGCGAGAACGCACAGCAGCGTGTAGGCGACGAGAAACTTCTTCTTCGCCCTTGCGTAATCCGAGATCCCTCCGAGGAACGGGGAGCTCAAGGCAACAAAGGCCATGCTCACCGATATGGCCCTTCCCCACCACAGGTCACCCAGGTTCGCGTCGTTCCCGACTACCACCGTCGTGTAGTACACGGGAAATATTACCGCCGCGATGACCGCCGAGTAACTTGAGTTCGCGAAGTCAAAGAGACACCACGAGAATATTTTTCTGTCAAAAAGGCTCGTCTTCATTGTCTTTTGGTGTTGAACTAATTTACAATAAACGTTGTCGTGATTCACTAAAATTGAGGAGGAACATGATGGACCTTTCCGTTTTTGACACTATGAAGGAAGACGAACTGCGGGACTACCTGACCTTCCTCCTGTGGCATTATCGTCTTATGGACGCCTTCTGGTTCATATATGTCAGTGATACCTTCGGCCAGGAACAGGCTGAGCGCATTAACGAAAAGGTCTGGTCCCGCGTGCCCGAAATGGGAACCCGCGACCTGCTGCAGCGCTTCGGCATCACCGAAAAGGGCCTCAAGGGTTTTACAAAGGTGCTGAAGCTCTTTCCGTGGACGATCCTCGTCGAGTACAAGTTCGAGGAGAAGGACTCAGAGGTCATCGTTACCGTTCCCCACTGCCCGACGCAGGAGGCGCGCCTGAAACGGGGCCTTGGGGAGTTTGTCTGCAAGCACATGCATCACGGGGAGTTTGAGAGCATAGCCCGGGCCGTGGACCCTTCAATAAAGGTGGAATGCCTCTTCGCCCCTCCCGACGAGCATCCAGAGGATTGCTTCTGTAAATGGCGGTTCACGGAAGCCTCGTGAATAGAGCCTGTCGTCGAAACGCTATCTGATATGGAGGAAGAATGATCATAGGAGTACCGAAAGAGATCAAGGAAGGCGAGAACAGGGTTTCCATGACACCGGCGGGCGTCCACACCCTCGTCTCCGCGGGTCATCACATACTTTTCGAAGAGGGAGCGGGGGTGGGAAGCGGTCTCACCGACGAGGAATACGCGCGGGAAGGGGCCGAGATCGTCGAATCGAAGAGAACGGTCTATGCCAGATCGGATATGATCGTGAAGGTCAAGGAGCCTCTCGACACTGAGCTTTCCCTTCTTCAGGAGGGACAAACACTCTTCACCTATCTTCACCTGGCCTCGTCGGAGAAACTGACGAATGGGCTTGTTAAGAAAAAGGTGACGGCCGTGGCCTACGAGACCATGGAGGATATGTTCGGCCGTCTTCCCCTGCTCATTCCCATGAGCGAGGTGGCAGGAAGGATCTCCGTCCAGATCGCCATGCGTTTCCTGGAATCGGACCACGGCGGACGGGGCGTCCTCCTGAGCGGCGTTCCCGGCGTACCCCCGGCGGATGTCGTTATTATCGGGTGCGGAGTCGTGGGTATCAATGCGGCCCGCATCGCCGCGGGTCTCGGCGCCCATGTGACCGTCATCGACATCTCCCAGCACCGGCTGAGATACGTGGACGATATCATGCACGGCAAGGTCATGACGGTCTATTCGACGAGCCACGCGATCCGGCGGGCGATCCAGTACGCCGATGTCCTCATCGGCGCTGTCCTCGTACCCGGGGCGAAGGCCCCCGTTCTCGTCTCCGAACAGATGGTGGCCCTCATGAAACCGGGTTCCGTCATCGTCGACGTCTCCGTCGACCAGGGAGGCTGCGTGGAAACGATACGGCCCACCTCCCACAGCGAACCCAGCTATAAGCTCTACGACGTCATTCATTACGCCGTTCCGAACATGCCCGCGTCGGTCCCGAGGACGTCCACCTTTGCCCTGACCAACGCCACACTTCCTTACATCGAGACCATAGCATCCATGGGCGTGATAAAGGCAGCATCCAAAGACCCCTTGATAGCCTCCGGCATCAACGTGAAAAAGGGCGCGATAACTCATCCCGCCGTAGCGGAAGCCTTCGGAATGAGATGGAAGAAGTGGAATAAGGTGTAGGAAGGCACGTCTCAGGTCTCAGGTCTCAGGTC